>NZ_JANPAB010000001.1:0-12467 GCF_031429695.1 Sphaerotilus sp.
AGCTCCCAGTTGCTGGTGAAGAAGCCGCCGTCCTTGTTGCTGTCCGAGTAGCCGAGCATGATGTCCTGCTCCGCCCCGGACCGCTGCACCAAGGCGGCCACCCCGGGCAGCGCGTAGAACTGCTGCATGATCGGCGCGGCATTGCGCAGGTCGCCGATGGTCTCGAACAGCGGCACGACGATCAGGTCGTTGACGGCCGCGCCGCTGTCCAGCGTGCCACGCAGCAGGCCGACCTCCTTCTGCAGCACCAGCACTTCGAGCAGGTCGCTCACGTCCTCCGTGTGGCTGATGATGTAGTGGCGCAGCGCGTGGCGACCGTAGCGGGCGAGCATGGTGCGCGCCGTCTCGAAGATCGCCAGCTCGCTGCGGGCGTGCTCGGAATACTCCGCGCCGATCACGCGCAGCGAACGCGCGTCGTTCAGCATGCGCATCAGCAGCTCGCGCCGGCTGGCCTCGTCGAGCGCGCTGTAGTCGGCCTCGATGCGGGCCGTGCGCAGCAGTTCGGCCACGACTTCTTCGTGCTTGTCCGAACTCTGGCGCAGGTCCACCGTCGCCAGGTGGAAGCCGAACACCTCCACCGCCCGCATCAGCGGCGCCAGACGCGGCGCGATCAGGGCCTGGGCGTGGTGGTGCTTCAGCGAGGCTTCGATCACCTTCAGGTCGGCCAGGAACTCGCCGGCCGAGGCGTATGGGTTCTGCGGCGCGACCGCGTGGCGCAGGGCTTCGGTCCCGGTCAGTGCGTGCAGGGTGGCGGCCAGCCGGGCGTAGACGCCGATCAGGGCGCGGCGGTACGGCTCGTCTTCGCGGTGCGCGTTCTGGTCGGGCGAACGCTCGGCCAGCGCGGTCATCTCGGGCGTGATCGGCGCCAGCAGCAGCGACATCGACAGCTCGGCGCCCAGCTCGTGCGCCTCGGTCAGGTAGTGGCGCAGCACGGTTTCGCTCTGCCGCGACAGCGCGAGCTTCAGCGTCTCGGCGGTGACGAAGGGATTGCCGTCACGGTCGCCGCCGATCCAGTTGCCCATGCGGAAGAAATTGGCGATCGGGCGGCCGGGCAGGGCGTTCTCGACCTCGCGGTACATCTTCGGGATCTGGCGCAGGAAGGTGCTGCGGTAGTAGGACAGCGCGTTCTCGATCTCGTCCGAGACGGTCAGCTTGGTGTAGCGCAGCATGCGCGTCTGCCAGAGCTGGGTCACGCGGGCGGTGAGCATGGTCTCGTTGTCGCTGCGCTCGCGGGCGGTGTGCAGGCCGTCGCGCTCGCCGATCAGCTCGGCCACGGCGCGTTCGGCGTCGAGGATGGACTTGCGCTGCACCTCGGTCGGGTGCGCCGTCAGCACGGGCGAGATGTGTGCGTGGTCGAGCGTGCGGGCGATGTCGTCGGCGCGGATGTCGGCGTCGGCCAGGCGCTCGAAGGTCATCGCCAGCGAGCCTTCCTGGAGGTGCCCCTGGCGCTCGTGCACGTCGCGGCGGCGCACATGGTGGCGGTCCTCGGCGATGTTGGCCAGGTGCGAGAAGTAGCTGAAGGCGCGGATGACGCTGACAGTCTGGTCCACCGAGAGGTTCTTCAGCAGCCGGTCCAGCGCCTTGCCGGCGGTGGCGTCCTGCTTCAGGCGGTAGGCGACGGAGAGTTGGCGGATCTTCTCGACCAGCTCGTAGGCGGCCTTGCCCTCCTGTTCGCGGATCACGTCGCCGAGCAGGCGCCCGAGCAGGCGGATGTCCTCGACGAGCGGGCGGTTCTTCTCGGCTGCGTCGGCCGGAGAGCTGGCCTCGACCACGGTGTCTGGAGCGGCAACGGGGCCGGGCGAGCGGGAACGGGCGGCGCGGGGCATTGAAACCTCGATGTCAGAAGATTGGTAATCTGGTTACGCGATAAATTTTAGCATCGCGGATTTTGGATCGTAGAACGAATTCAGCAAGTTCGGGGCCAGCCGGTGCGGCCGGAGGCCCCGTGGTGATGCGGGAGAATGTCGGGATGAACACACTGTCGCCTTCCAGCACCACCACCATCGCCACCCGTGAAAGCCGACTCGCCCTGTGGCAGGCCGAGCATGTCCAGGCGCTGCTGCAGGCGCGCTTCGGCTGGACGGTCGATCTGCTGGGCATGACGACCCGCGGCGACCAGATCCTTGACCGTGCGCTGTCCAAGGTGGGCGGCAAGGGCCTGTTCGTCAAGGAACTCGAAGTCGCGCTGGAAGAGGGCCGCGCGCACCTGGCCGTGCATTCGCTCAAGGACGTGCCGATGGAGCTGCCCGAGGGGTTCACGCTGTGTACCGTGCTGGAGCGCGAAGACCCGCGCGATGCGTGGGTGTCGAGCCGTTTCGAGTCGGTGCAGGCCTTGCCGCCGGGCGCGAAGGTCGGTACATCGAGCCTGCGCCGCGTGGTGCAGCTCAAGGCGGTGCGGCCGGATCTGGACGTGCAGCCGCTGCGGGGCAACCTCGACACGCGCCTGCGCAAGCTCGACGAGGGCCAGTACGACGGCATCGTGCTGGCGGCTGCGGGGCTGAAGCGGCTCGGGCTGGCGTCGCGCATCCGGGCGGTGATCGATCCGGCGGTGATGCTGCCGGCGGCGGGGCAGGGCGCGCTCGGCATCGAGGTGCGCACGGACAACGTGGCGCTGCGCGAGGCGCTGGCGACGCTGATCGACACGCCGACCTGGCTAGCGGTCCATGCCGAGCGGGCGGTATCGCGCGCGCTGGGGGGCAGTTGCAGCATGCCGCTGGCCGCGCACGTGACCTGGCGTGGCGCGACGATGGTGCTGGAGGCCCGCCTGGGACATCCGACCGACGCGGCGCAGCCGCTGCTGATGGCGCAAGTCGATGCGGCCGTGACCGACGTCGCGGGCGCCGAAGCCCTGGGCCTGTCGGTGGCGCATCTGCTGCGCGATGGTGGTGGTTTGCGCTATCTGGCGGCGGCCGAGGCGCTGGCGGCGGCATGACCCTCACCGTGGTAGTGACCCGGCCACAACCGCAGGCCGACGAGTGGGTTGCCCGGCTGGAGGCACTGGGTCAGGCCGCACGCGCCTTGCCGCTGATGCGCATCGAACGGGCCGCCGCGTTCGATGAAGGCGTGGCGCGCACCTGGATGGTGCTGTCCCGGCATCGCCTGGTGATGTTCGTCAGCCCGAATGCGGTGCTGGCGTTTTTTGCGGCCCGGCCTGCGGGCCTGCGCTGGCCGGACACGGCATGGGCCGGTGCCACCGGACCGGGCACGGTGGCGGCGCTCCGGGCGCAGGGGGTGGACGCGGCCTGCATCGTGTCGCCACCCAGGGACGCGGCGTCCTTCGATGCCGAGTCGCTCTGGACCCATGCGCTGGCGCAGCGCGACTGGACCGGGCAATCGGTGCTGGTCGTGCGGGGCGAGGACGGGCGTGACTGGCTGGCCGACACCCTCGGCCGGGCCGGCGCGTCGGTGGCGTGCCTGGCGGCCTATCGGCGTGGGCCGCCCCTGTGGCCGGGCGCGCTGGGCGAGGCGCTGGCGGCGATGGCGGCACAGCCGGCGCAGCACGTCTGGCTGTTCAGCAGCTCGCAGTGCATCGCCCACCTGCTGGCGCCGGATGCGCCGGCGGCGGACCCGGCGCTGCGTGCCGCCGTGCTGGCGGTGCCGGTGCTGGCCACGCATCCGCGCATCGCCGAGACGGCGCGGTGCAGCGGTTTCCACCAGGTCGTGCCGGTGACACCGGATCCAGTGGCCGTGGTGCAGGCCGCCGCGTGCTGGCGCTGAATGGGTCCGCAGTTGTGATGCGTTGCACGGCTGCCATGCCCCGTCGATACAATCGTCGCAGCGGGATGAACACTTCGGCCCCGCACCGCCCGTGAACGATCAAACATTTCCCCCCGCAGGTGCTCCCGTCAGCGCCGAACCGCCCGCACCGCCACCGGAAGCTCCGGTTGCGGCGCCTTTTCCGGTGGCTGCCCCAGCCCCGGCTGTGCCGATGGTCGTGCATGCCGCCGTGCCGGCGCACCCCTTGCCGTCCTGGGCCATGCCCGTCGGCCTGGTCATGGCGCTGGTGACTGGTGGCAGTCTCTGGATGGGCTGGGAGACGCAACAGCGGGTCCACGCCCTGGAGATGGAACTCGTCAAGCGCCAGCAAGGCAGCAGCGAGCAGGCGTCCGAGGCGCGTGTGCTGGCCAAGCAGGCCGAAGACGTCGCCCGCGATGCCGCGGCCAAGGTGGCCCTGATGGACGCGCGGGTGTCCGAAGTGGCCTTGCAGCGCGACCAGCTCGACGCCCTGATCCTGTCCATGTCCCGTTCGCGGGACGAAAACGCGGTGTCGGACATCGACGCCTCGATCCGTGTGGCCGTGCAGCAAAGCTCCATCACCGGCAGCGCCGAGCCCCTGATGGCCGCGCTGCGCAGCGCCGACGAGCGACTGGGCCGCATCAGCCAGCCCCGGCTGGAGCCGCTGCGCCGCGCCATCGCCCGCGACCTGGACCGTGTGCGTGCGGTGGCGGTGCCGGACATCGGTTCGTTGCTCATCAAGCTCGACGAAGTCGTGCGCCTGGCGGACGAGTTGCCGCTGACGTCGCAGTCCGCGACCACGGCGCGTGCGGTGGTCTCTGCCCAGCGTGCGCAGTCACAGCAGGCTGCGGCCTCGGCGCCGGCGCGTGCTGATCTGCCGCTGTGGCGGCAGTGGCTCATGGACTGGGAGCGGCCGCTGCGTCTGGTGTGGGACGAAGTCAGCAGCTTGCTGCGCGTGACCCGCATCGACCGGCCCGAGGCCATGCTGCTGGCGCCCGAGCAAGGCGTGTTCCTGCGCGAGAACCTCAAGCTGCGGCTGCTCAACGCCCGCCTGTCCCTGCTGTCGCGGCAGCCGGAGGCGGCGACGGTCGATCTGCAGAGCGCGCAGCGCTCGCTGCAGACCTATTTCGACAGCACAGCGCGCCGCACCCAGATCGCCGCGGACCTGCTGCGGGCCGTTGCCGCGCAAAGCCGCCTGGTGGGCATTCCCCGACCGGACGAATCCCTGGCCGCCACTGCTGCTGCCGTGGCTGGTCGCTGAAAGAGGATCGGACATGCGCCAAGTGGTCTGGTTGCTGCTGATCTTCGCCGTCGCCGTGCTGGCAGCGAGCACGCTCGGGGCCAATGACGGCCTGGTGTCGATCTACTGGTCACCCTGGCGGGTGGATGTGTCGATCAATGTGTTCGTGCTGGTGATGCTGATGCTCGGTGGCGCGGGCTATGTCGTGATCGGCGCCGTGTCGAGCCTGGTGGGCCTGCCCGAGCGGGCCAAGGCCTGGCGCACCCGCCAGCGCGAACACGCCGCGCAGAAGGCGCTGCGCGAATCGTTTTCGCTGCTGTTCGCGGGTCGTTATGGCCGTGCGCACAAGGCGGCGCAGCAGGCGCTGGAGATCCGGGCGCAATCGCCGGATCTGCGCATCGAAGCCGACTTCGCCGTGCTGGCGCACCTGGTGGCGGCCAACAGCCTGCACCGGCTGCAGGACCAGCCCCGCCGCAACGAGCAGCTCTCCCGGGCACAGGCGCTCATCGCCGATCTGCCCGGTGGCTCGGCGGTGGGCGAGGGCGCGCGGCTGCTGGCAGCGGAATGGGCCGTGGACGACCGCGATGCGGACCGCGCGCTGGACCAGCTTGCGCTGCTGCCGGCCGGCGTGGCCCGGCGCACCCACGCCCTGCGCCTCAAGCTACAGGCCTCGCGCCTGGCCCGCCAGCCGCTGGAGGCACTCAAGACGGCGCGCATGCTCGCCAAGCACCAGGGCTTCACGCCGGCGGCGGCGCAGGGTCTGCTGCGCTCGCTGGCGGTCGAGGCCCTCGACACTGCGCGTGACGCCGACCAGCTCCGCCGCACCTGGCTGCAGCTCGACAGCACCGACCGCCGCGATCCCTACGTCACTGCGCGTGCGGCCAAGCGGGCCGGTACGCTGGAAGCCTTGTCGGACGCCCGCGGCTGGTTGCGCCCGCACTGGGAGAACCTGTCGCAGCTGGGCGAGCGGGAACGTTCCGATGTCCTGGATGCCTTTGCCGAGGTGCTGCCGGGCCTGCCGCCCGATTGGCTGCCGTTGCTCGAATCCAGTGTCGAATCGCTGCCGCAGGATGCGCAACTGGCTTTTGTCGTCGGGAAAGCCATGGCTGAGCGCCAGCTCTGGGGCCGTGCGCACCGCCTGCTTGAATCGGCCGCCCAGTCGCCGCATGCCGATGGTGTGTTGCGGATGAAGGCCTGGCGCGCGCTGGCCGAGATTGCCGAAGTCGAGGGTGACGAGGAATTCGCGCACCGCTGCTACCGCGAAGCGGCAAAAAATTCGTGAGTTTGCTTGCCATGCACAAGCAATTCACGCCATAATCCATCTCTCAGCGAAATTTGAGCGGCTGTAGCTCAGTTGGATAGAGTACTTGGCTACGAACCAAGGGGTCGTGGGTTCGAATCCTGCCAGCCGCACCAACAATCAAATTTCGACGCGAGAATGCGGCTGTAGCTCAGTTGGATAGAGTACTTGGCTACGAACCAAGGGGTCGTGGGTTCGAATCCTGCCAGCCGCACCAGACAAAGCAACGGGTCAGTTTCTTCGGAAGCTGACCCGTTTTGCGTTCAGGCAATCGTTTGCCGATCCAGGCGCGACTTCAATACCAGATCCACCACCGGCTGTTCGCGCTTGTTCGCCCGCTGGCAATGGTCCTTCTGGAAGTAGTCGGTCACGCGGATCACCACGTTCGCCCAACGCTGGTCGCGTTCGCGCCAGGCATGCGAGGAGATCGACTCCCAGGCATGGCCATTGAAGACCGTGGCGTTGACGAAGTGGTCCAGCGCCCGCACACCGGCGCGCCCCCGGGCGTTCGGCCCGAACAGCCCGATCCACACCAGCATCAGGTAGCCGCACACCGCCATCGGCACCACCACGCACATCAGCAGGAACCCCGCCAGCCGCTCCTTCATGCGGCAGCCTCTGCGGCGGGCATCGCGCGCCGGAACAGCCGCAGCCGCACCCCGTTGGCCGAGCGGATCGTCAGCCGCCCGACCGGCTGCGGCACATGGCCCGCCACCGCCTCCAGCCGGTGGTGCCGCACGAGTTGAGCCAGGATCAGCGTGGCCTCCTGCAGCGCGAAGGCGGCGCCCATGCACACCCGCGGCCCCATGCCGAAGGGCAGGTACGCCTGCTTCAGCGCTTCGCGCGAGGCGTCGCCGTCGTAGCGGTCCGGGTTGAAGGCGTCCGGCTCGGGCCAGAGGTCGCGGTGGCGGTGGATCAGCCAGGGCGCGACCACGACGGTGGCGCCCGCGGGCACCTGCTTCTTGCGCATCGGGCAGCTGCCCGCCGTCTGGCGCGCCATGAAGCCGACCGGCGGGAACAGCCGCAGCGTTTCCCGGAAGACATTGCGTGTCAGCGTCAAGGCCTTCATGTCGCCCAGCGCGGGTGCCCGGTTGCCGAGTTGTGCGGTCACCTCGGCGTGAACCCGCGCCTGCACGTCGGGTGCCTGTGCCAGCAGATGGGTGGCCCAGGTCAGCGCGCTGGCCGAGGTTTCGTGGCCGGCCAGGAACAGCATCGCTACCTGATCGACCAGCGCCTCGAACGAAAACGGCTCCCCGCTCACGGAGTCACGCGCGTCGAGGAAGGACGCCAGGATGTCCTGCCGCGTCGCCGGGCAGCCGCCGCGGTGTGCGGCGAAACGCGGGCGGATCAGCGTCTCCAGCAGCCCGCGGATCTCGCGCGCAGCGCGCCGGCTGCGCCACGCATCCCACGGCCAGCGCAGCCAGCGCCGTCCGAAGATCGACGGCAGCATCAGCCGCGGCACCTGCGCCTGGAAGCGCGAGAAGGCGTCGAACACGCGGTGGGCATCCGGGCCCGTCATCGGCTCGGAGAAGATCGTGCGGAAGATGATGTCGGCGGTGACGTGGGTCATCTCGACTTCGAGATCGTGCTCCGCGCCGTCCGGCAAGGCCGCCAGCCGGGCCAGCATGGCGTCCGTCGCCTCGCGCATCACGGGAAAGGCCACGTTCAGCCGCGCCTGCGCAAAGGCCGGGTCCATCATGTCGCGCTGGCGCTGCCACTGCGCACCATTGGTGGTGAAGATGCTCTCGCCCAGCAGCGGCTGCAGCGCCTCGCCGAGCAGCGCGCTCTTGGGAAAGTTGCCATCCGCGTTGGTCAGCACCTGGCGGACCAGCGCCGGCTCGTTGACCATGTAGAGATCCAGTCCCGGCAGATGCACCTCGCCCATCTGCATGCGGTAGCTGCGCTCGTAGAGGGCATCCAGCCACGAATGCCGGGCGCTGAAGAACATCAGCCAGCCGGAGGCCTTGTGCCGCCGGGGCGTCGGATAGGCGGGGCAGAACCGGGAGGTGGTCATGGGCGGGGAGGGTGCAAGTGCAGCTCGAACGGGCGCGGGCCGTAGAGCAGGTCGTGGAGGTCGAAATTGCCCGGGCGGTCTGGCGTCATGAGGTAGAGGCTGTGCGTGCGCTGCTTGTCGCGGCTGATCGCCTGCCAGCGCGCCGGCGTGTACATCTGGAAGAACCGCGCGGAGCGCCGCACTGGCAGCGCTGATCCGGCGGCCGCGTCCGCGGTGCCGGCCAGCGGATGGGCCTGGTCGACGCACATCGGATCGATGCGGGCCGTCACGTCCAGCCAGGCCAGCGCGCGGCTCGTGGACAGCGTCGCGAGACACTGCCGAAAGCGCTGCGCCCCCGTGCCCTCGCGCAGCGTCAATCCGGCGTAGCAGGCGCCGAGCGTCACCAGCGCCGTGCGCCGTTCGCCCTGCAGCGCCTGCCAGCGCGGGTCGGACAGCAGCGCCTCGGCCGTGGATGCCGCCAGCAGCGCGCCGACGCTGTGGCCTGCCAGCACGACCTCATCGACCGGGTCGGCTTGCTGGCTGGCGATGATCTGCTCGACCCACTCGGCGCGGCGGCGCTCCAGGGCCGGCACCTCTGCGCGCCCGAGCCGCCACAGGAAATCGTAGATGCGCAGCAGCCACGCCCCGCCAGGTCCGCCGCACAGCGGCCACAGTGCTGTCAGCAGGGCGGGCGGATGCAGCCGGTACAGCCGATAAACACCCACTTCGCGCACCAGCGCCGCGTAGACCCGGCCGATGGCGCGCAGCCACTCCGATGGCGTATGGCGCCAGTGCGCCCGCACCAGATCGTCCCAGCCCATGCGCACATGGAGGGTGTGGACGGCGTCGGCACCTGCTTCGGCCGGTTGGCAATGCACGGGCCACGTGTGCAGATGCGCCCCGCTGCGCACGCGCGGGCCGATGTCCAGCCGCGCACCGCTGGGCTGGGCGCGCCGGGCTTCGGTCTGGGCGAGGTGGTGGTCGTGGGCGGCGCCGCGCGGATCGAAACCGCTGAAGGCGTGGACCCGCCGGCGGCGGATCAGGGGGCAGGCGCGGACGGGTTGGCTGTTCACCCGGCCATCATGGGGTGCAGTGCTCGGCTGCAATCGGCTGAACTTGAGCGAAAAAACCGCTGAAACGGCGTTGCTCAGGGCTTGCGCGGCGGATCGGGCAGCAGGCAGGCCTCGATCACCTGCAGGTCGTTGTCGCGGGCGAAGTTCATCACGAAGTCCCAGGCCATCGGCTCCATTTCCCGGAGCGCCTCGTTGACGACGACGCACTTGGCGTTGCCCAGCGAAGTGGGGATGCAGTAGGGCGAATAGCCGATCGCGCCACCCAGGCCGCCCGTCTGGCCACCCGGACGGAAGCACGACATGGCGCCGGCCAGCCGCTCGGCCCAGTCGCTTGGCCGGAAGGTGCGGCCATCGCTGGTGATGCCCTGGATGAAGACTTCGCGTGGTTTGGGGATGTTGGTCGTCACGTGCTGCTGCCTGCTGCCTTGCTGTGACAAGCTCGCGCGGTTGCCACGTAAACCCGTATTGTGCTGCACCGCAGCAGCCCTGGGACAGGGCAAGACCGTCGGCGCGGGCCGAGTATCGCCGCTGCCACTGTCGGTCGGCTGTCAACGGCATTCCCTACAATCACCCAGGCGCCGACTCCTTGACGGCGCCTTTGTTTTTTTCAGCCTTGCCTCCCTGCCGGAGAACCCACCGATGTCCGCTGTCCCTGCCTCGATCGCCGAACCCCATGTGATGACCACCTACGGCCGCCTGCCGATCGCGCTGTCGCATGGCCGAGGCTGCCGAGTCTGGGACACCACCGGCCGCGAATACCTCGACGGCCTCGGCGGCATCGCCGTGAACACGCTCGGCCACGCGCACCCCCGCTTCGTCGCCGCGCTGCAGGAGCAGGTCGCCACGCTGATCCACTGCTCGAATTACTACCACGTGCCCGGCCAGGAACAGCTCGCCGCCAAGCTGGTCGAGCTGTCCGGCCTGACCAACGCCTTCTTCTGCAGCACCGGCCTGGAGGCCAACGAAGCCGCGCTGAAGCTGGCGCGCAAGTTCGGCCACGACAAGGGCATCGAGCGCCCGGAAATCATCGTCTACGAAAAGGCGTTCCATGGCCGCTCCATCGCCACGCTGTCCGCCACTGGCAACCCGAAGGTGCAGGCCGGCTTCGGTCCGCTGGTCGAGGGCTTCATCCGCGTGCCGCTGAACGATCTGGCCGCCGTGGAAGCCGCCGTGCGCGACAACCCGAACGTGGTCGCCGTGTTCCTGGAGACCATCCAGGGCGAGGGCGGCATCAACGCGACGCGCTGGGACTACCTGAAGAGCCTGCGCGCGCTGTGCGACGAGCGCGACCTGCTGCTGATGCTCGACGAGGTGCAGTGCGGCATCGGGCGCACGGGCAGGTGGTTCGCGCACCAGTGGGCCGGGATCCAGCCGGACGTGATGCCGCTGGCCAAGGGCCTCGGCTCGGGTGTGCCGATCGGCGCGGTGGTGTGCGGTCCGCGCGCCGCGAAGATCTTCCAGCCGGGCAACCACGGCACCACCTTCGGCGGCAACCCGCTGTCGATGCGCGCCGGCGTCGAGACGCTGCGCATCATGGAAGAGGACGGCCTGATGCAGAACGCCGCCACCGTGGGCGCGCACCTGAAGGCCGCTCTGCTGCGCGAGCTGGAGGGCTTGGCGGGCGTGACCGAGGTGCGCGGCTACGGGCTGATGATCGGCATCGAGCTGGACCGCAACTGCGGCGAGATCCTGACCCGCGCGATGGAAGCCGGCCTGCTGCTCAGCGTCACGGCCGACCGCGTGATCCGCCTGGTGCCGCCGCTGATCCTCACCGCTGCGGAGGCCGACGAGATCGTCGCCATCCTCTGTCCGATCATCCAGACTTTCCTCGGCGCGTGATGCGTCCCCTTCGTCCCATGAAACCAGGCATGAGTCTCATGAAGCACTATCTTCAGTTCAAGGATCTGCGGGCCGAGGAATACAGCTACCTGTTCGAGCGCGCCCGCATCATCAAGCGGCGCTTCAAGAACTACGAGCGCTACCAGCCGCTGGCCGACCGCACGCTGGCGATGATCTTCGAGAAGGCGAGCACCCGCACCCGCGTGAGCTTCGAGGCCGGCATGTACCAGATGGGCGGCTCGGTCGTCCACCTGACCACGGACGGCAGCCAGCTCGGCCGCAGCGAGCCGATCGAGGACTCGGCGCGCGTCATCAGCCGCATGGTCGATCTGGTGATGATCCGCACCTTCGAGCAGACCAAGATCGAGGCGTTTGCCGCGCACAGCCGCGTGCCGGTCATCAACGGGCTGACCAACGAGTTCCACCCCTGCCAGATCCTGGCCGACCTGTTCACCTACCTCGAACACCGGGCGCCGGTCGGGGCGGACGGCTATGACATGAACAGCCTGAAGGGCAAGGTCGTGGCCTGGGTCGGTGACGGCAACAACATGGCCAACACCTGGCTGCAGGCGGCGGAGATTCTGGGCTTCACGGTCCATGTGAGCACGCCGGGTGGCTACGAGGTCGATCCGAAGGTGGCCGGCATCCGCTCGACCGACTGCTACAAGGTCTTCGACAACCCGCGCGATGCCTGCCGGGGCGCCGATCTGGTGACCACCGACGTGTGGACCAGCATGGGCTACGAGGCCGAGAACGAGGCGCGCAAGACGGCGTTCGCTGATTGGTGCGTGGACACCGAGATGATGGCGCAGGCCCGGCCGGACGCGCTGTTCATGCACTGCCTGCCCGCGCACCGCGGCGAGGAAGTGGCGGCAGATGTCATCGACGGGCCGCAGTCGGTCGTCTGGGACGAGGCCGAGAACCGGATGCATGTGCAGAAGGCGTTGATGGAGTATCTGCTGATCGGGCGGGTGGGCTGACAGGTTTCTGATCGGAATTAACCTCAAGACAGGAGATTGGTTTTGATCAGATTTCTTTTGTGCTTGCTGGTAGTCACGTTTTCTTCGTCAGGATTTTGCCAATCCTCCCAAGATTCCCCGGCGTTGAAAGCTAGCACGCAAGGCCGGATCGACTTTGCCAGCTTCACGCGGCTTTGTTGCACAACCCACCCAGCCGGCCGGTGGTCGAGCGGTGAGGTAGGCTGACGGGATGAGCAAGCCGGCGAAGAAGAAGTACACGACGAAGAACTGGTCGCCCTACACGAAGGCGCTGAGAGCCAGGGGGTCG
>NZ_JANPAB010000002.1:0-28745 GCF_031429695.1 Sphaerotilus sp.
TGCCCAGGCCCTGCGACCGGATCATCTGCACGACCTGCAGCTTGAAGCTCGCGTCAAAGACTCTTCGTTTCGTGTTCGTCACGTTCGTTGCCCAGGTGATTTCCACCTATCGGTGTGTGCGAAATCATTAGATCAGGACAGACGTCGCAGCAGGGGTACAGATTGCCCCAGTCATAGGCGCACTGAGGAAAGGCGGCTTTCGGTTGGAAATGCTCCACCGTTTCGCGGCTGGTTCGACCCAGCAACCCGTCGCAGAACGCGCAGTGGTGTACCGACATGGTGAGCAAGGTGGCCCGGATCGCCTGGTAACACGGATCGCTGGGCCACCTGAAACGCACCGCCTCGTTGACCTGTCGTGCCTGCACGAAGGTTTCGGTCCAGCCGGGTGCTTGTGCGCTCAGGCAAGGCGGCGCGTCGGCACGCACCAGCTCATGCAAGGCGCAGCTCCCGGCCCGTGATGCGGCTGGTCTGGCGCAGCTCTCGCAACACGATCTGTTCGACCTCCTCGCCACGCCCGGCCGCCTCAGCCGCCACGCCTAGCAGACTGGCTGGATCGCTGGTCGGCGCAGCGATGAAGGCATCACGCAGCGCGTAGAAGCGGTCGAACGATTTCTCGGTCTCGACATCGAACTCGTCGGCGATGCCGAACACCTCGTCGAGGATCAACCCGACGCTCTTGCCCGCTGCGGACGGGATGCCCTCGATCACCTGTGTGGCGGACGCCGTGCCCGGCTCGGGCAAGCGATAAACCCAGGCATCCTCGACCGAGCCGACGACGAAGGGCGAGTGCGTCGAGACGAAGACCTGTGCGTTTGGCAGCAGTTTCTGGATCGCGGGCAGGATGCGGCGCTGCCATCTGGGGTGCAGGTGGATATCCACCTCGTCAAGCAGCAGGATGATCGGCTGCTCGAACGGATCGCCCGGCTGCGCCCACGGGATCGCCTCCAGCCGCAACGCGAGGTCGGCGACCCAACTGATGATCGACTTCAGGCCATCGGGCAGACCGCTGAACGGAACGCTGGCGCCGTTGACCTTGAGCGTCACCGCCAGCGGCTTGCGTTGCAGGCGGAACTCCACCTCCAGGTCACAGACATCGCGGATCAGATCGACGATGCGTTGCAGGGCGCGGTCGTAGGTGGCGGCGTCGGCAGCATTGCCCTCGGCTTGCGCCAAGGCAGACTCGGCGCGGTTGTTGGCGATCCACTGCATCAGCAGTTCGGGCCGGACGGTTCGGTCGAACGACAAGGCATCGTCGAATGGCGAGACGGTGATCTGCTGGATCGCACCGAGCGGCTCCTCGCGCAAGGTGCGCTGACCCGAGTACGCCACCACAGCGAACGGAAACCGCTGGCTGTGCATACCTGTCGAAAACGACTGCACTTCAGCGCGATACCGCTCAGCCCATTCAGCGCCAACACCGATTGGATCGCCTGGCGCAGGATGACTTGGCCCATAGGATCCCCAGCAATGCTCAGCAAATCCAAACCAGTAGGTGACCTTGCTGTTGCGTATGTCGCGCAGCCGGGTTTGGATCAGTGCCTCCGAGATTGACCGCTCGAAAATCCCCGCAATCGCATACAGCAACGTGCTCTTGCCACACCCGTTCGGCCCCGTGAACAGGTGAATCTCGGCCTTGCGCGCATCCGCCTCGGCCGAGGCGATCGGCTTGAAGTCGAACCGCACGTCATCAAAGACGCCGACCTCGTGCAAGGCCAAGGCTTCCAGTCGATAAGTCGTGGTCATGGCGGTGATCATTCCCCAAACAGGTCAGCATGGGTACCAGCGCGCACGAAACTGATGGCCTGGTCATCAAGCTGGTAGATCAGCAGGAAATCCCCGCCGATGTGGCATTCGCGGTGATCAGCCCACTCCCCTTTCAGCGCGTGATCCAGCCATTCCGGCCCGAGCGGCGCGTCGTTGGCGATCAGCAGCAGCATCGCCTCCTTGAGTCGCCCCAGGTCGTAGCGGCCAGAGCGCGACAGCCGCTCCCAATCTTTCAGAAACGTGCGGGCATAGTCCGAAGCCCGAGGCAGCGCGGCCCGCTTACTGGCGGCTGTTCTTTTCGAGGTCATCGAACAGGGCTTCGGCCGAGGCAAAACGGGCGCGGCGAGCGGCCAGCATGGCGCGGGACTCCTCCATCGCGGCACGGGTTTCCGCGTTGGGCACCTTCATCTCCAGCGGCAATGCCTGGTCGATCACGACGCGGCGCAGGAACAGCCGCACCGCCTCGGAGACCGACAGGCCCATCGCCGCCAGCGCCTGGGTCGCCAGCGCCTTGGTGTCGTCATCGACGCGGACGTGGAGCATCGAGCTGTGTTCGGCCATCGGTTTTCTCCTGGAAGGAAGTCCGGATTTTGTATCTCAAAAGAGATACCGTCAAGCACAAGCCCGTGGTCCTGGCGGTCACACCCGCGCCGCCAGCGCCTCGCCCAACGCCGTCGTCGAAGCCGCCCCGCCCAGGTCCGGCGTGCGCGGCCCGTCCACCAGCACCTGCTCGATCGCCCGCACGATCGCGTCGTGGGCCTCGCGCTCGCCGAGGAAGTCGAGCATCAGCGCCGCCGACCACACCATCGCGATCGGGTTGGCGATGTTGCGGCCGTAGATGTCCGGCGCCGAGCCATGCACCGGCTCGAACAGGCTCGGGAAGCGCCGCTCCGGGTTCAGGTTGGCGGACGGCGCCAGCCCGATCGTGCCGGTGCAGGCCGGGCCGAGGTCGCTCAGGATGTCGCCGAACAGGTTGGTCGCCACCACCACGTCGAAGCGTTGCGGCTGCAGCACGAAGCGGGCGGTGAGGATGTCGATGTGCTGTTTATCCACAGTCACCTGTGGATAACTCTGGTGCATCGCGTCGGCGCGGCCATCCCACCACGGCATGCTCAGCGCGATGCCGTTGCTCTTGGTCGCCACCGTCAGGTGCCGGCGCGGGCGGCTCGCGGCCATCTCGAAGGCGTACTTCAGCACCCGGTCGGCGCCGAAGCGGCTGAACACCGACTCCTGGATCACGATCTCGCGCTCGGTGCCGGCGTACATCGTGCCGCCGAGGTTGGTGTACTCGCCCTCGGTGTTCTCGCGCACGATCAGCATGTCGATGTCGCCCGCCTTGCGCCCGGCCAGCGGACATGGCACGCCCTCGAACAGCCGCGCCGGCCGGAGGTTGATGTACTGGTCGAACTCGCGGCGGAACTTCAGCAGCGAACCCCACAGCGAGACGTGGTCCGGCGCGATCGCCGGCCAGCCGACCGCGCCGAACAGGATCGCGTCCATGCCCTGGAGCTGCGCCTTCCAGTCGGCGGGCATCATCTCGCCGTGCTGCTGGTACCAGTCGCAACTGGCCCATTCGATCGGGTGCAGGTCGAGTTCGAAGCCGAAGCGCTGCGACGCGGCCTGCAGTGCGCGCAGGCCCTCGGGCATCACTTCCTTGCCGATGCCGTCGCCGGGGATGACGGCGATGCGATAACGTTTGTTCATGGGGAGTCCGTGGTTCAGAGGAAGGCGAAGAAGGCAAAAGACAAGGCACAGAGATCAGCCATGCGACGTCAGCCATCCAAGCTGCGTGGCTCTGGCCGCATCGGCTCTGCCCAATTGGAAGGCTTGGTCCACCGTGGTCCCAGCCGTGCAGTCCCACGTGGAAACCGGCACAGGTTGACTGGGCTGCCAGTAGAGGCGCTCACGCCATCGGAACAGCGGTGGCCGCGAAGGGTAGTGCCGCGTGAGCATCACCAGCGTGCCTTGTCGTTGGGCCAGCGTCTGTTCAGGGATCGGCGCGTTGTCGGTGTAGCCGCCGTCGAACGCATAGGCGCCCTGCACGTTGACCGCCGCCATGATCGGCGGTGCTGCTGCCGCAGCCAGCAGCACGCGGTGCGCGTCAGCGGCATCGCTGTAGTGCGAGATGTCGATGAACTCCTGGCGCAATCCCAGGTGGCCGGGGAGTCGTGGATGGATGCTGTGCCAGACCTGCTTGTCCACGACATGCGCCAGCGTGCCCAGCAACACACTCGCGCCGAGTCCCAGCAGGCGCGATGGCCGCGTCACCGCCACCCGCAGCGACGCGCCAGACTTCCGCAGCACATCAAACGTCTCGTCGTTCACGAACGCATCCAGCCAAGCGGGGTAGACGGTCTGGTGCACGAACTCGAAGCGACCCTGCAACAGCTTGTCCCAGTGGAAGATTCTGGCGGTCCGGCCGTACAACGCCTTGCAGGCGTCGAGCGCAGTCTGTGGCCCGGTGGTCAGACAGGCCACCGCGATCGCTGCCCCGGCACTGGTGCCAATCCATTGTGTCGGCAGCACCCAGCCTTCTTCCATCAGGTGACTGATGGCGCCGGCCTGCCACCAGCAGCGGTTGCCACCCCCCGCCAGCGCCAGCGTTGACAAGTCGGCCCAACAGGGCGTCGAACGGTACGCTTCAGGTTGCATGGTCAATAAGGGCCGGACGACGGCGCCGCCACCGGGCCAGTGCCCAGCCCGAACTCCCGCGCCAGCTTGCGCGTCGCCTGCGCCAGCAGCGACACGTCGATGCCGACGGCGACGAAGCGGGCGCCGAGCGACAGGTAGTGCCTGCCCATCGCCGGGTCGCCGGTCAACGTGCCGGCCGCCTTGCCGCAGGACTGGATCGTGTGGATCGCGCCGTCGATCGCAGCCTGCACCTCCGGATGGCCGGGATTGCCACGGTGGCCCATCGACGCAGCCAGATCCGCCGGGCCAATGAACACCCCCTCGACGCCCTCGACCGCGCAGATCGCCTCCAGGTTCTGCAGCGCCGTGACCGACTCGGCCTGCACGATCAGGCAGACCTCGTCGTTGGCCTTGGCGAGGTAGTCGGTGCGGGCATTCCAGCGCGAGGCCCGCGCCACCGCTGCGCCGACGCCGCGGGTGCCCTCGGGCGGGTAGCGCATCGCCGAGACCAGCGCGGCGGCTTGCTCGGCGGTGTCCACCATCGGCACCAGCAGCGTGCGCACGCCGATGTCGAGCATCTGCTTGATCACGGCCGCGTCGCCCTGGACGATGCGCACCACCGGGTGCGAGCGGTACGGCGCCACGGCCTGCAACTGCGCCAGCACGCTGCGCACGTCGTTGGGCGCGTGCTCGCCGTCGATCAGCACCCAGTCGAAACCGGCGGTGGCGCAGACCTCGGCCGCGTAGTCGTTGGCGAGCGAAAGCCACAGGCCGACCTGGGCCGGGCCGTGGCGCAGGGCGTGCTGGAAGGGGTTGCCGAACTGGGTGTCGGGGTGGGCGAAGGTCATCGTGGTTGGTCTCCAATGTCGGGTGGTGCGGTGCGTGCAGTGCGTGTGGTGCGGGTGTCTCAGCTCACGATGCCCAGGTGCCACGGCACGAACTCGTGGTCGCCCAGGCCGAGCACTTCGCTGCGCGTGCGCTCACCCGAGGCGGTGCGCAGCAGGTGGGCGAAGATGCGCCGCCCCATCTCGTCGATGTCGCATTCTCCGTCGATCACGGCGCCGCAGTTGAGGTCCATGTCGTCGCGCAGGCGCTCGAACATCGGGGTGTTGCTCGCCAGCTTGATCGTCGGCGCGGGCTTGCTGCCGAACATCGAGCCGCGCCCGGTGGTGAAGCAGATCAGGTTGGCGCCGCTGGCGATCTGGCCCGTCACCGCCACCGGGTCGTAGCCGGGCGAATCCATGAAGACGAAGCCGGCGCGGTCGATCGGCTCGGCGTAGCGGTAGACCTCGACCAGCGGCGTCGTGCCGCCCTTCATCGCCGAGCCGAGCGACTTCTCGAAGATGTTGGCCAGGCCGCCCGCCTGGTTGCCGGCGCCGACCACGCCGTTGAACTGCGCGTTGTGGCCGCGCGTGTACTCGGCCCACCACGCCAGCCGGTCCAGCAGCTTTTGCCCGACCGCCTCGCTCACGGCGCGGCGCGTCAGCATGAACTCGACGCCGTGGATCTCCGGCGTCTCCGACAGGATCGCGGTGCCGCCGTGGCGCACGAGCAGGTCCATCGCTGCGCCCAGGGCGGGGTTGGCGCTGATGCCGGAGAAGCCGTCCGAGCCGCCGCACTCCAGCCCGATCTTCAGGTGCGCTGCGCTGACCGGCTCGCGCCGCACGTCGTTGGCCAGCGGCAGCATCGCCTCGATCGCCGCGATGCCGGCCGCGATCGTGGCCGTCGTGCCGCCGCTGTCCTGCATGACGAAGCCGCGCCGCAGCGGGCCTTCCTCCAGCCCCTGCGACACCAGCAGGTCGGCCACCTGGTTGCGCTCGCAGCCCAGGCCGACGATGAGGACGCCGGCCAGGTTCGGGTGGCGCGCATAGCCGGCGATCGTGCGGCGCAGCAGGTCGAAGTGCTCGCTCGGGCTGGACATGCCGCAGCCGCTGGTCTGCGCGAAGGCAACGACGCCATCGACGTTCGGGTACGCGGCCAGCCGCTCGGGCGTGAAGTGCGCGGCGATGCGGTGGATGGCGGTGGCCGAGCAGTTCACCGAGCTGAGCAGACCGATGAAGTTGCGCGTCGCCACGCGGCCATCCGGGCGTTTGATGCCGAGGAACTGCGCCCGCTCGGCCTCCGGCACATAGTCCACCGGCCGCACGTCCAAGCCGAAGCTGGGGTCGCGGTACTCGTCCACCAGCGCGAGGTTGTGGCCGTGGACGTGTTCGCCCGCCGTGATGTCGCGGGTGGCTGCGCCGATGACCACGTTGTATTTCGTGATGCGCTCGCCCTGCGCGATGTCGCGGGCGGCGAGCTTGTGGCCGGCGGGCACCTGCGCCTTCACCTTCAGGCCGAACTCGGGCAAGACCTGGCCGAGCGCGAGCGGGTGGCGCACGACCAGCACGTTGTCGGCCGGGTGCAGACGGATCAGCGGGGACTGGGAGGGTGTCATCGAATGGTCAACCCTTGGCCATCAGGTCGCGCAGCTTCAGCCGCTCGATCAGCGCCGTCTCGCGGCGGAACATGGCGGCGATGTACTGCGCGTAGTCCGGGCCGTCGAGGTACATCAGCGGGGCGTCGATCTTGTCACACGCGCCCGTGAACTCCGGGCTGGCGGCGGCGACGCGGAAGGCGTCGCGCAGGCGCTTCTCGACGGCAGGATCCAGCCCCTTCGGCGCGGCGATGCCGTTGGGCGCGTCCACCACGACATCGAAGCCCTGCTCGCGCAGCGTCGGCGTGTCGGGGAAATCCTGCGTGCGTTTTTCTCCCCAGGTCGCCAGCAGCCGCAGCTTGCCCGCCTTGACGTGCGGCGCCCAACTGCTCGAATCGGCCAGCGCATCGACCTGCCCGCCGAGCAGATCCTGCAACGCGGGCGCCCCGCCCTTGTACGGGATGTGGTTGAACTGCGCCCCGGCGGCGTGGGCGAACTCCTCCATGCCGACGTGCGTGGCGCCACCGATGCCGGCGCTGCCGTAGGTGATGCGGCCCGGCTGCGCCTTGGCGGCGGCGACGAACTCCTTGAGCGTCTTCCACGGCGCCTCGCTGCGCACCGCGATGCCGAAGGTCTGGCCCGACGTGCGCGCCAGGTAGGTCAGGTCTTTCAGCGGGTCGATCTGCACCGAGCCGAGCTGCGAGAAGCGTGTGACCGAGATCGGCACCTGCCCGATCGTGTAGCCATCCGGTTTCGCCGAGACCATCGCCTTCAGGCCGAGCATCCCCGACGCGCCGGCCTTGTTCTCGACGACGACGGTCTGGCCGAGCACCTTCGCGGCGGCGCTGCACAGGGCACGCATCGTCGCGTCCGCCGTGCCGCCCGCCGGCCACGGGCAGATGAAGGTGATCGGGCGCTCGGGGAATTCGGCGGCAAGGGCAGGTCCAGCGGGCAGGACGAGCGTGGCGCCGAGGCTGGCGGCACCCCGCAGGAAATCGCGGCGTTGGAGGGCGAAGGTCATGGTTTGTCTCCTGTCGGTCTTGGGTTCTTGGGTTCTTGGGGGTTCGAGCGTCTGCATTGTTGGAAGCCACTCCATGCCAGTCCAATGAATAACTGGACTGTCTTCATGCGCAAAATGGCATGAAGCTGCCGTGAAGGAACCCCGACCATGCTCCACCTCGACCGCGTGCTGCGCTCCAACCTGAAACTGCGCCACCTGCAACTGCTGGTGGCACTCGACCAGTTCCGCCACCTCGGCCGCGCCGCCGAGTTCCTGTCGCTGACGCAGCCGGCGGTGTCGAAGACGCTGGCCGAGATCGAGCGCCTGTTCGGGCTGGCGCTGTTCAACCGCTCGACCCGCGGCACCGAGCCGACCGACTACGGCCAGACCGTCGTGCGCTTCGCCCGCGCCGTGCTGGCCGAGTACGACCGCACGCAGGACGACATCGCAGCCATCGCCAGCGGCGCGGCCGGGCGGGTGAGCGTGGGCGCGATGGTGGTCGCCATGCCGGAATTGCTCACCAGGGCGGTGGTGCGGCTGAAGGCGCAGTCGAGCCAGACCCGCGTCGTCATCGAGGAAGGCGACCTGACGCGGCTGCTGCCCCGGCTGCGCGTGGGGGAGCTGGACCTGATCGTCGGGCGGCTGGAGCCGGGATATGCGGCGCCGGACCTACGCACCGAGGTGCTGCGGGTGGACGAGCCGATGGTGATCGCCTGCCGGCCGGACCATGCGCTGACCCGCTGTGGTGCCGACGGTGCCACGGACTGGGACGCGCTGGCCGCCGCGCCGTGGGTGGTGCCGCCGGCGTGGGCGTCGTCGCGGGTCAAGCTCAACCAGCTCTTCTACCGCCACGGCCGCCACCCGCCCACCGACCTGATCGAGTCGGCGTCGTTCCTGGTGACGCTGACCTTCCTGCGCGAGCGGGGGGCGCTGGCGTTCGTGGCGCGGGGGGTGGCGCAGGCGCTGGAGCGCGAGGGGCTGGCGGTGGCCCTGCCGGTGGCGGTGCCGATCGAGCTGCCGCCGGTGGGGATCATCACGCTGGCGGGGCGGGAGCTGACACCGGCGAGCGGGCAGATGGTGGCGTGTCTGCGGGCGGTGGCTCAGGATGCAGGGCTGGCCGCAGCGGGCTGACCGATCAGGTGGCCGTGCAGTTCCGGGTAGCCGGCGAACAGGCTGTCAGCATTCCCCGCGTGACAACCTTGCCTCGGTTGTCCTTTCGCACCAGTTGGGCGATGGCGGCGCGCTCCAGCCTGCGTGGATCTCGGAGGCGGTCAGGAACAGCTCGGACCGGCGCTCGCTGCTGGTCACCCCGGCGACGCGGCCTGTGGTGGAACTCCGTCTGGGGTCAGGGGAAACTCACCCTCGGAGCAGTTGTGCAACAAAGCCGCCCCAAACGGCTGTCCGCGAGGCCATGCGGCGGCGAGCTACGCCTTTCCGCTCTTCCCGACGTAGTTGCGCATCAGGTATTCATTGAACATGGGAACAGTGAAGGCAATATCGCCATGCGATGGACTGTAGATCATGCCTTTGCTGATGATCTGCGACCGGCGAGGGCCCAGACTCTGGTGCGTTTCATTCAAGGCGGCCGCGATGTCGGATGACCGGTAGGGGCCAGCACCAAGCTGCGCCATGGCGATCACATACTCGCGCTCCTTGGGCGTCAGCCGATCAAACCGCACCTTGAAGAATCCATCATCCAGGCGCCGGGTGGCCTCTGTGGCGGCTTGCGCAGCGTCGCACAAATCGATCTGCGGACCCTGCGCGATATTCCAGCATTGATAGCCCCATTCTTGAAGAAAGTACGGATAGCCTTGCGTTTTCAGCACGATCTCGTCCAGTGCGTCGTCACTGATGCGTTCTCCTTCGTCTTCGACAGGTTGCCTGATGGCGGTCTTGGCGTCATCGCTCAGCAACGGCCCCACCGCCGGATAATGGAACAGCCGCTCCGCATACGATTTGGCGTCGCCAGACAGCGCGGCGACCTGTGGCAAGCCCGCCCCGAAGAACAGCACCGGCAGATCCTTCTGGCTGACCTTGTGCAACGCCACGATCAGCGCAGCCAAGTCGCCCGTGCGCAGGTACTGCACCTCGTCGATCAGCAGCGTCCAGGCTTTGCCAGCCGCCCTGGCCGCCTCGCCGACACGCACAAACAGCTCCGGCAGGTCGCTTTCGATGTCTCCGCTGTCGGCAACCCCGACCTCTGGATCCACCGAAATGGAAAGATCTCCATACGACAGGTGGAAGACCGACGCAAAGGACCGCAGTGCCCGCAGTGCCTGATGGGCCTTCACCTTCGCTTTCTCGCTCGTCGAGAGCTTGCGGAGTACCTGGTTGATCTTTGGCACCAGCAGCTCACTCAGTGATTTGCCTTCTGGCGCTTCAATCGACGAGGTCAAATGCCCAGCGTTCTCGGCCAGCTCTTCGATTTTATTGAGGAGCACCGTCTTGCCGACCCCCCGCAAGCCCAGCAACATTTGCGACCTGCTGGGCTTGCCCAACAACGCGCGCTGCACGGCAACATGGGCGTCGTCGAGTATGGATTCCCGACCCGCAAGTTCCGGCGGTCGGCTGCCAGCGCCAGGCGCAAAAGGGTTTCTTACGGGGTCCATGGTCACTCCAGCGTCATGCGTCTATCATTCGATATGAAAGTCTAAGCTAAACAGCATAGACTACCTTAGCTTTTCATAGGAAGTAAAAGCTGGCTATGCTGCCCGCGCCACCAGCCACTCGGAGTTGCCATGCCCTGGACCCCTGCCCCCACCCGCTACGACACCATGCCCTACCGCTTCTGCGGTCGCAGCGGCCTGAAACTGCCCGCCCTGTCGATGGGCCTGTGGCACAACTTCGGCGACACGACACCGCTCAGCCTGCAGCGCGAGATGGTGACCACCGCCTTCGACCTCGGCATCACCCACTTCGATCTCGCCAACAACTACGGCCCGCCCTACGGCAGCGCCGAGACGAACTTCGGCCGCCTGCTGCGCGAGGATCTGAAGCCTTACCGCGACGAGCTGGTCATCTCCAGCAAGGCCGGCTGGGACATGTGGCCCGGCCCCTACGGCCAGGGCGGCGGCTCGCGCAAGTACGTGCTGGCGAGCCTCGACCAGAGCCTCAAGCGCCTCGGCACCGACTACGTGGACATCTTCTACTCGCACCGCTTCGACGCCGACACGCCGCTGGAGGAAACGGCCGGTGCGCTGGCGACCGCCGTGCAGCAGGGCAAGGCGCTGTACGTCGGCATCTCGTCGTACTCGCCGCGCAAGACGGCGGAGATGGCGCAACTGCTGCGCGAGTACAAGGTGCCGCTGCTGATCCACCAGCCGAGCTACAACCTGCTGAACCGGCTGATCGAGCGCGGCCTGCTCGACACGCTGGCAAACGAAGGCATGGGCTGCATCACCTTCACGGCGCTGGCGCAGGGCGTGCTGTCGGACAAGTACCTGAACGGCATTCCCGCCGAGGCGCGCATCAACCGGCCGGGCGGCGGCTCGCTGTCACGCGAACATCTGTCGCCGGAGAACCTCGCCAAGGTGCGGGCGCTGAACGGCATTGCGCAGCGGCGTGGCCAGTCGCTGGCGCAGATGGCGCTGGCCTGGGTGCTGCGCGATCCGCGCGTGACGACGACGCTGATCGGCGCCAGCAGCGTGGCGCAGATCCGCGAGAACGTCGCCGCGCTGCAGAACCTGGCCTTCAGCACCGAGGAACTCGCCGAGATCGACCGCCACGCCAGCGAAGGCGGCGTCGATCTGTGGCGGGCACCAAGCAGCGACTGGGCCTGAGTCAGCCCCGCGCCAGCCTGGGCGTCAGAGAAAGCCCAGGCCCGCGTTCGCCGCCGTGGCGAAGCGGGTCACGTTGGGCAGCACGGTCGGCAGGCTCGCCGCCGGCACGCCGAACCAGGTCGCCAGCGTCGCCGCATAGCGGTCCACCGAGGTGGTGGGCACCAAGCGGCCCTGCCCCAGGTCTTCCGGTCCACCCAGCGCGACGGTCGGCCACTGCCCGTAGAGCTTGTTGCCCTTGACGGCCCCGCCCAGGATGAAGTGGTGGCTGCCCCAGCCGTGGTCCGAGCCGCGCCCGTTGGACTGCAGCCCGCGTCCGAAGTCCGAGGCCGTGAAGGCCGTGACGCTGTTGGCCACGCCCATTTCCACCGTGGCCGCATAGAACGCGGCCATTGCGTCGGACAGCTCCTTCAGGCGCAGGCCCTGGTTCTCGACCAGCATGTCGTGGAAGTCATAGCCACCCTGAGAGACAAAGTAGACCTGCCGCTTGTGGCCCAGCGCGTTGCGGGCCGAGATCAGGCGGGCCACCATACGCAGTTGCGCTGCCAGACCTCCGGCCGGAAAGACCGTGGAAATGGCCGGCGCCGCGGCCAGCGCACTCTTGGCAACCTGGCCGGTGGCGATGGCGCGGGTGCCCACGGTGTTGTAGGCCTGCTCCAGCATGTTGGCGCGTGGCTGGGTGATGAGCGTGTTCATGGCCGCAGCCATCTCGGCGTTGTAGCGCCAGTGGGTCGCGTCCATGGTGTCGATCACCACCGGGCCGCTGGTCGTGACCTGGTACTGCACCACCGAATTGCCTGCCTGGATCAGGTTGTTGCCGCCCAGGGACATGCACATCGAGACGGCCGCGCCCGGGTTGTAGGCGCTGGAGGTGAGGTCGGCCACACGGCCCAGCCAGCCGGTGGCCGAGCCCTTGGTCGGCAGGCCGGACTGCCACGAGGCCTGCTGGTCCGAGTGCGAGAACAAGCCCAGCGGCGTCTGGACGGTCTTGTTCCTGTACTCGGTCAGCGTGGTCGGGTAGGCCAGCGTGCCGACATTGGCCATGAGCGCGCACTGGCCCGCGTCCACCAGCGGCTTGAGCGAGGCGAATGACGGGTTGAGGCCCAGCTGCGGACCGGCAAACCCGGCCAGGTTGAGCTGCAGCAGTTCGGACTGCCCCAGCGCGATGGCCGGACGGGCGGCCTGGTAGCTGGCGTAGGCCGCGCTCTGGTAGGGCACGACGGTGTTGCTCTGGTCGTTGCCGCCGAACAGGAAGATGCAGACCAGCGCCTTGTAGTCGGTGGCGGTCTGGGCGGCGACTTCACCGAAGGTGCCCAGGGTGGCGGCAAACGGGGTGCCGGCATAGGCGGTGGTGATCGCGGCCCGGCGCAGGAAATCCCGACGGGCCAGTTGCTTGTGCAGATAGGTCATGGCGGTGTCCGTCGACTCTCAGCGTTGAACCACGTATTCGGGTGAGGTCATCACCAGGAAGACCGCCTGCCAGACGCGCAGCTTGCGCGCGTTGGGCAGCGTCACCGGCAGCGTGTTCATCACGTTGGTGATGGTCTGTTTGGTGGCATCGCTCATCTGGCCGGCCATCAACTCGATGTTGAGGCGGCTCAGCAGCGTCTCGGCGTTGTCGGCGATGGCTTCGTAGGGCGCATAGACCGGCATGATCTTGCCGCCGAAGCCACGCTCGCTGGCGTAGGACATGAAGTTGCTGTACCCGGTGAGCGTGGTCTCGTGGGTGATCTGGAACTCGGGCGCCGTCAGGCCTCCCGCCAGGATCGGCCCCGGTGGGGCGTAGTCCGGCCGGAAGAAGTTGAAGACGCTGGGCGAGCGCTGCGGGTTCTGGCCGAGGCTGGTCACCGGGTCTTCCAGGTTCCAGATCGTCCAGACGCCGTCCGTGGGCTTGGCATTGAATGCGCGCAGCCAGTGGCCGAAGCGCAGCATCGGCTCGCGCAGCTTGCCGTAGGTCGTGCTGGTGAGGTTGGCGTCGCTGCGGGCTTCGGTGTCGAGCAGGATGGCCTTGACCACCGCGCCCAGGTCACCGCGCACGCCCTTGCCGTTGTTGGTCCAGACCGCGGCGATCCGGCCGACGTAGGCGCGGCTCGGGTTGCTGGTGACGAAGCGCTTGATGAGCTGCTCGCTCATGAAGGGCGCGACGTTCGGGTGGTTGGCCAGCGTGTCGAGGGCGATCTTCAGCGAGGCCGCACCGCCGGTGCCGGCCGGGATGGTGACGCCGTTGACGATGTTCTTGACCGACGTCGAGGTGATCGCCGGGTTGTTCATCATCGGCGCGTTCCAGGCCTGCACGCCGTTGAAGGTCCAGCCGGTGAAGACCTTGGCCATGCCCATCACCTCGGGGATGCCGTAGGTGGGGATCGGGTTGCCGGTGGCGTCGAGCTTGCGGGAGCCGTCCTGGTTGAGCATCCACAGCCCGATGCTGAAGAGCTGCATCACCTCGCGCGCATAGTTCTCGTCCGGCAGGCGACCCGTGGCGGTGTCCTCCTTCTGGTTGTTCATGTGCGAGAGGTACTTGCCCATCGCCGGACTGAGCGACACGTCTTCGAGCAACTGGCGGTAGTTGCCGAAGGCGTTGCGGGCCAGCAGGTCGTGGTAGGCGGCGTGGGCAGCCGGCTGCGTGTCGATGGCGCTGTTGATGGCGCTGGTGACGAAGATCTCCGACAGCGCGAAGGTCATGCGCTGGCGCAGCTGGTCCGGGCCGGTGGCGGCCTGCGACCAGAAGCTCTCCATGAAGGCGTTGATGAACTCGGAGGTGCCCAGCGGACCTTTCATCGCCACATAGTCGAAGTGGCTCGGCGTGGTCAGCGGCCTGGCGAGCTGTTCGTCGATCCAGGCGGTGGGCGTCATCGCCGAGACGCGGGCGATCTCGGTCGCGGTCGCACCCCAGGTGGCCTGGTTGAGCAGCCGGGCGGTCTGCTTCTGCGCGGTGGTCAGCGGGGCCGGGTACGGCGAGGTCGGCGGGATCAGCACCGTCGAGGCGGTGGCGTAGCAGGCCTTCTTCTTGCCGAACGCCGGGTCCTTGCCAAAGGCGGGGCTGTTGCAGTCCTGGCTGCCGGTGGCATAGCGGTAGACCCACTGCGTACCGACACCGTAGGCCACGCGGCGCGTGCCGGTGAAGCGGCAGCTGCCCCATTCGGGCGCACAGGCCGCGCTGGTGTAGGTCAATCCGTCGAGCACGAAGGTCGTGCCTTGCGCTGCAGCGGGCGCACTGAACACGGTCGAAAGGGCCGCCAGGGCCCCCGCGGCCCACAGGGAAATACGGCCACCAAGGTGCCGGGGTCGTTGCAACACGATCTGCTCCGTCCAAAAGGGAGGCCACTCGGTGGTGGCCAGTATTTGCATTGTCGGCAACATCGGGGACCAACCCGCAGCCTATGGGCGAACGCTAGGCGATTCTTGCCCCCTCTGTTCAGGGGGTGTGCGGCAGTTCGTGTCGGAATTGGCAGATCGGCGGCTGCGTCACCCCGCCAGCGCAGCGCGGGCCGCACCCGCGAGCACTGCCACCAGCAGCACCGCTACCGGCACGATGCTCAGCATGAAGCCCAGCGAGCGCTGCGCTGGCGCGCGCGTGTAGGCCCGCTGGTAGAGGATCCGGCCGATCAGGTAGACCGCGCCCACGGCGGCCATCGCGGTCGGCGACCAGTATTTCGCCGCCATCCACAGCGCCGGCACGAACACCACCAGCAGCTCCAGCGTGTTCATCTGCACGCGGTAATGGCGCTCGAACAGTTCGTTGCCAGTGGTGGCGGGGGCCTTGACGCCGTACTGCCCGCGGGCACGGCCGACGAGCGCGCCAAAAACGAGGTACTGCACGAGGGCAAGGCATGTGACGAGGTCGATCCAGGGCATGGGAGTCCTAATGGGTGGGAGCAAACCAGCGTACTACACACGCCCTGCCTATCATGGCGCCCCCTCCCAAGGATTCGACATGCCCACCCACGACATCCCGGCCCTCCCGCTGTCCACCCTGCCTGGCCGCGTCGGCGAAGTGCTCGGCACCAGCCCCTGGCTGCACATCGACCAGGCCCGCATCGACGCCTTCGCCCACGCCACCAACGACCTGCAGTGGATCCACATCGACCAGGAGCTCGCGGCAGCCGGCCCCTTCGGCCGCACCATTGCGCACGGTTTCCTGACGCTGTCGCTGCTGTCGTGGATGGGCGAAAACGCCTTCGACATCCCGAATCTGCGCATGAGCATCAACTACGGGCTGAACAAGGTGCGCTTCCCCGCGCCGCTGCCGGTGGACAGCCGCGTGCGCGGCGTGTTCCGGCTGCTGGCGTGCGAGCCGATCGAGGGGGGCTGGCAAGTCACCGTGGAAGCGACCGTGCAACGCGACGGTGCCGACAAGCCGGTGTGCGTGGCCGAATCGGTGTCGCGCCGCTATCCCCTGTGAGGATCACACCCTGAGCATGCCGTCGCCATCCAGCCGGTCCTGGCGCTGGAAGAACGCCCGCGCCAGCGCCACCAGCTGGGGATCGGTCGGGTGGTCCACCGCTTCATAGCCGACGAGGTGCGTGGCGAGCTGCGGGCGGTGCTTGTCGGCGTAGTGGCGGAAGTCGGTCAGCGCGGTGTGTGTGCCCGTGACCAGCACCTGCGCGATGCCGTCGAGCGCGTCGCAGACGGCGCCGAAGAACTCGTGCTCCGAACGCACGCCGCTCTTGTGCTGCGCGGTGGTGTAGGCGTGCCGGTGCACGGTCTGCGTCTGCACCTGCGTCTCGTCGAAGCGCGGCACCTGGGCCTGCTGGTGGTCCGTGCGGACCACGGCGTGAAGAACGGGCTTGGCGGCATCCGTGGGCATGGGCATGGTGAGGTCCGGTCAGGTGGGGAGGCACCCAGCGTGCGCCCGGCGCGCGCGGCGGGTCTGTGCGATGACGAACAGACACCGTCCACCGACGCCGCTACAACGGGCCGACACGAACCTCTCCACACCGCATGACGCACGCCAGCTCTTCCGAGGCGGCCACCGGCCCCAAGGACCACTACGCCACCCTCGGCGTGCCCCGCACCGCCACCCACGACGAGATCCGGCACGCCTACCGCAAGCTGGCGCGCAAATTCCACCCCGATGTCAGCCAGGAGCCGAACGCGCAGGCGCAGTTCATGGCGGCCGCCGAGGCCCACGAAGCCTTGATTGACACCGACCGCCGCGCCGCCCACGACGAAGCCTGGCGCCAGCACGCGCTGGACCGCGCCTACGCACAGACCGCCGCTGATGCGCAGACCCAGGAAGACGCCTTCGAGGCGCTGTTCGCCCGGGCGGCCGGGCGCTCCCGACGCCGCGAAGGACCGCGCCACCGCGAACCGGTCCCCGGCCGCGACCACCACGCCAGCATCGAGATCGCGCTGCTCGACAGCTACCACGGCGCCCGGCGCACCGTCTCGCTGCAGATGCCCGTGGTCGATGCGGTGGGGCGGGCCTCGCTGCAGACGCGGCACCTGGAGGTGGACATCCCGAAGGGCGTGCGCCCCGGGCAACGCCTGCGGCTGGCGGGCCAGGGCGAGCCGGGTGAGGCCGGCGCGGCAGCGGGCGATCTGTACCTGGACATCACGCTGCAGGCGCATGCGCTGTTCCGCGTCGAAGGCCGCGATGTGCAGGTCGATCTGCCGACCGCCCCCTGGGAAGCCGTGCTCGGCGCGACCGTCACCGCGCCCACGCCGGAAGGCGACGTCCAGCTCACCATCCCGCCCGGCTCGACGCCGGGGCGCCGGCTGCGCCTCAAGGGCCGCGGCCTGCCCGGCCACCCGCCGGGCGACCTCTACGCCGTGCTGCGCATCACCCTGCCACCGGCCAGCACCGAGGCCGAGCGGCAGGCCTACCAGGCGATGGCGCAGGCCTTCGCGCACTACCAGCCCCGCCCTGCGCTGGAGGCTTGAACGGACGGGGCCGGCACCGGGGGTCCGGTCACAATCGGGCTTTCATCTGCGCCCGCCCACCATGTCCACCCGCGTCCTGACCGGCATCACCACCACCGGCACCCCCCACCTCGGCAACTACGTCGGCGCGATCCGCCCCTGCGTCGTGGCCAGCCGCCGGACCGATGTCGAGAGCTTCTTCTTCCTCGCCGACTACCACGCGCTGATCAAGTGCGACGACCCGACGCGCATCGAGCGCTCGCGGCTGGAGCTGGCCGCGACGTGGCTGGCCGCCGGGCTTGATCCCGAGCGCGTCACGCTGTACCGGCAGAGCGACATCCCCGAGATCCCCGAGCTGACCTGGCTGCTGACCTGCGTCACCGCCAAGGGCCAGATGAACCGGGCCCACGCCTACAAGGCCGCCGCGGACGCGAACACGGCTGCCGGCGAGGACGTGGACGCCGGCATCACGATGGGCCTGTTCAGCTACCCGATCCTGATGGCCGCCGACATCCTGATGTTCAACGCGCACCAGATCCCGGTCGGCCGCGACCAGGTGCAGCACATCGAGATGGCCCGCGACGTGGCGCAGCGCTTCAACCACCTCTACGGCAAAGGCACGGACTTCTTCGTGCTGCCCGAGGCGGTGATCGAGGCCGAGATGGCACTGCTGCCCGGTCTGGACGGGCGCAAGATGAGCAAGAGCTACGACAACACGATCCCGCTGTTCGAAGGCGGATCGAAGACGCTCAAGGACGCGATCGCCCGCATCGTCACCGACTCGAAGCTGCCGGGCGAGCCAAAAGACCCGGACAGCTCGGCACTCGTGACGCTGTACGAGGCGTTCGGCACGCCCGCGCAGAACGCCGCTTTCCGTGCCGAACTGGTCGCCGGCGTGGGCTGGGGCGACGCCAAGCAGCGGCTGTTCGAGTTGATCGACGGTGAACTCGCGCCGATGCGCACCCGCTATGCCGAGCTGATCGCCCAGCCAGCCGAGCTGGAGGCGATCCTGATGGCCGGTGCTGCCAAGGCCCGCGCCGAGGCCGCGCCGCTGCTGCAGCGGCTGCGCGAAGCGGTGGGCCTGCGGCGGATGGTCGCCGCGCCCGTGGCCGCCGCGGTGACCGCGAAGGCGGACAAGGCCGCGCTGGCGGTGTTCAAGCAGTACCGCGAGGCGGACGGGCAGTTCTACTTCAAGCTCGCCGCGGCGGATGGGCGGGTGCTGCTGCAGAGCGTGGCGTTTGCGGGTGGGCGAGATGCGGGGGCGTGGGTGAAGCGGCTGAAGACCGAGGGCGCGGCGGCACTGGCCGAGGCACCAGCGGCCTTGGGCGACGGCGTGGCGGCCGAGGAAGTCGCGCAGGCGCTGGCGGACCTGATCGCCGCAGCCGCCGAGACCTGACCCACGGGGCGCCATGTCCCGCACCGAACGCCTGCTCGCCCTGCTGCAGCACCTGCGCCGCCACCGCCACCCGGTCAGCGGCGCCGTGCTGGCGGCCGACCTCGGCATCAGCCTGCGCACGCTCTACCGCGACATCGCCACGCTGCAGGCCCAGGGCGCCCACCTCGATGGCGCGCCGGGGCTGGGCTACGTGCTGCGCGAGGGCTTCGTGCTGCCGCCGCTGATGTTCTCGGCGGACGAGGTGGAGGCGCTGGTGCTCGGCTCGCGCTGGGTGATCGAGCGGGGTGACCAGCGGCTCGGCGCCGCGGCGCGTGATGCGCTGGCCAAGATCGCCGCGGTGCTGCCGCCCGCGCTGCGCCACGAGCTGGACAGCAACGCGCTGCTGGTCGGCCCTGCAGACCCGATCACCACCGGGCAGACCGAGAACCACGGGATCGCCGCCATCCGCCTGGCAATCCGCACCGAGCACAAGCTCCACCTCACCTACCGCGACGCCGCCGGCCGCGACAGCGAACGCACCGTCTGGCCCTTCGCGCTGGGTTTCTTCGACCGGGTGCGGGTGGTGGTGGCGTGGTGCGCGCTGCGCGGGGAGATCCGGCATTTCCGCACCGACCGCATCGTGGCACTCACCCCGCTGGACGAACGTTATCCCCAGCGTCGGCAGGCGCTGCTGAAGGCGTGGCGCGAGCGGGAAGGCATCGCTGCTGACAGGAATTGACACGGCCGCTTCCTACGATGGGTTCACCAACACATTGAACCAACCCCTCCCAGGAGCCGCCATGCAAGACCCGAACTTCCTCCTCCTCTACGTCGCCAACCCGACCGCCAGCACCGCGTTCTACGCCGACCTGCTCGGCAAGCCGCCGGTCGAGGCGTCACCGACGTTCGCGATGTTCGCGCTGTCCTCGGGCGTGATGCTGGGCCTGTGGGCCGCGCACACGGTGGTGCCCGCGGCGACGCCGGTTGGCGGGACGGAGCTGGCCTTCGCGGTCGAGAACGCCGACGCGGTCCACGCCCGACACGCCGCATGGCGCGCCAAGGGCCTGCCGATCCTGCAAACCCCGACGGCGATGGACTTCGGCCTGACCTTCACGGCCGCCGACCCCGACGGCCACCGCCTGCGGGTGTTCGCGCCTGGCGCAGCCTGAGCGAGCTGCTACGCTGGCCGGGTGTCGTGCAACGGTGTGCGACCGAGGAGGAACCCCCATGCCCGCACGCCCCGCACGGATTGCCCCCTTCTGGCTGCTGACCGCCGGACTGGCGGCGGCGATGGCCTCGCACACCGCCACCGCCTGGGAGCTGCAAGGCACCAAGACCCTCGTCGCCCACACCCGCGACCAGCAGCGCCTCACCCTCGGCACCGTGGAGTTCACGCCCCGCCCGGACGGCCGCATCGCCTTCGCCGTCCACATGGACCACGCCAAGTTCACCGACCACTTCCTGTCGATGAAGGAATTCAAGTGCGTCGAGGGTGGTGGCGAGGTGAGCTGCCATGTGCCCTACCCGTATCCGAACCCCGGCACGGTGACCCCCACCGACCTGGGCTGGCTGGAGCACCACCTGCTGTTCCTGTTCAAGCTGCCCAAGGAGTTCGGCGCCAAGCTGTGGAACGGGCTGTACTACAGGCTCGAACGCACGGACGCCGGGCTGGTCGGCCGGCCGCAGTCGATCGACCTGAACCTGATCAGCGCGCCGCCCGCGCAGACCGACAGGCCGCCGTATCGGCCGGCGCTGCGGGATGACGTGGCGGCGGGGGTGCGGTGGATCGACCGGATTGCGATCGAGTGATCAGACCCACCGCAGGATCGGCGTTGTCAAGGGATGGTGCATAGCAGCCCCACCCATGGGCGCCTACCGCACAGTACATAACACCGCATGGTGGGCGTAATACAGCCGCTTCCACCACGGCATGAGCCACTGCGGCAGGTAATGGTTGGTGAGGGCCTTGAGCCAGTAGCGATACGGCGCCAGCCCGTCCTTTTGCGACACGAAGCGGATCGTGTCCATATCGAGCACCGGCACGTAGGTTCGCCGGTCAACGATGCGCAATCCGGAGGATTCGATCAAGGCTTCGAAGGTCGCGGTGGTAAAGAACTGGACATGCCCGGCGACATTGCCCTTGCGGTCCTTCATGGTCGCTTTCACCCGGCTCGCCATCAGGTCTTCCAGCGGCACCTCGATGACAACGTACGAGAACTTCAGCGCCCGTTGCATGGAGGCCAGGAAACGGGCGGGCTCTTCCAGGTGTTCCAGCACGTGGCTGACGACAACGATGTCGCTCGACCCGTCGACGCGGAACTGCGGGTCGGTGATATCCCCCTGCACGGCTTCAATGCCGGGGGAATTGGTGCGCAGGTAGTCGATCGCTTCATGCGAATAATCCACCCCCATGTAAGTCGCAGCCAGATTCCTGCGCTGACATTCCGTGATCACCGCACCAACGCCGCAGCCCAGTTCCACCAGCCGAAGAGGATGAATCTCGTGGATACGCAGGAACTGCTCGATCGAATTGGCCTTCTCCGCGGCGCCTCGCCGCAACCATTCGGCCTCCTGCTCGAGTTCGGTTTGATACAGCTGGAGAAAGTGGTCCTTGCCCAGTACAGCCTGCGATTTATCCAGACTCATTCGATGACTCCTTCCTGCATTTTTGGCCCCGCTGGGCCACCCCAGCTTACTCCGCGACCTCGCTGGTCTGCTTGTGAACGACCCTCGATTGCGGCCCCTCGAATGAGCGGGTCAGCACGAACCAGACAGAGGACGTTGAAGCTCGCCATTGTGGGGCGGGGGTGCGGTGGATTGACCGGATTGCGATCGAGTAGCACGCCGGCCCATCCACACCACCAGCACCACCCCCGCTGCCAGCAACCCGGCGATCCCGCCAAACGCCACCGAGTCCGACCACGTCGCCGCGACAAACCCGAGGCACAGCGGCGTCGGCAGCCGCAGCGCCCCAGCCACCAGCGAGGCCAGGCCCAGCGCATCGGCCGACCGCTGCGGCGCCTGCCGAGCCACCAGCGCGAAGCAGCACGGCACGACACACGCCGTCCCCGCCCCCACCAGCGCGAAACCGAGCACGCTGCCGGTGAATCCCTCCGCCATCGCCACTGCGGCAAAGCCGAGCGCGGCCAGCACCAGCGACACGGTGATGACGCGGTGGTCATCGAAGCGCCGCCGCAGCCGGTCACCCAGGCTGCGCACGGTGGCCTGACAGCCCGCGAACAGCGCTGCCCCGGCGCCGGCCAGCGCCGGGTTCGGCTGCGCCTGCTGGGCCAGGAACTGCGCCGACCACATCTGCGCGGTGATCTCGGCCGCGATGGTCACGCCCAGCACCACGCCGAGCAGCAGCACCGGCAGGCCGAGGTGGTGCCGCGACGGTGTCGCCTCAGCCAGGCCATCGACGGGCGCCGGCACCACGGCCGCCCGGGGCGGGATCCGCGTCAGCGCCCACACCACCGGCCCGATCGACAGCGCCGCCAGTCCCGCGCAGGCCAGCGTCCCGAACAGGCTCGCCGTCACGCTGCCAGCGATCGCCCCCAGCGCAAACGCGCCCGACGCCGCCGCATGCATGCGGATCAGCACCGGCCTGCCCGCCTCGCGCTCCAGCGCGGTGCCGTCGGTGTTCATCGCCAGGTCGATCGTGCCGGCGGTCAGGCCGAGCGCGAACAGACTGGCCATCAGCCACCACGAGGAGCCTGCGGCAAACAGCGCCACGAAGGTCAGCGCGTGCAGCACCAGCACGCCCCGCATCAGCCGCCGCACCTCGACCCGGCGCAGCAGCCGCCCGCCCGCGGTCATCGCGCCGACGTAGGCCGCGCTGTGCAGCGTCAGCGCCAGCCCGAGGCCGGCGGTGTCGAGACCGGTCTGGCGCATCAGCGTGGGGATCGCTCCCGCGAACAGCCCGAGGCCGAAGGCGAACGCGAAGAACACGCCCGTGAGAACCCGCCGCGGCGACGGATCAGTCATCCGGCAGCAGGTGCGGGTTCCAGACGACTTCCCACAGGTGCCCGTCCGGGTCCTGGAAGTAGCCGCCGTAGCCGCCCCAGAAGGTGTCCTGCGCCGGTTTGACGATCACCGCGCCGGCAGCTGCGGCCTTTGCCATCACCGCATCGGCCTCCTCGCGCGAACGCACGTTGTGGCCCAGGGACAGCTCGGTGGCGCTCGGCGGCTGCAGCGGCAGGCCGGTGTCGTGGGCCAGGCTGCGGCGCGGCCACAGCGCCAGCTTCAGGCCGGGCTGCAGGTCGATGAAGACCACCGCGCCGTGTTCGAACTCGGTGCCGAAGATGCCGGGTGTCGCGAAGCCCAGGCCGTCGCGGTAGAAACGCAGCGCGCGGTCGAGGTCATCGACGGCCAGCGTGAGGACAGTGAGGCGGGGTTTCATGGTGTGCGGGTGCTCCGGATGCCGTCGTCGAAGTAGGCACGGGTGTTGACGTGCACCGCGTCACTGGCGCGCAGCGCGTCCACCGGCCACCACTGCAGCGCGCTGTGCTGGCTGTCGAGCGAGCGCACCGAGTCCTCGCCCACCGTCACGGCGTAGGCGAGCACGACGTAGTGGGTCGTCACGTCCTCGGTGCCGGAGAAGTTGTCGGGGTAGAGGTGCTCGAACACGCCCAGCGGCCGGGCGGCGACCTCGTCCGGCTGCAAGCCGAGTTCGGCCGCGGCGATGCGGCGCAGCGCGTCGGCCACGCGCTCGTCCTTGAGGATGCGCCCGCCGGGGACGAACCAGGTGCCCTGCGCCGGGCGGTTCTGGCGCAGGCCCAGCAGCACCTCGCCGCGCGCGTTGCGGCAGACGAGGTCGATCGACACCAGCGGGGTGTGGCGGACGACGCTCAGCAGGGTGTCGTGGGGGAGGTAGTGGCGGTGGCGGGGGGTTGGCGGCGCGGTCATGGAGGCAAGTATTGCGGATCGCGTCGATAATTTTCGAAACCGAGGGCCATCCCATGACGACATTCGAGACCGCACGCTCACCCGACATGCTGGAGCACAGGCCCGAAGCGCGCGCATTCAAGATCGAGGATCTGATGCTGGAGATCCGGCGGGGCCGGCTGCGCATTCCCTCCTTCCAGCGCCGATTGGTCTGGGACCGCGAGGATGCCCGCAAACTGGTGGACAGCCTGTACCTGGGCTATCCGGTGGGTACCTTGCTGCTTTGGGAAACGTCGGCGCCGGCCGATCAGATGCAGTGGGGCGGCCTGCGTCTTCATGCCGAGGCCAGACCGGACGCCCTGCTGGTGGTGGATGGTCAGCAACGCCTGGTATCACTGGCGCGCATCCTGCTGACCACCGACGACGATGCCGACCATTTCGCCCTGTACTTCGATCTCGACCGCAAAGCCTTTGTCCTGCCTCCCTCGCCGGGCAACCTTGAAGACGACCCCGCCCGCTGGTTGCCTCTGAACCGTCTGCTGGATTCGGAACAGTTGTTCGAGTGGCTCTACGAACGCGAACCCAGCCGTGAGCGCCGTGAGCGGGCACTGCAACTCGGCAAACGCATCCGGGAGTACGACCTCCTGGCGCAAGTTGTCCGAGACTGCAGTGAAGCGACATTGGGTGAAATCCGCGAGAGGATCCATTCGATGGGTGCGCGAATCCATCCGCAACAAATCGAACGGGCGGTCTCGCAAAGCAAAGCACTCGCAGCATTTGCTCCGTTGCACGACCACACGACCGCCATCATTCGCTTCCTGCGCCAAGATGCAGGCGTACTGGATTACACCTTGCTGCCTGGTAGTGCAACGCTGGTCAACACACTGGGCAAGTTCTTCCGTCACCACCCGCGACCTCGACCACGATCAAGAGAACTGCTGGCCCGCTGGCTCTGGCGCAGCGCACTCAGTGGTGCGTCCCCCTCGGCCCTGGGTCTGATCGATCCCGCCGACGAAGAAGGATCGGTTCAACACCTGCTCGACCGGGTTGAAATCCAACATCCGGCGTTGCCGTCGGTCGCCGATTCGTTCAATGTTCGCTCGGCCTCCAGCAAGCTGCAGGCGATGGCACTGCTGGAACTGCAGCCTCGCGACCTAGCGTCCGGTGAGCCGATTGACATGGGAGTGCGGTCAACCTTCGTCATGGTCCTGAAGGGGCGACAGACCAAGGGCGATCTGGCGCGGTCCCTGGCCAATCGACTGGCACATCCAGCGCGATCCGGACTGCGCAAGGCGCTGCTGCAGGTGACCCATACACCCACGCTGACCTCACACGGCATCAGCCCCGAAGCCTTCTTGGCGCTGCAAACAGGTGACAACCAGCGATTCCTGGCCTTGCGCGCCGCAACCTTGCAGCAGCACTTCGGGCAGGTGTTCGCCCGGCACGCACGCTGGGATGCCTCGGATCGCCCGTCGCTCGCCTCGCTGGTCATATCCGATGACGAGGAGGACACATGACACGCACCGTCAAACGCCTGCGTGTGCTGCTCGGCGATCTGCCCGTCGGGAGGCTGACGCTGGACGACGCGGCGCGCTGCGAGTTCCACTTGCTGGAGTCCTATCGCCACGGCCATCCCCGACCCGTGCTGGGCCAGTGCTTCGAGGACGATCTCGATGCGCGCCGCCGGGCGCTGTCCAGACTGCCCGCGTGGTTCTCGAACCTGCTGCCCGAAGGCGCGTTGCGGGAGCTGGTCGCACGGGATGCAGGCGTCGAGCCAGCACGGGAATTCCGGCTGCTGGAACACCTCGGCGACGATCTGCCGGGGGCGATTCGGGTCGTGCAAGACGATTACCCTGCAGCGCGGATGGGCGCCGAGTCTACGGACGCACTGGAGGAACCGGGGGCCAGCACACAGAAGGACAGCGCCTGGCACTTTTCGCTGGCCGGCGTGCAGCTCAAGTTCTCCGCACTGCGCAGCGACCGCGGCATGACGATCCCCGTCTCGGGTCAGGGCGGAGACTGGATCCTCAAGCTGCCCGACCTGCGCTATCCCGGCGTGCCGGCCAACGAACACGCGACGATGCGCTGGGCCGCCGCGAGCGGGATCACCATTCCCGAGATCGATCTGGTGGACATCGGACAGGTGAGCGGGTTGCCGGCCACAGGCATCCCTCGGCAGGAAACGCAAGCCTTTGTCATCCGTCGCTTCGATCGTCCCGCGCCTGGCGAGCGCATCCACATGGAGGATTTCAACCAGATCCTCGGCCTGTACCCCGAGCAGAAATACGACCGGTTCAACCACGAGACGATCGCCCGGCTGACGCTGGTGCTGACCGGCGCCGCGGGGCTGGAGGAGCTGGTCCGCCGCTACGTGTTCATGCTCGCCAGCGGCAACGGTGATGCCCACCACAAGAACTGGACACTGGTCTACCCGGACGGCGTGCAAGCGACGCTGTCGCCCGCCTATGACCTGGTGTCCACCATCCAGTACATGCCCAACGACAAGCTGGCGCTGAATTTCGGCAGGTCCAAGCGGTGGGAAGACATGGGGCTGGACACCTTCCGCCGGCTGGCGCGGAAGATCGACTTCGACGAGGCGCAGATCGTCGAATGGACCCGGCAGGCGGTGGCCGTCACGCGCGAGGCATGGACGACATCGGCCGGCGACTTCGGCTACGACTCGGTGGCTCGGCAGCGGATCGAGCAGCACATGGGTCGGGTGCCGCTGTTCTCGATATCCTGAAGAAGTTTCAACTAGAAACATTTTGATCGCCGATCGCTGAAGCGGCCGTCCAGTCGGCCCCCGGGCATCCGCCAGAATCCCTTTCAGGCAGACATAAGTAAGGGGAGGCGGCGGCATGGCGGACAACACTGCGACAGCGACATCAGGCGTACGGGTCTTCGTCTCCTACGCCCACCACGACAAGGCGTTGATGGAGTCGCTGCTGCGCAACCTGTCGTCGCTCAAACGCAGCGGGCTGGTGTCGATCTGGGACGACCGCGAGATTCCACCGGGCGATGCCTGGGCGGACGTGATCGACGAGCGGCTGAACCAGGCCGACGTGGTGCTGCTGCTCATCAGCGCGGCGTTCATCGACTCGCCGTATTGCTACGGGCTGGAAATGAAGCGGGCGGCCGAGCGCAACGCCGATGAGCCTGACCGTGCCGTGGTGATCCCGGTGATCCTGGAGAACTGCGACTGGGAGGCGCTGGCGCCGTTGAAGGCGTGGCATGTGGTGCCGACGCGGCTGGGGGATAAGGGCGTGTCGTCGTGGCCCTCGCCTGCGGACCACCACACCGCCGTGGCCAAGGATCTGCGCAAACGCCTGACGGGCCTGATCGACGCCGACAGCACGCTGTGGCAGCGCACGACGCGCCGGCTGCGCGACCCGCTGTGGTGGCAGCAGCCGGCCGTGTGGGGCGCGGGGCTGGTGGGGCTGGTGGGGCTGACGGCGGCGGGGTGGATGTGGCAGGCGGCCCGCGAGGCAGTGGCGCTGGAGGTGTCGGCGGCAGAAAACGCGCTGCGCTCGGGGCGCTATGACGAGGCCCAGGCCAGCCTCGCGGCGCAGTGTGGGCGCTGGCTGGTCGGCGAGCCGGCGTGCTGGGCGCAGCAGAAGGTGACGATCACGCAGGCGCTGGCGCAGCCCGACGCGGTGGACATCGAGCGGTTCAGCCAACAGGTACGGCAGCTCCAGGCGCAGCGGCCGGAGGATCCGGATGTGCTCTATCTCGGCGGGGCGCTGGCGATTCTGGGCAGCAGCGGCACGGCCCAGGAGCGCGCTGCGGTGGACGCGCAGGCGGAGAAAGACATTCATCGGGCGATCGAGCTGGCGCAGGGCAAGTTCCCGGAGGCGAATTTCTACCTCGCCGGTCTGGCGCAGGGCAACGGGCACTTCGAGCGGGCGGTGGAGTTGCTGAACCGTGCGATCCACAGCAACTCGCACGGGCCGCATTACCTCAACGCCCGCGCCGCAGCATTGACTGCGCTGGGTCGATTGGATGAGGCCGCCGAGGATTATCGGAGCAGCGCGCAGCAAGGCTTGGTGGCCTCGCGGGTGGACGGGGCGGTGGTGATGTGGCGGCGCGGGCAGTGGACAGCGGCCGTGGCGCAGCTCGACGCCGCCCGTCAGGCATTGGCGCCACCCAAGGCGCTCACTGGCCGCAACGCGCTGCCGTGGGTGTACGACCTGCTTGGCAAAGACCCGCTCACGCTCAAGACGGCGGCGGACAAACGCTGTCTGGCCGCGCTGATGCTGGACGTGGCGCAGCGGCTGGCAGCGGGCGACGGGGCGGGCGCGGCGCCGCTGAGGCTGGCGGAGGATTGCGGCGTGGATCAGCGGGCGGGGGTGCCGCTGGCGGTGGCGGAGATGCTTGCGCCGGTGGCCGAGGGGCAGGCGGTGCGACAGGCACTGATGGGGTTGGCAAACGCAAACGGGGGTGGGGCATGACGACGAGACGATGGATGCGGCTGTGGGCGCTGCTGGTGCTGTGGTGGCTCGGCAGCGCGCAGGCGGGCGAGCCGACGACGCAGCCGCTGTTGCGGCTGGAAACGGGGATGCACACGGCATCAATCAGACGAATCGCAACCGACGCGACGGGCCGCTGGGCTGTCACGGTATCGCATGACAAGACCGCAAGGATCTGGGATTTGGCAACGAGCCGTCTGCTGGGCGTGCTCCGCGTGCCGCAGGAAAATGGCAGGGAAGGCAAATTAAACTCTGTCGCCATATCTCCAGATGGAGAATATATAGCGGTTTCAGGTCAAACAACCATAGGTTCTGAAAAAGGTAATGTTATCTATATTTTTGAACGTTTAACTCAAAATCAAAAAATGCGTGTCACCAATATATCAAGTATTGTTACATCCCTTGCTTACTCACCTGATGGGCGTTGGATCGCGGCTTTGTTGCACAACCCACCCAGCCGGCCGGTGGTCGAGCGGTGAGGTAGGCTGACGGGATGAGCAAGCCGGCGAAGAAGAAGTACACGACGAAGAACTGGTCGCCCTACACGAAGGCGCTGAGAGCCAGGGGGTCG
>NZ_JANPAB010000003.1:0-4413 GCF_031429695.1 Sphaerotilus sp.
AGCGACCCCCTGGCTCTCAGCGCCTTCGTGTAGGGCGACCAGTTCTTCGTCGTGTACTTCTTCTTCGCCGGCTTGCTCATCCCGTCAGCCTACCTCACCGCTCGACCACCGGCCGGCTGGGTGGGTTGTGCAACAAAGCCCTGCGGAGGTAGTGGTCGGCATCGGGCAATGCAGCGGCTCCACCTTGAAGGTGTTCTTCATGGGGTGGTCCTTGCTTAGGCGGTGGTGCCGGACTGAATCAGGCGTTCGACTTCTGAGGCACGAAAGCGCGTCAGGCGGCCGATCTTGACCACTGTCAGGTGCCCAGACTGAATCAGCTTGTAGACTGTGCTGCGGCCAATGCCTCCCGCCTTGGCGCGGGTCTGCTCAACACTCAACAGCGTGTCTGTAGTGGGTACTTCTTGGTTCTTGATGCTCATACTGTGCTTTCAAACAGGTTTTCAATGAGCACCACATCAGGCAGAATCTCCAGTTGTCTGTAAGGAGCGTTCCGCCTTGGTGGTGCGTTTTCCGAAGAAGCCGAGGACTGTTAGCGCAGTCACTCGGCTTTTTCACGTCCGGGTTTCCCCTAGGCGTGCGCTAGTGTAGCTCTGTGTTTGTCCCTTACAGACCCATTGGAGAGATTTGCGTTAACACCAACGGAATAATGTCAAGCAAAAACCATTTGTAATGCATTACATTGGCGCAGCTTGTTGGAATTTCAAGCCTTCTGTTTTTTAGCGCATATGCCGTGTTTTTCCTACATTTGCCAGCTAGATGGCAGAAGTACCAAGCGGGACCGGCTTGATTACCTTTGTGTGACGTAATGCATACATTGGGGGAAACATTGTGTGTAAAAGTTTGTAAGTCGTTGTTTGCCTACTCAGTGAACCGCGATCAGCTCACCCAGCGCCACACGAAACGCCGCTTCTGGCCGGTCATCGCCGACAGGTCGCACCAACACCCAGTTGGGTAGATCGGGGACGGTCGCCACCAGCTCAAGCAGCCGGCCGGGGCGGTCTGGGTCGTGAAATAGCGTCATTGGGTGTACTTCGGGTGTACTTGGTGTACTTGGTGAACATGATTTGACCGCGCGGACCCCTGAAAAAAAAGTCCGGGCACTTCCGGCCATGTGCATCGGGTCATCAGGCAGCCCTCAGCCGGGTGACGTTTGACGCTGGCGCGGTCTGTTCCACCAGCTCAAGCAGCCGATCACCCAGCGCATCGAACGCCCGGACTTGATCGGCCTCGCGGCGGTCGCGGATGTAGGTCCGCCTCACCCGGCTCTCGATCTGGTGGTTCAGGCATTCGTCAATCACGTCGCCGCTGATTCCCAATCCCGCCATGAGTGACGCAGCAGTGCGGCGCAGGTCGTGCGGAGTCCACCGACCACCAGGAAGCGCCAGTGCGTCAACTGATTTGCTCCGGTTGCTCATCCGCTCTTCGTCGGTGCGCTGGCGGTCGCTCAGTTGCTTGGCGAACGACTTCACGCAGACCGGACCAGTCCCGGCAGTGCTCGGGAACACCCATGCGCAGGACTCGCGCAGATCGTGCAGCCGCTCGAACTGGCACACGGCAAACGCCGACAGGTGAATGGTGTGGTCGCGTCCGCTCTTGGTGTCCGGCAGGTGCCACAGGCGGGCCTGTAGATCGACGAAACCCAGCTTCACGCCTTCTACATCGGCCACGGCTTGCAGCACGGTATGGTCCGTCTCGGCATCCGCCCATGTGGCGCCCATGAGTTCACCAATCCGGCAGCCGGTCGCCAGGATCAGCCACACGGCGCAGACACTGCGGGGGTTCATGTTGGCGCGGGGCAGGGCGTCGGACAGCTTGCGCACCTCATCCGCCGACAGGATGCGGTCCCGCTCGGTGCCAGTGCCGACGATGCGGGATTTCTTCAGCGTTGCCATCGGATCGACCGCGATCAGCTCACGGTCCAGACCGAAGCCGAACATCTGCTTCATGTCAGCAAAGAGCATCTGTGCCGTGCGTTGCTTGCCCTCGGTCAATTGAGCGTCGATCACGCGCAGGATGTCGGCGCGGGTCACGTCCTTGGCGGTCATGTCGCCGATGTGGGCGAAGACGTGCCGTTCAAACTGCGCCAGGGCAAGCGCGCCGGAATCCTTGCGTCCCGTGCGCTCGCCATTGGGCAGGGTGCGGCTCTTCAGCTCCAGGTCGCGCCACCGGTCGAACAGGTGGCGGATGGTGACGCGGCGTTTCTGCTCAAGCTCTGCGGCTTGCCGGTCCTGTTCCTGCTCTCGCAGCTCGGTGGCCTGTTGCTGTTGGCGGATGGCCTGCTGTTGTTCCAGGTGCTCGCGCAGATCCTTGATGCCGCCACGGTAGAGGGCAGCCCAGCCCATCGCCAGGGATCGAGCCTGAGCGACGGTGAAGGCGGTGTTGCCGTCTCCCTTGGCACCGAACGGGCCAATCGGAAGCCGGACTTGCCCCTTGGTGCCGGCATAGCGGAAGTAGAAAGCCCGTGATCCGGCTGGCGTGATCCGCCCAATCAGCGCGCCATGTCCTCGCCCGAATGACTCGACCAGCCATTGATCGGCCTGAGTCGGCGTCCCCTGCATCGCTTTGTCCGTGATCTTCATCTGTGCCTTCCGTGCCTGTTCGGCGCTTGTCGTGCCTACTTGGTGCCTTCAATTGGTTGGCTGTCAGTGTACGTCCGCGAACAAGCGTGAACAATGATGTCTGCTAAGTTGTTGATTTACATGGGTAGTTGCAGACATCGGCGGCCATCTGGAAACAGCCATGAATGCCGGGTGATTTGCATGGGGTGCAAGGGGTAGTGAGTTCGAATCCCACCGTCCCGACCAATGAATTCAATGGGTTAGCTCTCACAAGGAGCTAGCCCATTGGCCTTTCTGGGATCCGATCGCTGATTTCTGGCAATTCGCTGGCAATTCGTCCACCGCTAGGCAACTTCTGCGATGGCGATCAGTGACCGCCTGTCGGCGGTCTAGAACGCACGTGGTGTCGGACTGCTCACCGCCAGCCCTTCGCGTCGATCGCCTCCAGGCGTCCCTGTAGCCGACCTGTCAGGACTTCGTACTCCATCAGCATCGCTTCCGCGGCTTTGTTGTGTTCGGCGTACAGCCGGAAGTACGTCTTCCAGTGAATCCCCTTGGGCTTGCCGCCATCGCCGTTCAGGATGCCCGGTTCCCACTGCAGGCGCTCGCGCAATTTGTCCGCCCTGCGCGTGGATCGGCTGGCATTGGATTCGCGCTGGCATCGATAGGCCAGGTCGTGGCATCGACGACAAGCGAAGACTGATCCACCGTGCAGCAGCGCCACCCGCCGGCCACAGCCGACCGCCGGGCATCGCCACCAGGCACGATCACCGCCGAAGTGGCAGGGCGTCCAGTCCAGGCGAACCGGATAGGTCACGTCCTGCCATTCGCCACCGCGCGAACGCTGGCGATAGTCCAGCGTCACCGTGTCGGCCCGCACGTGGATGTTGATCGACGCCATCACATCGCCGTTGCGTGACCACTGCCACCGAAACACTGAACCCGGCTTCAGCAGTCCGTCCCGCTGCAACCTGCGCACGTCCAGCGCCCGCATGTCGTCCGTGCAGTCCTTGCCGCGGCTGCCATACCGCCCGCTTCCGAATCCGCCCATGGTTCGCACCTCCGAAGTTTTGCCGAAATCAATAGGCAAATTACACCAGTTATGCGAACCATCTGGAAACCTTGCGCCGCGTTCAGCCCTCGCTGTGACGGTGCAGGATGTCCTGAATCTCGGCCGGCTGGAACGCCACATCCCAGCACCAGGAGCCGAAACCCCCCTTGGCGTTGACGGCATCGACCCACAGCTTCAGCGCGTCCCGCTTGGCGACGTTCTGCGGGGAATCCTCGCCCTTGATTTCCAGCACCAGCGTCTTGCCATTGGCCAGGCGGATGATGAAGTCGGGCAGGTAGCGGCGTTTTGATCCGCCCCACAGGTAATGCACCTGATAACCCAGGTGGTCGTTCTTGGCGTAGGCGGTGACCAGGTCGCTTTTGTCGAACAAGGTGGCCGCGTAGATTTCCCAGGTGCTGTCGCCGACCACGTGGCTGATCTGGGATTTCTGCGCCGGCTGGTTGCCCTTGGTCGTGTACCAGGTGCGCATGTTCCGGGTCGATCCGATCGGCTGCTCGGGGTCGAATACCGGTTCAATGCTGGCGACGTTCTGCTGTTCCACGTACTTGACCAGGTGCTGAACCACCAGGTCGATGTTCAGGGCGATCAGGATGCGCCGCCGCAGTCCGTCCGAATGGAACAGGCTCGGGATCTCCAGTTTCCCGGGGCTTTGTTGCACAACCCACCCAGCCGGCCGGTGGTCGAGCGGTGAGGTAGGCTGACGGGATGAGCAAGCCGGCGAAGAAGAAGTACACGACGAAGAACTGGTCGCCCTACACGAAGGCGCTGAGAGCCAGGGGGTCG
>NZ_JANPAB010000004.1:0-13867 GCF_031429695.1 Sphaerotilus sp.
CTCTCGGCGGCGTTGTAGCTGTAGAGCGCGTCGAAGTTGCGGGCCACGAGGAAGGCCGGTCCGGTGGCGCCGGCCGGGGTCATCAGGCCCGCGGCTTCTGACCCTGCCGGCAGCGCGCTGCCGTCGGCCAGCCGCAGTCCGGCCGATGCCCATGCGGTCAGCGGCTGCCGGTTCTTGCGGCCCTGTCCGGCGATGGAAAACCCCGCCGGCAGCCGCACCTCCCAGCCCCACCCCCGGTCGCCCTGCCAGCCCGCCTTGGCCAGGAAATTGGCGGTCGAGGCCAGCGCGTCCGGCACGCTGTCCATCAGGTCGCGGCGGCCATCGCCGTCGAAATCCACCGCCAGCCGCTCGAAGGTGCTCGGCATGAACTGCGTGTGCCCGAAGGCGCCGGCCCATGAGCCGACCAGCCGCTCCGGCGCGATGTGGCCGGCCTGCAGGATGCGCAGCGTGGCGAACAGCTCGCCGCGGAAATAGGCTTGCCGCCGCCCCAGGCACGACAGCGTGCCCAGCGCCTGCACCAGCGGGTACTTGCCGAAGGTCTGCCCGAAGTTGCTCTCCACGCCCCACACGGCGACGACCGTCGCCGGATCGACACCGTAACGCTGCTGCACCTGCGCGAGCACGGCGGCGTGCCGGGTCAGCAGGGCGCGGCCTTGTTCGACCCGCTCGTCATCGACCAGTCCGGCGAGGTAGTCCCAGATCGGTGTCTTGAACTCGGGCTGGACGTTGAGCTTGTCGATCACCGTGATATCGGCGGTCAGGCCCTGGGTGTGGCGGTCGTAGGTGTCGCCGCGCACGCCCACGGCCAGCGCGGCAGGTTTCAGGTCGGCCAGGCAGCGGGAGAACTCGTCGGTCTGGGCGAACGCAGCGGCCCCCAGCAACGAAAGGGTGGCAGCGGTGAGGCGGGGGAGCAGGGTCATGGGGCGTCGTCTTCCAGTTCGATGTCGCAGTCGCAGCCGACACCAGCGGCGATCATCCGCCGCGCGCCGCGTTGCAGCAAGCCGCCCAGCGGCCGCCAGCCGGCCGGCAGCGCGTCGCGCCGACCGACCAGCACGCCGCAGAGGTAGCGCACCTGCGTGTCGTCCCACACCAGTGCCGTGCAGGCGCCGGTCCGCCGGCCGCTCAGCAGCATGCCGATGGGGCAGGGCACGCTCAGGCAGCACACGCCGCAGCCGTTGCAGGGGGCGCCCCAGGCCGGCTTGGGCGGGGCTTCGGCGTGGATGGCAATGACGCGCCCTGCGGTGGCGAGTGGATTCATGCTGTGTCTGGCTGGGTTGCCGCACTTGCCGCGGTCATCTGCTGGTGCAGCCAGCGGTGCGCCGGGTCGATGTCATACCGCCGGTGCCAGACCATCTGCAACTGCAATGGCGGCAGTGTCACCGGCAGCGGGCGACACACCAGATCGTCCGCCGCCCCTGTGACCGCGAGGAAGGCGCGGGGCATCACGGTCAGCAAGTCCGTGCGTGCGACGACTCGGCCAGCGGTGAAGTACTGGTTCACCGCCAGCACCACCCGGCGGTGCAGTCCCCGCCCGGCCAGCGCCTCGTCCACCTGACCGTGGGCGCGGCCTGAAAAACTGACCAGCAGGTGTTCGGCTTCGCAGTAGGCCTCCAGCGTCAGTTCGGCCGCTTCCAGCGGATGCCCGCGGCGCATCACGCAGACGTGCTCGCTCTCGTCGAGCCGCTGGTGGCGCAGCGGGGCGTTGGCGCCGAGCGTGACCTGCCGCGAAACCATCTCCGGAAAGTGTCCGATGGCCAGATCGGCTTCGCCGCGGTCGAGCAGCGGTGTCGGGTCGCGGGTGATCAGTGGCAGCACACGCAAGTCCGCCAGCGCCCGCTGTTCCTGCAGGCGCTGCACCAGCGGTGGCAGCAGCAGCGCCGAGGCCGCGTCCGCCATCGCCAGCGCGAAGGTGCGGGGTTGGTGGACCGGGTCGTAGTCGGTCGGCTCGAAGACGTTGCGCAACTGCGCCAGCGCCGTGCGCACCTCGGGCCAGAGCGCGTCGGCCCGTGCGGTCGGCACGACGCCGAAGGCCGCGCGGGTGAACAGCGTCTCGCCCACCGCCTCGCGCAGGCGCCGCAGCGCGTTGCTCACCGCGGGCTGCGTCATCGCCAGCCGGTCTGCTGCGCGGGTGAGGTTGCGTTCGGCCATCACGGTGTCGAACACACGCAGCAGGTTGAGGTCCAGGGTCCGGAAGTTCATTCACAAATCGTATATCAATGATTCACACAACGAGCTAACGGCATATCTAGGGTTTACCCCATACTCCATCTCACCAAGGGTTAACCCTAAGGAGTTTGAAATGTCGATGGTCTTTGTTTCCTCTGTTCGTACCCCCGCCGCCCGTTCGTTCGCGGTGTTCCTCGTTGATGCCGTGGTCAATGCCTGGCAACACCTCGTGGCCCGTGTCGCTGAATCCGGCAAGGCCTATGAGCCGCGTACCCCCGAAGAGCTGATCGAATGGGCCAACAGCTACGAGGCGACCCAGCCTTCGTATGCGGCCGATCTGCGCGCCGCGGCACTGCACGCCCAGGAAATCGCCGGCGGCGCGAAGTACAACTGATCTGCTCCGGCAGACAGCGCAACGCAAAAGCCGGGCGCGAAGGCCCGGCTTTCCATGGCCCTTGCGGGCCATGTTCAGGATCCGACAGGGATCAGCAGCGTTCGAAGATCGCCGCGATGCCCTGACCGCCACCGATGCACATCGTCGCCAGCGCATAGCGGCCGTTGACGCGCTGCAGCTCGTACAGCGCCTTGGTCGTGATGATCGCGCCGGTGCCGCCGATGGGGTGGCCCAGCGAGATGCCCGAGCCGTTCGGGTTGACCTTGGCCGGGTCGAGGTCGAGTTCCTTCGACACGGCGCAGGCCTGTGCGGCGAAGGCTTCGTTGGCTTCGATCACGTCCATGTCGGCGATCGACAGGCCAGCCCGCTTTAGCGCGATGCGGGTCGAGGGCACCGGGCCGATGCCCATGAGGGTGGGATCGACACCTGCGTGTGCGTAGCTCACCAGTCGGGCGATGGGCTTCAGGTTGTGGGCCTTGACCGCTTCGGCGCTGGCCAGCACGACCGCACCCGCGCCGTCGTTGATGCCCGAGGCATTGCCGGCGGTGACCATGCCGTCCTTCTTGAACGCGGGCCGCATCTTGGCCAGGCTCTCCATCGTGGTGTCGGCCTTCACATGCTCGTCGATGACGAACTGGACCACGCCCTTGCGGGTCTTGATCTCGATCGGCACGATCTGGCTCGTGAACCGGCCTTCGGCGATGGCCTGCGCCGCACGGCGGTGGCTCTCGACCGTCAGCTCGTCCATCATCTGGCGCGTGATGCCGTACTTGTCGGCCACGTTCTCGGCGGTCAGGCCCATGTGGATCTTGTGGAAGGGGTCGTGCAGCGCGCCGACCATCAGGTCGATCACCTGCGTGTCGCCCATGCGTGCGCCCCAGCGGTTGGTCGGCAGCAGGTAGGCGCCGCGGCTCATGTTCTCGGCACCGGCGCCGATCGCCACTTCGCAGTCGCCGAGCAGGATCGCCTGGGCCGACGAGATGATGGCCTGCAGGCCCGAACCGCACAGGCGATTCACGTTGAAGGCGGGCGTTTCCTGCGAGCAGCCGGCGTTCACGGCGGCCACGCGGCTCAGGTAGCAGTCGCGCGGCTCGGTGGTGACGACAGTGCCCATCGCCAGATGGCCGACGGCATCCGCCGGCACGCCGCTGCGCTCCAGCGCGGCCTTGACGACCGTGGTGGCCAGATCGACCAGCGGCGTGTCCTTGAGCGTACCGCCGTAGGTACCGATGGCCGAACGGGCTGCGCTGACGACAAATACTTCACGGGTCATGGTGTCTTCCTCCAGGGGTGGATCGGGGGTCAGGAATCGGGGTTCGAGTGCGAGCGCAAACGGTACTCCGACTGCGCTACAGATTGCTGACGAACGGCAAGGCCCGCGGACTTGGCGCCGCGCTTGCGTCAGACTCGCGGCATGAACGAATCCCTGCCTCCCGACTGGTCGACCTTGCAGGTCGCGAGCTGCAACCTGCTCAACCTGGCCCTGCCGGCGCGGGTGTTCTATCCCAACCAGGAGCCCTATGGCACCAGCGAGTACGAGCGCAAGCTCGACTGGCTGGGCGGCATGTTCCGGCGCCTGAACGCGGACGTGACCGGCGTGCAGGAGGTGTGGGACGAGGCTGCGCTCAAGGCGGCGGTCGCCCGCAGTGGTCTGCGCCCGCCGCAGGTGCTGGTTCCCGGCGCAGAAAACGGCGCCGAGGGCACGCCCCGCGTCGGGCTGGTTACCCGGCTGGCGGTCGAATCGGTGCGCAGCATCGCGGACTTCGCGCCCGGCGAGGCCGTCACCGTGCCCGAGATCGGGCTGCACACCCGCTTCGAGCGCCCGGTGCTGCATGCCGCATTGCACACCAAGCGCGGCCAGCTGCTGCACGTGCTCGTCACGCACCTGAAGTCCAAGCGCCCCAAGTTCCTGCAGGACGCGGCGGGCGAGCCGCTCGAAGACCGGGACGATCCGCGTGTGGTCGCCCGGGCGTCGCTGCGCTCGCTGATCATGCGCGGCGCCGAATCGGCCGCGCTGCGCGGACTGGTGACCGACCTGATCCACCGCACGCGCGACCCGCTGATCCTGCTCGGTGACATGAACGATGGCCCGCAGTCGGTGACCAGCCAGCTCATCGCCGCGACCCAGGCGGTGGCCTACGACCGGCAGGCGCGTGATGTGGCGCTGTTCCATGCCTACGATGTGCAGAGCGAACCCGCCTTGCGCCGCGACATGGCGTATTCGCACATTTTTCAGGGCTGGCCCGACCTGCTCGATCAGATCTGGGTCAGCGAGGAACTGGTCCACCACGCCAAGTTCGCCATCGGCGACGTGCGCCGCGTCGAGTACTTCAATGACCACCTCCACGAGGGCCGCGACCGCGCGCGCAGCGACCATGGTTTCGTGCGGGCGCTGCTGCGGTTCCGCGGGGTTCCGGCTGTGACCGTGGAGTGAGTCCGCGCGAACTTCTTACACTTCAGCCCCGGTTCCCCAAGATGATGCAGAACAACAGTTACTGGACAACAAGATGAAGTCGGCCCTGTTCGTGGATTTCGACAATGTGTATTCGGGCCTGCGCAAGCTCGATCCGATGATCGCCGAGCGCTTCGGGCGCCAGCCACTGGAGTGGGTGCAGTGGCTCATCAAGGACTTGGCCCTGCCCGACGGCGCGCCCACCGATGCGCAGCGCCGCCTGCTGGTGCGGCGTGTCTACCTCAATCCGCAGGTCTACCAGCGGTTTCGCCCGTCGTTCAACCACGGCGGCTTCGAGATCGTCGACTGCCCGGCGATGACCAGCGAGGGCAAGACCAGCACCGACATCCACATGGTGCTCGACATGGTCGATCTGCTGCAGCACCAGGTGCACTACGACGAGTTCATCGTGTTCTCGGCCGATGCCGATTTCACGCCCGTGCTGCGCAAGCTGCGCCGCTGGGACCGGCGCACGACGGTGCTGGCGGTGGGCTTTCCGTCGGCGGCCTACCGTGCCTCGGCCGACCTGCTGATCGACACCGACCTGTTCGTGCGCGATGCGCTGGGCATGGGGGTGCGCGAGTTCGAGGAGCCAGCGGTGGCGATGCCGCTGTCTCTGCCCGTGTCCGTGCCTGCGGTCATGCCGCTGGAGATGCCCGCGCCTCCCATGCCCGCCGTGTCGGCCGCTGCGCCGCTGCCGGGTGCCGAGGCGCTGGTCGAGCGCATCCGGGCCGAGGTTCAGCGTGCCGACCTGCCAGTGCCGTGTGCGCGGCTGGCCTCGCGGTTGATGCACGAGTATCCAGGCCTGGCACCGGACTGGCTGGGGCAGGGCGGCTTCCGGCGCTTCCTCGACTCGCTGGACCTCGCGCCGCTGCTGCTGGACTGGAGCGCCTCGGGCGGCCACCTCTACGACCCGGTGCGCCACGTGCTGCGCGCACCGACGCCGGTACGCAGCGGATTCGATGCTTCCGACTGGGGGATCGATCCGGCCCTGCTGGCGCTGATCCGCCAGGTCCACGACACCACGGGTGTGCCGCTGCTGTCGCCGCGCGATTTCCGGGCGCTGTTCGAGGCCGTGGCCGCCGATGTCGCCGCGCAGCCGTTCCAGCTCAACGACACCGGCAAGCGCGTGCGCGACCTGCTCCGCGAAGCCGGCCATGACATCAGCCGCGAGTCGGTGAACTGGGTGCTGCGCGGGCTGCTGCTGTGCGGCCACGAGTTCGGGCAGGGGGAGGACGACGTGCCGACGCTGTCCTACCGGCTGGTGGGCAATCTGATCCATCTCTGCCGGCGCGAGCAGGTGGTGATGGACGAGAGCACCCCGTCGCAGTTGCAGCGCTGGCTCACTGGCCGCACGGCGAGCGAGTGACTCTGGCGGTGGTCAGGCCGCGGTGCTGGTCACCGGTTCGGCGACCGGCACCGGTTGGGGCTTCGGGCCGGGTTCGGGCAACGGGCGGGGGCGCTGCACGCCGTAGCCCTGCGCAAAATCGACCCCCATGCTGCGCAGCTCGGCGATCACCTCGCTCGACTCGGCGAACTCGCCCACGGTCTGCAGCCCCATCAGGTGCCCGATGCGGTTGATGGTCTCGGTCATTGCCCGGTCAATCGGGTCGTGGGCGATGTTGCGCACGAAGCTGCCGTCGATCTTCAGGTAATCGACCGGCAGGGTCTTGAGGTAGGCGAACGAGCTGGTGCCCATGCCGAAATCGTCCAGCGCGAAGTGGAAGCCAAGTGCCTTGACGTCCTTCATGAACTGCGTGGCGTGCTGCAGGTTGTTGATGGCAGCCGTCTCGGTGATCTCGAAGCAGATGACGCCCTGTGGCAGCGCATGCACGAGCGCCTGCTCGGCAATGTAGTCGAGCAGCCCTTCGGAGTTGAGCGTCGTGCCCGACAGATTGATCGCGCAGGTGAGCGGCCCGCCCATGCTCGCCACCAGATCGCGGTAGCGCATGAACACATTGCGGATCACCCAGCGGTCGATCGCCGGCATGAGGTTGTAGCGCTCGGCCGCGGGCAGGAAGCTGCCGGGCGGCACCAGTTGACCGTCCTCGTCGATCAGCCGCAGCAGGATCTCGATGTGCTGGCCCTGGCTGCCGGGGATGGCCAAGGCCAGGTAGGGCTGGAAGTACAGCCGCAGCCGCTCCTCCTCCAGCGCCTGCGTCAGGCGCGAAGCCCAGCCCATTTCGCGGCGCCGCTGTGCCATGTCGGCATCGCTGCTTTGGTAGACGCAGATCCGGTTGCGCCCCTGCTCCTTGGCCGAGTAGCAGGCGGTGTCGGCGGCGCTGAACACCTCGGTGCGGTTGCTGGTCTCGGTCGTCACGGCGACCAGCCCGATGCTGACGCTCAGGGTGAAGACCTTGCCTTCCCAGACATAGCGGAACTCGCGCACGGTGTTCAGCAGGTCGGTGGCGACGGCCTGTGCCGCTTCGATCGTGCAGTCGTCCAGCAGCACGCCGAACTCGTCGCCGCCGAGCCGCGCCAGCGTGTCTGTCGGCCGCAACTGCAACTGCAGCAGCGCCGAGATCTGGCGCAGCAGTCCGTCGCCGGCCGCGTGGCCGCAGGTGTCGTTGACCACCTTGAACTGGTCCAGGTCCATGAAACACACCACCGGACTGCGGCCGTTCTGACGCACGTCCAGCAGGGCGGTCTCGACCCGCGTCTCGAATTCGCGGCGGTTGCAGATCCCCGTCAGCGCGTCGTGTGTCGCCGCCCAACTGATGCGCTGTGCCATGCGCCGCGTCGCGGTGACATCCCGGAACACCAGGGCCGCGCCGATCACGTCACCCTGCGGACCATGGATGGGCGAGGCGGACTCCTCGATGCCGATCGTCGTTCCGTCGCGCCGCACCAGGGCGACGGCTTCGGTGTTCGCGCTGCAGATGGCATCGTTGCGCAGGGCCTGCCCGATCGGCGGGTCCATCGCCTGCATCGTGTGCTCGTCGATGAGCGAACACACCTCGTTGATCTGCCGCCCGCGGGCCTCGTCCAGCGACCATTGGGTCAGCCGCTCGGCGACCGGGTTCAGGTAGTCGATGCACTGGTGGGCGTCGGTGGTGATGACCGCGTCGCCGATCGAGTGCAGCGTGACGCGGGCGCGCTCCTGCTCTTCCTGCATGGTGGCGCGCATGGCCTGTTCGTGCCGATGCAGCCGGCGCAGGAAGGACAGCAACACCCAGGCCACCAATCCGGCGACCACGCCGGCGATGGCGGTGCCCGCCAGCAGTGCGCGGATCGAATGCCGAATCTCGACATGACCCACCACGTCGCCCGTGTCGTACAACACCGCCGAGCGCGCCATCATCGGCCAGGGCACCTGGTTGGGCGATGTGGCAACGACCTGCCGGTCTGCGCCGATGATGCGGGCCTGCTCGCCTTCTTGTTCCGGTGGCATCCGCACCAGCAGTTCGGTCAGTCGGTGTTCCTCGAACTGCCACAGGTTCGGCGAGGCGTTGACGAGCTGACTGACGATCTCCGCCTTGACGGCTGCCTTGGTTTCCAGGTTCGATCCGAGCGCGCTGTACCCCACGCTGAAAAACCCCAGCGGCAGTGTCAGCGCCACCATGCCGACCAAGGCGCTCGACACATGGTGCAGCCGTCGCGAGGGCTGTCCAGTGGTGAGGCGCACGCCTGAGGAGCGGCTGGCCGGTGGGGTCATGGAATCCAGTGCCCTGTCTGCACCAGCACCGCACGACCGGCCGGTGACCGCACGAAGGCCATGAACGACTGCGCCGCTGTCCCGGTTTTCCCGCCGGTCACGAACAGCATTTCCTTGTGCATCGGGTAGCTGCCATCCGCGAGGGTGGCTGCGTCCGGCGCAACACCGTTGAGCCGCAGCGCCTTGAGCGAGCGCTTCTCCGAGAGGATCTGGGCGAGTGTCAGCGGGCCGAGCGCTCCGGGTACTTTTTCGAGTTGATCGGCCGCGTCCTGGTCCGTGATGGCAAACGTCATGCCCTTGCGCTGCTCGGCGGTGGTGACGGCTTCGCGCATCGCGGGTGAGACGGCCTTGATCCGCTCGGTGTCGGCGTCCCCCGACGGTCGCATGATCAGGCGGATGCGCGTCCCGTCGGGCCATTGGGTGAGCTTGCCGGCGTAGGCATCCGCCAGCTCCGGCCACGAGATTGTCTGGCCCGGGGCGGTCCTGGCGGTGGCGAACACGAGCGGGGTGCGGCCGTAGGGCGTGCCGCTGGCGCCCGCGGCGATTTCGTCGGATGCCAGCGCCCGCGAACTCACCGCCAGATCGATCGCGCCGGCCACCACGGCCTTGATGCCGCCCTTGCTGCCCATGCTGGGCAGGACGGAGACATGGTGTTCCGGGTGGACGCGCTCGAAGGCCGTCGCCATGAACTGCATCGTGCCGAGCGCTGCGCCGGTGCCACCGATCCGGAGGTCTTCGGCACGGATTTCGGGGCTGAGGCACAGCAGTGTGCCGACCACGGACAGACAGGCGGTGAGCTTGGACATGTGCATCGGGGGCGGTGTCAGGTGAAGGTATCTCTGTCGGTATCGGTTGGCGCCACGGCCACTTGAATCCGCACTCCGTACACTGGTGGCTGGTCTAGTCGCCTTTGCCTGAGCCCGCCCATGTTGTTTGCCGCCGCCTTGTCCCGCTTCCTCCGATTCCCGGTTGCCTTGGTGTGGGTGGCCGCCCTGTGCGGGGTGCTGGGCGGCTGTGGCTCGCTGCGGGTGGTGTCCGGTCTCGACGACGGCGCCAGCACCGAGGCCGTGCGGATGTGGCACCGCTGGGTGGACAGCGGGGGCGACATTGCTGCGGCGACGACCTGGGAGCGCCGTGCTGCGCCGGGCGTGACGGTCGCGCAGATCGAGCAGGCGTTCGCCAGCGTTGCTGCCGAGTACAACCTGCGCGCCGTCGGCGAGCTGCCGTTGTCGAAGGAGCTGGAAGCCCGCACTGGCCAGCCGCAGAAGTTCCTCAAGGTCTACAGCTACTGCAACCCGTCCACCGCGCGCCGGATGCTCGACTTCTCGCCGGCGATGGCGGCGTATCTGCCCTGCCGCGTCACGGTGATGGAGCGCGCCGACGGGCTGTGGCTCTACACGCTCGACATGGACATGATGACCCGCATGGGTCGGCGCATGCCGCCGGAGCTGAAGGCCGAGACAGGCCGGGTGCGGGACGCCATCCGGGCGCTGATCGACCGCGGTGCGGCTGGCGAGTTTTGAACATGCGGATCAAGCTCAAGGTCATGCTGCTCGCGATGATTCCGCTCATCGCGTCGGGCGGGCTGATCGTGATGGCCCAGCACCAGCAGGAGCAACTGCTGGCGCAGCGGCAGGAAGCCCTGGTGCGCAAGGCCTACATCGAGTCGGCGCGCGCCGATCTGCGCCACTTCGCCGCGCTGGCGCTGTCCACGCTCAGCCCGCTCTACAACACCGGCCGCGACGACGAGGAGATCAAGCAGCAGGCCATGCGCCAGCTCGCCGCGCTCGACTACGGCAGCGACGGCTATTTCTTCCTCTACGACTTCGACGGCGTCAACCTGATGCACCCGCGCCAGCCGGGGCTGGTCGGCCGCAACCTGCTCAAGCTCAAGGACGAATTCGGCGGTTACCCGATCCTGGCCATGCGCGACATCGCCCGCACCGGCGGCGGCTTCGTGGACTACAGCTGGAACAAGCCCTCGACCCAGGATCTGGCCGCCAAGATCGCCTATGTCACCCCGCTGCCGCGCTGGAACTGGTGGTTCGGCACGGGGGTGTACGTCGATGACATCGACCGCATCGTCGCCGACCTCAACCACGAACTGGCCGCGAGCACGGCGTCCACCATGCGCTGGATCGGTCTGATCATGGGCGGTGGGCTGTTGCTGATCTTCGGCGGCGGGCTGTGGCTGAGCCTGCATGAGCTGCGCATGGCCGACGCCAAGCTCACCCTGATGGCGCGCCAGGTGGTCGGCTCGCAGGAGGCCGAGCGCGCGCACCTCTCCCGCGAGCTGCACGACGGCACCAGCCAGACCCTCGTCTCGATCAAGCTGCTGACCGAGGCCGCGATGGACCGCCTGCCGCCCGAGCAAACGATCACCCGCGCTGCGCTCGGCCGGGCGGTGGACCGGCTCACCGCCGCGCTGACCGAGGTGCGCGGCATGTCGCACCGGTTGCGCCCGGTCATGCTCGACACGCTGGGTCTGAGTGCGGCGCTGGGTCAGTTGGCCGACGAGATGTGGGCGCACTCGGATACGCGGTCCACGGTGGTGGTCGAGGGCGAGCCGTTCGAGCTGCCCGACGACATCAAGACGGTGCTGTTCCGCGTGACGCAGGAGGCGCTGACCAACATCCAGAAGCACGCGGGCGCTTCGCGGGTGGCGCTGGACTTGGTGTTTTCCAAGGGTGGGCTGCTCCTGCGCGTGCAGGACAATGGTGTCGGCTTCGACACCGAAGCCGTGCTGCGCCATCCCAGCCAGGGCATTGGCTTGCGCAACATGCGCGAACGGCTGGCGTCGATCGATGGCCGGCTGCACGTGCAGTCACGTCCCGGGGCAACGGTGGTGCTGGCCGAAGTGCCTGAAGCCGCGATCCGGCGCTTCGCCAGCGTCTAGCCTGCCACTCCGCGGTTTCCCGACCGCTCTCCGCCATGTCCGTAATCCGCATCCGACTGATGATCGTCGATGACCATGCCGTGGTCCGCGAAGGGCTGAAGGCAGTGTTCAGCCTGGTCGATGACCTGGACGTGGTGGCCGAGGCCGGCAATGGCGCCGAAGCGCTGGAGCGCGCGCGGCTGCACGACCCTGATGTCGTGCTGATGGACATCGGCATGAAAGGCGAGAACGGCATCGAACTCGCCGCGCGCCTGATCGACGAACACCCGGAGCGCGCCGTGCTGATGCTGACGATGCACGACGGCGTCGAACACGCCCAGCGCGCGCTGAAGGCTGGCGCGCGCGGCTACGTGCTGAAGGACTCGCGCTCGGCCGAGATCGTCGGCGCGATCCGCACGGTGCATGGCGGCGGCACCTACCTGAGTCCCTCGATCGCGCAGGCCCTGTTTCGCGCACCCCAAGCCCGCCCGATGCTTTCCGACCGCGAGCAGCAGATCCTGTCCTTCCTCGGCCAGGGCCACCCGAGCAAGGTCATCGCCAGCGCACTCGATCTGAGCGTGCGCACCGTCGAGTCGCACCGCCAGAGCATCCGCCGCAAGCTCAATCTGGCCGGGCAGGCCGAGCTGATCAAGTACGCGGTGGAGCACGCGGGACGGGGCGGTTGATCCGTGTGATACCTGGGAGGGTTTCTGCTGATCGGGTTTACGTTTGCGTAAAGCCGCTAGCCCGGTGTGCGTAGTCAGACGGTAGCGAGGCGCAAGGGCGGCGGCCACACTGCGGCACTGGATTTCCACCCTGCACCACGTCGCCTCACCTCCGGAGACTGCCCCATGAACACCGCTGCCCAGACCTTCCGCGTCGCCTTCACCACCCTGGCCCTGGCCAGCGCGCTGTCCCTGGCCCATGCGGCCGAGCCGATCAAGATCGGCGTGTCCGGCCCGTTCACGGGCGGCTCGTCGTCGATGGGCGTGAGCATGCGCGACGGGGTGCGGCTGGCCACCGACGAGATCAACAAGGCCGGTGGCGTGCTGGGCCGCCAGATCCAGCTCGTCGAGCGTGACGACGAGGCCAAGAACGAGCGCGGCGTGCAGATCGCCCAGGAAATGATCAGCAAGGAGAAGGTCGCCGCCACGGTGGGCTACATCAACACCGGCGTGGCGCTCGCCTCGCAGCGTTTCTACCAGGAAGCCAGGATCCCGGTGATGAACAACGTCGCCACCGGCTCGCTGGTCACGCACCAGTTCGATGACCAGCCCGAGAACTACATCTTCCGCAACGCCGCGCACGACAGCATCCAGGCGCCGATGATCGTGGAGGAGGCCGTGGCCCGCCGCGGCTTCAAGAAGGTCGCCATCCTGGCCGACTCGACCAACTACGGCCAGCTCGGCCGCTCCGATCTGGAGAAGGCGCTCGAACTCAAGGGCATCAAGGCGGTGGCGGTGGAGAAGTTCAACATCAAGGATGTGGACATGACCCCGCAGCTGCTGAAGGCCAAGGAAGCAGGCGCCGACGTGGTGCTGACCTACGCCATCGGCCCGGAGCTGGCGCAGATTGCCAACGGCATGACCAAGCTGGGCTGGAAGGTGCCGATGATCGGCTCGTGGACGCTGTCGATGGCCAACTTCATCGACAACGCCGGCCCTGGCGGCGAGGGTGCGCGCATGCCGCAGACCTTCATCCAGGAGCCGACGACGCCCAAGCGCCAGTCCTTCATCATCAGCTACCTGAAGACCTTCAACCCGAAGAACGCCCGCATCGACTCGCCGGTCTCGGCCGCGCAGGGCTATGACTCGGTCTACCTGCTGGCCGCCGCGATCAAGCAGGCCGGCTCCACCGATGGCCCGAAGATCAAGGCCGCGCTGGAAGACCTGAAGACGCCCGTGGACGGCGTCGTGACGACCTACAACAAGCCCTTCACCGCCAAGGACCACGAGGCCATCACCGCCAACATCCCGGTGTTCGGCGAGGTCAAGGGCCAGCGCGTGGTCTACGCCTATGAAGGCGACTTCAAGAAGGCGTCGGACGTGCGCGTCAAGGACGTGAACGCCAAGGGCGCCCTGGTCGTCAAGAAGTAAGCACTGCCCGCCCCCGCCGAGACACCGCCATGCAGATCTTCATCCAACTCGTGTTCAGCGGCATCGCGCTGGGCATGATCTACGCCGTCATCGCCTTCGGCTACCAGCTCACCTTCGCCACCTCCGACACGCTGAACTTCGGCCAGGGCGACGCCCTGATGCTGGGGGCGCTGGTCGGGCTGTCGCTGGTGGGCTGGGGCGTCAACTACTGGCTGATGATCCCGCTGGT
>NZ_JANPAB010000005.1:0-46572 GCF_031429695.1 Sphaerotilus sp.
CGCGAAGCGCCGAAGGTTGTCTATGAGCTTGAGCACATGGGCATGCCTTTCGACCGCAACCCCGACGGCACGATCTACCAGCGCCCCTTCGGCGGCCACACCGCCAATTACGGTGAAAAGCCGGTGCAACGCGCCTGTGCCGCCGCCGACCGCACGGGTCACGCCATGCTGCACACCCTGTACCAGCAAAACGTGAAGGCCCGCACCAACTTCTTCGTCGAATGGATGGCGCTCGACCTGGTGCGCGATGCGGCGGGTGATGTGCTGGGTGTTGTCGCCATGGAAATGGAGACTGGCGACGTGCACATCATGGAAGCCAAGACCACGCTGCTCGCCACCGGCGGCGCCGGGCGCATCTACGCCGCGAGCACCAACGCCTACATCAATACCGGCGACGGCCTCGGGATGGCGGCGCGCGCCGGCATTCCGCTGCAGGACATGGAGTTCTGGCAGTTCCACCCGACCGGCGTGGCCGGCGCGGGCGTGCTGTTGACCGAAGGCTGCCGCGGCGAAGGCGCGATCCTGCGCAACGCCAACGGCGAGCGCTTCATGGAACGCTATGCCCCGACGCTGAAGGACCTGGCGCCACGCGACTTCGTCTCGCGCTGCATGGACCAGGAAATCAAGGAAGGTCGCGGCTGCGGTCCGAACAAGGACTACATCCAGCTCGACATGACCCACCTGGGCGGCGACACCATCCTCAAGCGCCTGCCCTCGGTGTTCGAGATCGGCCACAACTTCGCCAACGTCGACATCACCAAGGAGCCGATCCCGGTGGTGCCGACCATCCACTACCAGATGGGTGGCATCCCGACCAACATCAACGGCCAGGTCGTCACGCCCAAGGGCGATGACTACAAGAGTGTCGTCAATGGTCTGTACGCCGTGGGCGAGTGCTCCTGCGTGTCGGTGCACGGCGCCAACCGCCTGGGCACCAACTCGCTGCTGGACCTGCTGGTGTTCGGCCGTGCCGCCGGCAACCACATCGTCGAGGCGATCAAGTCGGCGCCGAAGTCCCACAAGGAGCTGCCGAAGGATGCCGCGGACCTGGCGCTGGCCCGTCTGGCCCGCCTGGACAAGAGCGGCTCGGGTGAGTATTCGCAGGCCGTGGCAGGCGACATGCGCGATGCCATGCAGCAGCACGCTGGCGTGTTCCGCACCCAGAAGACGATGGACGCCGGCGTGGTCAAGATCAACGCCCTGCGCGAGCGCGTGAACCACATCACCCTGAAGGACAAGTCCAAGGTCTTCAACACCGCCCGCATCGAGGCGCTGGAAGTGGACAACCTGATGGAAGCTGCCCAGGCCACCATGACCTCGGCAGCGGCCCGCCAGGAATGCCGCGGCGCGCACACGGTCAAGGACTACGAGCGCGGCGCCGATGACGCGCAGTTCCCGCTCGGCCGCAACGATGCCGAGTGGATGAAGCACACCCTCTGGGACAGTGCCACCAACACCCTGTCGTACAAGCCCGTCAACCTCAAGCCGCTGACGGTGGATTCGGTTCCGCCCAAGGTCCGCACCTTCTGACCTTCTGAAGAGACCCAACATGGCCAAGCGCACATTCCAGATCTACCGCTACGACCCGGACAAGGATGCCAAGCCCTACATGCAGTCGATCGAGGTCGAACTCGACGGCAATGAGCGCATGTTGCTGGATGCCCTGATCAAGCTCAAGGAAGTCGATCCGACCTTGAGCTTCCGCCGCTCCTGCCGCGAAGGCGTCTGCGGTTCGGACGCGATGAACATCAACGGCAAGAACGGCCTGGCGTGCCTGACCAACATGCGCGACCTGCCGGGCGCCGTGGTGCTCAAGCCGCTGCCGGGGCTGCCGGTCATCCGCGACCTGATCGTGGACATGACCCAGTTCTTCAAGCAGTACAACTCGATCAAGCCGTATCTGGTGAACGACGAGATCCCGCCGGACAAGGAGCGTCTGCAGTCGCCGGAAGAGCGCGACGAGCTGAACGGCCTGTACGAGTGCATCCTGTGCGCGAGCTGCTCGACCAGCTGCCCGAGCTTCTGGTGGAACCCGGACAAGTTCGTCGGCCCGGCCGGTCTGCTGCAGGCGTATCGCTTCATCGCCGACAGCCGCGACCAGGACACCGCCGCCCGCCTGGACAACCTGGAAGATCCGTACCGCCTGTTCCGCTGCCACACGATCATGAACTGCGTGGACGTCTGTCCGAAGGGCCTGAATCCGACCAAGGCCATCGGCAAGATCAAGGAATTGATGGTCCGGCGTGCCGTCTGACGGTCAGACCCCTGAAAGTACGGCGATGGACACTCTGCTCGACGAGCGGGCCCTCAGCAAGCTGCACTGGCGTTGCCGGCGTGGCTTGCTGGAAAACGATCTGTTCATCGAGCGGTTCTTCGGACGCTACGAGTCCAGCCTGACCGTTCGACAGGCCCGGGGCCTGGAAGTTTTGATGGATCTTGCCGATAACGACCTGCTGGACCTGCTGCTGTGCCGGCGCGAACCCGAAGGCGATCTGGATCAGCCAGACGTGCGGCTCGTGCTGGGCATGCTGCGGCAGCGTCCTTGAGGTCCGGGCAGGATCGACCCGATACAGACACTATTGACCTACCGAGGAAACCGCCATGATGATCCCCTCCGACGTGAAGGCCACCCTATCGTTCTCCGATGGCAGTGCCTCGATGGACCTGCCGCTCTACAAGGGCACGATCGGCCCGGATGTCATCGACATCCGCAAGCTCTACGCGCAGACCGGCAAGTTCACCTACGATCCCGGCTTCCTGTCCACGGCCTCGTGCAACTCGACCATCACCTACATCGACGGTGACAAGGGCGAGCTGCTGTACCGCGGCTACCCGATCGAGCAGCTCGCGGTCAACTGCGACTTCCTCGACACCTGCCACCTGCTGCTGTACGGAGATCTGCCGAACGCGGACCAGCGCACCGACTTCCATGGCCGCGTGACCAACCACACGATGGTCAACGAGCAGATGCAGTTCTTCCTGCGCGGTTTCCGCCGGGACGCACACCCGATGGCCATCCTGACCGGCCTGGTCGGCGCCTTGTCGGCCTTCTACCACGACAGCACGGACATCAACAATCCGCAGCACCGCGACATCGCCGCGATCCGCCTGATCGCCAAGATGCCGACGCTGGTGGCCATGGCGTACAAGTACACCGTGGGCCAGCCCTACATGTACCCGCAGAACAACCTCTCGTACGCCGGCAACTTCATGCGCATGATGTTCGCCACACCGTGCGAGGACTACAAGGTGAACCCAGTGATCGAGCGCGCGCTCGACCGCATCTTCATCCTGCACGCGGACCATGAGCAGAACGCCTCGACCTCGACCGTGCGCCTGTGCGGCTCGTCGGGCACCAACCCGTTCGCGGCCATCGCGGCTGGCGTGGCCTGCCTGTGGGGCCCGTCGCACGGTGGTGCCAACGAGGCCTGCCTGAACATGCTGGGCGACATCCAGAAGATGGGTGGCGTGGCCAAGGTCGGCGAGTTCATGAACCAGGTGAAGGACAAGAACTCCGGCGTCAAGCTGATGGGCTTCGGTCACCGCGTCTACAAGAACTACGACCCGCGCGCCAAGCTGATGCGCGAGACCTGCCACGAAGTGCTGGGGGAACTCGGTCTGCACGACGACCCGCTGTTCAAGCTGGCCATGGAGCTGGAGAAGATCGCGCTGGAAGACGATTACTTCGTCGCCCGCAAGCTCTATCCGAACGTGGACTTCTACTCCGGCATCGTGCAGCGCGCCATCGGCATCCCCGTGCCGCTGTTCACCGCGATCTTCGCGCTGGCCCGCACCGTGGGCTGGATCGCGCAGCTCAACGAGATGATTGGCGACCCGGAGTACAAGATCGGCCGTCCGCGCCAGCTCTATGTCGGCGCAGCCCGCCGCGACGCGCCGCCGCTGTCGGCGCGCTGATCCGGTTCGGCACCTGCACGCAGGTGCCGCAGCCGAAACGCACAAGGCCCCTTCAAGGGGCCTTGTTCATTGGGGAAAGGTGATTCGCGGCGGCCCGGATCAGAACCGGTAACCGATGCGCAGCGCGCCCCAATGACGACCCTGGACCACGATCGGCGCGGCCACCTCCTTGAGCAGCACGAAACTGCCGCCGCCCATGTCGCGCCGGTAGGTCTGCACGAGGAACGGCCGGCGGTTGCGGGCCGATGCCAGGCCCGTGCGGTCGTTGAAGATGCGCCTGTAGCGGCTGTTGGCGGTGTTCCACACCACGTCCCCACGTCGCTGCGCCTGGCAATAGATGCGGTTGTGCGTGGCCACATAGCCGTTGCGATCGACCGCGATGCAATACGCCACCTTGTCGCCACGGGCCAGCACCTGCTCCTGCACCTCCGGGAACAGGCGGTCGGCCAGCGGCACGAAGCGGGTCAGGAACTGCGGCGGATCGGTTTGTGCAATGGGCTGGTACTGCTCGTCGAACAGCGCCTGCAGATCGATCTGACCGCCTGCGATCGCCTTGTCCAGCAACTCGGTGATGCGCTGCGCGGCGGCCTGCGCCGAACGGATCAGCGGGGTGTCCTCCGTCTCGACCCCACAGCCGGCCAGCTCGTCGATCAGACGCTCCGACACCGCGAGGAAGCGGTTGCTGCAGTGCATCGCCGTGTCCAGACCACTGATCGCGCCCTGGATCTCCTTGCCCAGCACCTGCGTCTTGTCGATCACCTGCTGTGCGATCGAGCGGCTGATGTCGGCGGCGGAATCGATGCGGTGAACGGCAGTTTCCACGTCGGCAAAGGCCCGGTGAATCTGACCCTGCCGTTCAGCGACGAGGTCGACACGGATGTCGCGCGAAAACGCTTCGATGCGCCGATCCAGATCGACCAGTGTGCTCATGATGGTGCGAGAGGACGACTCGACGCGCCCGGCCAGGTCCTTCACGGCATCTGCCACCACGCCAAAGCCGCGCCCCGCCTCCCCTGCCCGCTTGGCCTCGACCGAGGCATTGAACGCCACCAACCGGGTCTGCAGCGCAATCTGTCCGATGTCACCGGCGGCATTGGCCACTTGGTGCAGCACCTCGACGATGCCCGTCACCTCGCGCGCCACCTGCTCGACCTGCTGCCGGGCACGGACCACCGCCTCCCGGCTCGACCCCGTGGCCTCGCCGATGGCGCGCTGGGTTTCCTGCACCCGGCCGAGGTCGAGGTTGAGGTGGTTCATGGCCTGCAGCTGCGCGGTCACGATCTTCTGGGTGTCCTCGATCACGCCGCGGGTTTCCGCCGCGTCCCGACCGATGTTCGACACCTGGCGCGACAGCCGCTGCACCACGTCGGCTGGTTTGGCCGTGGCCGCACCGGCCTCGGTCTCCGGCGCCACAGGGACAGATCCCCGAGGTCGAAGTAGATTCATCATGGGGCAATCCTCTGGACGTCGGGGCGGTCTTACCAGGTGCGCAGCTTGGCGCGCAAGCGAGCGATGGATTGGCTGTGCAGCTGGCAGACCCGAGACTCGGTCACGCCCAGCACGGCGGCAATTTCCTTGAGATTCATGTCCTCCTCGTAGTACATGCTCATCACGAATTGCTCGCGTTCAGGCAGGTGCTTGATGGCCTCGACCAGCGCCTCGCGCATGCGCCGGTTGTTGAGGCGCGCCAGCGGATCGGCGTCGTTATCGGCAACGATGTGACGGTCCAGATAGTCGTTCTCGCCCTCGTCGCCACTGAGGTCTTCGAGGTACACCAGCTGCGTTCCGCGCACCCGGTTCAGCAGGTCCTGGTAGTCAGTGAGCGACAGGCCCATCTCGACGGCGATCTCGCTCTCGTGCGGCGCACGGCCGAAGCGCTGTTCCAGCCGGTGCACGGCGGCCTCGATGTCGCGCTGGTGCTTTCGGTTGCTGCGGCTCATCCAGTCACCGCCGCGCAGTTCGTCCAGCATCGCGCCACGGATGCGCTGTGTCGCGAAGGTCTCGAACTGAACCCCCTGCTTCACGTCGAAGCGTGTCAGGGCGTCGGTCAATCCGATCATGCCGACCTGGATCAGGTCGTCGAGTTCGACGTTGGCTGGCAGCCGGGCAATCATCTGGTGCGCCAGACGCCGAACCAGCGAGCTGTATTGCTCCAGCATCTTGTTGGCTTCGAGTTGGCCCTTGGAGGTGTACATCAGGTGGCTCCGGATCGGTTCAGACCATCGGCTGCAAAAGGGGTGACGACGTCACCGGCACCGGGCCACGGCGCCCCATCTCGGGCAGGACAAAAGCCGCAGCAGCGTTCATGGAGGCTTCCATGAACGCCATGAGCGAGGCCGAGGCCGTCGCAGGCAACACCACGGCACGCGGGTCGATATCGACCGAGTCGTGCCGGACACCGCCAAAAAACAGCGCGGCACACTGCGCCAGCCGGTCCTTGACCAGCCGGATGCCGGCCGAGCCAGCCGCAGCACTCACCAGCAGATCGTGCGACACCCAGTCCGCGCGCTGCGACAGCACCTTCAGCGCCGCGTAGGCATGGGTCATCGCATCGGGTTGCTCGTCACAGATGACGATCGGCCGCGGCCGGCTCAGGTGCAGCTCGCCGCGCCCGAACAACCGCGCCAGCTCACTCGCCGAGCCGTGCACGACCACCGCCTGCGACAACGGCGCCGCGTCGATCACGGCCTGCAGGAACCCCTGGGTCGATCCGCTGGCGTTGGTCCAGCGGGCCGGCAGTCCACGCGCCGGCAGGCTGGCCGTGCGGTCGGTCAGTACCTGGATGCGGTCGGCCAGATCGACCAGGGGGTCGAGCCGACCGCCGGTCTCGCGCACCGGGGCACGGACGTGGTCACAGACATCGACGACCAGGGTATAGAGCCCGAGTTGCTCCAGTGCGGCGCAGACCTGGCGGATCAACACGGATTCCTGTGCAACGAAGGGGTTCGACACGACGGGAATGAAGCGCACGGTGCGTGTCGAGAAGAGGCGGCGCAAGCCATCGGCCTGGTCACCGGGTTGAGCACGACGAACATCAGAAGGAACAGCCATCAGCGACTCCGTCGGCCGGTCCGGGCTCATGCGCCCAGGTCTCGCGAGGCATAAGCGCTGCGACGCAGCGCCGACCCCGTCGACACGCCGGGGCGTGCGAAGGTCATGCTCACGTCTCCGGGGCTCATGCGCCAGGCCTGCGAAGCGCTGCCGCGCAGCGCGCGCTGGATCAGCGTCTGGCTGTTCAGGTGGTGCCAGTCCTCTGGCACCCGCTGTCCGGTGGAGACCGCCAGCACCTTCAGCCGGTGCCGGATCATCGCGTCGAGCGCCGGGCCAAGCTTCACCGCTTCGTCGAGCTTCGACAAGATGATGCCCTTGGCCTGGCTCGCCTTGTAGGCGGTGATCACGTCCTCGATCGTCTCCGCCTGCTGCGCCGCGTTGACCACCAGCAGGCGCTTGATGCTGCGGTGGGTGAGCATGTCGAGCAGATCACGGGTGCGGGCATCGCGCTGGGCCAGACCTGCCGTGTCGATCAGCACCATCTTCTTGCCGGACAGCAGATCGAGCAGGTCCTCCATCGCCGCGCGGTCGTGCGCCGTGTGGACCGGCACACCGAGGATGCGGCCATAGGCGCGCAGCTGCTCGTGGGCGCCGACGCGGTAGGCGTCCAGCGTGATCAGGCCGAGCTGCGACGGGCCGTGGCGCGTGGCAAAGGCGGTGGCGAGCTTGGCGGTCGAGGTGGTCTTGCCGACGCCGGTCGAACCGATCAGCGCGTAGACACCGCCCTCGTCTTCCAGATCGGCCTCGTCCTCGCTGGTCAGCAGGTTGCGCTGCAGCAGGTCGGTCACGGCGCCGAGTTCATCGCCTTCGTCCAGCGGGGTGCCGTCCACCAGCTCGCGCACCAGGGCCGGCGAGAAACCACACTCCAGCAGCCGCGTGCTGAGCTGCACCTGGCGGGGATTCTTCTGCAGCCGGTCCATGAACGCCATCATGGTGAAGCGCTCCTCGATCAGGCTCTTCATGGAGCGGATCTCGGCCAGCATGTCCGCATCGGCAGATGGGGACGAGGTGATCTCCATCTCGTCGTCCACGCTGTCGTCCACCGGGGCAGAACGCACCGCGGGAATCGGAGCTGGGCTGTCGGCGGCCGCCGGGCGTGCCGCGCTGGTCTGGCGGGCCGGCGCCGAAGGACTCAGCAGGAACGGGCGGATCGACGCTTCATCGGCGCCCACCGGAGCCGGTGCATCCAGATGGGCACTCTCAGGCGGCGTCGACCAGTCGCCATAGCTCGGCTCGGGCGCCGGCGCCTGGCGGGTGGACAGGGGCTCGCGCCGAGCGTCGTTGCGCACGTCCGGACGCGGTGCCGCGCGGGGATCGGTCGATGGGGCGCGGACGTCGGGCTCGGGCGAGGCAACGCCATCGCGCCCGCTCAGCTCGGCCTTGCGCTTCTTGAGCATGCGCTCGCGGACATAGTCCTGGAACGACAGGGTGCTCATCGCCAGCGTGCCCACATCGTCCTGCACCGGCGTGGCCGATGGCTCGGGAGCGGCCGGCGCCCTGGGCGCAGCCGGGGCCCGCGGCGCAACGGGTGCCGCCGGTGCAGCCAGGGAGCGTGAGGCGGGCTTGTTCGACTGTGGCAGGGCAGGCTTCGGTGCGGGTACTGGCGAGGCAGCGGGGGATTCATGGCGCTCCAGCGCATCGATGCTCTCGGACGGCATCGCCACCACTTCGACACCGTCGCTGCTCGGTTTGGTCGACAGGATCACCGCGTTGTCGCCGAAGGTCTGACGCACTTTCTGCATCGCTTCGCGCGAATTGCGCCCGAAAAAGCGCTTCACATTCATGAGTGTGCTCCGATGATCGAACCGATGCGGATCGAGTGGGTGTCAGGTATTTCGCTGTGCGCCAGCACCTTCAGGCGCGGTGCGGCACGGCGCAGCAGGCGCGACAGCGACAGGCGCAGCGAGTCCGGCACCAGCAGGCAGGCCGCCTGGCCGAGGTCTTCCTGGCGACGGGCCGCGTCGGAGGCGCCGCGGCTGAGCTGGTCGGCCACGCTCGGGTCGAGCACCGGGCCATTCGCTGCCGTCAGCGCCTGGGTCAGCAGCCGCTCCAGCTCGGGCTCCAGCGCGATCACGTCCAGCTCGCGCTGCGTGCCGTAGATCTGCTGCACGATGGCCGGCGCCAGTGCCACGCGCAGCCGCCGCGCCAGCTCGGCCGGATCGGTCACACCGGCCGCCGATTGCTCGGCCAGCGATTCGACGATCGAGCGCATGTCGCGGATGTGCACGCCTTCTTCCAGGAGGGACTGGAGGATTTTCTGCAGTGGGACGATGCCGATCATCTTGGGGATCACGTCTTCTATCAGTTTGGGCGCCAGCTTGGTCACATGCTCGACCAGCGCCTGGGTTTCGGTGCGGCCCAGCAAACGGGCCGCGTGTTGTTGCATCAAGTGTGAAAGATGGGTCGCCACGACGGTCGAGGAATCAACAACCGTGTACCCAGCCATTTGGGCGGTTTCTCGCTGGCGTTCATCGACCCAGACCGCCGGCAGTCCGAAGGCTGGATCGACGGTCAGCTGGCCCTGCAACGCCGGCTGTGCATTGCCCGGATTGATGGCCAGGAACATGCCCGGATAGGCCTCGCCCTCGCCCATGACGGCGCCGCGCAAGGTCAGGCGGTACATGCTGGGCTTGAGTTCTAGGTTGTCGCGGATGTGCACCGATGGCGGCAAAAAGCCCACCTCTTGCGCGAACTTCTTGCGCACACCCTTGATCCGGTTGAGCAGGTCACCGCCGCGCTCCTTGTCCACCAGCGCGATCAGGCGGTAGCCGACCTCCATGCCCAGCGTGTCCACCGGCTGCAGGTCGTCCCAGCTGGCCTCCTCGCCGGGCGCCTTGAGGGCCGGCTCGTCGGCCAGCGCAAGGCCCGCGGCTTCGGCGGCTGCGAGTTGTGCGCCACGTCCGCGCATCGTGTACGACAGGTAACCCAGGCCCCCCGCCACCAGCAGGAACACCAGATGCGGCATACCCGGCACCAGCCCCAGCATCCCGATGACCGCTGCGGCCATGCCGACCGCCTGCGGCGTGCGGAACATCTGGCCGATGATCTGCGTGCCCACGTCCTGCTCCTTGCCGACGCGGGACACGACCATCGCCGCCGCCACCGAGATCAGCAGGCTGGGGATCTGGGCCACCAGCGCGTCGCCCACGGCCAGCAGCACATAGGTGCTGGCAGCGGCCGAAGCGGTCAGGTCGTGCTGGGCCACGCCGATGATGAAGCCACCAATGATGTTGATGACCAGGATCAGGATGCCGGCGATGGCGTCCCCGCGCACGAACTTCGAGGCACCGTCCATCGAGCCGAAGAACTCCGCCTCGTTGCCGACCTCGATGCGCCGGCGCTTGGCCTCCTTCTCGTCGATCAGGCCGGCGTTCAGGTCAGCGTCGATGGCCATCTGCTTGCCGGGCATCGCGTCCAGCGTGAAGCGCGCGCCGACTTCGGCGATCCGCTCGGCGCCCTTGGTCACGACGACGAAATTGATGACCACCAGGATCGCGAAGACGATGAAGCCGACCGCAAAGTTGCCGCCGATCAGGAAGTGGCCGAAAGACTCGATCACCGCGCCCGCTGCGCCCGGTCCGGTGTGGCCCTCCAGCAGCACGACCCGGCTCGACGCCACGTTCAGCGACAGGCGCAGCAGCGTGGTCAGCAGCAGCACCGACGGAAAGGCCGCGAAGTCCAGCGGGCGCACCATGTAGGACGCCACCACCATCACCATCAACGCCGAGGCGATGTTGAAGGTGAACAGCAGGTCGAGCATGAAGGTCGGCAGCGGCAGCACCATCATGGCCAGGACCATGATGATCATCACCGGTGCGGCCATGCCCTGCAGCCAGGCGGTGTTGCTGCCGAACAGGCGTTGCAGATGGGGGGTCAGGGCGTTCATGGCGTGGGGGCTCCACCGTGGCGGGCGGCATGCCGGTTATGGCGGGGATCGGCCGGATCAAGCTCCGGCGGCACAGGAATCAGGTCGAGCGAGGTCGGGTACGGCGCGCGGCCCGCAACCGCTTCCCGCAGGCGGAACACGTGCGCCAGCACCTGCGCCACGGCGCTGTAGAGCGCCACGGGAATCTCGCGGTCCAGCTCGGTCGTGGCGTAGAGCGCGCGGGCCAGCGGCGGCGCTTCCAGCACCGGCACCCGTGACGCGGTCGCCAGGTCACGGATCTTCAGCGCCACCTGGTCCGTGCCCTTGGCGACGACCTTGGGCGCGCCGCCGCCGTCCTCGCTGTACTTGATCGCCACCGCGTAGTGGGTCGGGTTCATCACCACCAGATCCGCCGTCGGCACCGCGGTCATCATCCGGCGGCGCGAGGCCTCGCGCATGCGCTGGCGCAGGCGGCCCTTGATCTCCGGATTGCCTTCCTGCTGCTTGTGCTCGTCCTTGATGTCCTGGTGGCTCATCTTCAGCTTCGAGGCGTGCATGAAGCGCTGCAGCGGCAGGTCGATCACCGCGAACAGCGCCAGCACCAGCACCAGCAACCACAGGCCCGACAGGATCTGGCTGCCCGCCTCCGTGAACGCGGCCGTCAGCTCGACCGCCTGGCTGCGCACGAAGTCATCGCGGTGCGCCCACATCCACAGCGCACCCACGGCACCCAGCAGCAGCGCCAGCACGCAGGACTTGAGCGTGTCACTCAGCTTGTCCTTGGACAGCAGATTGACCAGGCCGCTGAGCGGGTTGAGCTTGCCGAAGTTCGGCGCCATCACTTTCATCGTGAAGACCCAGCCTCCCGACACCATCGACGCCACCACCGACACGAAGCTGACCACGGCGCCCAGGAACAGGCTGAGCAGCAGCATGTCCGGCACCACCGACGCCAGGCGCTCGGTCATGAAGGCCGGACTGGCCACCGTCACGGCGTCAAAGCGCAGCGCAGCCGCGAGCAGGTCACGCAGTCGCTGCGTGACCGAAGGCGCCACCGAGGACATCACGCCCAGCGAGGCCGCCACCACCACAAAATGCCCGAGGTCCCGCGAGCGCACCACCTGGCCTTCGGCACGCGCCTTTTTCAGGCGCTGCGCGGTGGCGGGTAGTTGCTTGTCTTGGGAGCTGTCGCCGGACATCGGGTGGTGGGATCAGAAAGGGCGTATCGGAGGAAGGGGCTTCGCCGCCATTCTTCCGCCCGGACCCTGGAACTGGAATCCGATAAGCGCACCCTTTCTCGGCGTATTCCCCCTCGGCGACCCTCACCCACAACCCGACCCGCGCCAAGCAGAAAAAAGGCGGCCCGCGGCCGCCTTGATCCGAACTTGGGCGCGCTCACCGCCCCTGCCGCAACCTCAACGCGGCGCCACGGTCACCCACTGCCACTCCAGCCAGTTGTCCGCACGGTGGACCACGGTCACGTTCTGCCGCGCCGCCCAGGGCACGAACTGCCGGTGCAGTGGAATGTGGTGGATCTGCGCGTTGTGCTCGGCAAACACCTGCTTGATGAGGCCCTGGCGCTTGGTCACATCCGCCTCCCTGCTGGACGCTGCGGCCAGCGCATCCAGCTTGTCGTTCTTCACGTTGCCGAAGTTCCAGTCGCCCACGCCCTTGTCGGCACGGCTGCGGTAGATCGGGGTGAACGTCGTCTCCGGGTCGGTGATCGAGCCGCCCCAGCCGAGCAGGTAGAGACTGGTGTCGAGCTTCTGCAGCTTGGGGAAATACACCGCGCGCGGCATCGCGTTGACACGCACCTTGACCTTGAGCTGCGACCACATGCCCGCCAGCGCGACACAGAGTTCCTCGTCGTTGACGTAGCGGTTGTTCGGGCAGTCCATGCCGACCTCGAAGCCGTCGGCGTAGCCCGCGTCGGCCATCCCCTTGCGGGCGGCGGCCAGGTCGAAGGGCAGGCGGCGCTCGATCTCCGGGTCGTTCAGGCTGCCCAGCGGACTCGGCACCACGGCCCCGGTCGGGATCGCCTGCCCGTTCATCAGCTTGGTCTTGATGGCCTCGATGTCGATCGCCTGGTAGAGCGCACGGCGCACCCGCACGTCCTTGAACGGGTTGGTGTCGCCCGGCACCTGCCCGTAGAGCAGCTTGTCGCGGGACTGGTCCATGCCGATGAAGAGCACGCGGTTCTCCACCCCCTCGACCACCTTGACGCCCGCGGTGCTCTTCAGGCGCGCCACGTCGCGCGGCGCCGGGTCGAGCACGAAGTCCACCTCGCCCGAGACCAGCGCGGCCAGCCGGGTCGCGTCGCTCTTGATCGGGGTGTAGACGACCTCCTGCAGATTGCCTTCGAACTTGCCCCACCACGCCGGGTTGCGCTTGTAGGTGGTCTTGATGTCGGGCTGGCGGCTGACGAGGATGAACGGGCCGGTGCCGTTGGCGTTCATCGCCGCGAAGCTCTCTTCCTTGTTCTTGAAATCCTGCGGCTTGGTGACCCGGTTCTTCTCTGACCACGACTTGCTCAGGATGAAGAGCGTGTTCATGTGCTGCAGGAACACCGGGTTCGGCTCGGCGAGGCGGAATTCCACCGTCAGCGGATCGATCTTCTTCGGCTCGCCCACCTGGTTGGCGTAGGCAATCAGGTTCGAGCTGGGCTCGCGGGCGCGCAGGATGGAGAACACCACGTCGTCGGCGGTGAACGCCGAGCCGTCGTGGAACTTCACGTTCGGCCGCAGCTTGAAGCGCCACACCAGCGGCCCGGTCTGCTGCCACTCGGTAGCGAGCTGCGGGACGATGCCGAGCTGCTTGTCGCGGCCGACCAGCGTCTCGTAGACCTGGGCGTTCATCTGGTTGGTGAGCGACTCGTTCTGCGCGTGCGGGTCCATGGTCTGCGGATCGCCCTGGGTCGCCCAGCGCAGTGTCTGGGCCGAGGCGGGCAGGCCGAGCGCGGCCGCGAGCACGGCAGCAACAACGGTGGGCAACAGCGGGCGAACAGTGGAGACTGTGGACATGGGAGGGACTCCTGCAAACTTCGATGGATGCAGTGTAGGCGGATCGACCGTGCATTGTTCTCGCGCAGCCGACTTGACTGGCGTCAAGACGGGCCCGGCAAATCCGGGCACATTGGCGGCATGAACACCACCGTGATGCCGACCGAACCCGCCCTGCGCGAATGGACACTGCCCATCGACGGCATGACCTGCGCCTCCTGTGTCACGCGGGTCGAGAAGGCGCTGAAGAAGGTGCCCGGCGTGGTCGAGGCAGAGGTCAATCTGGCCATCGAACAGGCGCATGTCGTCGCCCGCGCCGACACCGCCACCCGCGAGGCGCTGCAGGCGGCCGTGCGCCGCACGGGGTTCAGCGTGCCCGACGAGGTGGCCGCCGATGCGCCGCCGCCCGTGGTCGTCGAGCCGTGGCTGAACGAGGGGCGGCGTGTGGCGATCGCGGCACTGCTGTCGGTGCCGCTGGTGCTGCCGATGCTGGCGGAGCTGTTCGGCGGGCACTGGATGCTGCCGGGCTGGCTGCAGTGGGCGCTGGCCACCCCTGTGCAGTTCTGGCTCGGGGCGCGCTTCTACCGCGCCGGCTGGGCGGCGCTGCGCAGCGGCAGCGGCAACATGGACTTGCTGGTCGCCATCGGCACCAGCGCCGCGTATGCGCTGTCGGTCTGGCTGCTGCTGGACGACACCTCGGGCATGCCACACCTGTATTTCGAGAGTTCGGCGGTGGTGGTCACGCTGGTGATGCTGGGCAAATGGCTGGAGTCACGCGCCCGGCACCACACGGTGGACGCCATCCGGGCACTGCAGGCGCTGACCCCGGCGTTCGCCCATGTCGTCGGCCCGGATGGCACCGAGGCGGATCGACCCCTGGCCCGACTGCGTGTCGGCGACCGGGTGGTGATTCGCCCGGGCGAGCGCATTCCGGTGGATGGCGAGGTGCTCGAAGGTGCCAGCCATGTCGACGAGTCGCTGCTGACCGGCGAGAGCCTGCCGGTGGCACGCGAACCCGGTCAGCGCGTGATCGGTGGTGCCGTCAACGGCGAGGGCCGGCTGCTCGTGCGCACGCTGGCCATCGGTGCCGAGACCACGCTGTCGCGCATCGTCCGGCTGGTGGAATCGGCGCAAGCGAAGAAAGCGCCGATCCAGCGGCTGGTCGATCAGGTCAGCGCGGTGTTCGTGCCCGCGGTGGTGGTGATCGCCGTGGTCACGCTGCTCGGCTGGGGGCTGACGACGGGCGACTGGCCGATGGCCGTGCTGCGGGCGGTCGCGGTGCTGGTGATCGCCTGCCCCTGCGCGCTGGGGCTGGCGACGCCGGCGGCGATCATGGTCGGCACCGGTGCCGCAGCCCGCCACGGCATCCTGATCAAGGATGCGCAGGCGCTCGAACTCGCCCACGCCGTGCGCATCGTCGCCTTCGACAAGACCGGCACGCTCACGGCGGGCAAGCCGGCACTGGTCGGGCATGCCGCCTCGCCGGAGCAGACCGAAGACGACGTGCTCGCCTGGGCGGCAGCGCTGCAGTCGGGCAGCGAACACCCATTGGCCCGCGCCGTCGTCGCTGCAGCGGCCGGCCGCACCCTGCCGGCAGTGGACGAGATGCGCGCGCAGGCGGGCCGTGGGGTCATGGGCGTGGTGCAAGGCCGGACGCTGCGACTGGGCAGCCGGCGCTGGATGGAGGAACTGGGGGTGCCGGTCGGGCCGTTGCGAGCGATCGCCGACGGGTGGCAGTCGCAGGGGCAGACGCTGGCGTGGCTGGCGGAGGTGCCGGCCGAGGGCACACCGGGTACACCGCAATTGCTCGGCTTGCTGGCCTTCGGGGACACGATCAAGCCCGGCGCGCGCGAGGCCATCGACCAGTTGCACGCGCTGGGTGTGCGCACGCTGCTGGTCAGCGGCGACAACCGCGACGCGGCGGGCGCCGTGGGCCGGGCACTGGGCATCGACGAGGTGCGGGCGGAGGTGTTGCCCGGTGACAAGGCCGGCGTGATCACCGCTTTGCGGGCAGACGGCACCCGCGTGGCGATGGTGGGCGATGGCCTGAACGACGCGCCAGCGCTGGCCGCGGCCGATGTCGGCATGGCCATCACGCACAGCGACGGCACGGGCACGGATGTGGCGATGCACGCCGCCGGCATCACGCTGATGCGGGGCGACCCGCGCGCCGTGGCCGAAGCGATCGACATTTCACGCCGCACCACGGCCAAGATCCGCCAGAACCTGTTCTGGGCGTTTGCCTACAACGTGGTGGGGATCCCGCTGGCAGCGTTCGGGCTGCTGAGCCCGATGGTGGCAGGTGCGGCCATGGCGGCCAGCAGCGTGAGCGTCATCAGCAATGCCTTGCTGCTGGCGCGGTGGTCACCACGATCGCGGTGAACCACCAGCCCAGACCGTTCAGCGGAACTTGGCGTTTGGAACGACCTGCAGATCGCTGGGCATCGAACCGATGTAGTTCGCCAGCGTCTTCAGTTCCGCGTTGGTGAACGGCTTGGCCATGCCACCCATGATCGCGTTGCCGCGGCCGACGTTGGCGTTGTTCTCGGTCTTGTAGGACTTGAGTGCAACGAACAGGTAGTCGGCGTGCTGGCCCGCCAGCTTGGGGTAGCTGGCGTCGATCGGCTTGTTCAGGTTCTCGCCGTGGCAGGACGCGCAGTTGCCCTTCTTGAGCAGCTCGGCTACTGCGGCACTCGGTACCGGCGCTGCCGCCGTGGAGGCAGCCACCTGATGACCCGCGTAGAACGCCGCCACATCGGCCATGTCCTGCTCGGACAGGGAGCCGGCAATGCCGCGCATCGTCGGGTGCTTGCGCTCGCCCTTCTTGTAGGCGGTCAGCGCCGACACGATGTACTTGGCCCCCTGGCCAGAGATCATCGGGACCTGGTGGATTTCGGGGAAGCTGGCGCGGTAGCCCGGGATGCCGTGGCAGCCGATGCACATCGCGGCCTTCTTCTGACCGGTGGCCGCATCTCCAGCCGGATTGTCCTGAGCATGCACGGAAGACATACCGGCTGCGAGTGCAAAAGCGGAAGCGACCGTGACAAGTATCTGTTTGCTCATATGGTGGTTTTGATGTCGATCAAGCAAAAACGCCGCGAATTATAGATTCGCCTCCCTGACATTCGGCCCGTTTTCGGTCCGGCAGAAATCCGGCCGATGCCCTGACGCCACATTTTCCCGAGAGGCAGTGGCGCGGTCATCCGGGCAGGCACCATGACACTGCTCCTCATTTTGAGCACAATCCAGCCATGCGGCGCCTTTGCCGCGCGCCTGGGACCAGCAATGACCCTCACCGAACTGCGTTATATCGTGGCCGTCGCCCGAGAGCGGCATTTCGGACGGGCAGCCGAGGCCTGCTTCGTCTCGCAACCCACGCTGTCAGTGGCGATCAAGAAGCTGGAGGAGGAGCTGGAAGTGAAGCTCTTCGAGCGCGGAGGCAGCGAGGTGAGCGTCACACCGCTGGGTGAGGAAATCGTCCGGCAGGCACAGACCACGCTGGAAAGCGCCGCCGCGATCAAGGAAATCGCGCGCCGTGGCAAGGATCCGCTGGCCGGGCCGCTCCGGCTGGGCGTGATCTACACGATCGGCCCTTACCTGCTGCCCGACCTCGTGCGCAACGCCATCGAACACGTGCCGCAGATGCCGCTCATGCTGCATGAGAACTTCACCGTTCGGCTGCTGGAAATGCTGCGCACAGGCGAACTGGACTGCACGATCCTGGCCGAGCCCTTTCCCGACACCGGTCTGGCAATCGCACCGCTGTATGACGAGCCGTTCATGGTGGCCATGTCGCGCAACCACCCACTGGCCGGGCGGACCTCGATTTCGTCGGCCGAGCTGAAGCAGCAGACGATGCTGCTGCTGGGCACCGGCCACTGCTTCCGCGACCATGTGCTGGAGGTCTGCCCGGAGTTCGCCCGCTTCTCCAGCGACACCGAAGGCATCCGCAAGAGCTTCGAAGGCTCGTCGCTGGAGACCATCAAGCACATGGTGGCCTCGGGCATGGGCATCACCGTGGTGCCGCAACTGTCGGTGCCGGTCGGGCATGACGCACCGGACAACCCCTCGCTGCTGCGCTACGTGCCGTTCAGCGATCCGGTGCCGACCCGGCGGGTGGTTCTGGCCTGGCGGCGCTCCTTCACGCGCTACGAGGCCATTGCGGCACTGCGTAACGCGGTCTACCAGTGCGCCCTGCCCGGGGTCCACCGCGTGACCGACTGACCGGGGACGGCCGGCGGACCGCCTCGCCGCCTCAAGCTGCCCGCATCGCTGCCGAAATCAGCAACGGGGACATGGTCCGACATGTCCGGTTGCGAGTTTCCCCGATGCCCTCCTCCCCGAAAACGAACCGCACTTCTTCGACGTCACTGCGGCGTCGTGACGCGGAACGCCGCCGCACCGATCGTCGGAACTCGGTCCAGTCGTCCGAGGCCGCTGTCGATGCCCGGGTGCGGCTGCGCCAGCACGCCACCGTGTTGCGCACGCTGCCGTACATGGCCGGCATGTCGCTGATGAACGCCCTGCTGCTGGCGTTCACCGCGTCGCCGCAGATTCCGCAGACCCTCTTGCTCGTGTGGCTCACCGCGATCGTCGCCCTCACGCTGGCGCAACTGCAGTTCTGGTTCAACCACCGCCGCGTGCGCGCCTCGGCCGTCTCCTCGCAGCGCATCACGACCTACGACCTGCACGCCGCCCTGATAGGCGCCGTCTGGAGCCTGGCGCCCGCCACCCTGGTCTTCGACAACCAGCCCGCGCACCAGCTCACCATCGGCCTGTCCATGGTCGCCATGCTCAGTGCCGGAGCCTTCACGCTCCTGTCACTGCCCCGGGCGATGAATGCCTTCACGGGTGCGATGAGCGTGGGCACACTGGTGTCCTATGTCGGTTGGGGCTCGGCGCTGCAGAGCTATGGCGTGGTGCAGTGGATCGTGCTGACGGGGCTGGCGATCGGCGCCTCGCGGGGCGTACGCCGCAACCTGCAGGCCCGCGTCAGCGCCGAGGTCAAGGCCGAGCACCAGAACCAGCTCATCGGCCTGCTGCTGCGCGACTTCGAGGAGCATGGCAGCGACGTGCTGTGGGAAATCGATTCGGCAGGCCGCCTCAAGCATGTCTCCAAGCAGTTCGCCGGTGCACTGGGCCTGACGGTGGAAGACCTCAACGACCACTCGCTGCTCGCGCTGCTGGCCGACCTCCAGAAGAAGCTCAGCGAGTCCGACCGCGAATCCGCCAACACTCTGCACGAGCGCCTGACCCAAGGCCATCCCTTCCGTGACGTGCTGCTGCCGATGGTGATCCAGGGCAAGCAGCGCTGGTGGTCGATGACCGCCAAGCCGCTGGTGGACGAACGCGGCAGCGCCATCGGCTGGCGCGGCGTGGCCCGCGATGTCACGCAGGCCCGCATCGCCGACCGCCGACTGGCCTGGCTGGCGCACTACGACACGCTCACCGGGCTGACCAACCGGGCCCATTTCCGCGTGCTGCTCGAAGGTGCACTGCAGACCAGCCGCACCCGGCTCAGCCAGGGCGCCGTGATGTGCCTGGACCTGGACGGGTTCAAGAACGTCAACGATACCCTCGGCCACGCCACCGGCGATGCGCTGCTGGTGGAGGTATCCCGCCGCATCAAGGAAGCGGTCGGGCGCAGCAACGTCGTCGCCCGGCTCGGCGGCGACGAATTCGCGGTGCTGCTGCGCTCGGTGCGCGAAGAGGCCGAGATCGGCACCACGGCCCAGCGCATCGTCGACGCCATGCGCGCGCCCTGCGAGGTGATGGGCGCGGCCGTGCCGGTGCGCGTGAGCATCGGCATCGCGCGCTTCCCGCAGGACGGGACCACCGTCGACGAGATGATGCAGAACGGCGACCTCGCCCTCTACGACGCCAAGGCGAATGCCACGGGCTCGATGCGCTTCTTCGTCGCCCGGCTGGGTGAGCAGATCCGCCGCCGGCTGGTGCTGGAGCGTGACCTGCGCGAGGCGATGGAGAAGAACCAGCTCTCCTTGCACTACCAGCCCAAGGTCAGCCTGCACGACTGGGAAGTCATCGGCTTCGAGGCCCTGCTGCGCTGGAACCACCCGGAACACGGCGCCATCACACCCGCCGAGTTCATCCCGGTGGCCGAGGAAAGCGGCCTGATCCTGCCGATGGGCGAGTGGGCCCTGACCGAAGCCTGCTGCCAGGCCGCCCGCTGGCCGGATCCCTTGCAGGTGGCGGTCAACATCTCGCCCGTGCAGGTGATGGCGCAGAACCTGCCCGAGGCGGTGCTGCGCGCGCTGAAGGCCAGCGGCCTGGCCCCCGGCCGGCTGGAGCTGGAGATCACCGAATCGGTGTTCATCAACGACAACCGCGGCACGGTGGAGCGGCTGCACGCACTGCGCCGACTCGGTGTGCAGATCGCGCTGGACGACTTCGGCACCGGCTATTCGTCGCTGGCCTACCTGCGCCGCTTCCCCTTCGACACGCTCAAGATCGACCGCGCCTTCGTGCGCGAACTGCTGATCAGCCGGGACGCCCGCTCCATCGTGCGCAACATCCTGGCGCTGGCCAAGTCGCTGCGCATGTCGACCGTGGCCGAGGGCGTGGAGGAGCCGCTGCAGATCAACGTGCTCGAAGCCGAGGGCTGCAACATGGTGCAAGGCTACTTCGCCTCGCGCCCGATGCCGGCGGACCAGGTGCTGGAGTTCGTGCTCAAGTGGCGCGAGCGCGACCGGCCGCAGCGCCCGCGCGAGCTGGAGCTGGAGGACACCCGCACTGCCGAACTGATGCCTTCGCTGCCCGAGACCATGCTGTGACGTGACAATCGCGGACATGAAGAAGCTCGCCCTCTACCTTGACCTGATCCGATGGAGCCGCCCGGCCGGCTGGCTGCTGCTGCTGTGGCCGACGCTGGCCGCACTCTGGCTGGCGGCGGCGGGTTTCCCGGGATGGCACCTGCTGGCAGTGTTCACGCTGGGCACCATCCTCATGCGCAGCGCTGGCTGCTGCATCAACGACGTGGCCGACCGCGATTTCGACCGCCACGTCCAGCGCACCGCCGCCCGGCCCGTGACCAGCGGCGCGGTCTCCGTCAAGGAAGCCCTGGCGCTCGGTGCGGCACTGGCGCTGGTCGCGTTCGCGCTGGTGCTGACCACGAATGCGTTGACCATCTGGCTGTCGTTCGGCGCGCTGGCGGTGACGCTGGTGTATCCGTATGCCAAACGCTTCGTCTCGATGCCGCAGGCGGTGCTGGGCGTGGCGTTCAGCTTCGGGATCCCGATGGCGTTCGCAGCGACCCGCGCCGAGATCCCGCCGCTGGCCTGGGGGCTGCTTGCGGGCAACCTGTTCTGGGTGCTGGCCTACGACACCGAGTACGCGATGGTGGACCGCGCCGACGACCTCAAGATCGGCATGAAGACTTCGGCGATCACGCTCGGCCACTGGGACGTGCCCGCGATCATGGCGTTCTACGCGGTCTATCTGGCGGTCTGGGCATGGCTGGGCCTGCGCGCCGGTCTTGGCAACATGTTCCTCGTCGGCATCGCGGTGGCCGCCGCACAGGCGCTGTGGCACTGGACGCTGATCCGCGACCGCTCGCGCGACGGCTGCTTCCGCGCCTTCCGCGAGAACCACTGGCTGGGTGCTGCAGTCTTCGCGGGCGTCGTGCTCGACTACGCGCTGCGCTGACCGGCGGGCACCTCGCCCGCCAACCGCCGCGCCATCGCCAGCGCCGCCACCAGACTCGACGCATCCGCCACGCCGCGCCCGGCCACGTCGAAAGCCGTGCCGTGGTCCGGGCTGGTGCGCACGAAGGGCAGGCCCAGCGTCACGTTCACGCCCTGCTCCACGCCCAGGTATTTCACCGGGATCAGCCCCTGGTCGTGGTACATCGCCAGCACCACATCGAACTCGCCGGTGCGGGCGCGCATGAACACCGTGTCCGGTGCGAACGGGCCACGGGCGTCGATGCCCTCGGCGCGTGCGGCAGCGATGGCCGGCGCGATGACCTCGATCTCCTCGCGGCCGAACAGACCGCCCTCGCCCGCGTGCGGGTTCAGCCCGGCCACGGCAATGCGCGGCGCCGGCTGCCCCCAGCGCGCCGCACTCGCGTGGGCAATGCGCAGCGTGGACAGCACCGCGTCGAACGTCACCCGCTCGATGGCCTCCCGCAGCGAACAGTGCACCGTCACCAGCACGGTCTTCAGCTCCTCGTTCGCCAGCATCATGCGCACGTCCGCTGGCTGCCCGTGTCTTGCGCTCTCGGCGGCGAGCATCTCGGTGTGGCCCGGATACGGCTCGCCCGCGGCAAACAGCGCCTCCTTGTGGATCGGCGCCGTGACGATGGCCGACACCGCGCCGCGGCTGGCCAGTGCCACCGCGTCGCGGATGCAGGCGGCGGCGAGCCGGCCGCAGCGGGCGTCGACCGTGCCCCACGGTGCCTGCGCCAGTTCCGGACAGCGCCAGCTCGGCAGCAACACCGGAAGTGCGCCCGGCGGCACCTCGGCCAGATCGGCCACCGTGTCGATCACGGCGATGGGCAGCTCGGGCACATCGGCCCGCTGGCGCCAGACGCTTGCCGCACGGCGCAGCACTGCGGGCTCGCCAATCACCAGCGTCCGTCCGACGGGACCGGTACGGGCATCGAGAAAGGCGCGGGCGATGATTTCCGGGCCGATGCCCAGCGCGTCGCCCAGCGTGATCACCACAGGGGGTGTGGCGAGAGGTTGAACAGGGTCAAGGTATGCCATGGGGAGATTGTCACGGAACGGACGGACCGGTCATGCCCGGTTGATACACTCCCCCGCATGAACTGGTTGGACAAGATTGCATGGACTGCCGACGGCCTGGTGCCGGTGATCGCGCAGGAAGCGGGCACGAACGACGTGCTGATGTTCGCGTGGATGAACCGCGAGGCGCTGGCGCTCACCGCCGAGCGCGGCGAAGCCGTCTACTGGAGCCGCTCGCGCAAGCGTCTCTGGCACAAGGGCGAGGAGTCGGGCCATGTGCAGCAGGTGCATGAAATCCGCATCGACTGCGACCAGGATGTCGTGCTGCTCAAGGTCACGCAGCGCGGCCACGAACCCGGCATCGCCTGCCACACCGGGCGGCATTCCTGCTTCTACGAGCAGCTCTTGCCCGGCGCGGACGGGCAGTCCGCGTGGCAACCCGTCGATCCGGTCCTGAAAGATCCCAGCTCCATCTACGCCAAGCGATGAAGATGCCGATGACGACACCTGCTTCCCAGGACAGCCTGGCCCGTCTCGCCGAGGTCATCGCCTCGCGCCGCGGCGGCGATCCGGACAAGAGCTACGTCGCACGCCTGTTCCACAAGGGCACCGACACCATCCTCAAGAAAATCGGCGAGGAGGCCACCGAGGTCGTGATCGCCGCCAAGGATGGCGACGCGCAGAAGATCGTCTACGAGGTCGCTGACCTGTGGTTCCACAGCATCGTGGCGCTCACCCAGTTCGGGCTGACGCCGGCCGACGTGATTGCCGAGCTGGAACGCCGCGAAGGACTGTCCGGTCTGGCCGAGTTCGCCAGCCGACCCTCAACTCCCCCTGCCGCACCATGAGCCACCATCCGAACTGCCTGTTCTGTCGCATCGCCGCTGGCGAGATCCCCGCCCAGAAGGTCTACGAGGACGACGAGCTGATCGCGTTCAAGGATATCCACCCGGCCGCGCCCGTCCACCTGCTGGTCATTCCGCGCCAGCACATCGCCGGCCTCGGCGACGTGACCGCGGAGCACGAAGCGCTGCTGGGCCGCATGATGACGCTGGCCCCGCGACTGGCCGTCGAGCAAGGCGCGACCAACGGTTTTCGCACCGTGATCAATACCGGCCCGGACGGCGGGCAGGAGGTCTACCACCTCCACATGCACGTGATGGGCGGACCCCGACCCTGGAAACACGGCTGACCTAGAATTCTTCGCTAACCCGCACCGGAGCACCACCATGGGCCTGTCCACCACCCACCTGATCATTTTCCTCGTCATCATCGTGCTGGTCTTCGGCACCAAGAAGCTCAAGAACCTCGGCTCCGATCTCGGCTCGGCCGTCAAGGGCTTCAAGGATGGCGTGAAGGATGGCGACAAGGTGGATGCAGCCGCTGCGGCTGCATCCACCGCCGCACCGGCCGCTCAGGTCGTCGCAGAGAAGCGCCTCGACAGCCAGACCATCGACGTCGAAGCCAAGACCAAGCTGTGATGCAGCGCGGCACCTGACCCATGCTCGACATCGGCATTTCCAAGATCATGCTCGTGGCAGGCATCGCGCTGGTCGTGATCGGCCCGGAGCGGCTGCCCCGCGTGGCCCGCATGGCCGGCACGCTGATCGGCCGGGCACAACGCTATGTCGCCGACGTGAAAGCCGAGGTCAACCGCTCGATCGAGCTGGAAGAGCTGACCAAGGTCCGCGAACAGTTCGAGACCGCGGCCCGCGACGTCAGCCAGTCGGTGTCCGGCGGGCTGAACGACGCCACGCGCGACGTGAACGCCGCCCTGGGCCAGCACGTCGATGGCGACACCCCGACCTACGAGCCCTACAACTGGGACAGTACACCGGCCCCGACGGCCTACAAGCCCCCCAAGAAGAACTGGCGCATCAAGCGTTCTGCGGTGCCCCAGTGGTACAAGAAGAGCGAGAACGTGCGCCGCCATGTGCAGTCGGGCGCCGCCCGGGTGGCACGATTCCGCCCTGCGCGCCCGACGCGTCCGCTCTGATCCATGTCCACTCCCCCCGATGAATTGCAAGGCACCGAAGCGCCCTTCGTCAGCCACCTGATCGAGCTGCGCGACCGCCTGCTCAAGACTGTCTACGGCGTCGGAGCGATCTTCGCGCTGCTGTGCCTGTTTCCCGGCCCGTCGCGGATGTACGACCTGCTGGCGCTGCCGCTGGTCAAGGCGCTACCCGTGGGCTCGAAGATGATCGCGGTCGGCGTTGTCTCGCCTTTCCTCATTCCGATCAAGGTGACGCTGCTGGTGGCCTTCGGCGCGGCCTTGCCATGGGTGCTCTACCAGATCTGGGCGTTTGTGGCGCCGGGGTTGTACAAGCACGAGCGTCGGCTGGTGCTGCCGCTGGTGACGAGCAGCACGGTGCTGTTCTACCTGGGCGTGTCCTTCTGCTATTTCTTTGTCTTCGGACAAGCATTCCCGGCCATCCAGTCGATGGCACCGGCTTCGGTGGCGGTGAGCCCGGACATCGAGGCCTACCTCGACTTCGTGATCACCATGTTCATCGCCTTCGGTGTGGCCTTCGAGGTGCCGGTGGCGGTGGTCGTGCTGACGCGGCTGGGCGTGCTCACGGTGGACCAGCTGCGCGAGTTCCGGCGTTACTTCTGGGTGGCCGCTGCGGCTGCCGCCGGGCTGGTGACGCCGCCGGATGCCGTGTCGATGGTCGCGCTGCTGCTGCCGATGGGCCTGCTGTACGAGGTGGGCATCGTGGCGTCGCAGTTCTTCCTGAAGCACACCCAGGCCCCTGCGTCGGAGTCGGCCGACTGACGGGCCACGCGGCGGCGACTCGGTTGGCTACTCGGCCGACTTGCGGCCCGCGACCTTGGCCTTCGGGCGCTGCGCGACTTTCACGGTGAGGTCCACCGCCTGCTCGCCGCGCTGCACCGTGATCACCGCTGACGACAGCGGCTTGAGTGCCGCCACGGCGTTGAGCAACTGCGCGGTATTGGCCACCGCCGAGGCTCCCACCTTCAGCACGACGTCACCCGGCTGCATGCCGGCGGCGCTGGCGGGGCCGTCCTGCAGCACGCCCGTGATCAGCACGCCGTGGTCCACCTTGAGCTTGAAGGACTCGGCCATGTCGGCGGTCAGGTCGCTGGGCTGCACGCCGATCCAGCCGCGGGTCACGACACCTTCGGTGATCAGCCCTTCCATCACCTGCCGTGCCGTGGACACCGGGATCGCGAAGCCGATCCCCATGCTGCCACCCGAGCGCGAGTAGATCGCCGTGTTGATGCCGAGCAACTGCCCGGTGGCATCGACGAGCGCACCGCCCGAATTGCCGGGGTTGATGGCGGCATCGGTCTGGATGAAGTTCTCGAAGGTGTTCAGCCCCAGCCCGGTGCGACCGACCGCGCTGACGATGCCCGAGGTGACCGTCTGCCCCACGTTGAACGGATTACCGATGGCCAGCACGACATCGCCCACCTGCAAGCCGTCCGCGTCCCCGAAGGTGATCGCAGGCAGGCCTTTGAGCGCCACCTTCAGCACCGCGAGGTCACTGTCCGGGTCGGTGCCGATCACCTTGGCCACCACGCGCCGACCATCGGCGAGGCCGATCTCGATCTGACCAGCGTTTTCGACCACGTGGTTGTTGGTGAGCAGGTAACCGTCGGCCGAAACGATCACGGCCGAGCCAGTGCCGCTGGTCGGGCCTTCCTGGTCACCAAAATAACGGTGGAACCAAGGCTCGGCCGGGTTGGGCTTGCGCTTGGGGTCCGCCGCCGCACTGGTGACCACGCTGACCACCGAAGGAGAGGCCCGCCGTGCCGCAGGCGCGAAACTGCCTGGGCTGGAAGAGGCACTGTTCGCACCCGCAGGCGGTGCCTGCGAGATGTTCAACTGCACGGCCGGGCCGCCGGCCGGCGCACCGATCCACTGCGGCTTGAGCGTGGCCAGCACGAAGACCACGGCCAGAGCGACCGTGACCGCTTGAGAGAATACGAGCCAGAGCCTGCGCATGGAGATCAAAGATGACTGAGAACGTGGTGAATCGAACCGAGTTGGCCGACCATCTGGAGCAGTATCTGGAGGTGACCCGGTTCGCCGATTATGGTCCCAACGGGTTGCAGGTGGAGGGGCGCGCCGAGGTGCGGCGCCTCGTCAGCGGGGTCACGGCCAGCCTCGCGCTGATCGAGGCCGCGGCCGCAGAAGGCGCGGACGCCATCCTCGTTCACCACGGCCTGTTCTGGCGCGGCCAGGATGGCCGTGTGACCGGCTGGATGAAACAGCGCCTGGCCGCGCTGCTGCGCCACGACATCAACCTGTTCGCGTTCCACCTGCCTCTGGATGCCCACCCCACGCTCGGCAACAACGCGCAGCTCGGCGTCCAGCTCGGGCTGGTCACCGAAGGCACCTTCGGCGACAAGGCGCTCGGCGTGATCGGCCGGCCGGTCGATGGCCCCTGCACGCTGGATGCGCTGGCGGCCCGGATCGGGACACGGTTGGGCCGGGCGCCGGTCGTGGCCCCGGGTGATGGCCGGGAAGTCCGACGGGTGGCCTGGTGCACGGGCGGCGCGCAGGGCTGGTTTGAATCAGCGATCGCGGCCGGGGCCGATGTCTACCTGACCGGAGAAATCTCCGAGCCACAGGCCCACATCGCCCGCGAAACCGGCGTGGCCTTCCTGGCCTGCGGGCACCACGCCACCGAGCGTTACGGCGTGCAGGCGCTCGGCGCGCACCTGGCCACGCACTTCGGCATAGAACACCGCTTCATCGACATCGACAACCCGGGCTGAGCCGGATCGGTGCCGTGCCGCTCAGGCCAACGCCGCCGCCAGCGCCCCGGCGTGCGGCCCGAACGCGAAGCTGTCCATCGCCAGCACACCGGCATCGACGCTGCTGTGGATGCGCACGACCGGTGACGCTTCGCCCCCGGCGCCCGCGGCGATGTAGTAAGGCAGCCAGTGTTCATCCGTCGGGTGCTGCAGCGCGGCACCGGGCGCCTGCTTGCGGTAGTCCAGCAAGGCAGGCCAGTCGCGCTCCGCACCGCGGGTGTGCACCCAGTCCTGGAACGCCACCACGTCCGGCTCGATCTGGCCCTCCGGCACGGTGCGCGCGCCGAAGAAGCGCCGCAGGTTGTGCGTCATCGCGCCGCTGCCAATGATGAGCACGCCGTCCTCGGCCAGCGCCGCCAGCGCACGGCCCGCCGCCCAGAGCTGCGCCGGCGTCCACGTCGGCACGAGCGTCAGCGGCACGACCGGCACTTCGGCACCAGGCCAGGCGCGCTTCATCACGGTCCAGATGCCGTGGTCCAGACCACTGGCGTCCACCGCCTGCGTCGGGATACCCGCCTCGCCCAGCCGGCGCGCCACCTCGTGCGCCAGCGACGCGTCACCGCGCACGTCGTAACGCTGCGCGTACAGCTCGGCCGGGAAGCCGCCGAAGTCGTGGATCGCCTCATGGCGGGCGCCCGCCAGCACCATCGGCTGGCGCGTGGCCGAATGCGGCGAGACGACCACCACCGCCCGCGGTCGCCCGAAGGTGCGGTCGATCGCCGCGCCGAGGCGGTCGAGGAACTGCGAGGCCGGCGATGTTTCGATGGCGATCATCGGCGAGCCGTGCGACAGGTAGAGCGGGGGCAAGGGATGTGTGTGCATGGTGGACTCGATTGAAGCACCGCGATCGGCCACCGACATTCTGTGCCTTTGCACACAGCGTTCGGCCGAGACCCGCGCGGTGGTGTACCTTGGCGGAATGAACACCGTGAACGTGCCTGCACCCGCCCTGTCGCCGACCACCACCCTCACTCCGCCATCGGTGCTGCGGCTGGCCTGGCGGCAACTGCTGCGCGATTTTCGGGCCGGAGAGCTGCGGCTGATGCTGGTGGCGGTGGCACTGGCGGTGGCGGCGATCTGCGCGGTGGGGTTTTTTGCCGATCGCCTGCAGGCCGGACTGGCGCGGGACGCACTGACGCTGCTCGGCGGCGACGCGGTGGTCGCCAGCGACCAGCCGCTGCCGGCCAGTTTCGAGGCGACCGCCCGCGAGATGGGCCTGAAGACCGCCCGCAACGTGCGCTTTCCGAGCATGGCCCGCGCGCCGGACGAACGCGGAGGGGCGTCGAAACTGGTGTCGGTCAAGGCGGTATCGACAGGCTATCCGCTGCGCGGCACGCTGGGCGTCAGCGAGAGCGCCACCGGGCCAGTGCGCGAGCAGACCTCAGGGCCGACGGCGGGCACGGTCTGGGTCGATGCCGCCGTGCTGGACGCGCTGGCTGTGCAGGTCGGCGATGCCCTGCTGCTGGGCGACGCCCGGCTGCGCATCGCGCAGGTGCTGCGGGTCGAGCCGGACCGGGACGCCGGCTTCATGAGCTTCGCACCCCGGGTCCTGCTGGCCGAGACCGATCTGGCCGCGACCGGCCTGATCCAGCCAGCCAGCCGCGTGAACTGGCGCTTGGCAGTGGTCGCTGCGGACACCAAACGGCGCGCCACAGCGCAGGCCGCCGTGCGCGGCTACGTCGCCTGGGTGGACGCCACCGTCGAGCGCGACCACCTGCGCGGCACCCGGGTCGAATCGATGGACAACGCCCGCCCCGAGATGCGCCAGACGCTGGACCGGGCCGCGCAGTTCCTGCAACTGGTGGCCGTGCTGGCGGCGCTGCTGGCGGCGGTGGCGGTGGGCATCGCGGCGCGGGGGTTTGCGGCGCGGCATCTGGACGCCTGCGCGATGCTGCGGGTGCTGGGCCTGCCGCAACGGCGGATCGCAGCCATCTACGGGCTGGAGCTGGGCCTGGTCGGTGTGGCGGCGAGTGCGCTGGGTGTATTGATCGGGCTGGTCGTCCACCAGGTATTCGTGGTCCTGCTGGCCGGGCTGGTGGAGACGAATCTCCCGGCGCCCGGCGCGTGGCCGGGGGTGTTCGGGCTGGCGGTCGGGCTGGTGCTGATCGCGGCGTTCGGGCTGCCGCCGGTGCTGCAACTGGCGCAGGTGCCGCCGCTGCGGGTGATCCGGCGCGACATGGGCGATCTGCGGGCCGCGTCGCTGGTGGTGCTGCTGGCGGGGCTGGCGGGCTACGCCGCGCTGCTGATGGTGGTGGCGCAGGATCCGAAGCTTGGTGCCATCGCGGTCGGCGGTTTTGCCGTGGCCTGGGCGGTGTTCGCGGGTGCCGCATGGCTGGCGGTGCAGGCGCTGCGCCGGGCGGTGCCCGAGGTGGGCGCGCCGCGCTGGCTCACGCTGGCCACGCGCAGCCTGAGTGCGCGGCCGGCGCTGGCCGTGCTGCAGGTCAGTGCGCTGGCGCTGGGCCTGATGGCGCTGATGCTGCTGGTGCTGCTGCGCACCGATCTGATCTCCAGTTGGCGCGCGGCCACGCCGGCAGACGCGCCGAACCGCTTCGTCATCAACATCCTGCCCGAGCAAGGTGATGCGTTCCGGCAGTCCCTGGCGAATTCGGCGGTCACCCGCTATGACTGGTACCCGATGATCCGCGGCCGGCTGGTGGCCGTGAACGGCCGCGAGGTCGGGCCGTCCAGCTACCCGGATGTGCGCGCACAGCGGCTGGTCGAGCGCGAGTTCAACCTCAGCCACAGCGCGGTGCTGCCCGGCCACAACGAGGTGGTCACCGGTCAGTGGAAGGCGGAGGAAACCGACGGCCTGAGCGTGGAGGAGGGACTGGCGAAGACGCTCGGGCTGAAGCTGGGCGACCAGATGCGCTTCGACATCGCCGGCACGCCGATCGAAGGCCGCATCAGCAGCCTGCGCAAGGTGGACTGGGGCTCGATGCGGGTGAACTTCTTCGTGATGTTTCCGCGCAGCCAGATGCCCGACCTGCCGGCGACCTACATCGCCGCTCTGCGGGCGCCGGCCAAGCCCGGCTTCGACGCCGCGCTCGCGCATGATTTCCCCAACATCACCAGCGTGGACGTGTCGGCCCAGCTCGGGCAGGTGCAGCGCGTGCTGGACCAGGTGATCCGGGCGGTGGAGTTCCTGTTCGGCTTCACGCTGTGCGCGGGCCTGCTGGTGCTGTTCGCCGCCGTGAGCGCCACCCGGGAGGCACGCGCCCGGGAGTTCGCGCTGCTGCGTGCGATGGGTGCCGGCAGCGTGCTGCTGCGGCAGGTGCAGCGGGCGGAGTTGCTCGGCGTGGGTGCGCTGGCGGGTTTGCTGGCCTCGGTTGCGGCACTGGCCGTGGGCTGGGCGCTGGCGCGGGAGGTGTTCAATTTCCAGTGGAACCCGCCGCTGTGGGTGCCGCTGTTCGGCTCGGCGGCGGGTGCGTTGCTGGCGCTGGGGGCGGGATGGTGGAGCCTGCGCGAGGTGCTGCGCCGCCCGGTGAGCGAAACGCTGCGGCAGGCCACCACCTGAGGTCTGGCGAAATGCCTGAATTCAGCGTCGGCTGACCAGCGTGCCCACGTCCAGGATCAGCGCCACCTTGCCGTTGCCGAGGATGGTGGCACCAGAGACATCGGGAATGCGGCGGAAGTGGGTCTCCAGGTTCTTCACCACCACCTGCTGCTGCCCGACCAGCTCATCGACCAGCAGGGCCGCGCGCAAGCCCTCGGATTCCACGATGACCATGATGCCCGGCGCCGCCTGTCCCTCGGTCCGCGGCGAACCCAGCAGCTCGGCCAGATCGACCACCGGCAGGTAGTCGTCGCGCACCTTGGCCACCCGGCCACCGCCGCCCAGCGAGCGAATCGAGTCGGGGCCGACCAGATCGCTCTCGACGACCGAGGCCATCGGCAGGATGTAGACCTCGTCGCGCACTGCCACGCTCATGCCGTCCATGATGGCGAGCGTCAGCGGCAGGCGCACCTTGACGCTCATGCCGCAACCCGGCGCCGAGTCGATCTCGACCCGTCCACCCAGCCCGGTGATGTTCTTCTTCACCACGTCCATGCCGACACCACGGCCGGAGACGTCGGTGACGACATCCGCCGTCGAGAACCCCGGCTCGAAGATCAGGTTCCAGACCTGCGTGTCGGTCAGCGAGTCCGGCGCCGCCAGTCCGCGTTCGCGGGCCTTGGACAGCAGCTTCTCGCGCGACAGGCCCTTGCCATCGTCGCGCACCTCGATCACGACCGAGCCGCCCTGGTGCCAGGCAGACAGCGTGATCGTGCCGTGCGCGGTCTTGCCGCTCTGGGTGCGGACCTGGGGCAGTTCGATGCCGTGGTCGCAGGAATTGCGCACCAGGTGGGTCAGCGGATCGGTAATCTTCTCGACCAGGCCCTTGTCCAGCTCGGTCGCCTCGCCGATGGTGACCAGCTCGACCTGCTTGCCCAGCTTGCTGGACAGGTCGCGCAGCATGCGCGGAAAGCGGCTGAAGACCGCCGACATCGGGATCATGCGGATCGACATCACGGCGTCCTGCAGATCCCGTGAATTGCGCTCCACCAGGCTGATCGACGACAGCAGCGCCTGGTGCGCGACCGGGTCGAGCGCGCGGCTGCTCTGGATCAGCATGGCCTGCGTGATCACCAGCTCGCCGACGAGGTTGATGAGCTGGTCGACCTTGTCCACCGACACACGCAGCGTTGTCGCATCCACCGCAGCCCCGGCTCCCCCACCCCCGGGCCGTGGCGCCGCGGGTGCCGCGACCGCGCTGGCGGCAGGCGCGGCCTGCGCCGCCGTGGTCGCCTTGACGGCCGCCTGTGATGGTGCGCCCGGATTGCCTTCATGGAAACCGTAGCCCAGACCGAGCACACTGAGGTGCACCTGCGCCCGATCGACGTGGAAGCTGAACAGATCCAGCAGCTCCGAGTCGGTGCAGCTGGTCGTCACGCTGAAGCGGCGCATGCCATCGACGGCTTCGCCAAAGTCGAGCGGACGCATCTCGCCCAGACCCGGGATTTCCTCGAACAGCTCGTGCAGATGGTTGGCTGCACCCGGATGGTCCAGCGGTCCGATGCGCACCTCCAGCTCGCGCTGACCAACCAGCGACTTGATCGGCGCAGCGGCAGCGGCCGGCGCGTCAGCCGACGAAGCGCGCGCCAATGCCGCCGCCGGGGAACTCGACAGGCGAGCCAGTTGCCGGATATCGGCCACGAGCGGCTCGGTGGGCGGGGTTTCCGGCGCCTGTCCCTGGCGGAACGAGAGCTGTGCCCACAGGGCATCACCGCCGCGCAGCAGCACGTCGACCATCGGTGGCGTCGGCGACAGCTCGTGGCGGCGCAGCCGGTCCAGCAGCGTCTCCATCTCGTGCGACAGCTCGGCCACTTCGGTGAAGCCGAAGGTGGCGGCACCGCCCTTGATCGAGTGGGCAACACGGAAGATGGCGTTGAGCGTCTCGTCATCGACGGCGGCCGGGTCCAGTGCGAGCAGCAACTGCTCCATGCGCTGGAGATTCTCGGCCGCCTCTTCGAAGAAGGTCTGGTGAAACTGCTGCAGATCGAGACCACCGTCGCTGGAGCGGTTTGGGTCTCGGTGGTCCTGGGTGGAGTCAGTCATGGAGTACGCCTGGAGATGAACGCCGCATTCAGCGGATGACCATGCGAAGGACTTCGAGCAGCTTGATCGCATCGAAGGGCTTGACCAGCCAGCCGGTCGCACCCGCGTCGCGCCCCGCCCGCTTCATGTCCTCGCCGGACTCGGTCGTGAGGATGAGGATGGGGGTGGACTGGTATTGCGAGGTCTCGCGCAGCTTGCGGGTCAGCGAGGTGCCGTCCAGCCTGGGCATGTTCTGGTCGGTCAGGATCAGGTCGAAGGCCTGCCTTCCGGCCTTGTCCCAGGCATCGGCGCCGTCGACCGCTTCCACCACCTGGTAGCCGGCGCTCTTGAGCGTGAAAGAAACCATCTGCCGCATGGAGGCGGAGTCATCGACAGCGAGGATCAAAGGCATGAAGCACTACTCCGGCAGGGGCCAGACGCGTCCTGGTTGCAGGGTATGCGTCAACTGTCTCATTTTTTCTCACTACCGGGCCCTGGTGGTGCAAGGATCACGCCGCAAAATCCAGCCCAGTTTCCAGGAGACGCACCATGTACCGCCCGCCTCCACCGCGCCGCCTGCGCATCCTGCACCTCGAAGACTCGGACATGGACCACCAGCTGGTCCTGGTCCACCTGCGCCGCGGCGGCATCGAGGCCACGATGCACCGGGTCGACACCGAAGGGGCCTTTCTCGCGGCCCTCGGCCAGAGCTGGGATGCCGTCATCTCGGACTACAACCTGCCGGGCTTCTCCGGGCTGATCGCGCTGGAGCTGCTGCGCGACCGCGACACGCTGCTGCCCTTCATCCTCGTCTCGGGCGAGATCGGCGAGGACACAGCCGTGGAGGCCATGCGCAATGGCGCCTCCGACTATCTGCTCAAGAGCAACCTGAACCGGCTGGTGCCCGCGCTGCTGCACGCGGTGGAGGTCTGTGAAGGCCAGCGGGCACGCCAGCGCACGGACGAGGAACTGACCCGCTCGCGCAAGCGCCTGTCGGAGCTGGCCCAGCACTTGCAGACCAGCATCGAGATGGAGCGCGCCGCCATCGCCCGCGAGGTCCACGACGATGTGGGCGGCTCGCTGACTGCGGTCAAGTTCGATCTGGCCTGGATCGCCCGCCATGCCCCGAATGGCCCGATGGCCGAACGCGCCCAGCAGGCGCTGGAGTCCGTCAACCACGCCATCGAGGCCAGCCAGCGGATCATGCACAACCTGCGTCCCGCCATCCTGGAGCAGGGTCTGGTGGCCGCGCTGCAGTGGATGACCCAGCGCTTCGAGCGCCGCACCGGCATGCGCACCACCTTCCGCACCAGCCACGACCACCTCAGCCTGTCACCCGGTGTGCCGCTGGTGGCCTACCGCACGGCCCAGGAAGCGTTGACCAACATCTCCAAGCACGCCCAGGCCAACCGGGTCCAGGTGGACCTGACCGTGGCGGCCGGCGTGTTGTCGCTGGAGATCAGCGACAACGGCCGCGGGCTGGCCAACGGCGATCTGGGCAAGGACCATTCGTTCGGAATTCGCGGCTTGCATGAACGAGCGGACACCGTGGGCGGCTGGATCGACCTGAGCAGCTCGCCGACCGGCACGACCCTGATACTCTCCATGCCTCTCGATCTGAGCGGCGAGCTTTCGCATTCCGGCGATGCCGAGACCGATCTCCCGCTGACCAGCAGCCCGCATGATCCCTCCACCTGGGGCGCCCTATGACCCGCGTAATTCTCTGTGACGACCATGCCCTGATCCGCCGGGGCATCCGCGACACGCTGGCCGAGCAGCCCGACATGCAGATCGTCGGCGAGGCCGGCGAATATGGCGAGCTGCGCACCCTGCTGCGCACCACCACCTGCGACGTGCTGGTGCTGGACATCAACATGCCGGGGCGCAGCGGTCTGGACGTGCTGCACGCGCTCAAGGACGAAGGCTCGCCGATCCGGGTGCTGATCGTGTCGATGTACCCGGAGGACCAGTACGCGCTGCGCGCCCTGCGCGGCGGCGCCTACGGCTACGTCAACAAGGGCGGCGACACGGCGCAGATCGTCACCGCCGTGCGGATGGTGGCGCAAGGCCGCAAGTACATCACCGCCGAGATGGCGCAGATGCTGGTCGAAAGCCTGACCACGCCCGCCCCGGAAGCCGCGCACGACAAGCTCTCCGACCGCGAACTGCAGACGCTGACGATGATCGCCTCCGGCAAGCGGCTGAGCGACATCGCCGAGCAGCTGTCGCTGAGCCCGAAGACGGTGAGCGTCTACCGGGCGCGGGTGCTGGAGAAGCTCAGCCTCACGAACAACTCGGAACTGACGGTCTACGCGATCCGCAACGAGCTGGTCTGACGCCAGCCAGCGCTCAGATCCGCACCGGAATCCCGCGCGCCGCCATCAGCGCCTTGGCCTCGCCGACCGTGTGCTCGCCGTAGTGGAAGATGCTGGCGGCCAGCACCGCATCCGCCCCGCCCTGCTGCACGCCATCGGCGAGGTGGTCGAGATTGCCGACACCACCCGACGCGATCACGGGCACCGACACGGCATCCGCGACCGCGCGGGTCAGCGCCAGGTCGAAGCCGATCTTGGTGCCGTCGCGGTCCATGCTGGTCAGCAGGATCTCGCCGGCGCCCATCTCGGCCATCTGGCGCGCCCAGGCCACGGCGTCGAGGTGCATGTTCTTGCGCCCGCCGTGGGTGTAGACATCCCAGCCCGGCCCCTTGGCGGCCAGATCCTCGCCGACACGCTTCTTGGCGTCGATGGCGACGACGATGCACTGCGCGCCGTACTTCTCCGACGCCTCGCGGATCACCTGGGGATTGGCCACGGCGGCCGAGTTGAAGCTCACCTTGTCCGCGCCCGCGTTGAGCAGCCGGCGCACATCGGCCACCGTGCGCACGCCGCCGCCCACCGTCAGCGGGATGAAGACCTGCGACGCCACCGCCTCGATGATGTGCAGGATCAGGTCGCGGCCGTCGCTGGTGGCGGTGATGTCGAGGAAGGTCAGCTCGTCGGCGCCCTGGTCGTTGTAGCGGGCGGCGATGTCCACCGGATCGCCCGCGTCGCGCAGGCCGACGAAGTTGACGCCCTTGACGACCCGGCCGCCGGTCACGTCGAGGCAGGGAATGATGCGTTTGGCGAGCATGGGGGTCCGTTCCGGCTCAGGCCGTGGTGCCATTGCGTTCGTCGGCCAGGCGCTGCCCTGCCGCGAAATCGAGGTCGCCGGTGTAGATCGAACGCCCGCAGATCACGCCCTGCACGCCCTCGCTCTCCACCGCGCACAGCGCCTCGATGTCGGCGATGTTGGACAGTCCGCCCGAGGCGATCACCGGGATCGTCAGCGCCTGCGCCAGCTTCACGGTGGCGTCGATGTTGATGCCGGTGAGCATGCCGTCGCGGCCGATGTCGGTGTAGATGATGCTTTCGACGCCGTAGCCCTCGAACTTCTTCGCCAGATCCACGACCTCATGGCCGCTGAGCTTGCTCCAGCCGTCGGTGGCGACCAGCCCATCCTTGGCGTCGAGGCCCACGATGATGTGGCCGGGGAAGGCAGTGCAGGCATCGCGCAGGAAGCCGGGGTTCTTCACCGCCGCCGTGCCGATGATCACGTAGGTGATGCCGGCGTCGAGGTAACGCTCGATGGTGTCGAGGTCGCGGATACCGCCGCCAAGTTGCACGGGGATCTTGCCATCCACCTCGGCCAGGATCGACTGGATCGCCCCGGCGTTGACCGGTTTGCCGGCGAATGCGCCATTCAGGTCCACCAAGTGCAGGCGTCGGCCGCCCGCGTCGAGCCAGCGGCGGGCGACCACCGAAGGGTCGGCGCCGAAGGTGGTGGAATCGTTCATGTCACCTTGCTTGAGGCGCACGCATTGGCCGTCTTTGAGATCGATCGCCGGAATCAGCAGCATGTCAGGGCTTCCAAGCTAGGAAATTGCGGTACAGCGCCAGCCCGTGGGCGGCACTTTTTTCGGGGTGAAACTGGGTGGCGAAAATGTTGTCCCGCGCCACCGCGCAGGTGAACGACGCGCCGTAATCGGTCTCGCCGGCCGTGTGGCGCGGGTCGTCGGGCGTCGTGAAGTAGCTGTGGACGAAGTAGAACCAAGCGCCGTCGGGCACACCCGCCCAGACCGGATGCACCGCTCCGTCATGGGCGAACTGGCGCACGCGGTTCCAGCCCATCTGCGGCACCTTGTAGCGGCTGCCATCGGGCTGCAGGCGACCGTCCAACTGGAAACGCTTCACGCGGCCGGGGATCAGGCCGAGGCCGGGCGTGTCCTGCTCCTCGGAGTGGTCCAGCAGCATCTGCATCCCGACGCACACGCCCATCAGCGGCTTGGTCGCGGCGGCTTCGAGCACGGCGTCCTTCAGCCCGGAATCGTGCAGCTCGCGCATGCAGTCGCGCATCGCGCCCTGCCCCGGCAGCACGACACGCTCCGCGGCGCGTACCTCGTCGGGCTTTGACGTCACGACGACCTCCAGCCCCGAGCCTTGCGCCACATGCAGCACCGCCTGCGACACCGAGCGCAGGTTGCCCATGCCGTAATCGACGACGGCGACGGTGCGACGGTTCGTGCTGGTCATCAGAGGCACCCCTTGGTGGACGGGATCACGCCGGCCGAGCGCGGATCGGGCGTGATCGCCATGCGCACTGCGCGGCCGAACGCCTTGAACATCGTCTCGCACTGGTGGTGGGCGTTGTGGCCCTTGAGGTTGTCGATGTGCAGGCTGACCAGCGCGTGGTTGACGAAGCCCTGGAAGAACTCGTAGACGAGCTGCGTGTCGAGCGCGCCGATCATCCCGGCGGTGAACTTCACGTCCATCTCCAGCCCCGGCCGCCCGGAAAAGTCGATGACGACGCGGGACAGCGCCTCGTCCAGCGGCACGTAGCTGTGGCCGTAGCGCGTCAGGCCCTTCTTGTCGCCGACCGCCTTGGCCACCGCCATGCCCAGCGTGATGCCGACGTCTTCGACCGTGTGGTGGCCGTCGATGTGCAGGTCGCCGTCAGCCTCGATCTCCAGGTCGATCAGGCCGTGGCGGGCGATCTGGTCGAGCATGTGGTCGAAGAAGCCGATGCCGGTGGCGAGCTTGGACACGCCGGAGCCGTCGAGGTTGACCCGCACGCGGATCTTGGTCTCGTTGGTGTTGCGCTGGATCTCGGCGATCCGGGGGGAGAAGTCAGTGCTGACGCTGCTTGGAGTGTTCATGGTGCTCATCTTCAGACCGACACACGCAGCGCGTCGATCATGCGGGTATTTTCTTCCGGGGTGCCGACCGTCAGGCGCAGGCAGTTGGCCAGCAACGGGTGAAGCGCCGCGACATGCTTGATGAGGACGCCGCGCTGCTTCATGCCCTCGAAGGTCGCCTTCGAATCGGCGACGCGCACGAGGATCATGTTCGCCTCGCTCGGCCAAGCCTGCACGCCGGGCATGTCGCGCAGCGCCGCTTGCAGCCGCTCGCGCTCTTGGCGCAATACCGCGGCTTGGCGGGCGTATTCGTCGGCGTGTTCCAGGGCGAACAGCGCGGCTTCAGCGTTCAGCACGCTGACGTTGTACGGCGGGCGTGCCTTGTCGATCTCGGCGATCAGCGCGGCCGGCCCGACCATGTAGCCCAGGCGGATACCGGCGAGGCCGAACTTGCTCAGGGTGCGCATCACCAGCACGTGGTCATGCTCGCCTGCCCGCGGCAGCCAGGTGCGCGAGGAAAACGGCTGGTACGCCTCGTCGAACACGATCAGCCCGTTCTGTGCGCTGACCGCCGCGACGATCTTCTCGATCACGGCGTCGTCGAACAGGTTGGCGGTCGGGTTGTTCGGGTAGGCGATGTAGGTGATCGCGGGGCGGTGCTGCTCGATCGCGGCCAGCATCGCGGCCTCGTCCAGCTCGAAATCCGCCGTCAACGGCACGCCGACGAAGTTCAGCCCCTGCAACTGCGCCGACATCGCGTACATCACGAAGCCCGGCACCGGCGCCAGGACCGTGGCACCCGGCACGTCGCAGGCCAGCGCCAGCAGCGAGATCAGTTCGTCCGAGCCATTGCCGAGCATCAGCGCACAGCCTTCCGGCATCGCGATGTGGGCGGCCAGCGCGGACTTCAGGTCGTCAATGCGCCCGCCAGGGTAGCGGTTGATCGCCACCTCGCCGAGGCGCTGCCCCAGTTCGGCCTGCAGCGCGGGCGGGAGCAGGAAAGGGTTCTCCATCGCGTCCAGCTTGATGAAACCGGCGCTCGGCTGGACGGCGTAGGCGTGCATGCCCTGGACATCCTGGCGGAGCGTGGTCGAGAGGCGTGCGGGAAGTGCGGGAAGTGCGGTCATGGTGGGGATAAGGGCATGTCAAGAACCTCGGTCCCGACAACAAACGGATTGAGGATCTGCAACCGATCCATCTGCTGGCCATGCTGCAGGTCTTCGGTGAGCAGGTAGCGGCAGCCTTGCTGCTGGGCGGCGGCCACCATCAGCGCGTCCCAGTAGCTCAGCGCGAAACGGTCTTGCAGCGTCCAGGCCAGATCGACCGTGGTGTCATCGACCGTCCACGGCCGCCAGGTCCGGTAACGCCGCACCAGGGCACGCCCTTCGGCCAAGTCGAGCTGCGGGGCGGTGCGGCGCAAGTTGACATACAGCTCGTTGAGCACCTGCGTGCTCAGGCGACCACAGCCTTCGCGCCAGCAATGGGCGACCCAGGCCGACGCACGCCCCTGCTTGTCCGGCACACGGGGATCCTGCGCATACAGCAGGACGTTGGTGTCAACGAAAACGGTCGAGTCGCTCGGCATAGACCTCGTCCCGTGACAGGTACGGACGTTCAAAAGGAATCGGCGTGAACGCCAGTGCCTCGCGCATCGCCCGTTCATAGGCGTCATCGTGGTGCATCTTTTCCGCCAGGAACTCGCCCAGCAGCCGCGAGACGCTGGTATTGCGGCGGGCGGCCTCCATGCGTGCCCAATCGGCCACATGGTCTTCCATGGTGATGGTGACGTTTTTCATCATCGCTCCGTTACACGAATACAGTGTTGCAAGATATTCGTGCAACACGAACTTCGTGTCAACAGCATCTCAACGATTCCTGAGGCGGAACTCGGCGGCCTGCGCATGCGCCTGCAAGCCTTCGCCATAGGCCAGCTCCGCCGCGATCACACCCAGCGTCTGCGCCCCCTGCTCGCTCACCTCGATCAGGCTGCTGCGCTTCTGGAAGTCATACACCCCCAACGGCGACGAAAAACGCGCAGTGCCCGAAGTCGGCAGCACATGGTTCGGACCGGCGCAGTAGTCGCCCAGGCTTTCGCTCGTGTACGCGCCCAGGAAGATCGCCCCGGCGTGGCGCAGCAGCGGCTCCCAGCGGTGCGGATCAGACGAGCTGACTTCCAGATGCTCCGGCGCGATGCGGTTGCTGATCGCGCAGGCTTCATCCATGTCGCGGGTCAGGATCAGCGCACCCCGCCCTTCCAGCGAGGCGCGGATCACGTCGCATCGCGGCATGGCGTCGATCAGGCGGTCGATCTCGGCCTGCACCTTGGCGATGTACCCGGCGTCCGGGCACAGCAGGATGGACTGCGCCAGCTCGTCGTGCTCGGCCTGCGAGAAGAGGTCCATCGCGACCCAGTCGGGCGGCGTCGTGCCATCGGCCAGCACGAGGATTTCCGACGGGCCGGCGATCATGTCGATGCCCACCTGACCGAAGACACGCCGCTTGGCGCTCGCCACGTAGGCGTTGCCGGGGCCGGTGACCTTGTCCACACGCGGCACGGTCGCCGTCCCGTAAGCCAGCGCGCCGACCGCCTGCGCCCCGCCGATCGTGAACACCCGGCTCACGCCCGCGACATGGGCGGCGGCCAGCACCAGCGCGTTCTTCTCGCCCTTCGGCGTCGGCACGACCATGATGATCTCGCCGACCCCAGCGACGTGCGCCGGGATCGCGTTCATCAGCACCGAGGACGGATACGCCGCCTTGCCGCCCGGCACATAGATGCCGACGCGGTCCAGCGGCGTGACCTTCTGGCCGAGCAGCGTGCCGTCCTCGTCGCGGTACTGCCAGCTCAGGCCGCACGCCTGCAATTGCCGCTCGTGGTAGCTGCGCACACGCTTCGCTGCGGCTTCCAGCGCGTGGCGCTGCGCGGGCGTGATCGCCTCGAACGCGGCCTTCAGTTCCTCGCGGGTCAGCTCCAGCGCGGCCATCGACTCGGCCTGCATGCCATCGAAGCGGTTCGTGTACTCGATCACCGCCGCGTCGCCGCGCTGCTGCACGTCCTTCAGGATGGCCGCGACCCGCTCCTCGATCGCGTGGTCCGTCTCCGCCGACCAATGCAGCACGCGCTGGAACTCGGCGTCGAAGTCCGGGGCGGCGGTGTTCAGGTGGCGGATGGCGACGGGGGACATGGCGGGGCTTTCTTCAGTCTTTGGGGATGGCGGAGGCAAAAGCGTCGATCAGCGGCCGAAGCTGGTCACGCTTGAGCTTGAGCGCAGCCTGGTTGACGACGAGGCGCGACGAGATCTGCATGAACGGCTCGACCTCGACGAGGTGGTTCGCCACCAGCGTCTTGCCGGTGGAGACCAGATCGACGATGGCGTCGGCCAGCCCGGTCAGCGGCGCGAGTTCCATCGAGCCATACAGCTTGATCAGATCGACGTGGACGCCCTTGTCGGCGAAGTGCTGGCGGGCGATGGCGGTGTACTTGGTCGCCACGCGGATGCGCGACCCCTGCTTCACCGCTGCCGCGTAGTCGAAGCCTTCGCGCACCGCCACGCTCATGCGGCACTTGGCGATGTTCAGGTCCAGCGGCTGGTAGAGACCTTGGCCGCCGTGCTCGATCAGGATGTCCTTGCCGGCCACGCCGAGGTCGGCGCCGCCGTACTGCACGTAGGTCGGCACGTCGGTGGCGCGCACCAGCACGACCTGCACGTCCGGCCGGTTCGTCGGCAGGATCAGCTTGCGGGACTTCTCGGGGTCTTCCAGCACCTCGATGCCGGCAGCGGCCAGCAGCGGCAGCGTTTCCTCGAAGATCCGGCCCTTGGACAGCGCCAGCGTGATCATTCCGTTCGTGGGCGCGTTCGTGCTCATGCCGGAACCCTTTCGATGTCCGCGCCGATGCCGCGCAGCTTCACTTCCATGGCGTCGTAGCCGCGGTCGAGGTGGTAGATGCGGTCCACGGTGGTCACGCCGTCGGCCACCAGCCCGGCGATCACCAGCGACGCCGAAGCGCGCAGGTCAGTCGCCATCACGGTCGCGCCCGACAGGCGCGGGATGCCTTCGACCAGCGCCGTGTGGCCGTCCACGGCGATGTGCGCGCCCAGCCGGACCAGCTCGTTGACGTGCATGAAGCGGTTCTCGAAGATCGTCTCGGTCACCCGCGCCACGCCCTCGGCGATGCAGTTCACGGCCATGAACTGCGCCTGCATGTCGGTCGGGAACAGCGGGTGCTCGCTGGTGCGGAAGCTCACGGCCTTGGGGCGTGCGCTCATCTGCACGCGGATCCAGTCGTCGCCCACCTCGACCGTGACACCGGCTTCGCGCAGCTTGGTGATCACGGCGTCCAGGTGGCGCGCGTCGGCGCGGCGCAGCGTCACGTCGCCGCCCGCTGCGGCGACGGCGCACAGGAAGGTGCCGGCCTCGATGCGGTCCGGGATGATCTGGTGCGGCACCTTCGGCGCGTGCAGGCGCTCGACGCCAGTGATGCGCAGGTGGCTGGTGCCGCGGCCCTCAATTTGCGCGCCCATCGAGACGAGCAGGTCCACGAGGTCGGTGATCTCCGGCTCCTGCGCGGCGTTTTCCAGCACCGTCTCGCCGTCGGCCAGCGTCGCGGCCATCAGCAGGTTCTCGGTGCCGGTGACGGTCACCATGTCGGTGGTGATGCGGGCGCCCTTGAGACGGGGCGAGGCGGTGGCGTGGATGTAGCCATGCTCGACGCGGATCTCGGCGCCCATCGCCCGCAGGCCCTTGATGTGCTGATCGACCGGCCGCGAACCGATCGCGCAGCCGCCCGGCAGCGACACCCGCGCGACACCGAAGCGCGCCAGCAGCGGGCCGAGCACGAGGATCGAGGCGCGCATCGTCTTCACGAGGTCGTAGGTCGCCTCGGTGGAGGTGATGTTCGAGGCATCGACGGTCACCACGTCCGGCTGCTCGGCCGTGCGGGTGGAGGTGGCGCCGAGCTGGGCGAGCACCTTGAGCGTGGTCGCCACGTCCTTGAGCACCGGCACGTTGGCCAGCGTCACCGGCTCGGCCGTCAGCAGCGTCGCGCACAGCTCGGGCAGGGCGGCGTTCTTGGCGCCGGAGATCGTGACTTCACCCTGGAGGGTGCGGCCGCCGCGAATGAGGAGCTTGTCCATCGGTGTGTGCCTGTGCGGGCGCGAGGTCCGGGCCGGGGATCGGGCGGGCCTGTCGCACACCGCAGGGGCATGCACACGCCCGCGCCGCAGCCTGGGCCGCGCGCGGGGTGGTCAATGGTGGGAGGGGGTGGCCGGGGTGGCTTGCGCAGCCCACTCGGTCGGGGTGAGCGTCTTCATCGACAGCGCGTGGATCTCTTCGCGCATGCGCTCGCCAAGGGCTGCGTAGACGAGCTGGTGGCGGGCCACGCGCAGCTTGCCGGTGAAGGCGCTGGAGACGATGGTGGCAAAGAAATGACGGCCGTCGCCTTCGACTTCGAGGTGCTCGCAGGACAGGCCGGCGGCAATGAAATCGCGGACTTGGGTGGGGGTGGGATCGGCCATGGTGCGCGAGATTGTAGCGGCATCGGCATCGGCTTATGATCTTACTTTCGTCTTACCCTGGAGGTGTCCAATGGAAACCATCCCAACGACACGCATGTCCAGCAAGGGGCAAATCATCATCCCCAAGCCCTTGCGCACCCTGTACCACTGGGCACCTGGCACCGAGCTGGAAGTCATCGACGTGGGAGATGGCCTGCTGCTGCGCCCGCGTGTCACGTTTCCCGTCACCCGACTGGACGACGTGGTCGGCTGCCTGCCGTACACCGGCCCGGCGCTGACCGACGACGACATCGCTGCTGCGTTGGCGAAGGGCGTGAAGGAGCAGTGGCTTGATCGCGATTGACACCAACGTCGTCGTGCGCTTTCTCGTCGCCGACGAGCCGGCGCAGCACGCCGCCAGCGCCCGCCTGCTGCGCGAGCACGACGTGTTCGTGCCGGACACGGTGGTGATCGAGACCGAGTGGGTGCTGCGCTTCGCCTACCGGTTCGAGCCGGCACAGGTGGTGCGCGGCCTGCGCGGACTGTTCGGATTGCCGAACGTGCATCTGGCGCAGGCCGCCCCGATCGCGCAGGCGCTGCGGTGGCATGAAACGGATGGGCTGGATTTCGCCGACGCGCTCCATCTGGCGCAGAGTCAGCACCTCGCCGCGCTGAAGACCTTCGACCGGAAGTTCATCCGGCGGGCGACGACGCTGGGCACCTGCCGTGTCGAAGCGCCGGATTGACCGACGAGGCGAATACCCGCCTCAGTGCCGCAGCTTGTACCCGCTCGCCAGCAGCCGCAGCGCCACCGTCGCGATCACCAGGAAGCTGACCGACACGACCCCCAGGCTCACCCACGGCGACACGTCGCTGACGCCGAAGAAACCACGCCGGAAGCCGTCGATCATGTAGAAGAACGGGTTCAGGTGGCTGATCTGCTGCCAGATGCCGGGCAGCGAATGCACCGAATAGAACACGCCCGACAGGAAGGTCATGGGCATGATGATGAAGTTCTGGAACGCCGCCATCTGGTCGAACTTGTCGGCCCACAGCCCGGCGATCAGGCCCAGGCTGCCCATCATCGCCGCGCCCAGCACCGCAAACACCAGCGCCCACCACGGCTCGGCCATGCGCAGCGGTGCGAACCACACCGTCACCGCGAACACGCCGAACCCCACCACCACGCCCCGCACCACCGACGCACCGACGTAGGCGACAAACCACGCCCAGTGCGACAGCGGCGAGACCAGCAGGAAGACCAGGTTGCCGGTGATCTTGCTCTGCACCAGGCTGGAGGAGCTGTTGGCGAAAGCGTTCTGCAGCACGCTCATCATCACCAGCCCCGGGATCAGGAAGCTGGTGTAGCCCACCGAGTCGTAGACCTTCACATGGTCTTCGAGCACATGGCCGAAGATCAGCAGGTACAGCACCGCCGTGAGCACGGGCGCCGCCACCGTCTGGAAACCGACCTTCCAGAAGCGCAGCACCTCCTTGTAGAACAGCGTGCCGGCGCCGGCGAAGACCGGGTTCGTGGATGTCGTTGCGGACGTGCTCATGCGCGGCCTCCTTGCATGATTTCGAGGAACACGTCTTCAAGGTCAGCGCGGCCGATTTCGAGGTCTTCCAGCCGCACACCCGCCGTGCGCAGGCGTGCCAGCAGTTGCTCGACCTCGGCGGCGTCGTGCGCCTTGACCTGCGCGATGCGGCCGGTGACGCGGGCGTGGGCGGCGATGTCGGCGGGCAACGCGTCGTCGGTCTTGAAGCGCAGCATCGTGCTCGACGTGCCCGCGAGCAAGTTGCTCGTGCGGTCGAGAGCGACGATGCGGCCCTGCTTGAGCATCGCGATCCGGCCGCACAGCGCCTCGGCCTCTTCGAGGTAGTGCGTGGTCAGCAGCACGGTGTGGCCTTCCTTGTTCAGCCGGGCGATGAACTGCCACAGCGTCTGGCGCAGCTCCACGTCCACGCCCGCCGTCGGCTCGTCCAGCACGATGACCGGCGGCCGGTGCACCAGCGCCTGCGCGACCAGCACCCGGCGCTTCATCCCGCCCGACAGTTGCCGCATGTTGGCGCCGGCCTTGTCCGCGAGGCCGAGGCCGCTCAGCAGCTCGTCGATCCAGGCGTCGTTGCCCTTCACGCCGAAGTAGCCGCTCTGGATGCGCAGCGTCTCGCGCACCGAGAAGAAAGGGTCGAACACGAGTTCCTGCGGGACGATGCCGAGCGCCTTGCGGGCCGCCGCGTAGTCGTCCACCACGTCATGGCCCATGACGCGCACGCGGCCGGTCGTCGCCCGCGACAGGCCGGCCAGGATGCTGATCAGGGTGGTCTTGCCGGCGCCGTTGGGGCCGAGCAGACCGAAGAATTCACCTGGGGCGATGTCGAGGCTGACACCGTCGAGGGCCTGCAATGCACCGCGCGGGGTGCTGAAGGTCTTGCTGACCTGCTGGAAGGAGATGGCCGGAGTCATTGCGGGGGGATTGTAGAGAGACCGCGCAATTCCTCACGCGGGCGACGGCAGCTCTCTCGATACAGTCGGCGCAACCTGAACCATCGAAGGAGTCCCGCGATGCAACGCCCCGCTGTCCTGCTGCTGCCCCTGGCGCTGACCCTGCTGATCGCCCTGCCCGGCTGCGCTGTCCACACCCCGGCCGGCTCGGTCATCATCGACCCGCCGCCCGTTGCCCGCCCGGCTGGCGGTCCGGGCCACGGCAACGGCAACGGCAACGGCAACGGCAACGGCACGTTCTGTCCGCCTGGGCAGGCCAAGAAGGGCAATTGTTGATTAGCCTCACAAGAGAACTGCATCCATGTCGCAGATTCACTCCCACTATGAAAACCTCAAGGTTGCTCGAAGTGCTCCACCAGAAGTTATTCGTGCGGGGCTTTGTTGCACAACCCACCCAGCCGGCCGGTGGTCGAGCGGTGAGGTAGGCTGACGGGATGAGCAAGCCGGCGAAGAAGAAGTACACGACGAAGAACTGGTCGCCCTACACGAAGGCGCTGAGAGCCAGGGGGTCG
>NZ_JANPAB010000006.1:0-32937 GCF_031429695.1 Sphaerotilus sp.
CGACCCCCTGGCTCTCAGCGCCTTCGTGTAGGGCGACCAGTTCTTCGTCGTGTACTTCTTCTTCGCCGGCTTGCTCATCCCGTCAGCCTACCTCACCGCTCGACCACCGGCCGGCTGGGTGGGTTGTGCAACAAAGCCCAAGCGGTGCCTGCACGATTCGCCATGACAAGAAGGCACGGAACCCGTGGTCGATTCAGCACATACACCCGCACATATACTTGCGCAGACTGACCAAAGGAGCCACCCGATGTCACAAATCACGCTGTATCTGGACGACGCCACCCAAGCACTGGTGGAGCAGGCGGCCAAGGCCAACGGGATGTCGAAAAGCCGCTGGGTGGCGGAGATCATCCGCAAGCACGCCGCCCACGAGTGGCCCCAGGACTGCCTCGACCTCGCCGGTTGTTTCGCCGATTTCCCGCTGCGCGAGGACAGTGCCGCCACCCTGCCCGCCGACACCACGCGCTTGGGGTTCTGAAGGCCGACCATGCTGATTCTCGACAGCAACACCATCAGCTACTACTTTCGGGGCGACCAGCAGGTGGTGCCACGCCTGCAGGCCCTGCACCCGGCTGACGTAGGCGTGCCGGCCATCGTGGAGTACGAGCTGCGCTATGGGCTGCTGCGCCTGCCCCCGGAAGCAGCCGCCCCACGCTTGGCAGCGTTGGCGCAACTGCTGCGGCCCATGCAGAAGTTGCCTTTTGACAGCGAATGCGCCACCTGCGCCGCCCGCCTTCGCGCCGATCTGGAGGCCAAAGGCACTCCCATCGGCCCCCACGACACCCTGATTGCCGCCACCGCCCTGCGCCACCAATCCACGCTGGTGACACGCAATGTGCGTGAATTCGCTCGCGTACCGGGTCTGCAATGCCTCAACTGGCACGAGACCACCTGAACCCGATGAACACCCCAGCCAACCCCACCCACGCCACCACCGTGCCATCGGTGTCCATCACCACCGCCCGCACAGGCCGATCCGCCAAGGCCAACGAACTGGGGATGCGCACCATGCAGGAGCGCGCCTACACCCGGCGCGGCGAGCAATACCTGCTGCTCAAGTCGCCGCCAGCGTCAGGCAAATCCCGCGCACTGATGTTCATCGCGCTCGACAAGCTGCACAGCCAGGGTCTGCAGCAGGCCATCGTCGTGGTGCCGGAGCGGTCCATCGGCAGCAGCTTTGCCGACGAGCCGCTGACCCAGCACGGCTTTCACTGGGACTGGCAGGTCGCCCCGCAATGGAACCTGTGCAACGCCCCCGGCGTGGACGAACCCCGCATCGCCAGATCCAAGGTGGACGCCGTGCGCAAGTTCCTCGCCAGCCCTGACAAGGCGCTGGTCTGCACCCACGCCACCTTCCGCTTTGCCGTCGAGGAACTGGGCATCGAGGCGTTCGATGACCGGCTGATCGCCATCGACGAGTTCCACCACGTGTCCAGCAACCCCGACAACAAGCTCGGCAGCCAGTTGGGCGACTTCATCGCCCGCGACAAGGTGCATCTGGTGGCGATGACCGGCTCCTACTTCCGGGGCGACAGCGAGGCCGTGCTGACCCCGACGGACGAGGCCCGGTTCGACACCGTGACCTACACCTACTACGAGCAGCTCAACGGCTACCGCTGGCTCAAGTCGCTGGACATCGGCTACTTCTTCTACACCGGCCGCTATGTGGACGCCGTGGCCAAGGTGCTCGACCCGGCGCTGAAGACCATCGTCCACATCCCCAGCGTCAATTCGCGCGAAAGCCTGCAGGACAAGGAGCGCGAAGTGAACGACATCATGAGCGCGCTGGGTGAGTGGAAAGGCGTGGACCCCGTCACCGGCTTCCATCTGGTGCAAACCCAGGCAGGCCGCGCGCTCAAGGTGGCCGATCTGGTGGACGACAGCGATGCAGCCCGGCGTTCCCGCGTGCTGGCGGCGCTGAAAGACCCCGCGCAGAAGAACAACCGCGACCATGTGGACGTGATCATCGCCCTGGGCATGGCCAAGGAAGGCTTCGACTGGATCTGGTGCGAACACGCCCTGACCATCGGCTACCGCAGCAGCCTGACCGAGATCGTGCAGATCATCGGCCGCGCCACCCGCGACGCCGAAGGCAAGGAACGGGCGCGCTTCACCAACCTGATTGCCGAACCGACGGCCGAGCAATCCGCCGTGGCCGAAGCGGTGAACGACATGCTCAAGGCCATCTCCGCCAGCCTGCTGATGGAGCAGGTGCTGGCACCGCGCTACGAGTTCACGCCGAAGAACACCGGATCGGGAGATGCCGGCAAGAAGGAAGGGTTCGATTACGGCCCGGACGGCTATCAGCCGGACCGCACCAACGTGGGCGTGAACGAGGCCACCGGCCAGTACCACATCGAGATCAAAGGGCTGAAGATGCCCGAGTCCCCAGAAGCGACCCGCATCTGCAAGGAAGACCTGAACGAGGTGGTCACGGGGTTTCTGCAGGACAAGACGGTGCTGGAGCGCGGCCTGTTCGACCGGGACAACACCGTGCCCGAAGAGCTGACGCAGTTGCGCATGGGCAAGATCGTGCGCGAACGGTACCCAAACCTGAGCGAGGCAGACCAGGAATCCATCCGCCAGCACGCCGTCGCCGCCATGAACATCACCCAGCAGGTCAAGCAGTTGCAGCAACAGCAACAGCAACAGCAACAGCAACAGCAGCAGCAGGGCAGCACGGCCCTGCTGGAGGGCGTACGCAAGTTCGTGAACGTGCATGACCTGGACATCGACCTGATCGACCGGATCAATCCGTTTGAAGCGGCGTATGCCGTGCTGGCCAGGGCGATGGACGAAAACGCCTTGCGGCAAGTCCAGACCAGCATCGCGGCCAAGAAGATCAACCTCTCCGAAGACGAGGCCCGCGAACTGACCAAGCGGGCCTTGCTGTTCAAGAACGAGCGAGGCCGCCTGCCGGACCTCCACTCCGCCGATGCGTGGGAGCAGCGCATGGCCGCAGGGGTGGCCGCACTGACCCGCTACCGTGCCCAGGCCAAGGCGGCACAGGCCCGTGAAGAGGCGATCCGCCATGGCTGACCTGGACGATGACGAACTGCTGGAGGCACTCGGGGTGGAAATCGCCCAGCTGAAGGCATCGAGCCGCACGCCGCGTGAAGAGCGGATCATCGCGGGCTTCGAGGACATCCTGCGCTTCCACCAGACGCATGGACGCCCCCCGCAGCATGGCGAGGACCGGGACATCTTCGAGCGCCTGTACGCCGTTCGCCTGGACCAACTGCGCCAGTTGCCCGAAGCACAAACCCTGTTGGCCGAACTGGATACGCCCGGCCTGTTGACGGGCACAGCCGCAGCCTCACCCCAGACAGAAGACATGGACGAGGACGCCCTGCTGGCGGCACTGGGACTGGGCGATGCGCCGAGCGACCCCAAGGACATCACCGTGCTGCGCCATGTGCGCTCCACTGCAGAACGGCGCATGGCCGAGGAAGTCGCGGACCGCACACCTTGCCCGGACTTCGAGAAGTTCCAGCCGCTGTTCGAGCAGGTGGAGCGCGAACTCAAGGCCGACATCCGCAAGACGCTGCGTTTCGGGCGCGACACCAGCGTTGCCAGCGGCCATTACTTCATCGTCGGCGGGCAGCTCGCGTATGTGGCCGAGGTCGGCGACCCCATCAAGGCGCCGAACGGCGAAAGCGATGCACGTCTGCGTGTCGTCTACGCCAACGGCACGCAAAGCAACCTGCTGCTGCGCTCTCTGCAACGGGCGCTCTACAAGGACGACACCGGCCGCCGCCTGACCGACCCCGACATGGGGCCGCTGTTCGGTGACGCATCAGAGTCTGACGACATCGAGACCGGGACCATCTATGTCCTGCGCAGCCATTCCAGCCATCCCTTCGTGGCCGCGCACCGCGAGCTGATCCACAAGATCGGCGTGACCGGCGGCAAGGTCGACACCCGGATCGCGGGGGCCGAGAAAGACGCCACCTATCTCCTGGCCGACGTGGAGGTGGTCGCCACCTACAAGCTGCACAACCTGAACCGCACCCGGCTGGAGAACCTTTTCCACCGCCTCTTCGGCGCCGCCCAGCTGGATCTGACGATCGAGGATCGGTTCGGCCATCCGGTCAAACCGAGGGAATGGTTTCTGGTCCCGCTGCAGGTGATCGACGAAGCCGTTCGGCGCATTCAGGATGGGTCGATCACTGAAGTCACCTACGACCTGGAACAAGCCCGGCTGGTAGGCTAAGCCCACAAGCCATCCGCCACGCTACATCCACGGCTGATCCCGTCTGCTGCACGCGCGGGTTTGTGCCCATGGAGGCGTCCGAGCGGGCTATCTACAGTGGTCGGGCACAAAACCAGACCGTTGTCCGGTTGCCTTGTCCGCTTGCCCCCTCACTCCATGACCCAGCCCACCCGCCGCCACTGGCTCCTCGGCGCTGCCGCCGCTGCGACCACCGCCACCCTGCCCGCCCAGGCGCAGCAGGCCCCCTCGCCGGCTTCGCCACTGGGCACCGACGTGCCGATGGTGTTCCCGCGCACGGAGTTCGTCTACGAATCCATCGTGGACATCGCCGACATGGTCAACATGGGCACCGGCCCGCTCGGCGAGCGCCGCATCGTGCCGATCACCGGGGGCGAGTTCGCCGGGCCAGGGATCAAGGGGGTCGTGCTGCCAGGTGGGGCCGACCGCCAGCTCGTGCGCCAGGACGGCGCGCGGCTGCTCGACGCGCTCTACGAACTCAAGACCGACGATGGCGTGGTCATCACCGTCCACAACCAGGTGCTCGTCCGCACGCCGCAGGGCGAGCCGCGCTACGCCGCCTCGCACATCCGCCTGAGCGCACCGAACGGCAAGTACGGCTGGCTCAACGACTGCGTCTACACCGGCACGCTCGACAGCCTGCGCCCCAAGCGCAACGCAGTGCTGATCCGCGTGTTCCGGATCGTCTGACGCCTGCACGCCAGACCACCGGCTCAGGTCGCGGCACAGCCCTTCCCCCGGCGACGCGCCTGTTGCCGGCAGGCGTCGGAGCAATGTTTCACCTCGGCCCAGTTCTTCGCCCACGCCCGCCGCCAGCTCATCTCGCGGCCGCAGGTGGCACAGGGTTTGCTCGGCAGGGCAAGCTTGTTGCCCTTGAAATGGCCTGGGGTGGACGGGCTGGGCGGTTTCTTCATGGGCTGCACGATACCGGCTGCCAGCACGCCTCGGTTGTAAGCGCGTCGGCACCCAGCAGGCGCACACTGCACAGGCCATCCAATGGAGACGCCCCGCGTGCAGAACTGGTCCACTTTCCTGTCGAAGCCGGCGTGGTTCGAGCGCTTGCACCGCTTTCACCCACGCTTTCGCGACACGCTGGCGGACTATGACCGCCCCCGCTTCCTCGCCGACCTCGGCGCCGGGGCCACCGTGGGCATCGTGGCCCTGCCGCTGGCGATGGCCTTCGCGATCGCCTCGGGCGTGAAGCCCGAGCAGGGTCTCTACACCGCCATCATCGCGGGCTTCCTGATCTCGGCGCTCGGTGGCTCGCAGGTGCAGATCGGTGGTCCGGCAGGCGCCTTCATCGTCATCATCTACGGGATCATCGAGCGTTACGGCCTGCCCAACCTGCTGATCGCCACCATGCTGGCGGGCGTGCTGCTGTTCGCGATGGGGCTGCTGAAGCTCGGCGGGCTGGTGCGCTACATCCCGGTGTCGATCGTCATCGGCTTCACCAACGGCATCGCGGTGCTGATCGCACTGTCGCAATTGCGGGATCTCTTCGGTCTGGACATCGACAAGATGCCGGCCGACTTCTTCGCGCAGATCCACACGCTGTGGGCACACGCCGGCAGCTTCAACCCCTGGGCCTTCGCGCTTGGCACCGGCTGTCTGGTGGGCCTGTTCGCGTGGACGCGGCTGTTCAAGCCCGGCACGATCCTGCCCACCGAACTGGTCGAGGGCCGCAGCGCGCGGGTGATCTCGCGCGTGCCCGGCCCGATCGTTGCGCTGGTGTCGCTGACGCTGGCAAGCACGCTGTTCAACCTGCCCGTCGAGACCATCGGCTCGCGCTTCGGCGGCATCCCGCAGGCGCTGCCCGCGTTCGACCTGCCCGAGTTCACCTGGGCGACCGCCAAGCAGTTGCTGATGCCGACGCTGACCATCGCCCTGCTCGGCGCGATCGAGTCGCTGCTGTGCGCACGGGTGGCCGACAACATGATCGATGGTCCCCGCCACGACCCCAACCAGGAGCTGATGGCGCAGGGCGTGGCCAACTTCGTCGTGCCGTTCTTCGGTGGCATCCCGGCCACCGGCACCATTGCGCGCACGGTCACCAACGTGCGCGCCGGGGCGGTCTCCCCCATCGCGGGCATGGTGCATGCCGTGGCACTGCTGGCGATCATGCTGGTGGCGGCGCCGCTGGCGATGAACGTGCCGCTGGCGGTGCTGGCCGGCATCCTGCTGTTCGTGGCGTGGAACATGGGCGAGTGGCACGAATTCGCCCGACTGCGGCACTTCAAGCTGCCCTACCGCTCGGTGCTGCTCGGCACGTTTTTCCTCACGGTGGTCTTTGATCTGACGATCGCGGTGGAGGTCGGGTTGCTGCTGGCGTGCGGGTTCTTCATCTGGCGGATGGGCCAGTTGTTCCAGGTCGAGCGGGCCACGGCCGACACGCCAGACGGCGTCGAGGTCCACAGCCTTTACGGCACGCTGTTCTTTGGCGCGGTAGGCAAGGTCGAAGCGCTGCCGGACCGGCTGTACGCGAACACCGGTGTCGTCGTGCTGGAGATGCACCGGCTGATCTCGATCGACACGTCGGGGGTGGATGCGCTGGTGCAGTTGCACAGGCAACTGCAGCGCCGTGGCGTGCGCCTGATCGTCGCCGCGCTCAACGAACAGCCACGTTCGCTGCTGACACGGTCCGGCTTCGACACGCTGCTGGGCGACCAAGGCATCACGGCGACGCTGGACACCGCGCTGGAAGCGGCGCGTCTGCACGCCCGTTCGCTCAACCCACGCCCGGCAGGCTCCACTCCAGCAGGTTGAACCACAGCGCCTGCGTGCCGGCGCGGCGCCAGATCGCGGTATCGAACACCAGTCCGGCCAACGCCGACACGGTGTCCGCTGCCCCGACGGCCTGCGGCTGCACCAGCACACCGGCCCGCAGCGTCGCAGCCAGCGTGCCCAGCGCCTGCGCCAGCGCCACCCGCTGGGCCGGCGAAGCCAGCTCCTCGGCGACCTCCCCCACCAGCGCCAGCACCGGCGCCAGCGCAGCGGCCACCTGCCGGGGCCAGGGTTGCCCGGCATCCACCGACACCGGCGCCGGTACCTCGCCTTGTGTCACCCCGCGGGCCAGCCGGTCGCCGCGCTCGGCCTTGCTGCGCACATCCAGCCACAGGCCGAACGCTTCGGTCCAGAGATACGCCAGCGAGAGCAGCCCCTCCGCCGGCCCGCTGACCAGCTCGAACTCGATCTCCCACACCGGCAGCGTCTGTCCACCACCCTCGATCTGCCCGACATCCAGCGCCAGTTCGACCACCGCACCTTCGGCCTGCACCTCGGCGTGGGTGCGGGTGATGTCAGTGGAGAACTGCAGCGCCAGATCGGCTGGAGTGCGTCCCGCGCGGGCCAGCAGCGCGATCAGCGCGACGCCGGCCGGCGTGCCAGCGTGGCGCTCCAGCGACAGCGCGGGGGCCTCGTCGCCCGATGCGGTGCCGAGCGGCGCGTTGTGTTCGAGCCGCACCATCAGGCCGTCGCCGCGGCCCTTGAGGGTCTGCACCCAGCCCTCGCCTTCCTGCCGCAGCCGCAGCGCAAAGGCGGCGCGCGCCAGCAGGCGGTCATCCGTGTCGAAGTAGCGGGCGCGCAGGCGCGTGCTGGTGCTGGTCGCATCGCGCAGGGCCTCGGCCAGCAACGCGCGGGCTGCGGGGGGAATCTGGAACTTCAGTTCGATCTCTTGCATGGCGGCGCCTGTAAAATCAGGGGTTCACTCTATAGCGTCCGCCCGCTCACACACCATGCCGCTCTTCTGGAAGCACTACAAGTCCGAGACCACCCAGTTCATCGAGAGCCTGAAGCAGCAGGATCCGAAGCTGGAGCAGCGCCAGCGCGAAGGCCGCAGCCTGCTGTGGGACCGCGAGCAGGACCGCAGCGCCCAGGGCGAGTTCAGCACCGCCAACGTGCCGCAGCAGCCCTACGTCTACCAGACCAAGGGCTGACGTGACCCGGGATCCCGGCGCCGCCGTGTCGGACACCGACCCGGCGGCGCTGGCGCGGTTGTACGGCGAGCCGCTGTTCGCGCTGCCGCACGACCTCTACATCCCGCCGGAAGCGCTGGCCATCTACCTCGACGCCTTCGAGGGGCCGCTGGACCTGCTGCTCTACCTGATCCGCCGGCAGAATTTCAACATCCTCGACATCCCGATGGCCGAGGTGACACGCCAGTACCTGGCCTACGTCGACCAGCTCCGCGAACACCACCTCGAACTCGCCGCCGAGTACCTGCTCATGGCCGCGATGCTCATCGAGATCAAGTCGCGCATGCTGCTGCCGCCCCGCCAGGTGACAGCCGACCAGGAAGCCGCCGATCCGCGGGCCGAGCTGGTGCGGCGGCTGCTGGAGTACGAGCGCATCAAGCTCGGCGCGGCCAGGATCGACCAGTTGCCGCTGCTCGGGCGCGACCTGCTGGCGGCAGTGGTCCACATCGAGCAGGCGTTGGAGGTGCCCCTGCCGGAGGTGCGTCCCATCGACCTGCGCAACGCCTGGGCCGACGTGCTCCAGCGCGCCAAGCTGACCCAGCGCCACCACATCGGTCGCGAGGCGCTGTCGGTGCGTGAACACATGACGCTGGTGCTGCGGGCCTTGCAGGGGCGGCGCTTCGTCGAGTTCCACGAGCTGTTCGACACGACGCGCGGCACGCCGGTGCTGGTCGTGACATTCATTGCCTTGCTGGAACTGGCCCGCGAGCGCCTGCTGGAGATCACGCAGGCCGAGGCCTTCGCCCCCATCTACGTGCGGCTGGCCCACACCCCATCCTGAGCAGACTTCCCCCTACACTTCGCTGAAGATCCTTCAGGAGTGTGCTGATGTCCACGATCCAAGCCGGCATTGCGGCCCGCGTTCCCACCCATGGCCGCTATATCAGCCTTGCGCTGCGCCACGACGCCGACGCCACCGTGCGCACCACGCTGCAAGCACTGGCCGCCGAGGCCGACGGGCTGCACACCGTCGTCGGCCTGGGCGCCACACTGGTGGCGCGGCTGGATGCGGCCGTGCCGGGCCTGCGCAGCTTCAGCGCGCCACCGGCCAGCCGGGTCGATCTGCCCGCCACCCCTGCCGAGCTTTGGCTGTGGCTGCGCAGCGAGGACGACCCCGGTGCACTGCTGCAGCGCGGTCGCGTGCTGGCCCGCCTGCTGGCGCCCGCCTTTGATGTCACCCACGAGCTGGCCGCCTTCCGCCACCTGAACGGGCGCGACCTGACCGGCTACGAGGATGGGACCGAAAACCCCACGGGCCGCGACATGGTCGACACCCTCGGCGTGCAGGGCCAGGGGCCGGGGCTCGACGGCGGCAGCTTCGTCGCCGTGCAGCAGTGGGAACACGCACTGGACCGCTTCGACCGGTTCGACCGAGCGACGCAGGACCGCATGGTCGGCCGCCGCCGCGACGACAACGTCGAACTCGACGACGCCCCGCCCAGCGCCCACGTCCAGCGCACCGCGCAGGAGAGCTTTTCACCCGAAGCTTTTGTCGTGCGGCGCTCGATGCCGTGGATCGAGGGTGCGCGCTGCGGCCTGCTCTTCACCGCGTTTGCCACCGGCTTCGACGCCTTCGAGGCCCAGCTCGCCCGCATGGCCGGGGTCGAGGACGGCGTGGTCGATGACCTTTTCCGCTTCAGCCAACCCGTGACCGGTGCCTATTTCTGGTGCCCGCCAGTGGGCCGCCACGGGTTGGACCTGAGCCGCATCCTGGTCGGCGGCACGGGCTCGATCTGATCAAGAGGCGCATGATTTGCCGTTTCCACGCAGAGAACAACCGGCGGGCTCGGCATAAGATACCCGCAGCGAATCTGTCACTTCCGGGTCTTCTACCTGGCCAGACGCTGACAACCCGCTCCGATGACCGCCCTGCACCGCCCGATCACCGCCCTGCTGGCCCTGCTGCTGTCCGCGGCCGGGAGCCTTGCGGCCGACGCGACTGACGAGTTTCTCTACACCGTGCAGCCCGGCGACTCGGCCTGGACGGTGGCCGCACGCTACCTGCGCGATCCGCGCCACTGGAACGAACTGCGCCTGGGCAACCAGCTCCCTGGCGACCGGCTGCGCCCGGGGCAGGTACTGCGCATCCCGATGCCCTGGCTGCGCCTGACGACGCCCGAAGCCCGGCTCACGGCACTGCAGGGCGACGTCATGCTCAACAGCGGTGCAGGCTGGACCACCGCCCGCCCGGACACCCTCCTGCCGCCGGGCACCTGGCTGCGCACCGCCACGGCCGGCACGGCAACGCTGCTGCTGCAGGACGGCACGCGGGTGCTGGTGCGCCCCGCCAGCGAGCTGCGACTGGTCCCCGTGGACGCCGCGCAGCTCAATGCCTGGCTGAAAGCCCAGTCCGCCCCGCGGAACCGGGCCGCGGCCCAACCCGCAGGCACTGCTGCTCCCGTGTGCATCGAACTGCTGCGTGGCGGGCTGGAAAACGCCGTGCAGCCACAGTCCGGCCAAAGCCGCTTCGAAGTCCGCACGCCGTCAGCGGTCACCACCGTACGCGGCACCGAGTTCCGGATCTCAGCCGATGGCGACAGCAGCCGGGCCGAGGTCGTTCACGGTGCAGTCGCGTTCGGCAATCCGCTCGGTCAGGTCGAACTGGGCGCCGCGACCGGCTCCCGCGCCGGGCGCGGTGCACAGCCCGCCGCCGCGGTGCCCCTGCTGCCCGCACCGGATCTCCAGTCCGTGGCAGAACAGATTTCCCCGGACCGGCTCCAGGCGCTGACCCTGCCGGCGCTGGTCGGCGCCGTGGCCTACCGCACGCAGTGGCTCGCCGATGAAACGCCGGCCCGCCTGCTCCATGAAAACGTGACCGAGGCGCCACAGCCGGGAGATCCGAGCCTGCCCGACGGCCGCTACCGGCTGCGCGTGCGTGGCATCGACGCGGTGGGGTTCGAAGGCCTGTCCGCCGAGCGCACGCTGGCGATCACCACGCCGCTCCCGCCGCCACCGCCCCCGCCTGCACCGCCACCCGCGCCCAGTCTCGACGCCCGCCGCACCGGCCAGCGGCTGGCGCTGCACTGGTCCCCGGTAGCGCCGCAGGCCTGGAGCCAGATGCAGGTCGCGCTGGAGGCCGGCTTCACCTCCGTCGTGCTGGACGAGCCGACCCCGCTGGACCACCTGACCCTGCCCCTGCCCGTGCGGCCGGGGCCTCTCCACATCCGCGTTCGCGTGCTGCAGCCCGGTGGTGGCCGCAGCGGCTGGTCCGAGCCGCGTGTCTTCGACCCCCGCTCGCCCCAGGAGCCCACGCCGTGATCCAGCCCCCGCCTTTCGCCCGGAGACCCCTCGCCCCGTGGCTGATGCCAGCCCCATGGTGGGTCGCGGCCGTGCTGACGGCGCTGCTGCTGCTGACCGCGCGGCCGGTGGTCGAGCGGTTCGACCTCGCGGTGCACGATCTGCTGAGCCGCGAAGTGATCGCCCCCCTGTCCGGCCCGAGCGCGCCGGCCGACAGCATCGTGGTCGCCATCGACGATGCCAGCTTGCAGGCCATCGGCCGCTGGCCCTGGCCGCGCCAGCGCCACGCCGAACTGATCGACGTGTTGCGCAGCGCGGGCACGCAGGCCGTGGGCTACAACGTGCTGTTCTCCGAGCCGGCCGCCGATCCCGCTGAAGACACGCGTCTGGCGCAGGCCATCGCCGCACACGGCCAGATCGTGCTGCCCGTGGTGCCGGAGAGCCGGCAGGCCGATGGACACACCAGCGTGCTGCAACCGCTGGCGGCGCTGGGCAAGGCCGCCGCCGCCCTCGGGCACGCCGAGGCGCCGATCGACCTCGACGGCCAGGTGCGCCGCGTGGCAATGGTCGCAGGCAGCGGCTCGACCGCCTGGGAGGCAATGCCGCTGGCCGTGCAGCGCGTCAGCGCCTCGCGCGCCGGGGCACTCGCTGGCGTCAACGTCCAGCAACATGCGCTGGAACCCTGGTGGCAGGAACGGCTGCAGCTCCTGCCCGCCGGCAACAGCCCGATCTCGCAGGTGTCGGCGTCCGAGCTGTTGCGTGATCCCAGTCTGGTGACGCTGCTCACCGGCCGGGTCGTCTGGGTCGGATTGACCGCACGCGGCATCGACGGTGCGGTCACCGTGCCAGGCCCGCGTGGCAGCACGCCGCTCAGCGCAGTCCAGTGGCAGGCACAGGTCCACCAGGCCATGGACCGCAACCGCCTCGCCAGCATCGCCAGCGCTCCGGTGGTGCTGGCGGCCAATGTGCTGCCGCTGCTGCTCGCGGCGCTGTTCGGCCGCTGGACGATGCGCTCGCTGGGCGTCAAGCTCAAGGTGATGCTGTGGCTGCTGCCCGTGCCACTGCTTGTCCAGGCCATCGCACTGGTCTGGGGCCACCTCTGGCTGCCAATGGGTGCGATGACGCTGGGCTGGTCGACCGCGCTGCTGCTGAGCCGGGCGATGGAACTCCGGGCCACGCGCCACGACCTGCAGCGCGAACGCGGCCTGGCCGAGGTCACGCTGCAGGCCATTGCCGACGCCGTTCTCACGCTCGACCAGGCCCACCGCATCCGCTACCTCAACGCCAGCGCCGAGCGACTGATTCGGCAACCGGAGACGGGACAGGCACGGGCAGTCCGAGACCAGCCGGTGCAGTCCGTGCTGAGTCTGGCGCAACCGGACGAACAGATGCTGCTGCAGGCCATCGGGGATTGCCAAGGACAGCAGCGGGTGGTGGCCGTTGACCTGTTGCTGCACCTGAACACCAGCGATGGAGAGCACCTGGTGCGCGCCGTCATCAGCCCGATGCATGCGGCGGACGAGACGGAGCGTGGTGTGGTGATCGTCCTGACCGATGTCACCGCCACGGCCCGTGCCGAACAGGCGGTCGAACACGGCAGCACCCACGACGGCCTCACCGGCCTGCCCAACCGCGTGTTGCTGACCGACCTGCTGGCACATGCCCTGGCCCACGGACGCCACCAGCACCAGGCACTCGCGGTCCTGTTCATCGACCTGGACCGCTTTGGCCGCATCAACGACAGCCTCGGCCAGCGCCAGGGGGATGAAGTGCTGGAGGTGATCGCTGCCCGGATGCGCCGCGTCTTCCGCGCCCATGACACCATCGCGCGCTGGGGCAACGACCAGTTCGTCGTGCTGATCGAGGACGTGACCTCGCGCGAAGTCGTCGCCGCGCTCGCCGCGCAGCTCATCGACATGGTGGCCCGCGACCTGCGCGTGGACGATGTCGCCATCGCCTGCACCTGCAGCATCGGCATCGCACTCTCGCCGGACGACGCCCCGACCACCGACAGCCTGCTGACGATGGCCGAAGCCGCCATGTCGCGTGCCAAGGCGGCTGGCGGCGGGCGCTTCGAGTTCTACACCCCCGGCATGTCCACGCTCACGCGCGACTGGCTGGCGCTGGAGAACCGGCTGCGCCACGCGCTCGAATCGGAAGAATTCGTCTTGCACTACCAGATCCAGACCGATCTGCGCACCGGCCGCCCGGTCGGGCTGGAGGCGCTGCTGCGCTGGCGACAGGACGACGGCGAGCTGTGGGCGCCGGCGCGCTTCCTGTCGATCACCGAGGAGACCGGGCTCATCGTCTCCGTGGGCAACTGGGTGATCCGGGAAGCCACGGCGCAGATCAGGCGCTGGATCGACGCGGGCGTCACGCCCGTGCCGGTGTCGGTCAATGTCTCGGCCCGCCAGTGCATGGACTCGCAGCTGATCGACGTGATTGCCGGGGCCCTGAAGGACGCGGATGTGCCGGCCTCGCTGCTCAAGGTGGAGATCACCGAGAGCACCGCGATGGCCGACCTCGACCACCTCAAGCAACTGCTGATGCGGCTGCGCCAGCTCGGCGTGGCCATCGCGCTGGACGATTTCGGCACCGGCTTCTCGTCGCTGGCCCACCTCAAGCGTTTCCCGGTGGACCAGATCAAGATCGACCCGAGCTTCATCGCCGACATCCACCGCGACCCGAACGGTGCGGCGATCGTGCGGGCCACGATCGCGCTGGCGCACGGGCTGGGTGTGCCGGTGGTGGCCGAAGGCGTCGAGAACGAGGCCCAGATCCGCTTCCTGCGCGAGCACCACTGCGACATCGTCCAGGGCTACCTCTACGGTCGCCCCGGCAGCCCGGACGCCGTCCGGGAGGTGCTCACATCAGCAGATGTTCACCCGCGTTATCTCCACCCAGAATCACATAGTTGACACGGCGGATGTCCTGCAGCCGCGTCCCGCCGGCGTAGGAGATGGAGCTTTGCAGGTCCTCGCGCATCTCGCGCAGCGTATCGGAGAGTTTTCCCTTGACAGGTTCCAGGATGCGCTTGCCCTCGACGTGCCGGTACTCGCCCTTGTTGAAGTCGCTGGCCGAGCCGTAATACTCCTTGTAGAGCTTGCCATCGACCTCGACCGTGTCGCCCGGTGACTCCTCGTGGCCCGCGAACAGCGAGCCGATCATCACCATCGCCGCCCCGAATCGCACGCTCTTGGCGATGTCGCCGTGGTGGCGGATGCCACCGTCCGCGATCATCGGCCTGGTCGCCACCCGGGCGCACCACTTCAGCGCCGAGAGCTGCCAGCCGCCGGTGCCGAAGCCCGTCTTCAGCCGCGTGATGCAGACCTTGCCCGGGCCGATGCCGATCTTGGTGGCGTCCGCGCCCCAGGCTTCCAGATCGATCACCGCCTCGGGTGTGCCGACGTTGCCGGCGATGACGAAGGTGTGCGGCAGCTTCGCCTTGATGTGGTCGATCATGCGGCGCACGCTGTCGGCGTGGCCGTGGGCGATGTCGATGGTGATGTAGTCGGCGCCCACGCCCTCGGCGGCGAGCTGATCGACCACCGCCATGTCCGCCGGTTTCACGCCCGAACTCAGCGAGACGAACAGCCCCTGCGCGCGCATCGATCGCGCGAAGGCCACGTTGTCCAGATCGAAGCGGTGCATCACGTAGAAGTAGCCGTTGGCAGCGAGCCAGGCGGCCAGCGGTGCGTCCAGCACCGTCTTCATGTTGGCAGGCACCACCGGCAGGTGGAAGCGGCGTCCGCCGAACTCCACCGCCGTGTCGCACTCGCTGCGGCTGTCCACGCGGCAGCGCCGGGGCAGGAGCAGGACGTTGTCGTAATCGAAGATGTCCATGGGGAAAAGGCTCTCGGAGAAGCGGGCCGCGGGAGGCAGTGCGACCACGAAACTGCGAGCGCTTGACCTGGGACCCGGTCAGCAGACCGGACCGCAGAATTTGGGCCCGGTGATCGATTCTACGCGGCGAAGTCGCGCTGGTCCGCCCCTGGAATTCGGCCCTCATGCTGGGCGCCATGCCGTGAACTTTGCACATCCGAAGTGCCAAGCATCATTCATTCGACTATGGACTTCCGGGTCAGGTGCGCTTCCACTGCACAGACAGGCTTGGAACTGTCCGGAACCATCGAACCTCCCACCGAGCACCAACATGTCCACACCCCGCACCAAGGCCGCAACCGCCACCGTTGCAAAACCCGTTGTTGTCCATGCCCGGTCGCTGCACATCGGCCTGAACGCCGTCAGCCCGGCGCACTACGGCAACTGGAGCGGCGAACTCGCTGCCTGCGAGGCCGATGCCACCGACATGCAGGCCATCGCCAAGACCAACGGCATGAAGCCGACCGTGCTGCTGACCGCCAAAGCCACCCGTGCGGCAGTGTTGGCAGCGATGCGCGCTGCGGCGAAGGCCCTCAAGAGCGGCGACCTTTTCTTCCTGACCTACTCCGGCCATGGGGGGCAGGTGGCCGACGTGACCGGCGAGGAAATCGACCGCAAGGATGAAACCTGGTGCCTCTGGGACGGCCAGCTCATCGATGACGAGCTTTACATGGAACTGAGCCGCTTCGCCTCGGGCGTGCGCATCCTTGTGCTCTCGGACAGCTGCCACAGCGGCACGGTCACCCGCGACACCGTGCCCGCACCAGTCGTTCCCGGCGCGCCCAGGCCGCGCATGATGCCGCCGGCCATCGCGCTGCGCACCTACCGCGACCACCAGGCCTTCTACGACGGCCTGCAGCGCGACGTCGCCGCAGAAGCCGGCAAGGCGGGCACCATCGACCCGGACACCGCGCTTGCGCAGGTCGCCATCGACAGCAGCCGACTCACCACGGTCGTCAGCACCTTCGGCCCGTCGGTGATCCTGGTCTCGGGCTGCCAGGACAACCAGACCTCGATGGACGGCGAATTCAACGGCGCCTTCACTGGCCGGCTGCTGCAGGTGTGGAACAACGGCGGCTTCACTGGCACCTACACCCAGTTCCGCAATGCCATCGTCACCGGCCTGCCCGCCACCCAGACACCGAACCTGTTCGTGCTGGGCAGCGCCGCCAGATTCCTGACACAGCGGCCGTTCACGGTCTGATCCTTCCGCAGCGTGCCACCATGGACCTCCGCGCAACGCCCCAGACCGCCACCCTGCCAGCCTTGCTGAAGGTGACCGGCCCGCGCGGCACGGCCGCCGACCCGCCAACCGACACCTGCTGGTTGCCACCCGGCTTCCTGCAGGCACGCCAGAGCCTGTCGATCACGGACGCCCCCGATGCCCCCCGGCTTGCCATCGACTCCGACCCGGACGCCGCCACGGACGGACGCGAACTGCTGGCGCTGGTGCTGGCCGACGGCAGCACCTGGCTCACCACCGCGGCGCGGCTCGACCACCGGCTGAAGCGCCACCTGCCGGGCCTGGCCGACGCGGACGGTGCCTGGCGCCTGGACCGCCTGCCCTGGCCCGACGACAGCGGGCCCCGGCCCCCCGGCAAGCCCGGCCCCCTCGTCGTGCAGGTTCACGTGCTCGCCGCGGGAGGAGCGGGTGCGGAACCCGATCCGCTGCTCGGCCACCTCGGCGCCGCACCCGACGCCTGCGCGCTGATGCGGGCCATCGAAGCACCGCTGGCCCCTGCGCCGGGTCTGTACCGCTGGGACGGGCAGTCCCTGCGCGCCTCCACCGAAGCCCCTTCGACGCAGCCGATGCTTGTGCTGCTGCACGACCTCGCCTCGAACACCGCGGGCAGTTTCGCCGACCTCGCCAGCCGGGACCGTGCGCTGTGGAGCCGGCTGGAGCGGCACTATCCCGGCGGTGTCTGGGCACTGGAGCACCACACCTGGTCCGAGAGCCCGCTGCGCAACGCGATCGACCTGCTGGACGCGCTGCCGGTGGGTGCCCGCGTCAGCCTGCTGAGCCATGGCCGCGGCGGGCTGGTGGGCGACCTGCTGTGCCTGCGTGGCGGCGAAGCGGAGATGGCCCATGGCGTGCCGGACACCGCAAAGGATCCGGCCTCCGAGGCGCAGCGGGCGCTGCTGCAGATGCTGGCGAGCCGCCTGGGCACGCGGCTGGTGGTGGTCCAGCGCCATGTCCGTGTCGCCAGTCCGTCAGCGGGATTGCCCTGGCTGGCCGAGCACCCGGATCTCTTCCTCTCCAGCCTGTTGGCGCAGATCGGGCAGGTGCCGCGGCTGGCCGGCCACCCGCTGCATGCCGCCGCCCGGCGCGCCGTGGTCGAACTCATCGCGCGCCGGATCGAGGTCCGCAGCGTCCCCGGCCTGGCGGCGCTGCTGCCGGATGCACCACTGGCCCGGCTGCTGCTGCGCGCAGCGGTGCAGCCGGACATCGACATGGCCGTCATCGCAGGGAATGCCGACAGCAGCAGCCTGCTCTGCACGCTGGGCGCCGCGCTCAGTGATTGCCTGGACGGCGAGCAGCGCGACCACGACCTGCTGGTCGGCACCGATTCGATGCTCGGCGGCGTGGCCGTCGCAGCGCAAGCCCGCGTCCTGCTCGACCGCGGGCGGCAGGTGGCGCATTGGCGCTACTTCACCAACGACTCGACCCGGCGTGCCGCGCTCGGCTGGCTGAGCGCCGAGCGCCCGCAAGAGGAACCCGGCTGGACCCTGCTGACCGGCAACACCGCGGAGCCACGCGCTGCGGCCAAGGCCAGCCGCAGCACGACCGGCCCTCCGGTGCCGGGGCCGGTCGTGCTGATCCTGCCGGGCCTGATGGCCTCGCACCTGCGCCGCGCCGACGGACAGCGGGTCTGGTTTGACCCGCAGGCCCTGCCGCTGGGCGGGCTGACCTCGGTCGCCTGGGAGCAGCCCGTCGAGGCCGATGCCGTGTTCGACGCCGTCTGCGGCGATCTCGCCGACCACCTCTCGGCGACCCACCGTGTCGAGACCTTCCCCTACGACTGGCGCCAGCCGCTGGACGTGCTCGGCGACCGGCTCGGCGAGCGCCTGAGCGCCCTGCTGCGCGCAAGCGACCAGCCGGTGCGCCTGCTGGCCCATGGACTGGGCGGACTGGTCGTGCGGGCCTGCATCCTGCGCCGACGTGCCGTGGTGGACGAGCTGATGCGCCGCGACGGCGCGCGGCTGGTGATGCTCGGCACCCCGCACCATGGCACGTACGCCGCCGTCGAGGCCCTGCTCGGCAAATCGGCAGCCCTGCGCGGGCTGGTCTGGCGCGACACCGCGCAGCCGATGTCCACGGTGCTGGCGACGCTGGCCGAGTTCCGCGGGCTGCTGCAGCTCCTGCCGCAACCCGGCAGTTCCGATGCCGACGGCAACCCTGATTTCCAGCACACCGACACCTGGACCGCACTCGGTCAGGCGAACCGCGACCGCTGGTTCGGTGACACCCTCGCCGCGGTGCCACGCCAGCAGGCGCTGGACGCAGGGAGCTGGCTCTGGCGCCAGGCCACCGGGGTCGATGCCGCGCTGCCCGCCGCGTATGCGGACCGCACGATCGCCGTGCACGGCGTGGCGCGGCACACGCCCTGCGGCGTGCGCATCGAAGCGGGCCGCCTGCAGATGGTCGCCACTGCGCGCGGCGATGGCACGGTGACCTGGGCCTCCGGCCAGCTCGACGGCATCGGCCGCCACTACTACCTGCCGGCCGACCACGGCGAGCTGACCACCAGCCGCGACGGGTTCCCCGCACTGACCGAGCTGCTGGAACGTGGTGCGACCCGTCGGATCCCCAGCACGCCGCCCGCCACGCGGGATACGGCCGCCGACACCCCCACCCGCTACGACGCCGGGCCACCCGAAGCGCTGGACACCGCCCTGCTGATGCGCGGCCTGTCCGGTGGCACGCGCCGACCCAGCCGACCCGCCGCGCGGCTCACCCGCACCTGCAGCCGCACGATGAACGTGCAGGTGCGCGCCGGTGACCTGCGCTTCGTCAGCACGCCGCTGATGGTGGGCCACTACGAACACGACCCCATCGCCGGCCCGCAGGCCGTGGTGGACCGCGAGCTGCTCGACGGCGCGCTGAGCGAGCGCTACCGCCTCGGTCTCTACGCCGGCCCGCGCGGATCGGCCACTGTCGTCATCTCGCCGCCCAACGACGCCGAGCGGCGGCGCGGCAGCCTGCGCGGCGCGATCGTCGTCGGGCTCGGCCGCTACGACGGCGCGCTCGGCGCCCGCGAGCTGACCGAATCGGTGCGCACCGGCGCGCTGCGCTACCTGATGCAGGCGCAGGATGTCCTCGGCGGCGCCGAGCGGGCGCTGTCGCTGAGCACGCTGCTGATCGGCTACAACTCCTCGCTCAACCTGACCGTGGCCGCCTCGGTCGACGCGCTGGTGCGCGGTGTGCTGGAGGCCAACCAGCGCTTCGCCGAAACCGCCCGGGCGCGTCTGCACATCGAGCGGCTGGAGATCGTCGAGATGTACCTCGACACCGCGATCAGTGCGGTCCATGCGCTGCGCAGCCTTGCGGGCACCCTGTCCACGCAGGCCCGGCTGGCCGACATCGCGCTGACCTGCCAGACCCGACTGGTCGAAGGCGACGGCCTGCGCCCGCGGCTGGCCGACACCCGCAACGCGAGCTACTGGCCACGCCTGATCGTCACCGATGCGCGCACGGGCCAGCCCTGCCAGGACGGCAATGGCAGCATGACTGGCTCGGTCGCCACCGACACCACCGGAGACGCCAGCGACGGCCGACCCCGGATGGCCGACTGCCTGCGGTTCCTCTACGTCGGGCAGCGCGCCCGCGCCGAATCGGTGGTGCAGCAGCGCCAGCCCGGGCTGATCGAGGCCCTGGTCCAGCAGCACAACGGCAGCCCGGTCTGGAACGAGCACATCGGCCGGATGCTGTTCCACCTGATGGTGCCGCACGACTTCAAGGACACCGCCCGGCAGCTGGAGCGCATCGTGCTCGTGGTGGACGACGCCACCGCCAACGTGCCCTGGGAGCTGCTCTACGCGCCGGACCCGGACGACGAGAAGACCTGCATCCCGCTGTCGCTGCGCACGCCGGTCGTGCGCCAGCTCAACACCACGCAGTACCGGCCGCGGGTGCGCCAGAGCCTGGGCCGCTCGGTGCTGATGGTCGGCAATCCCTGCGTGCGGGGCTTCGCGACCGGGTTCCGCGGCCGCGATGGCAGCGCGCTGACCGATCCGGACAATCTGCCCGGCGCCGAGGCGGAAGCGCAGTCCCTCACCGCGCTGATGACCGGGCTGGGGCACGATGTCCTGCCGCTGATCGGCCCGGTGGCGGCCACCGCGACGCAGGTGCTCGGCTCCCTGCTCGGCCAGCCCTTCCGCATCGTCCACATCAGCGCACACGGCGTCCACCAGCTGCCACACCGCGACGGCCGGCTGCGCTCCGGCGTCGTGCTGTCCGACGGCCTGCTGCTCACCGCGGCCGAGATCGAGGCGATGGAAGCCGTGCCGGAGCTGGTCTTCCTCAACTGCTGCCACCAGGGCGTCGTGGTCGGCGGTGATCTCCAAGGCAACCGCCTGGCCGCCAGTCTGGCGCAGCGGCTGATCGGCATCGGCGTGCGCTGCGTCATCGTGGCCGGCTGGGCAGTGAGCGACACGCTGGCAGCGCAGTTCGGACAAGTGTTCTACGAAGCCCTGCTGCGCGACAACCAGCCCTTCGGCGACGCCGTCTTCAAGGCCCGCAAGGCGATCTGGGAGCAGGATCCGGGTGACGTCACCTGGGGCGCCTTCCAGGCCTACGGCGACCCGGCCTGGCAGGCCGAGGCCGGTGGAGAACGCAGCGGAACCGCGTCGGAACAGGCCCCGCCGGTCAGCGTGGAAGAGCTGCTCGACGAACTGTCGCGCCACAGCGCATTGGCCTCGCGCCGCCTGTGCCTGCTCAACCCCGGTGTACTGGCCGACCAGCGCGCCCAGCTCGCTGACTACATCGCCCGGCGCATCCCTGCCGACTGGCAGGACGACCCGCTGATCCTGTCGGCGCTCGGCACGACCTGGGCCGAACTGGACGATCCGGAAAAAGCCTGTGCGGCCTACCGCGCCGCACTCCAGCACGACGATCCGCGTGGCCGGGTGCCCGTGCGCGCCATCGAGCAGCTCGCGGTGATGGAGGCCCGCTGGGGCGAGCGGTCCGGCAATGCCAGCCTGATCCGCCAGGCCCTGCAGCGGCTGGAAATCACCCAGCGGCTGATCGGCCCGTCGGACCAGGGCGAACCGGTCGTCAGCCCGGAGCACTGCGCCCTGCGTGGCGGCAGCCATGTGCACATGGCCAGCCTGTACGCCGCGATGGTGCTCCAGCAGGCCGACAACCCGACGCACGTCCGCACCGTCGGCACGGCCATGTTCACGTCGCTGGAGGAGGCCATCGCCGCCTACACGCTGGCCGAAGGCGGACAGGGCACCCAACCGTTTTCGCCCTTCCACGCCATCAACCGCCTGTCGCTCGACGCCATCACGCCCTGGGAAAGCGAGGACGAACGCGTCGCCGCGCGCCGCCTGGCCACCGAGGCGGGCGAGGTGGCGGCCCAGCGCTTCGGGCTGCGGGACAACTTCTGGAACGCCGTGATGGTGCCGGAAGCGCGGCTGGTCGAGGTGTTGCTGGACGGTGACCTCGGTCGGCCTGACGCGCCGGCATTGGCCGAGGTTCGCCAGGCCTATGCGCAGGCCCTGTCCAACCTGACCGTCAAGCCCCGCCAGATCGATTCGGTGATGGCCCGCCTGCGCACGCTGTCCTGCCTGTTCGATGCGATGGTGCTGTTCGAGGGTCCACGCCGCGCCAACCTCGCGCTGAACCATTGGTGGACCGCCGAACACCTCCTGACGCTCTGCGAGGCACTGCTCCCCGGCAGCCAGCCACGCCGCGATCGCCCGCCGCGCCCGCTCAGGCCGCGGCCAGCGCCTCCGCCCGGCGCGAGTTGACCCGGCGGTCCTGCGCACCCGGGGCCAGCCTGGCCGGATAGACCCGCCGCTCGCGGCGCTGTTCGTCCAGCAGCGCCTTGGCCTGACCGACCCAGTTCTCGCGGTAGATGCGGCGGCCGAAACGCGGCAGGTTTCCGGCCACCCACTGCTGCTCTTCCGCCTTCCAGCCTGCGATCTGCCACAGGTACCAGACGCCGCAGCGGTTGAGCCAGGTCTGGTTGGACGGGCCGATGCCGACAATGCGCAACAGGTTATCGGGCGGGGGACTGTCCGACTGGCGCTCGAAAGGCCTCAACCCGCACGCACCGGGGGCGCTCGGCGGATGGGCGTTGGCGGCCGGCAGGGCGGTCGCAATGGTGGTCAGCGCCGCTTGCGCCACGGGGCGCACCATCAACACGCGAGCGCGCTCGTGCTCCAGGGCATGGCGCGCCTCCTCCAGGTGCCGCTGGCCGATCACCATCTGCTGCTCCAGCACGTTGGCGCGGTGCTGCAGCGCCGCCTGTGCAGTGTCCGATTGCTCTAGCAGGTCGAGCAGCTTGCCCACCTCCTGACGCAGGTTGTCGCGGGCCTCGCAGACCTGGCGGTGCTGGTCCGCATCGACACGCACTGTCTGGCGCTCAGCGGCCAGCAGCTCGCCGAATTCGTCGCACTGCACCCGCAGCGCCTGCACCTCGCGCCGGTGCGCCGTCCGCTCCGCCGCCACCTGCCGGTCCATCGACAGCAACTGCTGGCACAGCGCCTGCTCTGCCTTGCAGTAACCGGCGCGGGCCCCGTCCATCTCGCGCCGCACCCGGTCCAGCGCCTGTTCATGCTCGTCGCGGAGCTGATTGCGCTCTTGCGCCGCGGCCTGCGCACAGCGCAGCGACTCCATCCGCTCCTGATCGGCGGCGGCAAACCGCGCCTCATGCTCGTCCAGCCAGCGATCCTGCTCGGCCCAGCACCGGCGATGGACCGCATCCAGCTCGGCCAAATGGACCTGACGTCCACGCAGCAAAGTGAACCCGCCACCCAGCAACAGGCCTGTCAGACTGACCAACAGCAGGTCGAGCCACCAAACTTGACCAATCACACCCATGGGACACCTCCTAGGTCTGGCAATGCGTTACTTTTTGTAACCATCTGCAATGTGCTTACTATCGTGAAAATGGTCACGATTTTTATGAAGCCAACCTGATAGCTGGCATCGGAACGTTTTCGTTTCAGCCGAGTCTGAACCCCTGTGTTAGCATTTTTTCCATCCCTAGACAGGCCTTCGGTGGACAAACTTTCATGAATCAATTGCGCATCGTGGTCATGGAAAACGGCCCCCTGCTGGCGGAGGACCACGACGCCACCATGCGGCAACTTGGCCTGATCGATGCCCGCACCGGACTGCCGCACCGGGACTTGCTGCTGGACCGGCTCGGGCAAGCCACGGCCGGCGTGGCGCGCGGCGGATCGGCCTTCGCGCTCATGTACATCGGCACCAGCCCGGCCATGCCGGGCACCTCCGCTGGCGCGATGGACGTGGTGATGCAGCAGTTCGCCTGCCAGCTCCACCGCCTGAGCCGGCGCACCGACAGCTTCTCGCGCATGAGCGGCTGTGACTTCGCGGCCCTGCTGCCCGGCAACCCCTCGGTTGCAGGACTGATGGCGATGGGCCAGAAAATCGCGGCCGAGTTTGCCGACCGCATCCAGGTCCACATCGGCGTGGTTCTGTGCCCGCGCCACGCCAGCGACGCCGACACCCTGCTCCTGCAGGCGCGCATGGCGCTCGACCAGGCCCGGCATGCGCAAGTCGTCACCGCCCTGTTCGAGCCACGGTCAGCACCCACGCCGTCGGGGTTTTCGACCACGGCGGATGGCAGCGCACGCGCCGCGTTCCAGCCCGTGCTCGATCTGCGCGAAGGGGGTTTGTCGCGGCTGCAGATCTCGACCCAGGGAATGTCCACGGCGCAAGACGATTTTTCACCCACCGAGCTGGGCAGCGCCGGCCAGACCAGCCGCAAGGAGCAGGTCGCCCACCTGATCGCGCTCACGGACGCGGCGCTGCGCAGCGCGCTGCCGTGGCGCCAGCAAGGGCTGGTGAAGCGGCTGTCGCTGTCGCTGCCGGGTCGCCTGCTCGATGAACCGGGGCTGGCGCCGGCGCTGCTGGACCTGCTGGACCGCCACCGCTGGCCGGCACGGCATTTCATGGTCGAAGCCCATGCCGCCGCCATCGCCCAGCGTGGCGGCGATGTCATCGAAGCACTGACCCGGGCCGGTGTGGCCCTGGCAATCCACGACGGCGGATCGGGGCTGAGCCTGCACGTCGCGCTGGCCGGACTCGATCCGGTGAGCGAATTCAAGTTCGACGTGGGCACGCTGTCGCTGCTGCCACGGATGGAACAGCGCGCCGCCGTCGTGCGCGCACTGATGGCGCTGGCGCGGGGCTGGGGCGCACGGGTGGTCGCCGACGGGGTGGACGACCTGGGCACGCTCGCCTGGCTGGGCGAGCTGGGCTGTGACGGCGCCCAGGGCAATGCCTGCGGCAAGGCCATGCCGGCCGAGCAGGTACGCGCCTGGTGCGCCGGGCACCAGGGCCGTTCGGTGCTGACCCACCCACCGCTCGACCGCTGAAGCCAGCGCTCAGGCGTTCGGCGGATCGAGACTCGGTCGGGGCCAGTCCGGCAAAGACAAACTGGGCGCAGTGCATCCACGGCACCATGCGGCCACCGCCGCACCGAGCCGATCGGCCACTGGCTCGGTCTCACCCGGTCGGGTCGCCAGCGCTCTGACGAGGCAGGCACACGCCGCCCCGCTGCCCGCCACCGCCTCGACCTGCGCCATCTCCAGCAGCCCGCCGATGCCCACCACCGGCACCGGCGCCATCGCCGCCCACCAGCGCAGGTTGTGCAGCCCCTGCGGGTGCCAGGGCATGTCCTTGGTCGTCGTCGCCCAGACCGGGCCGCAGGCGATGTACGACGGCGCCAGCGCCGCCGCCCGACACAGCTCCCACAGGCTGTGCGAACTCACGCCCAGCCGCAGCCCGCGTACCTGCACCGCCGCCAGCCGCGCCCGACCGTCCGCGCCCAGCGCCAGCACGTCCTCCTGCCCCAGGTGCAGCGCGAGGTCGGCCGGGTCGATCGTGCCTGCGGACATCGCGTCGAGCACCAGCGCGTAGTGGTCGTTGACGACGGTCACCGGGCGCACTGCAGCGGGCAGTGCCGCCGCTTGCGCCAGCGTCCTGTCGATCTGCGCCCGGACTTCCGCGGCAAATGCCTGGTCATCCAGCGCCGCGTGCGACGCCCGCTTGATGCGCAGTTGCAGCGCGCACAGCGCCGGCTCGGCCGCGTCGAGCAACGGATCGGCCTGGTCAGCAGCATCCACGATCGCGTACAGCCCGGACGGCCACGGCAGCGCCGCCCCGCTGGTCCCGGACACCGGCGTCTCGTCGCAGCTCAGCCGCGGCAACCAGCGCGCGTCCGACGCAAAGCCAGCGTCGAAGCCGACCGGCCCGACCCCCTGCCCCGCCGCGTGGCCGACCGCCAGCCCCGCGGTCGTCGCCATCTTGGCCAGCACCAGCGCATCGGCGGTGACGAAGCCACGCGCCATCGCCGCTGCGGCGGTGGTCGCGAACGTGCAGCCGGTGCCATGGGTGTGCCGGACATCGAGCCTCGGCAGCGCCAGCCAGCCACGGGCGTGCGGCGTGTCCAGCCAGTCGAGCGCGTCGGCGCCGTCCGGACTGTCGCCCCCCGTGATGCAGACCGCGCCCGCACCCAGCGCCCGCAGCGCCGCCGCCTGTTCCGGCACATCGGCCAGCGTCAACGCCTCGGGCTGGCCGAGCAACCGCGCCGCCTCGCGCCGATTCGGCGTGATCAGGTCGGCGCGAGGCAGCAACTGCGTGCGGTAGGCGTCGATCAGCGCCGCGTCCGCGAACGCCGCACCGCCCGCGCTCGCGCCGAGCACCGGGTCGATCACCAGCCGCACCCGCGGCCCGCCGTCCGCGTCGAGCCGGTCCAGCCAGCGCGCCAGCACGGCCACACTGTCCACGCTGCCGATCAGACCGGTCTTGATGACCGCCGGACGCAGATCGTCCGCCAGCGCCGCGAGCTGCGCATCGAGCACCTCGGGCGCCACCGGCACGACGCGCTGCACGCCAAGCGAGTTCTGCGCCGTGACCGACGCGACCACCGGGCAGAGGTGGACGGCACAGCCCTCGGCCGCGCGCGCATCGGCACTCAGGCCGGCGCCGCCGCCACTGTCGTTGCCGGCGAGGCTCCAGACGATCGGGCGCGCCATGTCCGTGCTCACAGCAGGAACGGCCGACCACCGACCGGCGTGGTCGCCACGGCCATCGCCTGCGGTGCCATCACACCCGCCTCGTAGCCCAGCCGCCCGGCCTGCACCGCCTGCCCGAACGCCGCGGCCATGCGCACCGGCTCCCGCGCCTGCGACACCGCCGAGTTCAGCAGCACCGCGTCATAGCCCAGCTCCATCGCCTGCACCGCGTGCGCGGGCGAGCCGATGCCGGCGTCCACCACCATCGGCACGTCCGGCCAGCGTTCGCGCAGCGTGCGCAGCGCCCACGGGTTGATCAGCCCCTGGCCCGACCCGATCGGCGCGCCCCAGGGCATCAGCACCTCGCAGCCGACATCGAGCAGGCGCTGGCAGGTGACGAGGTCGTCGGTGCAGTACGGGAAGACCGCGAAGCCGTCGCGGATGAGCTGCTCGGCGGCGGTGACCAGCTCCCACGGGTCCGGCTGCAGCGTCTGCTCGTCGCCGACGACTTCGAGCTTGATCCACGGTGTGCCGTACAGCTCGCGGGCCAGGTGCGACAGCTCAATCGCCTCGCGGGCGGTGCGGCAACCCGCGGTGTTGGGCAACAGGCGGGCACCGCGCTCGCGCAGCGCGGACTGGATCGCGGCAATGTGGCCGTTGTCGCCCGCACCGGCCTGGATGCGGCGCAGGCCGACCGTGACCACCTCGGTCCCCGAGGCCACGATGGCCTCGTGCAGCGCCTGGGGCGAAGGGTAGCCGGCGGTGCCGAGCAGCAGGCGGCTGTGGAGCGTGACGCCGTAGGCGGTCCAGGGAGAAGGTTGCATTTCAGCCTCCGACGATGGGTTGAAACAGCGTGACGGTGTCGCCGTCGATCAGCACCCGCTCGGCGCGGGCGGCGCGCAGCACATGGCGGCCGTTGACCGCCGTGCCGACCGCCTCGGGCGAGAGGCCGCGCTGCACGATGAGGGCGACCAGCGTCGTGCCGTCGGGTAACTCGATCGGCTCGCCATTGAGGATCACGGTGAACGTCATGTCGATGTCGATGTCGATGTCGATGCCGATACTTGACTCATCGCCTGCTCGATCAGCGCAGGCGCCAGCAGCCAGCCGTGGCGGAACAGCCCGTTGATCCACACCCGCCCCGGCTCGGCCACCAGCTTCGGCGCGTTGTTGGGCAGCGCGGGGCGCAGGTTGGTTTCCATGTGATGGATGCGCGCCTCGGCCAGCGCGGGCAGCACGCTGTGCGCCGCCGCCATCAGCTCGACCGCCGAGCGCAGGCTCACGGGCGAGCGATCCTCGCTCTCGATCTCGCTGGCGCCGATGACGATCAGGTCATCGGGACGCGGCACGATGTAGACGCGGTGACGGGCGTGCAGCAGCCGCAGCGGGCGTGTCAGCGACACACCGGGCGCGTGCAGCCAGATCACCTCGCCGCGCACCCCGCGCAAGGCCGCACCGGGTTCCGGCCGCGCCCCCAGGCCGCGCACGTCGAACACGAGGTCGAACGTGGCCGTCGAACCATCCTCCAGCGTGATGCAGCCCGGTGCGGTCGATTGCACCGTGCGGCCCCAGTGCCACTGCACGTCGCGGGCGAAGGCACACAGCGCCGGCAGCACCGCTTGCGGCATCACCTGCGCCTCGCCGTCGAGGTACCACGCATGCAGCCCCGGCAGCAGCGCCGGCTCCAGCCCCAGCAGCGCCGGCCGGGTCAGCCGCTTCGGCGCCGGCATGTCCGCAGGCGCGCCCGTCAGCCGCGACAGCACCCGCTGCGCCGCGCCGAGGTCCGGTCCGTGCGCGAGCATCAGGCTGCCGTGCTGGCGGAAATAGCGCCCCGCGTCGCCCTGCCCGTCCAGCGCCGCCAGCCGCTGCGCGATGTCCGCCCACAGCGGCACCGAGCGCAAACCCAGCGTCGCCACGTCCGGCCCCGCTGCGTCCAGTTCGGCCAGCGGGCTGAGCATCCCGGCCGCCGTGAACCCGGCCGGACCCAGCCCGTCGCGCCGCGCCTCAGGCCCGCTGGCCGGATCGAAGACCTCGACCCGGTGCCCGGCGTGCGAGAGCTGCCACGCGAGCAGCCGCCCGAGCACGCCCGCGCCGGCAATGCCGATGCGGACGGGGTTCATGCCCAGCGTCATGCCGGATGGATCGGGATGTACAGCTCGCCGCCCACCGCCTTGAACTCGGCCGACTTCTCCGCCATGCCCTGCGCCAGCGCCGCCTGTGCGTCCACGCCCAGCTTGTCGGCGTAGTCGCGCACATCCTGCGTGATCTTCATCGAGCAGAACTTCGGGCCGCACATCGAGCAGAAGTGCGCCTCCTTCGACGAGTCCTTCGGCAGCGTCTCGTCGTGGTAGGACTCGGCCGTCTCCGGGTCGAGGCCGAGGGCGAACTGGTCGCGCCAGCGGAACTCGAAGCGCGCCTTGCTCATCGCGTCGTCGCGGGCGCGGGAGCCGGGGTGGCCCTTGGCGTTGTTGGCGGCGTGGGCGGCGATCTTGTAGGCGATGATCCCCTGCTTCACGTCGTCGCGGTCGGGCAGGCCCAGGTGCTCCTTCGGCGTCACATAGCACAGCATCGCCGTGCCCATCCAGCCGATCATGGCCGCGCCGATCGCCGAGGCGATGTGGTCGTAGCCGGGCGCGATGTCGATGGTCAGCGGGCCGAGGGTGTAGAACGGCGCCTCGTCGCAGTGCTTGATCTGCTCGTCCATGTTGGCCTGGATCAGGTGCATCGGGACGTGGCCCGGGCCTTCGATCATGGTCTGCACGTCGTGCTTCCACGCCACCTTGGTCAGCTCGCCCAGCGTCTTCAGCTCGGCGAACTGCGCCTCGTCGTTGGCGTCCGCCGACGAGCCGGGACGCAGGCCGTCGCCCAGCGAGAAGGTCACATCGTACGCCTTCATGATCTCGCAGATCTCGTCGAAGTGCGTGTACAGGAAGTTTTCCTTGTGGTGCGTGATCATCCACTTGGCCAGGATCGAGCCGCCGCGCGAGACGATGCCGGTGCGGCGCTTGGTCGTCAGGTGGATGAACGGCAGGCGCACGCCGGCGTGGATGGTGAAGTAGTCCACCCCCTGCTCGGCCTGCTCGATCAGCGTGTCGCGGAAGATGCCCCAGTTGAGGTCTTCGGCCACGCCGCCGACCTTCTCCAGCGCCTGGTAGATCGGCACCGTGCCGATCGGCACCGGCGAGTTGCGCACGATCCAGTCGCGCGTCGTGTGGATGTTGCGGCCGGTGGAGAGGTCCATCACGGTGTCGCCACCCCAGCGCATCGACCAGACCAGCTTCTCGACCTCTTCCTCGATCGACGAGGTGACGGCCGAGTTGCCGATGTTGGCGTTGATCTTCACCAGGAAGTTGCGGCCGATGATCATCGGCTCGACTTCGGGGTGGTTGATGTTGGCGGGGATCACGGCGCGGCCACGGGCGACCTCGTCGCGCACGAACTCCGGCGTGATGATCTCGGGGATGCGGGCGCCCATCGCGTTGCCCTTCAGGCGGGCCTCGCGCTCGGCGTCACCGAGGTATTCGCGCATCCACTCGCGCTTGCCGTTCTCGCGGATGGCGATGTACTCCATCTCCGGCGTGACGATGCCTTGGCGGGCGTAATGCATCTGCGTGACGTTCTGGCCGGCCTTGGCGCGGCGCGGCGTGCGCTGCAGCGCGACCGCTTCGGCGCGCAGGGCCTCGATGCGGCTGCTGTCGCGCTCTTCGTTCTTGCCGCCGTCGTCGAGCACGATGCGGGTGCGGCCGGTGTAGGTTTCCGTGTCGCCACGCCCTTCGATCCAGCCGGCGCGCACCGAAGCCAGACCCTTGCGCACGTCGATGTCGGCGGTCGGATCGGTGTAGGGGCCGGAGGTGTCGTACACCGTGACGCGCTCGCCGTTGGTCAGCGCGATCTCGCGCATCGGCACCTTGACGCCGGGCTGTGCGCCTTCGACGTACACCTTGGTGGACGCGGGAAAGGGCTCGCGGGTGAGCGTGAGCAGTTCTTGGAGCTTGTCGGGGGCGTTCATCGGGCGGTTCTCCTTCGGCGGACGGAATGGCTACGCTCCGAAGGGTGCCCCGGGGACCGGCGGTCCGGGGTTGGACGCCATGCGGTCTGGTGCGGGCTCTTCTTACGCCGGTACTAACCGGGTCAAGTACAGCGGGTTCGGTCGTTCGACCATCTCAGCACACCGGGCCGCAGCGCATTCGCTGCCGACCCGGGGCACCCCGGAGCGTGGGGTGCATTGTGCCCCATCAGATGGGGCACCTCTTCAGGCCGTGCGGTCAGTCACAGCACGGCAGGCCACAGCACAGCGCACCGACGACGCAGCAGGCCCCCGCCAGTGCGGGCATCGCCACCAGCAGCGCCACGGGCGCGGTCAGCCACTTGGCGAGCACGGCGGTCTGGGACAGGATCTTGGTCATGGGTTTTCCTTCAGCAACTTCAACAGTGTTGGACAAACGAACTTCTGCAAACCGACAGGTCCACAGATTCAACAGGTCAGGTTCATCCAGCAAGGTCAGGCGGTCGCCAGATCTCGTCCACCCGCAGCGGCAGGGCCACCGCATCCGATGCCGGGCACGGTCCCTGCGCCACCCAGGCTGGCAGGCGCCACCCCTGTGACGCCGAAGGCAAGGCAAGGCCGGGGCAAGGCGCCGACATGGCACAGCCCCCGACGGCCAGCAGACAGCACGGCGCGGTGTCCTCCAGGCAGCAACCGACCGGCTCGGCCGCCTGCACCGCCGACGCACCCACGCCCAGCCAGAAGGCCAGCAGGATGTGCAGGACAGAGTGCAACAGACGGCGTGCGTTGAACATCGGGAATGAGGCGAGGCAATCGAATGCGGCGGATTCTACGGTGATGGTTCCTGATGGACCGCGTACAGGAACGGAATGCGCCGACCTGGGAGGTGCAGAGAGGTTCGCTAGCGCACAGACCGCACAACTCGATTGCCCCAACCTCGGTTCTCCAACTCACCCTGAGTGCAGGAGTTTCGATGGCCGCTTCCACCACAGCAACCGCTGAAGACCGCCCCCGCGGCTTCGCCGACAGCACGAGGTCGCTCAACAGCGCCGTCTCGTGGGGTGCCATTGCCGCAGGCGCGGCTGCGGCCGCATCGCTGTCCTTGATCCTGCTGATCCTGGGTGTCGGACTCGGGCTGTCTTCTGTTTCGCCGTGGGTCCGCGATGGTGTCAGCACCACGACCTTCGGGGTCTCGGCGATCCTGTGGCTGACGCTCACCCAATTGCTGGCCTCGGCCATGGGCGGCTACCTTGCCGGCCGCTTGCGCACCAAGTGGACCGAAGTGCACACCGACGAGGTGTACTTCCGCGACACCGCCCATGGTTTTCTGGCGTGGGCCGTGGCGTCCCTGGCGACCGCGGCGCTGCTGACCTCCGTCATCGGATCCATCCTCAGCGGCGGCGTGCAGGCTGGGGCCTCGATGGTGAGTGGTGCCGCGGCCACGGTGCGCATGGCGCCGGGCAACGACGCCGGGCCGATGGGTTACTTCGTGGATTCGCTGTTCAGGCGTGATCCAGTCGCGGCGGCAGCCGGCATGGACGCCAATGAACGGGCATCGGGCAACGACATGGCCGAGGTCAGCCGCATCTTCATGCACGTCGGTCGTTCGGAGCCGCTGCCGCCCGAAGACATCCGATACGTCGGCCAGAGGGTGGCCCAACGCACGGGCCTGTCGCAGCAGGATGCGGAGAAGCGGGTCGCTGATGTCCATGCCAAGGCGCAGGCCAAGGTGCGCGATGCGGAAGCGGCTGCACGTGACGCCGCCGAAAAGGCGCGCAAGGGCTCGGCCTACAGCGCGCTGTGGCTGTTCGTGTCGCTGCTCATCGGTGCGTTCGTCGCCAGTCTGGCAGCCACCTTCGGAGGCCGACGCCGCGACGCCTGAACCTCACGCCCATCCACGCCATCCACGCTCATCGAGGCTGCCATGCGTTCACTTCTGCTGCTGTTTCTCGGCATTCCCATTCCGATCATCATCTTGATCGCGCTGTTCGTGCACTGAGTGCATCTCCCAAGGACCGACATGTCCAATCCCTGGCTGAAGAAGAATCCGCTCATGAGCCTGTGGCTGAGCACGGCGAACCGCATGGCCGGCTCGTTCCGTGGTCAAGCCACAGCGCAGGCCAAACGACAGATGAAGGCTGCAGTGACCGAGGCCACGAACGAGAACATCAAACTGTGGTCTGCGGCAGTGACAGCACCGGCCGCGAAGAAGAAGGCGACCCGCAAAGGCTGACTTCGAATGGAGCGCGACCGTGCTGACACCCGCCGCCGAGCCCTCGGGCTGTACGTGGCCGTCATCACAGCCGTGATGCTGTGCCTGAGTTGCAGCAGCCTGCCCACCTTTGTGCCCGACCTGGCGCGCCAACCGGCGCGGCCAGTGCCGCTGGAGGGTGAGCACG
>NZ_JANPAB010000007.1:0-49078 GCF_031429695.1 Sphaerotilus sp.
CGACCCCCTGGCTCTCAGCGCCTTCGTGTAGGGCGACCAGTTCTTCGTCGTGTACTTCTTCTTCGCCGGCTTGCTCATCCCGTCAGCCTACCTCACCGCTCGACCACCGGCCGGCTGGGTGGGTTGTGCAACAAAGCCCAACAGCACATAAATCCTTGTCGTGCTTGAATTTTTTCAGCTCTCTGCATGGTCGCTCCCCCCGTAAAAATAGCCTAGAAGCCCGCACGGCTAGCGTATCCGATTCCGCTGCCGAAAATGGCAAATCATAGCCCCGCACCCGATCGCCGGTCTACTGACGGCATCCCTATTTTGTTGACAGCCCCACCCACTGTCAGGCCGCGCCGATACCCACCCCCGAACTGTCCCGCACCATCAACTCCACCCCCATCACCATCTCCTGCGGCATCGCCCCACCCCCCACGAGCATCTCCACCCCCGTGCGCCCCAATTCCTCCTTGTCCACGCGCAGCGTGGTGAGCGGAATGGCGCCGTAGCGGGCGGCCGGGATGTCGTCGAAGCCGACGAAGGCGATGTCCTCCGGGATGCGCAGCCCGGCCTCCAGACACACCCGCATCGCCGCCAGCGCCGCGCTGTCGTTGTAGGCGAACACGGCGTCCGGCCGCACCCGCCGGCGCAGCAGCGTGCGCATCGCCGCGGCGGCGCCTTCCGCGTCGTCCAGCCCCGGCGGCGCGAGGGCTTCCAGATCGGGGTCGGCCAGCACGCCCGCCTCGAACAAGGCGCGCCGGTAGCCCCGGCTGCGCTCGCGGATGCTGAAGTGCGCCAGCGAGCCGGCGATGTAGGCGATGCGCCGTCGGCCCAGGTCGAGCAGGTGGCGCGTGGCCTGGAACCCGCCGCCGGCGTTGTCCGGGTTGACGGCGGGGCAGCCCGGAATCCAGCCATCGACCAGCACCAGCGGCAGCCCCAGGTCGGTCAGTTGCGCCAGCACCTCGTCCTCGAAGTAGCCCGCCACCAGCAGCGCATCGGGCTCGTGCAGCTTGAGCAGCTTGCCCACCGCGTCGCCCTGCCGCGCGCTCAGCAGCGTGGGCGCCACGCCGAACTGGCGGCAGCCCTCCTCGACGCCGTGCATCACCTCGGCGAAGAAGGGGTTCACGGCGAAGTTGCTGTGGTACCGGTGGATCAGGAACACCAGCCGCGGCGCCTTGCCCGAGCGCAGCCGCGAGAGGTCGTAGCCGAGGTCCGCGGCCACCTGGCGGACATGGCGGCGCGTCTCGTCGGACAGGCCGCGCTGGTTCTTCAGCGCGCGGGAGACGGTGCCGACGGAGACGTTGGCGGCGTCGGCGATGTCGCGGACGGTGACGTCGCTGCTCATGCCTGGCGCTCCGCGGCGGACAGCGGCCGGGCGCTGAACCGGCTGCGCAGGACGAGCGGCTGGCCGGGCGTGAGCGCCAAGCCGGTGCGCGGGGCGAGCGGGTGATCGGCGGGCGGCGCGGCGACCCGGCCCAGGTCGAACACGCCACACACCGGCTCGACCCCGAGCGCCAGATGCCGGCCATTCCACGGCGGATACAGCCGGCCGCGGTGGCTGACCCAGAGCATCACGTCGGGCAGCAGCGCGCGGTCCCAGTCCAGCGTGAGTGCCCAGCCGCAGTCGAGGTAGCGGGCGGTGACGGGGCCGTCGAGTGCCATCACCTGCAGCAGGTCTTCGCTGTCGCGGGGTTGCGGAAAGCGGGTGAGGTCGGCGGGAGGGCCGTCGGTGGTGGGCACAGCGTCCAGGCGGCTGAAGCGCTGGTCGGGTGCCAGGCGCGAGCGCCCGGGTTCGGCTGGCACGGGGTAGGTCAGGCCAGGTCCGTGGCGCGGCAGGTCCAGCGCCACGCGGCCGGCGTCGAGCCGCAGCGTCGGATGCAGGGCCACTGGCACGATGCAGGGGACGCGGGCTTCCACGCACAGTTCGAGATCGACTGCGGCAGCGTCTGGTTGCGCGCGCACGGTGCGGGTCAGGCGCCGGATCGGGTCGGACGGGGGCAGGGCGATCGTCAGCGACAGGGCGTGCGGGTCGTCGGTGGGGAGCCAGTCCCAGTCGTGGTGTGCGCTGTAGCCGTGGCCCCACGTGTCGTGGGGTGTGCGGGTGGTCCAGCCGACGGGCAGATCAGCGGGACAGTCGGCGCGGCCGAACGGCACGCAGGGCCAGTCACCCCGCAGGCCACGCATCAGGCCGGTCTGCTCCGCACCGATCGGCTCGGCGTGCCAGGGAGCGACCTGCATGGGCGAAAAATCCGGATGTCCGGGGGCCGTGAAGACCACTGGCGCCAGCATCGCCCCCAGTCGGTTCAGGGTCATGCGGCCGTGTGCCCACGCGAGCGAGCGGGTTTCGGAGCGGGTATTGACGGGGTTGGACATGACGCGGACTCTGGTTTTCCGGGAGCCCGAGTGTAGAAACTGTGCGTCGTTTAGTAAACGAGCCTGTCATCTGTCTTGTTTCTTTTCAATGACTGAAACAGTGTCATCCGGAGGATGCACTCATGCGTTGTCAGCGGTATCAATAAGTTCACCTTCAAGCGGCACCTGGTGTGTCACGGGAAGATGTGAAAAAACTCGATGGGCCCCCCGCCATGAAGCACCTTCTCCGCACCGATCACCCCGCCCCCCGCCGTCTGCCCTTGCAGGATCGCCAGACCGAAAAGGGCCGCAAGCAGGAAACTTTCGACTACGGCCGCATCGGCTGTGACCAGCGCAGCATGGCCTTCGCCCTGCGCATGGACCGCAAACGCTGATCCTTCGACCAGGCGGTGGCGCGGCCAGTATCGTGGTCACCGGGCTCAGGAAGATTGCGGCGCGGTAAAAACACGCAAAAATCCCCTTGATAACGAAAATACCCCCGAATCAAGGTATTCTCATGTGACGAGTGTTACGACATGGATCTGTTGTTGATCCTTCGTGACAAGTGTTCAGGAGAGGCCCGCCATGAAGTACCACAGGCGCATCCGCTGGTCGGATTTGTTCACCACCTCCACCGGGCTGGTCCGGCTGTTTCTGGTGGTGCTTGTGTGTCCCGCGCTCATGCTGGCCGCTGCGCTGGCGTCGATCGTGATGACGCTGGTCGGCTCGCTGTCCATGCTGGGACTCATGGCGCGGCAACCCCGCGCACCCTGGCGGGCGGCGGGGGAGATGGTCGGCGCGGTGCTCGCCCGCGCCATCGGCCGTCAAGGCTTCACAGCCTGAACACCGCTTGATTACATCTTGACGGCTTCGACCTGGACCACCAGGCGCATGTCGTCCGAGAAGCCGTAGTTGAGGCCATAGCTGGCACCCCACAGGCTGCGCTTGATGGTGGCTTCGAAGTCACCGCCGCAGACCTCGCGCTTGACCATCGGGTTCATGTAGCAGTTGAACTTGTTCGCCTTCAGCGTGACCGGGTGCGTCTTGCCCAGCAGCGTGAACTGACCGGTCACCTCGGTCACCTTGTCGCCGTTGAACACGATCTTGTCGCTGACGAAGCGCGCGGTCGGGTAGGCCGCTGCGTTCAGGATCTCCGGGCTCTTCAGGTGGCCGTCGAACGGGGCGGTGCCGGTGCTGATCGAGGTCACGTCGAGCGTGATGTCCACCTTGCCGGTCTTGCCGGCGCGGTCGAACTGGACCGTGCCTTCCTTCTTGTCGAAGCGGCCACGGTTGGTCGAGGTGCCGAAGTGGTCGATCTCGAACATCACGAAAGTGTGGGTCGGGTCGATTGCGTAGGTGGCGATTTCGGCGTGGACGGCCGAGGCGAACAGCGCGGGCACCAGGGCCAGGGCGAGCAGGGTCTTCTTCATGGGAGGGTTTCCTTCAGGGGTGGAGAGGGTGTTCAGAGATGGCGAGACGGATATCAGAGCGAGGGCACGCCGTTCAGCAGCAGCTTGAACTTGACCTGCACGTCGTTGGCGACCATCGAGGTGTCGGCCCATTCGCCTTCACCGATCTTGTATTCGAGGCGCTTGATGACAAACGCACCGGCGGCGGTGGTCGTGCCACCGGCCTGGGTCAGCGTGACCGGCACCACCACGTCGTGCGTGCTGCCCTTGATGGCGAGCTTGCCGGTGACCTCGAACTTGCCGGGACCGACCGCCTTGATCGCGCTGGACTGGAACGTCGCCTGCGGGAACTTGGGCACGTTGAACCAGACAGGCTTGACCACTTCGGCGTCCGTCTCCGGCGCGCCGAAGGTGGCGCTGCCGGTGTCGATGGTGAAGCTGACCTTGCCGGCCTCGGGCTTCTTCGGGTCGAAGGCGATCTGGGCATCGAACTTGCGAAACTTGCCTTCGACGGGCACGCCCATCTGCTTGCTGACAAAGGCCATCTCGCTCTTGGCGGCGTCGAGCTTCTGCTGCGCGAGGGCGGGCTGGCTGACCAGGACGAGGAAAGCGGCGGCGGCCAGCGCCGCGGTGCTGAACGTGTTCATGGGAACGCTCCGGAAAAGGTGAGGGGACTCAGACCGGGCCGATGCCCATGCGGCCGAGCAGGCGGTCGCGGTCGATGAACTGGTGCTTCAACGCGGCGCCGACATGGGCGACGACGAGTGCGGCCAGCGCGAAGGCGCTCAGCGCATGGACGGGCTTGATCATCTCGGCCAGCGCCTTGTCCACCGGCACGAAGTCCGGCAGCGGCAGCACGCCGAACCACACGATCGGGAAACCCGCAGCGGAGCTGTAAGCCCAGCCCGTCAGCGGCACCACGAAGAACAGCAGGTACATCAGGTGGTGCGTGGCGTGGAAGGCCGAGGTCTGCCAGCCGGGCATGGCGGCCTGGATGCGCGCCGGCAGCGCAGGCGGACGCTGCACCAGGCGCCACGCCAGCCGCAGCGCCGACAGCGACAGGATCGCCACACCGGCCCACTTGTGCCAGTTGTAGAGCTTCAGCCGCGCGGGCGAGAAGGGCAGATCCGCCATGTAGACGCCGACCGCGAAGCTGCCGACGAGGGCCACCGCGAGCAGCCAGTGCAGGGCGATCGACAGGCCGTGGTAGCGGGGGGAGGTGTGGCGGGATGTCATGGCCTGCAGTGTGCCGGGCACGGCGCCGGCGCAGGTTCACCGCGCTTGACGCGTGCGTAGCAAAAGTCTGAACGCCCGCAGATCAGTGGGGCGCAGTCCGCCAGCGGCTGAGTTCGGTGTGCACCTGCGCCAGATCGTCGAGCAGCGTCACGCCCGCCACGCCGCGGCGCAGCATTGCCGGCTGCGGGGTACCGGCCCAGATCTCGACCGCCTCGGGCAGTTGTGCCCGCAGGTCGGCCAGGTGGTCGAGCGACGCTCCGGTCGGGCTGAGCGAGGAAAAACTCAGCGCAACGACCTGCGCCCGGTGCGCGCGTGCCGCCAGCACCATTTCCGGCACGGGGGTCTGCCGGCCGAGGTTCATGCAGGCACAGCCCTCGACGGTGAACAGCGCCTCGGCCATCAGCAGCGCCAGGCCGTGCTGCTCGTCCGGGAAGGTGGTCAGCAGCACCCGCGGTGTGCCGTCGACCGCCGCCTCGGGTGCGGATGCGATCGCCGAGCGCAGCACGGTCTCGACCGCTTCGCTGCACAGGTGCTCCTCGAAGATGGCGAGCTGCCCGCGTGACCACGCCTGCCCGATCTCGACCAGCAGCGGCGAGACCACCTCGCCGACGAAGTGCCCGAGGCCACGCCGCAGCAGCGACTGCATCAGGGCGCGGCGCAGCCCGATCACGTCGTGGGCACGCAGCAGCCGGTAGAGCGCCTGCGGTTCGGCGCTGAGCGTGGTGTCGTCGCGTGCGGCATCGGCCTGGCTGGCGCTGGCAGCAGAGGCCGGGCGGACCAGCGCGCCGATGGACTGCAAGTCCTGCAGCGGCAGGCCAACCACGCGCCCCGGCCGCCAGCCCGCGTCGAGCAGACGCTTGATGTGGCGCAGACGCTCGACCTGGTCAAGCGGATACAGGCGCTCGCCATTGCTGTCGCGCAGGGGGGATGGGAAGCCATAGCGGCGTTCCCAGACGCGCAAGGTGTCCTTGCCGATGCGGGTGTCGCGTTCGACGGCGGCGATGGTCAGCATGTGCAGTGCAGTAGGTGCCTGGTCGTTCATCAGGGGCTCCGAGTGTGCCGTACACCGAAACAGTCCACCTTGCAGCGGCCGTGGATGCCAACCTTGCGTTCTATGTATGTCTTGGACAAATGCTTGTTGCTTGGTGGTTTAAGGCCTAATATAAAGCTGTATGCATGGTTTGACCAAGACAAACAATGTTGAAACGCCGAAAGCCTTCCGATGCAATCTGAAAAAAACACTGCGTTGACGCTGGAACTTTGCTGGCGCTGGCTCGTCCAACGGACTGCATCCGATTCGGTCCGTGCTGCGTATGGATTCCGCATGGACCCGATCACCGATTTTCGACCGTGCAGCCTGACCATCCCCTCGGGGGTGGCGGTCCCCCGGGGGCGGCTCATCTCCTCCTCTCTCCCCCGTCTTTCGTCGCCGGGTGCTGCACGGACTTTCTTTCTTTCCCTTTTTCTGCTCCTTGGTTCCTGGCCGGCGACAACGCCGGTGGCGGACTGAGCCATGCGGCGCGTTGCCGTCATCGGTTCCGGCATTGCCGGCCTGTCCACTGCCTGGCACCTGAGTGCCCCCGACCAGCACTGCCAGGTCACGCTCTATGAAGCGGGCGACTACCTCGGTGGTCACACCCACACGGTCGATGTGACCCTGCCCGGCGCGGACGGGCGGCTGCACACGCAGGGCGTGGACACCGGGTTCCTGGTGTTCAACCACCGCACCTATCCCGAGTTGCTGAAGCTCTTCGCCGACCTCGGCGTGGAGACGGCCGCGTCCGACATGTCGTTCTCGGTCCAGGCCGAGCGTGGTGCGCTGGAGTGGAGCGGCTGCAACCTCGACACCGTCTTCGCGCAGCGCCGCAACCTGTTCAATCCGCGCTTTCTCGGCATGTTGCGCGAACTGGTGCGCTTCAACCGACGCGCCACCGCCTTGGCGCGCGCCGGCAGCGAGGCGCAACTGGCCCAGTCCATCGGCGACTTCCTCGACGCCGAGGGCTACTCCGACACCTTCCGCCGCTGGTACTTCCTGCCGATGATCGGCTGCATCTGGTCCTGCCCGACGGCGCAGATGCTGCGGTTCCCGGTCGCCACGATGATCCGCTTCTGCCACAACCACGGGCTGCTGCAGGTCAGCGACCGGCCGCAGTGGTACACGGTGACCGGCGGGGCGCGGAACTACGTCGAGAAGATGCGCCCGCGGTTGCGCGACGTGCGACTGAACACGCCGGTGCGGGCCGTGCGGCGGCTGGTCTCCGGGGGCGCGATGGTGTCGGCGGCCGATGGCGATGCCCTGTTCGACGAGGTCGTGCTGGCCTGCCACTCCGACCAGGCGCTGCGGCTGCTCGGCGCCGATGCCACGCCCGACGAGGTGCGTGTGCTCGGGGCAATCCGCTACCACCCGAACCGCGCCGTGCTGCACACCGATGTGGCGCAGTTGCCGCGCCGCCAGAAGGCCTGGGCGGCGTGGAACTACGAACACGCGGGCGACTCCGGGACGGAAGACGCTGGTGTCTGTCTGCACTACCTGCTCAACCGGCTGCAGCCGATGCCGTTCGCGCAGCCGGTGGTGGTGTCGCTGAACCCGGTGCGCCCGGTGCGTGCGGAGCATGTGCTGGCCGCGTTTGATTACAGCCACCCCGTGTTCGACCGCGCCGCCATCGATGCACAGCGCCACCTGCCTGACATCCAGGGCCAGCGCAGCACCTGGTTCTGCGGGGCCTGGACGGGCTACGGTTTCCATGAGGATGGCCTGAAATCGGGGCTGACCGTGGTGCGCGGCTTGCAGCAACGCTGGATCGGCGGCCACCTCGCCAGCGTCACCAGCGCCCGCAGGGCTGTACCGGCATGACCACCGACCTCGGTCCCGCGCGCGCGCTCATCGGCCGTGGCGAGGTGCGCCACACGCGGCTGCAGCCGGTGCGGCGGGCGTTCCGGTATCCGACCTGGTTCCTGCTGCTGCCGATGCGCACCTTGCGGCACCAACCCGATCCGGTGCTGGCGCGCAACCGCGCCGGCCTCGTCAGCTTCCACGACCGCGACCATGGCGACGGTGGCGGCGATGCGCTGGCGTGGTTCGAGCGCCTGCTGGCCGGCGAGGGCATCGCCAACGCCGATGGCGAGGTCTGGCTGCACACCTACCCGCGTGTGCTCGGCTACACCTTCAAGCCGGTGAGCTTCTGGTACGCACACCGGGCGGACGGGACGCTGCGCGCCATCGTCGCCGAGGTCCACAACACCTTCGGCGAGCGCCACTGCTACCTGCTCACCGGCACGGCCGCCGAGCCGATCGGCTGGGGCCGCGAGCTGCGGGCGGACAAGGTGTTCCACGTCTCGCCGTTCTGCGCCGTCGAGGGGCGTTACCGCTTCCGCTTCCTGCGCACCGCCGAGCGCACCGTCGCCCGCATCGACCACGACGACGCCACCGGCCAGCCACTGCTGCAGACCAGCGTCAGCGGCCGTCTCGCGCCGCTGACCCGCCGCGCCTTGCACCAAGCCTGGCTCGGCAGCCCGCTGCTGACGCTGGGCGTCATGGCACGCATCCACTGGCAGGCGCTGCAGCTCTGGTGGCAGCGCGTGCCCTTTTTCCGCAAGCCGGTGCCGCCCGCGGCGCCGGTCAGTCGCTGACCCCGCAACCGACCGATCCTACGCACCATGAACGCTCCTGCCCGATTCGACTCCGCTGTCTGTGCCGGCTTGCCGACGGGGACTGCACCTGCCGCACTGATGCTGCCCGCGGGCGCGCCTGCCGCGGCACGCGCCGTGTTCCGCCTGCTGCAGAAGCTGCCCTGCGGCACGCTCGACCTGCAGTGGCCCGACGGCGCGCACTGCCGCGTCGGCCACGGCGTTGCGCCACACGCCTCGATCTCGGTGAAGGACTGGTCGCTTTTTTCGGCCGTGCTGAAGTCGGGCGACATCGGATTCGCGGAAACCTTCGTCGCTGGCGGCTGGCACACGCCCGATCTGCCGGGGTTGCTGCGCTTCCTGCTGGCGAACCGGGAGGCGGTCGAGCAGCTGATCTTCGGCAACTGGTGGGGCTCGCTGCTCCACCGCCTGCGCCACCTGCGCAACCGCAACAGCCGCGAGGGCAGCAAACGCAACATCCACGCCCACTACGACCTCGGCAACGCCTTCTACCGGCTGTGGCTGGACGAGACGATGAACTACTCCAGCGCGTGGTTCGACGGCGACCACACGCAGCCGCTGCCCGATGCGCAGCACGCCAAGGTGCGCCGCGCGCTGCAGCAAGCGCGTGTGCAACTTGGCAACCGCGTGCTGGAGATCGGCTGCGGCTGGGGCGCGCTGGCCGAGATGGGCACGCGCGAGTTCGGCGCCCACGTCACTGGGGTCACGCTGTCCACCGAACAGCTCGCCTGGGCGAACGGGCGCATGGCGGGCAATGGCACTGCGCACATGGCCGATCTGCGCCTGCAGGACTACCGCGACATCGCCAACGGGCCGTTCGACGCGGTGCTGTCGATCGAGATGTTCGAGGCGGTGGGGCGCAGCTACTGGCCCTCGTACTTCGAGACGGTGGCGCGCTGCCTGAAGCCGGGCGGGCGGGCGTGCATCCAGAGCATCACGATCCGCGACGACCTGTTCGAGCGCTACGTGCGCTCCACCGACTTCATCCAGCAGTACATCTTCCCCGGTGGCCTGCTGCCCAGCGATGCCGAGTTCCGCAAGGCCGCCGAGCGCGCCGGGCTGGTGGTGGAAGAGGCGATGGCCTTCGGGCCTGACTACGCCGAGACGCTGCGCCGCTGGCGGACCGACTTCCATGCGCAGGCGGAGAAGGTGCAGCGCCTGGGCTTCGACGCGCCGTTCATTCGGACCTGGGACTTCTACCTCGCGTATTGCGAGGCGGCGTTCGACACCGGCAACACCAACGTCGTGCAGTACACGCTGCGCCGGCCATGAAAACCACCCGCCGCCAGACGCTGACTGTGCTGGCTGCACTGCCGAGCTTGCTGGCGATGGCGGTCTCGGCACAGGGCGCGGACGAGCCGCCGACCGAGGTCCGTGCCGCGCTACCGGGTGCGCGGCTGCAGGGGCAGATGCGCTTTCGCTGGCTCGGTCTGACGATCTACGACACGCGGCTGTGGGTGACCGGCGAGCCAATCGGCGCGCAGGACTACGCCACACGCCCCTTCGCGCTGGAGCTGCTCTACGCCCGGTCGCTCGGCGGTGCGCGCATCGCCGAGCGCTCGATCGACGAGATGCGCCGCATCGACCGCGTGGACGATCGGCAGGCGGGTGACTGGCGCAGCGCGATGGTGGCGGCCTTCCCCGACGTGGTCAGCGGCGACCGGCTGACGGGCCTGCACCAGCCGGGCCGCGGCGCCCGCTTCTTCCACAACGCCCGCCCGACCCGCGAGGTCACGGACACCGAGTTCGCGCGCCTGTTCTTCGGCATCTGGCTCTCGCCGCGCAGCCCGGAGCCGGCGTTGCGCCAGGCGTTGCTGGGCGCGGCGGGATGACCACCGCCGCGTCGTCCGGCGCCGCCTACGGTGCGCTCGGGCTGCCGCTGGCGTTTGTGGCGCTGCCGCTGTACGTCGTGCTGCCGAACCACTACGCAGCGCAGTTCGGCGTGCCGCTGGCGGCGCTGGGCGTGTTGCTGCTGGCGGTGCGGGCCTTCGATGCGCTGGTGGATCCGTGGATCGGGCGCTGGGTCGATGCGCTGCTGGGCGGGGCCACCGGGCGGATCTGGGCGGTGCTCGGGCTGGCCGCGCTGGTGCTGGTGGCCGGGTTGACGGGCTTGTTCTTCCCGCTGGCGAGCGTGCGCGGGTCGTCCTCGGCGCTGCTGGGCTGGTGTGGCGCGCTGCTGGTGGGAACGTACCTGGCCTACAGCGTCGCCAGCGTGCTGCACCAGAGCTGGGGCGCGCGCCTCGGGGGTGGCGATGCGGCGCAGGCGCGCTGGGTCGGCTGGCGCGAAGGGGCGGCGCTGGTGGGCGTGGTGCTGGCGAGCGTGCTGCCGTCGGTGGCGGGTTTGTCGGCGATGGTGGCGGTGTTCGCGCTGGCGCTGGGTGTGGCGTTGATGGCCTTGACGCGGGCGCCGCGGCCGGTGCTGCGCAGCCGGGTGGCGGTGGTGCCGCTGTCGATGGCCGCGCCGTGGCGGGTGGCCGGGTTCCGCCGGCTGGTCGCGGTGTTTCTGCTCAACGGCATCGCCAGCGCGGTGCCGGCCACGCTGGTGCTGTTCTTCGTGCGCGACCGGCTGCAGGCGCCGGCGCTGGAGGGGGCCTTCCTCGCGGTGTACTTCGTGGCGGGTGCGGTGTCGCTGCCGCTGTGGGTGCGCGGCGTGGCGCGCTGGGGGCTGGTGCGGATCTGGGCCGTCGGCATGGCGCTGGCCGTGGTGACTTTTGTCGGCGCGCTGGCGCTCGGGGCGGGCGACACGGGCGGCTTCTTCGCGGTGTGTCTGGCCAGCGGGCTGGCGCTGGGCGCGGATCTGGTGGTGCCCGGCGCGCTGCTGGCCGGTGTGGTGCGCCGCAGCGGGCAGGGCGGGGCGGCCGAGGGCGCGTTCTTCGGCTGGTGGAACAGCGCGACCAAGCTCAATCTGGCGCTGGCTGCGGGCCTGGCGTTGCCCGTGCTGCAGTGGGCGGGCTACACGCCCGGCAGCCGGGATGCCGACGCGCTGTGGTCGCTGAGCCTGGCGTACGCCGCGCTGCCGTGTGTGTTGAAACTGCTGGCGCTGGGGGCCTTGTGGCGCCTGCGCCGTGTGCTCGAAGGAGAGACTCCATGAACGCCATGAACCTGACCCGATCGGTGCGGCGCCTTGCCGTGGCCGCTGCTGCCGCCCTGCTGGCGGCCTGTGCCGGGCCGCAGGTCGACGACTACGCCCGCGAGACACCCAAGCTCGTGCTGCGCGACTATTTCAACGGCCCCATGACCGCGCACGGCGTCTTCACCGACCGCTCCGGCAAGGTCGCCCGCCGCTTCACGGTGCGCATGGTCGGGCGCTGGAGTGGCAACGAGGGCGTGCTCGAAGAGGACTTCACCTACAGCGACGGGAAGACCGAGCGCCGTGTCTGGCGCCTGACCGACTTCGGCGACGGGCGCTACACCGGCCGCGCCGACGATGTGCTCGGCGAAGCGCAGGGCCGCGCGGCAGGCAATGCGCTGCGTTGGCAGTACACGCTGAAGCTGCCCGTCGATGGCAAGACCTACGAGGTGCAGTTCGACGACTGGATGTACCTGATGGACGAGAAGGTGATGCTGAACAAGGCGGTGATGAGCAAGTTCGGCATCCGGCTTGGCGAGGTCACTCTGGCCTTCCACAAGCCCTGAGCGGAGCCAGGCCATGCCGATCAACCAAGCTCTGCGCGACTGGACCGGGCGTGTCGTCTGGATCGTGGGCGCCTCGTCCGGCATCGGACTGGCCACTGCCGAGCTGCTGGCGCGGCGGGGCGCCCGGGTGGTCGTCTCGGCGCGCAAGGCCGCGCCGCTGCAGGCCTTCGCCGCCGCCCATCCCGGCGCGCTGGCGCTGCCGCTGGATGCCACCGCCCCCGGCGCGCTGCGCGATAGCATGGCGCAACTGCTCGCGCAGCACGGCCGGCTCGATCTGGCCGTCTACTGCGCCGGCCACTACCAGCCGGTGCGCGCCACCGCCTACGACCTGGACGAGGTGATCCGCCACCAGGACATCAACGTCACCGGCGCGATGCGCATGCTGGATGCCGTGCTGCCGACGCTGCTCGCCCAGCGCCACGGCCACATCAGCCTCGTCGCCAGCGTCGCGGGCTACCGCGGCCTGCCGCAGGCGCTGGCCTATGGCCCGACCAAGGCGGCGCTGATCAACATGGCCGAAGTGCTGCAGATGGACCTGAAGCCCAGCGGCATCGACGTGTCCGTCATCAACCCTGGCTTCGTCGAAACCCCGTTGACGGCGCAGAACACCCACCCGATGCCGGCGCTGATCACCCCGGACGTCGCTGCCGAGGAGATCCTGAAGGGCTGGGCGCGGGGCGCGTTCGAGATCCATTTTCCGAAGCGGTTCAGCCGGGTGCTGAAGCTGCTGGGGATGCTCGGGGATGGGTGGTATTTTTCGCTGGTGCGCCGCGCCACGGGCATGTGAATCGCTTGCGAGAGGACGGCCATGAATCCACTGAATCCACGCCATCCGGACACCCGCGTCGCCCGCGTCATCACCTTCTTCGAGCGGCTCGCCCCCGCCGATCTGAACCGACTGAGCGAGGTCTACGCCGACGATGCCCGGTTCAAGGATCCCTTCAACGAGGTGCATGACGTGCCCGGCATCCGCCGCGTTTTCGCGCACATGTTTGACAGCCTCGGGGTACCGCGCTTCGTGGTGCTGGACGCAGTGGCCGAGGGCGATCAGTGCTTCCTGACCTGGGATTTCCTGTTCGAAGCGCCGCGCCTCGGGCCGGGCACCACGACCATCCACGGCGGCTCGCACCTGCGCTTCGGCACGGACGGGCGGCTGGTGCTGCACCGCGACTACTGGGACGCGGCGGAGGAGCTGTACGAGAAGCTGCCGGTGATCGGCGCGCTGATGCGCTGGCTCAAGCGCCGCGCTGCCGGTTGATGGCGCCGGCTCAGCGCGGCGGATCGTCCGAGTTCGCCTGTCCCTCGGACAGCGTGTGGAGCTGGAACTTGCCGTCCGCCGTGACCAGCCAGACCTCGGGATAGACCACGCTCTTCATGCCGCGCGGCGGCAGCGGATAGGGCTCGGCGGCATAGACCATGCGCTGGAGCCACGGCACGACCTCGGGCGCCGCGGCGGGGTAGCGCATGACCCGCAGATCCGTGATGCGGCCACGGCTGTCGATGGTGGTGCGGAACGCGGCGATGGCGTAGAGCATCGGCGGCAGCTTGCCATCGAAGATCTGCGGGGCGTAGCGCATGTAGAGATGGCGCGCGCCTTCGATGCGGTATTCGCTGGCGTTGCGGGCGGCTCCGGTGCTCAGGCTGGCGATCTCGTCGATCGGCTGGGGCTCGGGAGCTGTCGCGAACTGGGCGAATGCCGGCAGGGAGGCCAATGCCCATCCTGCCAGCAACCCCATCCCCCACACGCGCCAGGGACGCTGCGGGCTTTCTTGGTGTTCTCGGCCGCGAGACGGCCGGGCTCCGCGGAGTCTAGCGATCACTTGCGCATTTTCGGCGTGCATAGTTGGCAGTCTGGCGGCCTCGGCAGGGAACTCAGCGCATCCAGCCCTTGCGGCGGAAATAGATCAGCGGCGCCGCGACGGACGCCACCATCAGCCCGAGTGCAAACGGGTAGCCCCAGGTTTGCGACAGCTCGGGCATGTGCTGGAAGTTCATGCCGTAGATGCTGGCGATCAGCGTCGGCGGCAGCAGCGCGACCGATGCCACCGAGAAGATCTTGATGATCTTGTTCTGGTTGATGTTGATGAAGCCGACGGTGGCGTCCATCAGGAAGTTGATCTTGTCGAACAGGAAGGCGGTGTGCGAGTCGAGCGAGTCGATGTCACGCATGATCTGCCGGGCCTCCTCGAACTGCTCCGCGTTCAGCAGCCGGCTGCGCATCATGAAACTCACGGCGCGGCGCGTGTCCATCACGTTGCGGCGGATGCGGCCGTTCAGGTCTTCCTGGTGGGCGATGGCCGAGAGCGCCTCGCCCGCGGCGCGGTCGTCCACATCCTGCTTCAGCACGCGCGCGCTGACCTTCTCCAGCGAGTCGTAGATGCCTTCGAGCGCGTCGGCCGAGTACTCCGCGTCGGCGTCATAGAGCTTGAGCAACACGTCCTTGGCGTCTTCGATCATGGCCGGGATGCGCCGCGCGCGCAGGCGCAGCAGCCGGAACACGGGCAGGTCTTCCGAGTGGACCGAGAACAGCACGTTGTGGTGCAGGATGAAGGCCACGCGGACGTTGCGCGGGGTCTCGCCGTCGTCGATCAGGAAGTCGGAGCGGATGTGCAGCTCGCCGTTGTCTTCCTCGTAGAAGCGGGCGGATTCCTCCAGGTCGTCGTCGACGATGTTCTCGGGGATCGTCAGGTCGAAGCGCGCCTGGATCCAGCCTTTTTCCTGGGCGGTCGGTGCTTCCAGATCGACCCAGACCGGCGCGACATGGGCCAGTGCTTCGAGGGCGTCGATCTCTTCCTGGAACAGGCGGCCGTTGGCCAGTGTGAAGACGTTGAGCATCGGAACCAATTATTGCACTGCGGAAGAGTGTGTGTCTGAATGCTCGAAAACCCGAGGGTCGGGCTGTAATCTGGTGGCTCAGGGCAATTCCACACGGCGGTTGCAGGGTGTCACAGGGAGGGCTTGTCAGCCATTCCTGAAAGGGTCACACTGGGTTCGACGTCTCCCCACCCAACCTCTCGAAAGGAGGCCTCATGAATCTCACGATCAGCGGTCATCATCTGGAAGTTACACCGGCTCTGCGCGAATATGTGCTGACCAAGCTGGACCGGGTCACCCGACACTTTGACCAGGTAGTGGATGTCAACGTGCTACTCACCGTGGAGAAGCAGAAGGAAAAGGAACGCCGACAACGCGCTGAAGTCACGCTGCACGTCAAGGGGCGCGACATCTTCGTGGAAAGCGCCAATGAGGATCTCTATGCCGCGATCGACCAATTGATGGACAAGCTCGACCGCCAGGTCGTGCGCCACAAGGACAAGCTGCAGGACCACCACCACATCGCGCCCAAGCGCATTGCCGTGGCCGGCGAAGCGGTCTGAGGACAGATCTGAACGAGTTCAGCGGCCCCCGAGTGGGGCCGCAGTCGTTTATGCGAGAAGCTGCGTACAGCCGGCGCGCGGATTCCTATAATCAGCTCCCCGAACACACCCGACCCGCGCTTGCCAAGGCTCATGCTCAAACCGGCGCCCGATCTCGATGAACCGACTCGCCGCGATCCTTCCTGCTGGCAATGTGCTGGTGAACGTGGACGCTTCCAGCAAGAAGCGTGCGTTCGAGCAAGCTGGTCTGCTGTTTGAAAACCAGCACGCCATCGCCCGTGCCACCGTCTCCGACAATCTTTTCGCGCGCGAACGTCTCGGCTCCACCGGACTTGGGCATGGTGTCGCCATTCCCCACGGCCGCATCAAAGGCCTGAAGAATCCGCTGGCTGCCGTGGTCCGGCTGGCGCAGCCGATCGCCTTCGAGGCGCCGGACGATGAGCCCGTCGTGCTGCTGATCTTCCTGCTGGTGCCGGAAGCCGCCACCCAGCGCCATCTGGAGATCCTTTCCGAAATCGCCGAGCTGCTGTCCGACCGAGAACTGCGAGAGCGGTTGAAACTCGAATCCGATCCGGTGAAGCTGCACGAGCTGATTTCCCGCTGGGAACCCTTGCGCTCTGTGGCCTGATCCAGCGTCCACGCTTGTGCCGAGGCTGATTTGAAACCGACTGTCATCAGCGCCGAGGCGCTGTTCGATGCCCACCGCGGCATGCTGAAGTGGGAGTGGATCGCAGGCCATGCCCACCCTGAACGCCGCTTCGACGAGGTGGCGGTGCGTGATGCGCAATCGGCTGCCGATCTGGTTGGCTACCTCAACTACATCCATCCTTACCGCGTCCAGATCGTCGGCCGGCGCGAGGTGGGGTACCTCGAAATCACCGAGCGAGACGTGCAGGAGCGGCGCATCTCGCGCATCGTCGCGCTGGAGCCGCCGGTGGTCGTCGTCGCCGATGGCTGCACGCCGCCGGACCGGCTGGTGGCGATGTGCGAGCGGGCCGAGATCCCGCTGTTCTGCACGCGCGAATCGGCCGGCCACGTCATCGACGTGCTGCGCGGCTACCTGGGCCAGCACTTCGCCGAGCGCACCTCGCGCCACGGCGTGTTCATGGACATCCTGGGCTTGGGCGTGCTGCTGACGGGCGAGTCCGGCCTGGGCAAGAGCGAGCTGGGGCTGGAGCTGATCTCGCGTGGCCACGGGCTGGTGGCCGACGACGTGGTGGACCTGTTCCGCGTGTCGCAGTCGGCGATCGAGGCGCGCTGCCCGGAGCTGCTGCGCAACCTGCTGGAGGTGCGCGGCATCGGCCTGCTCGACATCAAGGCGATCTTTGGCGAAACGGCGGTGCGCCGGAAGATGCGGCTGAAGCTGATCGTCCACATGGTCCGCAAGGAAACGCTGGAACGTGATTTCGAGCGCCTGCCCTACGAGCCGCTGTACGAGGACGTGCTCGGTATGCCGGTGCGCAAGGTGATCATCGCGGTGGACGCGGGGCGCAACCTGGCGGTGCTGGTCGAAGCGGCGGTGCGCAACACGGTGCTGCAACTGCGTGGCATCGACACGTACAAGGAATTCATCAAGCGCCACCGCGACCTGATGGACCGCGGCGAGCCGGGGCTCTGAGTCCGGCGGCTTACTTGGCGGCGCGGCGCGCGCAGCCGGTCTTGGTGCAGTGGGCGTAGAGCGCCAGGGTGTGCTCCTGTAGCGCAAAGCCACGCTCCTGGGCGATCGAGTGCTGGCAGGCTTCGATCTGGGCGTCGAAGAATTCCTCGACATGGCCGCAGTCCAGGCAGACAAGGTGGTCGTGGTGCTGGCCCTCGTTGAGTTCGAACACCGACTTGCCGCTCTCGAAGTGGTTGCGGCTGAGCAGGCCGGCCTGCTCGAACTGCATCAGCACGCGGTAGACGGTGGCCAGCCCGATGTCGGCGTCCTCGTGCAGCAGCACCTTGTATACATCCTCGGCCGTCAGGTGGCGCTGCTGGGAGCGCTGGAAGATTTCGAGGATCTTGATGCGCGGCAAGGTGGCTTTCAGGCCCGAGCTTTTGAGTTCTTCCGCGTTCGTCATGGGATTGCCTGTCCGGCTGGTGTGGCCTGGGGTCGTGCGCGGCCCTGGTGGCTCGCTAGAATGGCCGGATCATATCGGGATGTGCCGCTCACGGCGGTGTCTACCACCAAAACCACATGGCTGCTCTGACCCGCTTCCCCCACCCCGTGTCGTCCCTCCTGCTCATGGCTGTTGCCATGCTGGCCGGGTGTTCGACCATCTCGTCCGACGGCTCGCTGCTCGGTTTTGTCACGCCCTACCGCATGGAAGTGGTGCAGGGCAACGTCGTCACCCAGGACATGGTGGCGCAGCTCCGCCCCGGCCTGTCGGGCGACCAGGTGCGCACGCTGCTGGGCGCGCCGCTGCTGAACGACGTGTTCCATGCCAACCGCTGGGACTACGTCTTCACCATCCGCCGCCAGGGCACCGCGCCGCAGCAGCGCCGCGTGACGGTCTTCTTCGAGAACGACCGTGTGGCGCGCTTCGAGGCGGATGCCGTGCCGACCGAGCGCGAGTTCGTCGCCTCGATCGACGCGAGCAAACCGCCGTCGCGCAAGACCGTGCTCGAACTCGACGAGCAGCAACTGCGCGCCATTCCGGTGCCCGCTCCAAGCCGCTCCGCGCAGCCGCCGCAGACGGCGGCCAGCGGCCCGGCCCGCTCCTACCCCCCGCTGGAAACCTCTGCCCGATGAACGCTCCCGCTGCTTCCCCGTTCGCCACCGCGCCGCTGCGCGTTGCCATCGCCGGCTGCACCGGCCGCATGGGCCACATGCTCATCGAAGCCGTCATGGCCGCCGAGGACTGCGTGCTGGCCGGCGCGCTCGACCGTGCCGACAGCCCCGCGATCGGCCAGGACGCCTCGGCCTTCCTCGGCCAGGCCAGCGGTGTCCTGGTCACCGCTGACCTGCGCGCCGGCCTGCAGGGCGCTGACTGCCTGATCGACTTCACCCGCCCCGAGGGCACGCTGGCGCATCTGGCGGTCTGCCGCGAACTCGGTGTCAAGCTGGTCATCGGCACCACCGGTTTTTCCGATGCCCAGAAGGCCGAGATCGCCGCCGCTGCGCAGGACGTGTCGATCATGATGGCGCCCAACATGAGCGTCGGCGTCAACGTCGTGCTGCGCCTGCTGGACATGGCCGCGCGTGCGCTGAACGAGGGCTACGACATCGAGATCATCGAGGCCCACCACCGCCACAAGGTCGACGCCCCGAGCGGCACCGCGCTGAAGATGGGCGAAGTCGTGGCAAATGCGCTGGGCCGTGACCTGAAGGAGTGCGCCGTCTACGGCCGTGAAGGTGTCACCGGCGCGCGCGACCCGAGCACGATCGGCTTCGCCACCATCCGTGGCGGCGACGTGGTCGGCGACCACACCGTGCTGTTCGCGGGCATCGGCGAGCGCATCGAGATCACGCACAAGTCCAGCAGCCGCGTGACCTACGCGCAGGGCAGCCTGCGCGCTGCGCGCTTCCTTGCCGGGCGGGCCAGCGGCCTGTACGGCATGGACGACGTGCTCGGTCTGGGCTGACCCGCGTGGACGGGCTGGCGCGGATCTGGTCGGCCGGTGATGGCGTCTCGCGCACGGTTGCGGCGCTGCTGCTGGCGATGTCGGTGTCGGCCTGGGTGCTGATCCTGTGGAAATCGTGGGTGCTGACCCGTGCGCGGCAGGATCTGGCGCGGGCGGTGCCGGTGTTCTGGTCGGCGCCCGACGTGGCGACTGGCCGCACGCAGCTCGCCGCGCTCGACCGCGAGCAGATCCTGGCGCCGATGCTCGACGCCTTGCTGCACCCGATGGCCCCCGGCACGCTCGACGCCGGCAGCGACGCCGAATCACGCCTCACCCGCCTGCTGCGCGATGCACTGCACCGCGTGCTCGGCCAGTTGCAGACCGGGCAGGTACTGCTGGCGTCGGTGGGCAGCACGTCGCCCTTCGTCGGCCTGTTCGGCACCGTCTGGGGCATCTACCACGCGCTGCTGGGCATCTCGGCCACCGGCTCGATCAGCATCGACAAGGTCGCCGGCCCGGTCGGCGAGGCGCTGATCATGACCGCGGCGGGACTGGCGGTGGCGATCCCCGCCGTGCTGGCCTACAACGTGTTCGGCAAGTGGGTGAGCGCCTGCGAGGCCGACCTCGAAGGCTTCGCGCACGATCTGCGCGAGATGGCGCTGGACAAGCGGGCACGGGCACGGGAGCAGGACGATGGCCTTCGGCCGTCTTGAGCGCCGCAAGGCCGAGGCGCCGTTCAGCGACATCAACATGACGCCGCTGATCGACGTGATGCTGGTGCTGTTGGTGATCTTCATGATCACGGCGCCGCTGATGACCTCCAGCCTCAAGCTCGATCTGCCCAAGGCGGACGGCGCGGCGCCCACCGAGCAGATGCCCATGGCGATCAGCCTCGGTCTGCAGGCCAATGGTGCGCTCTACTGGGGCGAGGAGCGGCTGGAGCCCCCTGCGTTCGCCGAGCGGCTGAAGGCAATCGAGCACCGTGGCGGCGAGCGCCCCGAGGTGCTGCTGCGCGCCGACAAGCTCGTGCCCTACGGTCGGGTGGCGGAGCTGATCGGGCAGTTGCAGCAAGCCGGACTGAGCCGGATCGCCTTCATCACCGAGCCGACTTGACTGGCCCGGCCAACGGGGTTGGCGGGGCTGTGCAACACTGCGCGACCCTCTGAACACCCCGTTGCCCACCATGAAGCTGCTGTTCGTCGCCGACCCGATCGAGTCCTTCAAGACGCACAAGGACACCACCTTCGCGATGATGCGCGAGGCGGCGCGGCGTGGTCACACGCTGCAGGTCTGCGCGCCGCGCGACCTCGTCTGGGTGCGTGGCCGCCGGGTCGTGGCGCGCCGCTGCCGCACGGTCATCCTCACCGGCCGCGAGCAGGCCGACTGGTTCGAGGTGGTCGCCGAGGGCGAGGTCGCGCTGGCCGACACCGACGCCGTGCTGATGCGCAAGGACCCGCCCTTCGACGCCGAGTACATCTACGCCACGCACCTGCTGCAGCAGGCCGAGCGCGATGGCGCCCGCGTCTTCAACAAGCCGTCCGCGCTGCGCGACCACCCGGAAAAGCTCGCGATCCTCGAATTCCCCGAGTGGATCGGCCCGACCTTGGTCACGCGCGAGGCCGAGGCCGTGCGCGCCTTCCACGCCGAGCACGGCGACATCATCCTCAAGCCGCTCGACGGCATGGGCGGCATGGGCATCTTCCGCGTCGGACCGGACGGCATGAACCTCGGCTCCATCATCGAGACGCTGACCAAGGACGGCAGCACGACGGTGATGGTGCAGAAATTCCTGCCCGAGATCGTCCATGGCGACAAGCGCATCCTGGTCATCGGCGGCGTGCCGGTGCCGTACTGCCTGGCGCGTATCCCGCAGGGCACGGAGGTGCGTGGCAACCTCGCTGCAGGGGGCAAGGGGGTCGCGCAGCCGCTGTCCGTGCGCGACCGCGAGATCGCCGAGACGCTCGGGCCGGTCCTCGCCGCCCGCGGGCTGCTGCTGATCGGGCTGGACGTGATCGGCGAGTGTGTCACCGAGATCAACGTCACCAGCCCGACCTGCTTCCAGGAGATCCAGCAGCAGACCGGTTTCGACGTGGCGTGCGTGTTCGTCGATGCGCTGGAAGCCGCGGTCCGCACGGTCTGATCAACGCTCCTTGACCACCGCGCTCAGCAAGCCGTTGCCCGCGGCCAGCCGGCTGTCCCCGAGCAGGAACACGCTGTAGAGCGCCCCGGCATCGAGTGTCTTGCCGGTGAGCTGGTAGACGGTGGCGGCGGTGATGGCGTGGGTCACGGACAGGGTGGTGTCGGTGACGGCGGACACCGAGGTGATGGGCGACACCGTGCCCGGGCTGGCGGTGGCGACGGCGGCGCCGGCGATGTTCAGTGTCAGGTCCTGGCCGATGTCGCCCAGGCCGTGGACGAGGCGGACGCGGGTGGCGCTGCTGCTGGTGGGCAGGCGGTTGTCGTCGCTGACCGCACCGAGCTGCGGTGCGGCGCCTGTTCCCGTGACGAGCAGCGTGGTGTCGCTGCCGGCGGCGGCGGTCCAGGTGGCGCCGGTGAGCGTGGCGCCGTTGACGGTGACCGCGGGCTGCGCCGTGCCGGCCGGCACCAGCGTGTACACGCCGATGGCCGGCGAGCCGCCCAGCGCGGCCAGGCCCGTGCCGCCGAAGGTGCCCGTGACGGGCAGGTTGGCGGGCAGGGCGCTGACGAGGCGCACGCGGGCCTGCGGGTTGTTCAGCGCCACCACCGCCGTGGCCGGTTGCAGCAGCAGGGCATGCGCCAGCACGCCCCCGGTGCTCGGCGTGATGACCAGCGCGGTGATGCCGCCGTCGGCCAGCGTCAGCGTGGTGTCGAGCCGCACGTCGCTGGCCAGCACGCTGCCGGCCTTGAGCAGGCGCAGGCGGTGGGTGCCGGCGTTGACGGTGCTGTAGCCGCTGCTGCCGCTGCCGGCGGCGACGTTGCCCAGCAGCGGTGCATCGCTCAGGGTTTCGGCGACGGGGGTGAGGTGGACATCGAGCGCCCCGGCGTCACGCGCGGCGTTGAACACCAGCAGCTTGCTGCGGCCGGCCGCCGGCAGGCTTTCCTTGTCGTCGAGCGCGAGGTACTTGACCACGTTGTTGTCACCCGTCCAGGCCACCAGCGTCGTGGCGCTGCCGGCGGCGATGGTGGGCGCGGTCGAGGCCAGCGCGCTGCCGCTGCTGTTGGCCAGGGCGATGGCGTGGCTGCCGGCGGTGACGCGGTAGGTGGCGCTGGCGCCATCGCGCGCGATGCCGGTTTCGCGCGACACCTCGTCGATCAGCAGGCCGACGGCGGCGCGCTGCGTCGTGGCGTTGACGACGCGCAGCGTGCCGGTGGTGGCGCTGGTGTCGCCCGAGCCATCGTCCTTGCTGCCGCAGCCCGCCAGGAGCGCGAGGGTGCTCAGGACAAACAGGCCCGCGGCGGCGCGGGCGGCCCAGAGTCGGCGTTGCAGCATGGACAAATCTCCCCGTGTGGTGTGGTCAGCCCGCTACCTTCGGTTTCTGTGCCGCAGTTGTCAAGTGACACCTGCCGATCCGGCGCAGGACAATCCGGACATCGACCGGAGGCGCTGCCCATGCAATCACTGTCCACCCTGGGATCCATGGCCCTGCTGCTGCTGCTGGGCGCGGTCCAGTCCGGTTGCAGCACGGTGCCCGCTACAGCCGCCGCGCCGCCGCTGACGCTGCACATCGCCCACATCAACGACCACCACTCCCAGCTGGAGCCGATCCCCGCGGCGGAGCTGCTGCTCGACGGCGTGCCCACCCAGGTCGAGCTGGGCGGCTTCGCGCGGCTGACGACGCTGTTCCGCCAGCAGGCCGCGCGGCCGAACCTGCTCAAGCTGCACGCGGGCGATGCGGTGACCGGCTCGCTGTACTACACCTTCTTCAAGGGCGAGGCCGACGCGCGGATGATGAACACCATCTGCTTCGACGCCTTCGAACTGGGCAACCACGAGTTCGACGACGGCGACGGCGTGCTGCGCGGGTTCCTCGACCACCTGCGCGCCGGCGACTGCCAGACCCCGGTGCTGGCTGCCAATGTCGTGCCCGCGCCCGGCACACCGCTGGCACCGACCGGCCCGTCGGTGCTCCAGCCCTACACCATCAAGACCGTCGGCGGTGTGCCGGTCGGCATCATCGGCATCGACATCGTCGGCAAGACGGTCAACTCCTCGCGCCCGCTGGCGAGCACGCAGTTCCTCGACGAGACCCGCACCGCGCAGCAGACCATCGACACGCTCAAGGCCCGCGGCGTGCGCCACATCGTGCTGCTGACGCACCAGGGCTACGACGCCGACCGCGCCATGGCCGCGGCACTGACCGATGTGGACGTGGTCATCGGCGGTGATTCGCACACGCTGCTGGGCGACTTCAGCGCCCAGGGCCTGCCCAGCGCGGGGCCGTATCCGACCGTGGCGAAGAACCGCGACGGCGACCCGGTCTGCATCGGCCAGGCCTGGGAATACAGCAAAGCCTTCGGGTTGATGGAGGTGCAGTTCGACGCGCGCGGCGCCGTGACGCGCTGCGGCGGACAGGCCTCGCTGGTCATTGGCGACCAGTTCAGGCGCAAGAATGCGGCCGGTGCCTTCGTCCCCGTCGATGAGGCCACGGCGGCGGCGCTGCGCAGCCGGCTGGCCGACGTGCCCCAGGTGCGCGTCACGGTGCCGGATGCGGCGGCGGAGCAGGTGCTGTCCGCCTACTCCAGCCAGGTGGCGGCACAGAAGCAGCGCCTGATCGGCACGGCGACCGAGCCGCTGTGCCTCGTGCGCGTGCCAGGCGAGACGACCAACCGCTCCGGCGCGCTCGCCGGCTGCGAGCAGGCCAACCTGCTGGCCCGCGGCAGCGACGCGGCGCAGGTGGTGGCCGCCGCCTTTCTGGCCGCCAGCCCGCGGGCGGAGATGGCGTTGCAGAACGCGGGTGGCGTGCGCACCGGCATCGGCGCCGGGCCGCTGTCGATGAACACCGCCTTCACCGTGCTGCCCTTCACCAATGTGCTGGTCGAACTCTCGCTGACGGGCACGCAGATCGTCGCGGCGCTGGAGGACGCGGTCGCCAACTACCTGGACCAGCGCCAGTCCGACGGCTCCCACCCCTACGCGGCCGGGCTGCGCTGGGCGCTGGACCTGCGCCAGCCCGCGGGCCGACGCTTCAGCCAGGTCGAGGTGATGGACCGGGCCACGGGCCGCTGGTCGGCCATCGACCCGGCGCGCACCTATGTGCTGGTGACCAACGATTTCATCGCTGCCGGCAAGGACGGTTATGCCACGCTCGGGGCGGCCACGGCGGCGGGGCAGGCGGTCAACACCTACCGGCTCTACACGCAGACCTTCGCCGACTACCTGCAGCGGCTGGGCCAGGTGGGGCGCGTGCCAGCGTCCGAGGTGTCGCACCAGCGGGTCATCACCGCGGCGGGTGTGACGATGCCGTGACCGCTCAGACCACCCGGCGACCGCTGTTCCAGACTGCACGCACCACCGGGTGGCCGGCGACCTCGCGCACCCGCACCAGATCCGCGCGCAGCCCGGGGGCCAGCGCTCCCCGGTCGGCCAGTCCGGCCGCGCGGGCGGGTTGCAGCGTGACCAGCCGGACCGCGGCAGGCAGGTCGAGCAGATCCTCGCGCGCCAGCTGCCAGGCGGCGGCCAGCAGGCTGGCTGGCACGTAGTCCGAGGACAGTGCGTCCAGCACGCCCTCGCGCACCAGCGTGGCCACCGCCACATTGCCCGCGTGCGAGGTGCCACGCAGCACATTGGGCGCGCCAGCCAGCGTCAGCAAGCCGCGCGCGCGGGCGCGGCGGGCGGCGTCGAGCGTGGTCGGGAATTCGCAGATCACGGCGCCGAGGTGGTGCGCCTCGTCGACGTGCGCGGCCGTGGTGTCGTCGTGCGAGGCCAGTGCGGTTCCGGTGGCCCGGGCATAGGCGGCGAACCAGTCGCGGTTGGGGCGGGCGTGCGCGGTCTGGCGGGCTGGGGCGAGCCGGACCTCCTGGTCGAACTGCGCGTCGGTCCAGCCCTTCTTGCCGGTGTAGTAGACGCGGGCGTGGTCCAGGTCAGACCACTGGCGCTGCCCCGGCGTGTGGTCCATCAGCGAGATCAGGCCCAGCCGCGGGTGGTGGGCAAACGGCTCGAACAGCGCGCGTGCGTTGGCGGCGGGCAGCTCGCAGCGGGCGTGGATGCGGTGGTCCGCGCGCAGCACGCCGGCCGCATCCAGCGCGTCGAGCACCGACAGCAGCTCGCCCTGGTTCTGCGCGCGAAACCCCTGGCCATAGGGATCGCCGACGCCGATCGCGTCGAACACCGTCGTGATGCCGGCGCAGGCCACCTCGGCGTCGTGCGCCTGCACGGCGCCCCACATCGGAAACCGCACCTTGGGGCGCGGCATGGCGTGGCGCTCCAGGTTGTCCGTGTGCAGCTCCACCAGCCCTGGCAGGAGGAAGTCGCCCTCCAGATCGATGGCCGAGGGCAGCGTCGACAGCGCCTGGTCGAGATCGACGATCCGGCCCCCCCGCAGGACCACCGTGCCCGTCACCACCTCCCCTGGCAGCACCAGCCGCGCGCGGGTCATCACCTGTTCTTGTTGCATGGGCGAGAGTTTGCGCCCGCCAGCTTGGCCCCCGATGTGCAGTGTTCACAACGGGGGCGGCGGACCGAATGATCTGCGTCCCCGGGGGGCTGAAAGCGGAAATCTTGGTGTGTCGGACTGCACGAAACCGGCTGGAACCATGTAGGCTATGGCACAGCCGAATGCCCGCAATGTCTTCATGAGCGCCCGATACGCGATTTATCTCACCCCGCCCGCCGACCACCCCCTGTGGCAAGCCGGATGCACCTGGCTGGGCCGTGACCCGTCCAGCGATCTCGCCCCCTCGCCGCCGTCGCGGAGGGCCACGCCGTGGCGTTACGGATTCCATGCCACGCTGAAGCCGCCGATGCGGCTGGCGGAGGGTTCCTCGATGCAAGGCTTGCATGCCGCACTGTGCGCATTGAGTCGGCAGCTCCAGGCCTTTGACATGCCGGCGTTGGAGGTCAGCACGCTGGCCGATTTCATCGTGCTGCAGTCGGCCGGGCCGCTCGACCCGAGCCACCCGCTGCACCAGCTCGCCGACACCTGCATGCGCGAACTCGACAGCTTCCGTGATCCGCCCACCGCCGCCGACCTGCAGCGCCTGCAGAGCCGCAGCACGCTCGATGCCCACCAGTCGGCGCTGCTGGTGCGCTGGGGCTATCCGCATGTGCTCGACCGCTGGGTGTTTCACTGCACCCTGAGCGACACGGTGGCCGACGACGGCGAGCGCCAGGTCTGGCTCGATCTGGCACGCACCTTCTTCTCGCCGGCGCTGGAGCGGCCGTGGCGCTGCGACGCGCTGAGCCTGTACGTCGAGCCCAGCGCCGGAGCGCCGATGCAGCTCCTGCGGCGCTACCCGCTCAAGGGCTGAAGTCCAGTCTCCGGCGTCGCGCCGGTCAGAAGTTGATGCCGACCTTCGCGCCGAAGGTCAGCGGGTCGTGGTCGACGCCGCTGCGCGACGTGGTCGCGTGGTAGCGGATGTCGAAGCCGGTGTAGAGCATGCCGGCGCGGTAGTTCATGCCCGCTGCGGCGCCCACGCCCAGCAGCGTCCGGTCATTGCCCGGCGTGCTGACCTGGAACGCGCCTACGCTCGGGCCGACACCGGCCGACAGGCCGTCGCCCAGCGGCACCGTGTAACGCGGTGACACCTCGAAGGCGTTCACCGACGTGCCGTTCTTGCTCGTGTGCGTGACGTTCACATGGCTGCGGATGCGCTTGTCGGGGGTCTGCACGAGGCCGCAGTTGAAGTTCAGGTCCAAGCCCCAGCCGTTGGCGTTCGGACCGGTGCCCGGGCCGACGCGGCTGCCGGTGAGGGCCAGCGAGGCTTCGGGCTTCCACGTCGGGTCATTGACCGCCGGCAGCCACTGCCAGCCATCGGCGGCGTGCGCAGCCGGTGCGGCCAGGGCGGACAGCGCCAGGGTGAGGGCGGTGACGGCGAGTGCGGAGGTTTTTTGCATGGTGTCGGGGTCAGTGGAAAGACTGTCCGACTGTAGAGCGGCACCGCGGTTCCCCGCATGATCTGAATCACCCGCTGTTGCTCAGCCTCCCTTCAGCGCATTCAGTGTGGGTGCCGATGGTGTGCATCCGGGAAATGCGCGTGGGTGTGGGTGAGCGGCGCGTGGCGGTGCCAGTGGGTGTGGCGCTCGCCGGGGGGCGCGTCGGCGTCATGCAGGTGCTGGTGGTGGGTGTCATGGACGTGGGCGTGGCGGTGTTCTAGCGGCGTGTGGGTATGGGCATGGCCATGCTGTTCGGTGACATGCAGCCAGACACCCAGCGCCATCAGCGCCCCGCCCAGCAGCAGCGGTGCCGTGACCGGCTCGCCCAGCAGCCACACGGACAGCGCCGCCCCGAAGAACGGCGCGACCGAGAAATACGCCCCGGTGCGCGCCGTGCCCAGCGCGCGCAGCGCCACCACGAACAGCACCAGACTGACCCCATAGGCCAGCAGCCCGAGTAGCCCCGCCGCTGCGGCCACGCCCAGGCCCGGCCACGCGGCGCCGGTCTGCCACGCCAGCAGCAGGTTCACGCCGCCCGCGGCCAGCCCCTTGGCCATCGCGATGAACGAGGCATCCGTGAGCGACACCTGGCGCGTCAGGTTGTTGTCCACCGCCCAGCACAGGCAGGCGCCCAGCACCAGCGCGGCCGGCCCGATCCCGCCGAACCCGGAGGCATCACCGCCCGCCAGCACGACCGCCCCGGCCACGATGGCCACCATGCCGAGCACGATGCGCCGGTCCGCGTTCTCCCGGAACACCACCCACGCGATCACCGCCGTCAGCACCGCCTCGGCGTTGAGCAGCAGCGATGCGCCGGACGCGGGCATCTGTGCGAGTCCCTGCATCAGCAGAACAGGCGCCACCACGCCGCCCGCCAGGATGGCGAATGCCAGCCAGCGCACCTCACCCTTGGGCATGCGCACGCTGGGCGCCCGCGTGACCAGCCGCCACAGCAGCAGGCCGAGGCCCGAGCCGGCGTAGAGCAGGCCGGCCATCAGCCACGGGGAGGACTGCGCCAGCAGCAGCTTGGCGAGCGGGGCACTGGCGCCGAAGAGGGCGGCGGCGGCGAGGGCCTGGAGGATGGCGGGAGAGGCGGTCATGGGGCGATTCTCGATTGCATCGTCACCGCCAGCGCCCGCCACGCCCGGCTGACACCCGGGTGTTCCGCCATCGCGGCCCAGAACTGCTGCGCCCAGGCGCGTGCTGGCGCACAGCCCAGCGCGGCGGCGTCTGGCTCGAATGGCAGCAGGTCCAGATCGCCGCGCACCACGTCCGGCCGCCAGCGCATCGGCAGCATGTCGTACAGCGGCGCCAGCGTGCAGCGGCCCGCCGCCACGTCCTCGCGGGTGACGCACAGGCTCAGGTTGCCGAAGTGCATGTCGGTGTTGCCGATCAGGCGGCCGAAGTGGAGCAGGTGCTCGGCCTGCACGGGCACCTCGGGCGGGACACGGCGCTGGCGGGCGAGTTCGGCGAGGGTGGCGGCCCAGTGCTGGCGGGGGCCGGCGACGAATGCCTGGTGCATGGCGTCGAGCGCCACGACGTGGAGGCGGCCGAGTGGTGCGCCGGGGGTGGCGGGCGGGAGGCGGTCGAAACGTTGCGAGACGAGGCAGGTGCGGCGCGGGGTGCGGATGACCTCGGTATGCGCGACCGGGACGCCGTGGTCGCCCAGCAATTGCAGCGCCAGCGCCTCGGCGTGCAGCAGGTCGCTCCAGCGGTCGCCGAACGGGGTGCCGTGGGGTGGGCTGAACTTGACCAGCTCGGCGCCCTGGCCGTCGGCGCGGCGGTAGAGGAACTTGGCCTGCTCGCCGCCAGCGGAGGAGCCGGCGGGCAGCGTGGCGGCGACATCGGCGGCGAGGGTGTCGTAGGTGGCGGCGCGGGCGGTCGGGTCGGCGGTGTCCACGGTGACGGGCTGCACCGGCTGTGCCAGCGCGTCGCCCAGAACGATGGCACCGGGAGCGTCTGGCAGGTGGGTAGCAGCGAATAGCGCTTGCTCGGTGGTCCAGCGTTCGGGGTTGCTGTCGAAGCCGAGGCCTGCGAGTTGCTTGCCCAGCAGGCGGCCGAGGAAGCCCTGTGCCCGCAGCGGCGCGAGGAACCAGGGCCACGGCTCGCCCGGCGCGGTCAGCACGTCCAGCCCCGGCGCCGTGACGTGGACACGTCCGCCGTGCAGCAGCGTCAGTTCGCCCCAGGACTGCGCCGTGCTGGTCGCGTCGATCCAGTACAGCGATTGGCGCGGGGACAGGCCGAGGATGGGCTGCGGCACGGCATAGCGCGTGGTGCGGCCGGCGCCGAGGGTGACGACCTGCGGGCCGAGGTCGCGCAGCAGGCGGGAGATGGTGGGCTGGCTCTTGCCGAGCAGGGATTGCAGCTCGGGGGAGGTGAGCGGGCCTAGGCGCTGGAGGTGGGCGAGCAGGTCTGCGGTGGACATGCGGTGAATAGTAGATGAATAGAAAATTCATCAATCGAAGGATGGAGTTTCCGGGTGGTCACCCTGGGGTGGGCGCTGGTATGCGGTGGCGTCTCGATTGACAGATTGGGGTGGCTCGGAGAAAGTCGCTGCGCTGTTTGGGTGAATAGACATGGGGGCAAGCATGGGTACAGAAGAGCCAGGGCGGCCGATCTTCATCAGTTATCGGCGAGCCGATCGGGATCAGTTCGCGGAACCGTTCTACCAGCACCTGGCTGGCTGGTTCGGGCCGAACACGGTGTTTCTGGATCGAAAGGACATTGATCCCGGCGTCGAGTTCCCAGCGTATCTGGATGAGAAGGTTTCTGCGGCCAAGGTGGTGCTGGTGTTGATCACACCGATCTGGCTGGATGAACTGAAACGACGCCTGGCCTCCAACGAAGTGGACTATGTGCGCCGCGAGGTGACGCGGGCACTGGCGTTGGCGCAGGACAAGACCGGGCCGCTGATCGTGCCGGTGCTCTGGGAGGTGGCCGCGATCCCCAAGGACCAGTTGATGGGTGAGCTGGCGCCCTTGGCTGTGCTGATGGACCGCAATGCGGTGCAACTGGAGGTGAAACTGAGTGGCAAGGTCGAGAAGTGGGGGGTGTCCTTCGTGAAGTTGCGACGGGCCATCACCGACAAGACCGGGCTGCACCCCGTCCCGACTGTGCCGGAGTTTCAGGCGTGGGCCGCTGCCCACAAGACGATCTCGGATCGGCTGAAGCATCCCAGCTTGGCTGCCCTTTCCACAGCTTGGGGCGTTGAGCCGCTCGGCAGCTTCGATCCTGACCGGCGTGGCGATCTGGTGGCCAGTCTGGTGATCGCCCTGCAGACAGCAAAGGAAGTCTGGGCAGGTGAACCGCCCAACCTCGAAACAGCGAAACAGCGTCACAAGGACTGCCTGACGATGCTGTCCTGTCTGTGCGGGCTGCTGGTCGATCGTGCGGCGGCGCGTGAGTGGTGCGACGAGGGCAGTGCAGACAGGCCGATGCCGGTGGCGTTGGCCGGAACTGCCGCCATCGTTCATGCCGTCGCGACCGATTCGCCGGTGGAGTTGCGCACCGAAACCGATGACGAAAAAGGATTCCATTCCGAACGCACCATCGACCTCGTAGGCCATGCCGGAATCGGCAAGGACCGCAATGCCAAAGCCCATAAGGAAACCTGGACGCGGGCCAAGAAGACGGTCTCTTATCCGGCAGGGGCAAGCGAGCCGCTACCCGAAGACAAACTGGATGAGTTCCGCAAGTTCCTTGCGTTCAGCGCCAAGGTCAAGAAGCCTTATGTGCTCACTGATGTGGTGGGTGATCAGCCGGAGGTGATGCAGGTACTGCAATCGCTGGCCGAGGAACTGGGCATCGCGGCGGTCGGGCGGCTGGGGAAGACACCCTCGCATCTGCCGACCGTGCTGCATCAGGACGAAATCGAGATGAAGGTGGCGATCATGTATTGCCTGAATGAAATCAACACGATCGGTACGACCCCATGACTGTGCAACTCCCACCCATTCCTGACTATCCGGTGAGCGAGACACCGGATGATTTGCCGATCGACATCCCTGAGCACGGCACTTGGCCGGCGGGCGTCCACCGCTTCAAGGCGGAAACGGTCGCGGCGCTGCGGGCGGCCGAGGCCATCGGGCGGCCGTTGCTGGTGCGCGGATTGCCGGGTGTCGGCAAGAGCCAGACGGCCCGTGCGGCAGCGGCCTTCGCGAACCGGCCCTTTCTCTCCATCGTGATCGACGGGCACACGGAGCCGCACGACCTGATGTGGCGTGTCGATGCGGTCAAGCGCCTGTCGGACGCACAAGCCCATCAGGCGAAGGACGAGTTGCACTATGTCCAGCCGCAGGCGCTGTGGTGGGCCTATGACTGGGATGGTGCGCAGCGGCAGGCGACGAACTGCGGCCGTGCCTCGGTGCCTTGCGAGGCACCGCAGGTCTGGAAGCCGAACGCTGACCGGGCCGTGCTGCTGATCGACGAGATCGACAAGGCTGATCCGGACTTGCCGAACGCCCTTCTCGATGTGCTGGCCAACAAGGGGTTCACGCCGCCGTTCCAGGGTGCGCAGCCGGTGCGCTGCACGGCGGCGACCCGGCCCCTGATCGTCATCACGACCAACGAGGAGCGCGAACTGCCGCCAGCGTTCTTGAGGCGCTGCCTGTCGATCACGCTGGAGTTGCCCAAGGACGAGCAGGCGTTGATCAAGGAACTGGTCCTGCTGGGCACGCAGCACCAGCGTTACCTGACCGCCATCGGTCAGTGGCCCGGCCCGTGCCATGTCCTCAACGAGGCGGCAGAACGGATCGTGGCCGTGCGGCGTGGAGCGGACCCTGGCGACTACCTGCCGGGTACTTCTGAATACCTGGACCTCATCGGGGCACTGGCCACCTTGTATGCCAACAACCCCGCTGAACAAGGCCGGCGGATCGAATTGCTCAGCACGTTCATTCGCAAGACCCGCAGCCTGTCGCCATGAACAAGACCGACATGGGCTGGGGTGACCTGCTGCGGGTGCTGGACGCCCTGCCCGAGTCGCAGTGGGCGGACGCCGCGAGTGCCTTGGGTTTCGAGCGGCCGAAAACATCGAAAGGGTTGCCCCAGCGCCCCCCTGACGAGACCACAGGTGAGTGGCCGGGTGGCTCCGATGCTGGCGCGGTACGAGGCCAGAACAAGCGTGATCCCGAGCGACCGGAGTCCCGTTCAGTCCCGAAGCAACGGTTCTGGCGCGTGGCGTCGGATCTGCGCAAATCGGGCGTGCAAACCGACATGCCGGCGTGGTTGTCCCAAGCCGAGTTGCCGGGCATCGAAGCATTCGAGCGCGCACCGGATGCCCAAGCGCCGGTGGTCGCGCCGCTGGTCAGCGATGCACGGCTGGCGTCTTTCCTGAGGCGGCATCTGGCGCGTCAGCGCCGCACCCGCGCGCCCGACATGGCCCGCTTGCTGCGCCACCTGACACGGCGTGAACCGATCCACCGCTGGCCGGTGCGGGAGCGGGCCGCTTGGCCGGTGCGGGTGTGCGTGGTGTTCGATGTTCGAGAGCGGCTGTGCCCGTTGGACGAAGACCTGAGAAGGGTGCTGAGTTCACTGGAGCGGGTGCTGGGGCCGCGTCTGGAGGTGCATGAGGCCGACCGGTATCCGCCCACGCTGTCTGTCGATGGGCGCTGTGCAGTGGCCGTGCTGGGAGACGCCGGTCAGGGGGCGGCGGATGTGGCGCTGATGGCGCGGTGGGCGGCGTGGGGGCAGCGACTCGACCGGGCAGGGGCGAGGGCGTTGTTGCTGGCGCCGCTGCCGCGCCGGCAGGTGGTGGCGGAGGTGGCGCGGGCGATGGACGTGGCGCTGCTGCTGGACGGTGAGTCGGCGTCGATGCGTCTCGTGCGCCGGACAGGATGGCGATCCATGCGTGCGCCAGCAGCAGGCTTGCCGGATGACGGCGTGCGCGGGCTGCGAGCCGCCTTGTTCGGACATCCCTGCGTGACCCCTGACGTGCTGCGAGACCTGCGGCGGGCGCTGGCGCGGCAGGGGGCGGCGGTGGACGTGGGAACCGAACTGGCGGTCTGGCATGACGCGGCGATCTGGTCCGGTGCAACGACCTGCATGGTCGATCCCGAGGACATGGCGCGTGTGCGGCTGGACTGGCTGGCGCTGCCGCAGGCGCAGCGCACGGCGGTGGTGTCGGTGATGTGGCGGCATCTGCAGGCTGGCTCGCCGCTAGTCCGGGCCGAATACGCCCGCCACATCGCTCCCGAGTGGCCGATTGACCATCCGTTGTCGGCGATGCTGCGGGCGGGCATCGAGGCGGCGGATGCCCTGGCGCGACAGGCTTGTGTCGCCATCGCGCGGTCTGGTGATCGGAATCTGTCGGGGGAGGTGACGGCGTACATGGCGCAGTTCGGGATTCGCAACCTGGACCTGGTCGCCCGTGGCGGTGAAGAGCTGCAGGCGGCGTGGCTGCTGGCGCACCGGGACCGGCTGCGCAGCGGCGCACAGCCCCTGCCTGCCGGCATCAACCTGGACGCCCAAGCCTGGCTGCTGGCGGGTGACGACACCCGTCCGATGGTCCTGACGCTGGAGCAATTGCCACCTGCCCAGCCCGGACAGCCGGGACCGATTCAGCTCAGATTGCAACCCCGGTCGCCAGAGACAACCGGCATACAGCTCGCGAGCGATCTGCCCGGCGTGGCGTACTGGTCGATCACCCGGCACGTGGCGCAGCCACCCGAGGCCGTGCAGTTGAGCCTGGTCATCGATGTGGCTGTTCGTTACGTGAACGGTGATGTGGCCCGAGCCAAGGCGCTGGTGGGCCAGTTGTTGCGCGATGGCACGGTGGCGCAGGGCCTGAGCAAGACCGTGGTGGCGGGGCTGGGCATTGCGCTGCACAAGGTGCTGATGGGCGATGCGACGACACGGTCCGGGTGGCGGCAGTGGCTGGCGCCGGTCGGGGCGGTGTTGGGCACGTCGTTGCTCGACAAGGTGCCGGTGCGCAAGCTGATTGATGGGTTGCTGGCGGCACTGCCTGAGGCGGTGTTTCGCCAGGACGATGCCGGGCTGCTGACGACCTCGGTGCTGTCGAGTGGTGAGGTTGCTGACGCCGGGGTCGGGGCAACCTGCCGGGTGGAGGTCGGGGGGCGGTGTTTGGAATTGGAGTCGTTCGAGCGCCCGGACTGGGCCGAGTCGATCTGGTTCGACCAGGGCGAATGGCATGCCGAGTTGCCAGATGGCCGTGAAGTGATCTGGACACCTGCTGAGTGGTTCGATCTCGGGGCTGGTCTGGCCGACCTGGTGCCACTGGGTTTGTTGAGGAAAGCTTGCTGGTGGGACGCACGCGATCGGGCACAGACGCATGCAGAGGCTGACTTGTCCTGGGCATCCGCTACGGGGTCGGATGAGTTGGGGAGCTGGGCTGAATTTACGGTTCGTGGACGACGTGGCTCGGTCACCCAACGCCTGCGCTGGATTCCGCCCGGCGAGTTCCTGATGGGTTCCCCCGAATCCGAAAAGGAACGCTCGACCAATGGCGCCGACACGGAAACCCAACACCCCGTCCTGCTGACCCAAGGCTACTGGCTCGCCGACACCGCCTGCACCCAGGAACTCTGGGAAGCGGTGATGCGCAAGAACCCGAGCGATTTCAAGAACGACCCGCAGAACCCCGTGGAAAACGTGAGCTGGAACGACATCACGCAAGAGTTCCTGCCGCACCTGAACAAGTTGGTGCCGGGCTTGAACTTGACGTTGCCGACAGAGGCGCAGTGGGAATACGCCTGCCGTGCTGGTACCCAGACGAGGTATTCGTTCGGGGACGAGATCGACCAGGATCAGGTGAATTTCGAAGGGAAGCGCGGAAAGACGGTGCCGGTGAAGGCGCTGCCGGAGAACCGGTGGGGGCTGTACCAGATGCATGGCAACGTGTGGGAGTGGTGCCAAGATGCGTTGGCCGCATATCCCGAAGGAACCTTGATAGACCCAGTTGTCCATCAAGACAAAAAAGAAAAAGGTCGCCTGCGGGTGCTTCGCGGCGGGGGCTGGATCCTCAACGGCAGGTACTGCCGCTCCGCCTCCCGCAACGCGTCCGGGCCGGATGGCCGGAGCAGCAGCATCGGCTTCCGTCTGGCCCGAGGGCTTGCTGACCAGCCAGACCAGCTCAGGCAATTTGGCCAGCCAGAGGCTGGCGGGGCGGAGCCCCCAGGTATTTCGCGCAGCCCGGAGGGCGAAGCGCAGCCGCCGAAGGCGGCGCGAAATTTGAAACAAAAGGCTAGGCGCAAATGAAGCTCCAGTTCTTCGCCATCCCCGCCATTGCTCCCGATCAGGCCCAGACGGAGTTCAACCGCTTCGTGGCCAGCCATCGCGTGGCCCGGGTCGAAAAGGAACTGATCACCGACGGCGCGGCGAGCTTCTGGTCGGTGTGCGTCACCTGGATCGACGGAGAAGCCGGCGCCGCCCCGATGTCGCCGCCCCTGCGCCGCGGCAAGGAGATCGACTACCGCGAAACCCTGCCCCCCGCCGAATTCGCCGTCTTCGACCGCCTGCGCCAGTTGCGCAAGCAGATCGCCGAGGTCGAGGGACTGAAGGTCTACAACATCTTCACCAATGAGCAACTCGCCGCCATCGTGCAGCAGCGCGTGACCACCGCCGCTGCGCTGGGTCGCCTCGATGGTGTTGGCGAAGGTCGGGTGACGCGCTATGGCGAGTCCGTGCTGGCCGTGATGCGCGAGGTCGTGTCCACGCTGGCGGTTCCGCCTGTCGCGGCGGCTGCGCCATGACCCGCACCGTGCGCATCGAACTGGCCGACGTGGCCGCGTGGCCGAACCTGGAGGCGGCGCTGTGGTCCGCCGCCAAGGGCAAGCGCCAGCGCCCGGATGTGGTGGCCTTCCTCGACGCGGCGCCGCAGCGGCTGGAGGCGGTGCGCTTGGCCCTGCTCGACGCCCGCTTGCCCGATGGCCGCCTGCGCGAATTCGCCATCCGCGACCCCAAGCCGCGCCTCATCCACGCCGCCCCCTTCGCCGACCGCGTGGCGCACCACGCACTGATGCGGCTGCTGGAGCCACGGCTGGAAAAGGCGCTGGTGCCGACGAGCTACGCCTGCCGCCCAGGACGCGGCGTGCATGTCGCGCTGGAGGACGCGCTGGCGCAGTGCCGCTGCCATCCGTGGTACCTGCAGCTCGACGTGCGCCACTGCTTTCCGAACATCCCGCATGACCGGCTGCTCGCGCTGCTGGCTCGCCGGCTCAAGGGCGGCGCCCTGCGGCTGGTCGAGCACATCGTCCACGCCCACGAAAACACGCCCGGACGCGGCTTGCCCATCGGCTCGCTGACCTCGCAGCACTTCGCCAACCAGTACCTCGGCGAACTCGACCGCCGCGCCATCGCGCAGCCCGAATGCCGCGCCCACCTGCGCTACATGGACGACGTGGTGCTGTGGTGCGACAGCGGCGAGGCGGCGCGTGCCCTGCGCGACCGGCTGATGGCGTGGCTGCCCGAAACGCTGGGGCTCGATTTCAAGCCGCCGATCGTGCAGCGCAGCGGGCGCGGGCTGTCGCTGTGCGGGATGCGGGTCTGGCCGTCCGGGCTGCGGCTCGGACCACGGCGGCAGCGGGCGTGGCGCCGCATGGCCCGCGAGATCCACGACGCGGAGGCTGACGGCGCCGATGAACGCTGGCTGCAGCAGCGCGCCGAGGTACTGCGCAGCCTGAGCCTGCCGACCCGGCGCCGGGGCTGGCAGCGGGCGGTGCTACGCTGCCCGTCGGCTGCACTGCCACAGGAAGAGAGTACGTCGCCAGCGGGTGCTTCGCGGCGGGAGCTGGATCAACAACGGCAGGAACTGCCGCTCCGCCAACCGCAACGCGAACGAGCCGGATGACCGGAACAACAACATCGGCTTCCGTCTGGCCCGAGCGCAGGCTGAACGAGGGACATCAGCAAGCCCAGCGGTGCGGCCTGTCCGGTTTCGGCCGGCGAAGCCCGACGGCCCCGGTGCGTCAGTAGGCCGATGGCTGAACACCCGCCGGGGCCACTTTTGCCTGGTACACCGCTGCGGTGTCTGTGCCATTTCTCAAGACCTGTTCCCAGTCCTAGAATTGGCCCGATCTACCACCCCCGGAACCGATCATGGCCCACACCATCCTGGCCTCGACCACGGCCAGCATCTCCGAGCTGAAGCGCAATCCCATGGCCACCGTGGCGGCGGGCGACGGCGCCCCCGTGGTCATCCTCAACCGCAACGAGCCGACGTTCTACTGCGTGCCAGCCCTGGCCTACGAGGCACTACTGGAGCGGCTGGAAGACCTGGAACTCAACGCGCTGGCGTCTGCCCGTCTGGCGGCTGGCGAGACGCCAATCCCGATGTCGCTCGATGACCTATGAGCTGGCCTTCCTGCCCGCTGCGCTGACCGAATGGAAGCAACTGGACGGGTCCGTGCGCGAGGTCTTGAAGAAGAAGCTGGCCGAGCGGCTGGAGAACCCGCATGTGCCGGCGGCGCGGCTGCATGGGCAGAAGGACCGCTACAAGATCAAGCTGCGCGATGCCGGGTATCGGCTGGTGTACGAGGTGCGTGACAACGTGATGCTGCTGCTGGTGGTGGCGGTGGGCAAGCGGGAGCGGGACGCCGTGTACAAGGCGGCGGCGAAGCGGTCCGGGCGGGGGTGAACGATGCCGACTGCGCTGTCACTGCCGCCCGTCATGCCCTTCCGCTGGGCCTGCGCCTACGGCGAGGACCGCACCGGGCTGTGGCAGGCGTTCGAGGTCGCGGGGGTGCGGCAGGTGATGCGCTGGATTCCGCCGGGGGAGTTCCTGATGGGGTCGCCCGAGAGCGAAGCCGAGCGATCCGACGATGAACGCCAGCACCGCGTTGTGCTGACCGACGGCTTCTGGCTGGCCGACACCGCTTGCACGCAGGCGCTATGGGAAGCGGTGATGGGCGCGAACCCGAGCCAGTTCAAGGACGACCCGCAAAACCCGGTGGAGCAGTTGAGCTGGCTCGACATCACGGACGAGTTCCTGCCGAAGATCAACGCCCTGGCACCCGGGCTGCAACTGGTGCTGCCGACGGAGGCGCAATGGGAATACGCCTGCCGTGCGGGGACGAAGACGCCGTTTTCGTTTGGCGAGAACGTCACTACGGAACAGGCGAACTACGACGGCAACTTTCCGTATGCGGGCGGCCGCAAGGGCGAGTACCGGGGAAATACTGTTCCGGTGAAGGCGCTCCCCGCCAACCCGTGGGGACTTCACCAGATGCACGGCAATGTGTACGAGTGGTGTGTGGACGAGTACGCCGAATATCTCGAAGGAACGGCGGAAACCCCAGTTGCCCATCAAGACAAAACAGAAAGTCGCTGGCGGGTGCGTCGCGGCGGCGGCTGGGTCAGCCCCGGCGGGTACTGTCGCTCCGCCTACCGCCGCGCAGGCGCGCCGGATGTCCCGGACTACAACTTCGGCTTCCGTCTGGCCCGAGCGGCTTGCTGACCAGTCCAGGCAATTTTGGCCAGCCGCAGGCGAGGATCTACCGCGACCAAAGACTGTCAGGCCGGCGCGTGGGTGCCCGCCTTCGCGGGCATGACGCAATGGTGTCTGTGCGAGTGCACCGCGCACCCCACCCGTTTCTTGCACAAAATCCCCCCATGCCCACCCGCCCCACCGCCACCGACTTCCCCCACCACCACTGCGTCACCACCCGCTGGACCGACAACGACTGCTACGGCCACGTCAACAACGCCATCTACTACCAGTACTTCGACAGCGTCATCAACGCCTGGCTGATCGCCGAGGGCCAGCTCGACATCCACCGCGGCGACGTGGTTGGCTTCATCGTCCGCTCGGAGTGCGATTTCTTCGCGCCGGTCGCCTACCCGGGCGAGGTGGACATCGGCGTGGCGGTGGTCAAGCTCGGGAACTCGTCCGTCACCTACGAAACCGGCCTGTTCCAGCCGGGTGAACCGGAGGCCTGCGCGGTCGGCCGCATGGTGCATGTGTTCGTGGACACCGCGACCCAGCGCCCGGTGGCGATCCCGGCGTCGATCCGGGCGGCGCTGCAGCGGCTCGTGCGCCCGGCGTGAAGGCCGCGGCACCTGGCCGGAGCGTCAATCTGCCGTGCAGATCCGGTCGCGCCCGGTGCGCTTGGCGTCGTACATCGCGGCATCGGCCCGGCCGAGCACGGCGTTGACCGACTCGCCCGGCCGCACCTGCACCAGTCCGAACGAGCTGCTGTAGCCAAATTCGGGTGCATCTCCCAGCGGATGCGACTGGCGCACCGCCTCCAGCAGTTGCCCGACCCTTTCCTGCGCCTCGGCCAGCGGCGTGTCGGGCAGGGTGATGAGGAATTCCTCGCCACCGATGCGCCCGCAGACATCGTTGCGGCGCAGGCTGCCCTGCAGCAGCCGGGCGAAGTCGCACAGCACCTGGTCGCCCGCGAGGTGACCACGCTGGTCGTTGATGCGCTTGAAGTGGTCCAGGTCCGCCAGCCCGACACAGAGCGGCTGTGCGACCAGATCTGCCGACAGCAGCCCCTGCAGCCGCGCCAGCACGAACGCCCGGTTGCCGATGCCCGTCAGCGCATCGGCCTGGCTGGCGCGCACGGCCAGGTCGTGCGCGGCGCGCAGTTGCCGCTGGTCCTGTCCCATTTCGGAGACATTGATGCCGAAGCACAGCATCCAGCCCGCTTCGGTCACGGTCTCCGTCATCAGCATCCAGCGGCCATCCACCAGATCGATCTCGATTTGGCGGAAGGGCTGCTTGCCGCGCCGCGAGGCTGCGGACGACAGCCAACGCTCGAAATCGTCGGTCTGCACCGCCGTCCCTCGGCGCTGCCGGTGGTTGATGCGCATGATGTCCATCCAGGTCGGCGCTGCTTGCGCGCTCAGGCCAAACAGCGTCCGGTACGCCGGATTGGCCCAACGCAGTGCGTCTTGTTCATCGAACAGCGCCACGAGACAGGGTGTGCCGGTGAAGAGCGCCAGGATGTGCGGCAGGAGTTCAGTGGGCAGGGTGGCGAACATGTGTTCCCTTCATGTCGGCGAAGAGGATGGATTGGACGCCATGCAAGAAGGGACTGTGCAGACATGTTGGCAAGTTGGCTGAAACGGATCGCGCTCGCGGTGGTATTGGTCATCGCGGCTTGGCTGGGCTGGTGCGCGTGGCAGGGATGGGGACTGGTGCTTGCACTGGGACCGGTGCTGGCGCTGCTGGGGCTGAACGCGCTGGCGCTCGGGCTGGAGCAGGCGCTGGCGGCCGGTGTCCACGGCCACGATCCCGCGCCGCGGCCCGGCTTTCTGCGGCGCGTGCGGGCGTGGTGGCGCGAGGCGGCGGCGTCGGGGCGGGCGTTCGGCTGGGCGATGCCGTTCGCGGACCAGCTGTGGCCGGATGTGCTGGAGGGACGGGGTGAGGGTGGACGCGGCGTGCTGCTGGTCCACGGCTATCTCTGCAACCGCGGCTTCTGGAACCGCTGGTATCCCCGGCTGCAGGCACAGGGCGTGCCGTTCATTGGCGTGAGCCTGGAGCCGGTCTTCGGCTCGATCGACGACTACGCCGACCAGATCGACGCCGCGCTCGTGCAACTCCAGCGTGCCACGGGACAGGCGCCGCTGGTCGTCTGCCACAGCATGGGCGGGCTGGTGCTGCGGGCCTGGCGGCATGCGCGGCTGCAGCAGGGCGGCACCGCCGAGGCGACGGACGCCCGCATCCACCACGTCCTGACGATCGGCACACCTCACCGCGGTACCTGGCTCGCGCGCCTTGGGCGGCAGACGAATGCCGTGCAGATGCGCCGCGACAGCCCGTGGCTGCAGGCCTTGGCGGACAGCGAGTCCCCGGCGTGGCGGGCGCGCTTCACCTGCGTCTGGAGCGACTGCGACAACGTGGTGTTCCCGCCGTGCTGCGGGGTGCTGGAGGGTGCGGCGTCGGTCCACCGGCCGGGGCGCGGGCACCAGGATCTGCTGGACGACCGGGTGGTGTTCGACCTTGCGCTGGCGCTGCGGCAAGGCGCCTGAGTCAACGTGGCCCGCCGCCGGGCGTTGATCTGGGTTGCGGCCTCTTGCCGCGCTGGAGTTTCTGATGTGGATGCGCAATGGAGTTCGGGCCGCTTCGCTGGCCGTGCTGGTGGCAGCGACGACGGGGTGCTGCGTGCTGTCGCCGGTGCTGAGCGTGTGTGCGCCGGGCGGGTTCGAGGGCCGGGGCGGCGGGGGCCGTGGCGGTGGACATGGTGGCGGTCACGGTGGTGGACGCCACCACCTGCTGGGCGCTGCGCCACAGCCGGTGTCGAGCCTCGCGGTGGTCGCTTCGGTCGAGACGCAGGCGCTGGCGTCGATGTACGTTGCGTCGGACGCGGACGCCTCGCCCGTCGGACGCTGACCCCGCTCAGTCCGACGCCGGCAACAGCCGCGTTACGGCGGCACTGGCGAGTTCGCTGATGCGGACCAGCAAGTCGGTGCCCATCTCAGGCGTGTAGCGCGTCGGGTCAGGCGAGCCGAACACCAGCATCCCGAAGGCCGGCCCCGTGTAACTGCGCCGCAACGGCAGCAGCGCCAGCGACGCCACTGCCGACGGATGTCCCAGCCAGCGCACCGCCTCGAAGGTGGTGTTGGCGCCGCAATACGGCGTGCGCAGGCTGGACGCCAGGCGCCGCAGTTCCGGCCCGACGCCCCGCGCCACCGGCTGATCCGCAAAGGCCGGCGCCACGTCCCACAGCCGCAGCGCCACCTGCGGAATCCGGAACTGCTCCTGCAGATCGACCACCAGCATCTCGGGAATCTCGCGTGCGTCAGTGGCCTGCATCAGCGCGCAGACCCACTGGTGCAGCCGGTCGGTCAGCGCGGCGTTGTCCTGGCCGTGGCGGATCATGTCCATCAGCCGGCGCTCCATGCCGCGGATGCGCTCGCGCAGCATCTCCATCTGCCGCTGCTGCAGCGACACCGCGCGCGGGCCGTGTGGATTGGCCAGCTCGACATGCGCGAGCAAGTCGGCATGGCGCTCGAAAAAGCCCGGCGTGCGCGCCAGATAACTGGCGATGTCGATTTCGGAAAGGCCCTGCTGCGTGCTCATGGGCAGCAGGGTAGCGCAGGGGTCTCGGGCGGTGCCGCGGAAAAGCTGGTCAGCAACCCGCCTTCATCACCCGAATCCAGCGATCCGGAAAACTCAGTCCGGGAACACCACGGTGCCCTCGAACACCGTCACCGCCGGCCCGGTCATGCGCACGCTGTGGCCCACGCCGTCCCACGCGATGGTCAGCCGCCCGCCGCGGGTCTCGACCTCGACCACCGCGTCCAGCCAGCCCAGCCGGATGCCGGCAACCACCGCCGCACAGGCTCCGGTCCCGCAGGCCAGCGTCTCGCCCGCACCGCGCTCGTACACGCGCAGCCGGACATGGCCGCGATCGACGATCTGCAGGAAACCGGCGTTGACCTTGCGGGGGAAGCACGCGTGCGCCTCGACCCACGGGCCGATGGTGGCGACCGGCGCGGTGTCCACGTCCTCGACCCGCTGCACGGCGTGCGGGTTGCCCATCGAGACGGCGGCGACCTCGACCACCTGTGCGGGATCGGCCGGGTTCGCCAGCGGCCAGAGTTCGAAGCCGTTGACCAGCCGTGGCACCAGCCCGCTCGGATCGAAGGGAATCTGCACGGGGGCGAAGATCGGCTGGTTCATGTCCACGGTGATGCGCCCGTCGGCGGTCATCTCCAGCACGATCCGGTTGTTCATCGTCTCGACGCGTACCGTGTTCCGGTCGGTCAGCCCGCGGTCGCGCACATAGCGCATGAAGCAGCGCGCACCGTTGCCGCAGTGCTCGACCTCTTCGCCGGTCGCGCCGTTGAAGATCCGGTAGCGGAAGTCGGCGTCGGCAGCGCGGGCCGGCTCGACGACGAGGATCTGGTCCGCGCCGATGCCGAAGCGCCGGTCGCCGAGGAAGCGCAGATCGGCCTCGCTCAGGTCGAGCGGCGCGCGGGTGGCGTCCAGCACGACGAAGTCGTTGCCGAGGCCGTGCATCTTGGTGAAGGGGAGGGGCGGGCGGGGGGTCATGGGGGAATTATCGCGGGGGCGGGTCAGGGGACAAACGCCATCTGTGCGCCACGGGCCGCGTCGCGCAGCAGACGGTGCAGACCACCTGTGGCGCGATCCACCAGCGGGGTGCTTTCCACGCGACGCAACAGGCTGATCGACGGCCCGAACAGCGTGTAGCAGTCATGGTCGTACTGCTGTGCCGACCGATAGACCAGCCCTGCAAAGCCGTGGCGCTCGGCGTCGCTGGCGAGTTCCTGCGTGCAGGCGAACCGCAGCGAAGTCAGTACCGGCCATGTCGGCGTGTGCGGGCGGAGATCCAGTAGCGTGACGGACTCGGTCAGTTGCACCCATAGCATGCTGCGCGATTGCAGGTCCGCCATCGACAGGGCCAGAGCCTCGCGTCGGGCGAGGGTTTCATAGGCAGCGGTTTCCGGCTCTTCCGCGAAATACGCGACAGGCGTCCTCGGCAGATCGAACCGGCCACTCAACAGCCCGGTGGGCGGCAGGCGCACGGGGCCGATGGCTACGGTGGACGTGGTGCGTCGCGTGCGCTGGATGCGGTACATCGAATGCAGCCGCGGGAGGGTGTGTTCCTGGCAGTAGGTGAGATCGCTCAGTTTCATGTGGGAAGGTCGCGGTTCACGCGCCTTCCGCCTGGGCCACGGCGAGCACGCGCTCGGCCTGACCCTGTTCCAGTGCTTGCCGCGGTGTCAGTCCTTCGAGGCCGCCGTGCGGTGTCTCGAAGAAATTCAGCAGCGCCCAGCCTTCATGCAGTCCCAGGGCCTGACCGATACCGGGCAGGTGGTCCCAGATGACCGGCTCGAACTGCCAGCGTGGTACCTTGAAGCCGCGCTTGGTCTGTGTCAGCCCGATGCAGCGGCCCTTGTTGATCCAGGCGTTGACGGTCACACGGCTCGTGCCGAGCAGGGCAGCGGCTTCGTCGGTGGTCATCATGTCGGCCTGATCGAGGCGGCGCAGGCGGCTGTCGAGACTGGCATGGAGCAGGGCGCTGGTTTCGGCGGCACTCAGGTAGGGCGAAGGTTGGGCGGTGCGTGCGCTTCGGCGTGGAATGGCGAAAGACGTCGGGGTTTCAGTCGTGTGGGGTTTCATGGCGGGGGTGACTGAGGTGCCGTGTGTCACGGCGCGTTGCGGCCGTTGACCTTGGCCTGGCTGAAGAAGCCGCATGAACGAAAGCCTGCTTGGCTTTGCGTCAAGCCGTTGCCTGGTGTTGACTTCATGCGTGGAAGCGTGTGCCTCCGAAGAAGTTCAGGCACTTGCTCTTGCTCTGTGTTGACTCCCCATTTGATGAGTCGGGAGGCAAGGAGCCCGAAGGATGGAGGCTTTGCCCGGCAGGTTGGGTTGCTGCGAATGGCGAGAAATGCCTTCATCATTGCTACCGCTATCTTGTGCGGTTCGAAGGCTACTACTGCGCCATTGCGGCGGATGATCAGGTACCCGGCGTAAGCGGAGGTTGCGCTATCGAGTTGTTCGTGGATTTGTTGATCTGCAACGGCCTGCATCTGGAGTTCCCTTTGAAAACGAGAGTTCGTAAATCTCGTTAAGTTCGGAACTATAGCACTGGATGCCGTAGTGCTATCCGGATGCGCTGTCCCTGCGCAGCAACGCCTCCGTGTACCGCAGAAACTCCCCCAGATGCCGCGTGATCACCGCCACCGTGATCGGCAGCTGCAGCGCCTGATAGTCATGCACCGCCACATTGCGGAACCCCACCATCCGCTTGAGATCCGCGGCCAGTTCCGCGTCGATCCAGCCAGCGCGGGCGAGCAGCTCGAACACATCCCGCGAACTCTGCGGCACGCCCAGCCGCTCGCGCCGGATGAGGTGCTGGCCCATGTCAAGCGCGGCTTCGCAGGCGCGCTGGACATTCAGGATCGCCGCATCCTGCCGGGTGTAGTCGGTGGCGAAGGTCGCCGGGTCGCGGTGGTATTCCTCCTGCGCTCGGGCCACGCAGCGTTCGATCGTCGCGGCCTTGTTGACCAAAATGTCATCGGGCATGGATGCGTCCTTCTCGGGCGATGTCGGCCATCAGCGGCGCACGGGCGCTGTCCAGGTCGGTCTTGTGGCTGAGCATGGACGCCTCCCACATGCCCGCCTGGCGGTCGCGGGTCCACCAGCGTTGCCCATGGGCCAGCACCTGGTACTGCAGGACGGTCGAGGCCGCACGCAGATCGACCAGATCCACCGGGCATCCCGCCACGTCGCTCAACGCACCGGCCAGCTCCCACAGCACGACCGGATCGGCGTGCCCCGGCAGGAGCACGGCCAGATCCAGGTCGCTGTCAGGGCCGGCCGTTCCGTGGACCTGGCTGCCGAAGGCGTAGACCGCCATCAGCGTGGGCAGCGCCTGCCGCAGCCGATCGACCAGTGCTTCGGAGGGAATGGGCAAGGGCGTCGTCATGGTGCGGACGATGGCACGCTGGCGCGGATTGTCAATACAACCCCGCCTCCCCCGCCGGCCGCGTCTTGAACCGCTTGTGGACCCACAGGTACTGCTCCGGCAACTTGCGCACCTCCTCCTCGATCCAGCGGTTGATGCGCGCCGTGTCGGCCTCGGCATCGGCGGTGGGAAAGTCCGGCCACGGGTCGAGCACGCGCAGGCGCCACCCGCCACCCCCCGGCAGCATCTCGCCGACCACCGGCTGCACCGTCATGTTCAGCAGATGCGCCATCCGCGACGGCGCCAGCAAGGTGGCCGCCGGCACGCCGAAGAAGGGCACGAATGCCGCGTCCCGTGCCCCGAAATCCATGTCCGGCAGGTTGAAAAACGCATCCCCGCGCTTGATTGCCCGCATCAGCGCCCGCGCGCCTTCCTGCCGGGCGTAGACCTCCACGCCGCCAAAGCGCAGCCGGCCGCGGCGCACGGCGGCGTCGAACACCGGGTTGCTCTGCGCCTGGTAGATCGAGCCGGCGTGGCGCGTCTGGTTGAGCAGCAGGCCGATGCCGACCGCGTCCAGCGCCAGGAAGTGCGGCACCAGCCACATCACCGGGCGGTCGCTGCGCTCGGCCAGCTTCACGTCGCCTTCGACGTGGATCAGCCGGTTCAGCCGCTCGCGCGAGGCATACCAGAGCACACCGCGCTCCAGGAAGCTGCGGCCGAGCCAGCCAAAGTGAGCGCGGGCGATGGCTTCGCGCTCGGCGATTGGCTTCTCGGGCATGCACAGTTCGAGGTTGCGCAGCGCGATGCGCCGGCGCGATTTGCCGAGCGTCCACAGCAGCGCGCCCAGCCCCAGGCCGAGTCGGTGCTGCGCACCCATCGGCAGCCAGTGCAGCAGCCACAGCAGACTCAGCACTGCATGGGCGCCAGCGCGGGAGAAGAGCGATTTCATGCAGCGTCGGAGGGCGTCGGGGCCGGGGTGTCGATCGGACGGGGTGCCTTGTAGCGGTGGTAGCCCCAGAGGTATTGGCCCGGATTCTGGCGGATCAGGGCTTCCATCGTCCGATTGACCACACCCGCGCTGCGCAGGGCAAGCCGCTCGGTGTCCGGTTCATCATGGGTGCCGGGTAGCTGCTCGGCGGGCGGCTGCACTCGGATCACGTAGCCCTGCCCACCCGGCAGCCGCTCGCATGCCAGCAGCAGCCACGCCGCGCCGGTCTGCTGCACCAGCCGCGCCGCCAGCGTCATCGTGTACGCCTCGCGCCCGAAGAACGGCGCCCATACCCCCAATCCCTCGGGCGGCACCTGGTCCGGCAGCAGCCCGATCGTGCCGCCCTTGCGCAGTGCGCGGATCATCTGGCGCACACCGGCCAACGTGGCAGGAGCCGTTTCCAATCCGGGGCGGTTGCGCGACTGCGCCACGATGTCGCGCAGCCAGGCCTTGCGCGCCGGGCGGTAGAGCGCGGTCATCGGCTGCTGCGCGCCGAAGCGTTCGGCATACGCCTGGCCGATGATCTCGAAACAGCCCAGGTGGGGCGTGAGCATCACCAGCCCGCGGCCGGCGGCGAGTGCGGCGTCCAGGTGCTCGCTGCCCTCCCAGCGCACGAGGTCGCCCAGACGTTCATCGGGGCCGCGGCTCCACAGCCAGGGCAGCTCCGCCACCATGCGCCCGGCCGATGCGATGGCCGGCCGCGCGGCGGACCACGGCACATCGGCCTGCGCCACGTTGTCGCGCAGGCGGCGGCGATAGGTTGGCGAGCCGAGATAGGCCAGCCAGCCGAGAACTGCACCACAGAACTGCAAATGCGACAGCGGCCGCTGCGAGGCCAGCCTGAACAGCGTCGAGATCAGAGACATAGAATCGGGCGGTTCGCCGAGTTAAGGAACAACTTGCGGGGCGACGGGCCTGGGGAGACACCGGGAACGCTTATTCAGTCAGACTGAATTTGGAAAATTCCGCTAAAGCGTTCGCCGCAGGCTCCCGAACAGCAACGGCGACACGCCCCCATCAGCTTGTCCGACTTCAGGAGTTTATAAGTGGCGAACGATTTCCTCTTCACATCCGAATCCGTCTCGGAAGGACACCCCGACAAGGTGGCCGACCAGATCTCCGACGCGATCCTCGACGCGATCTTTGAACAGGACCCGCGCAGCCGGGTCGCTGCCGAGACGCTGTGCAACACCGGCCTCGTCGTGCTGGCCGGCGAGATCACCACCAACGCGCACGTGGACTACATCCAGGTGGCCCGCGACACCATCAAGCGCATCGGCTACGACAACACCGAGTACGGCATCGACTACAAGGGCTGCGCGGTGCTGGTGGCCTATGACAAGCAGTCGAACGACATCGCGCAGGGCGTGGACCATGCCAGCGATGACCACCTGAACACCGGCGCGGGCGACCAGGGCCTGATGTTCGGCTACGCCTGCGACGAGACGCCGGAGCTGATGCCCGCGCCGATCTACTACGCGCACCGGCTGGTGGAGCGCCAGGCCCAGCTGCGCAAGGACGGCCGCATGCCCTTCCTGCGCCCGGACGCCAAGAGCCAAGTGACGATGCGCTACGTGGATGGCAAGCCGCACTCGATCGACACGATCGTGCTGTCCACGCAGCACGACCCGGACCAGAGCGCGACGCAGACGACGATGAAGGCCTCGTTCATCGAGGCGATCCGCGAGGAGCTGATCAAGCCGGTGCTGCCGAAGGAATGGATCACCGCGGACACGAAGTACCTGATCAACCCGACGGGGCGCTTCGTCATCGGTGGCCCGCAAGGCGACTGCGGGCTGACCGGCCGCAAGATCATCGTGGACACCTACGGCGGCGCCTGCCCGCACGGCGGCGGCGCGTTCTCGGGCAAGGATCCGACCAAGGTGGACCGCTCGGCGGCGTATGCGGCGCGCTATGTGGCCAAGAACATCGTCGCGGCGGGGCTGGCCAAGCAGTGCCAGATCCAGGTGGCTTACGCCATCGGCGTGGCGCGGCCGATGAACGTGACGGTCTACACCGAAGGCACGGGCGTGATCTCCGACGAGAAGATCGCGCAACTGGTGCACGAGTATTTCGACCTGCGCCCCAAGGGCATCATCCAGATGCTCGATCTGCTGCGGCCAATCTACGCGAAGACCGCGGCGTATGGGCACTTCGGGCGGGAGGAGCCGGAGTTCACGTGGGAGCGGACGGACAAGGCGGCGCTGCTGCGCGCTGCCGCCGGCCGGTAAAGCTACCGCGGCACTCGTGTGTGCCGTTTATTTTTTGCGTTCGGAATGTGGTGAGCGAGCGACCAAGTTGCTTGCTTGCCGGATTCAATTTTTTATTGAATAGCTTGCCATGTTGATAGGCTTTGTTGCATAACTCGAATGAAAATTTATCATGAAATCAACGACTTACGAAGACTTCGAAGTGATTTTTCCGGAAATTGGCCTAAAAACTGCTCTAGAGTGATTGCAAGCTATTGATTTCAAAGACTTTATTTATGCAACAAAGCC
>NZ_JANPAB010000008.1:0-80396 GCF_031429695.1 Sphaerotilus sp.
AGCGCCGAACTGAACGCGGCAATGCGTGAGAACATCGTAGGGCAGACGCTCACAGGGGCTAGCGCAGTCACTACGTCGGCAGCAGCGGCAGGTGGTAGCGGGTACATGGCGAAGCCTTCGGCCCCATTCCGTATCAAGTTGGATCTGCCTGTAGGGACGGATGAGCGGATTACATCTGTGGTGAGGCAGACGGAAGATGCTATGAATTCATCGGAATTTACTACGCGGATGTTGGGTGAATTCGTAAGCATTCTCAGAAGTGATCCGCAGTTGATGCGCCAATTGACGATCTAGGGTCACGCGGACCAGTTCGGTGCCGAGCACGGGGTCGAACAAGGGCGTTGCGGTGCCCGTGCCAGCGGTCCATCGGCCACCGAGGTGGTTGGAAAGGAGTTCAGTGGAGGTGTGCATGACAAGCAGTATATTGCTCAATCATGCTGTTTCATGCTGTCAATCGCGGCATGTAATGAATCAAACTGCATCATCAACGGCATTGGCGATCAACACCGCCAGCATCCGCATGAACTCGCCCCGCTCCTGCGTCGGCAGCGGCGCCAGGATGCGCTCCTGCGCCCGCAGCATCGACGGGGTCACGTCCGCCAGAAGCTGCTGACCCGCTTCCGTCAGCGTCAGCAGCCGCACGCGCCGGTCCTGCGCCGATGCGCTGCGCAGCATCAGGCCCCGCGCTTCGAGCCGGTCGATCACCCCGGCGATGGTCGAAGTGTCGAAGCCGATCGTGCGGGCGAGCGTGCGCTGGTCGAGGCCAGGGGAGTTCTGCACCGCCTGCAGCGCGGCGTACTGCACGGGGGTGACGCCGAACGGTTCGGTCTCTGCCATGAACAGCGCCACGGCGATCTGGTGCAGGCGGCGGATGTCGTGGCCGGGCAGGCTGTTGAGGTCAAGCGTCGGCATGGGTACGGGTTTTCACGGTATAGATATGGATCAATCCTAGCACTACACTTATCATCAGCATACTGACTATGTGCATACTGATTGATGGAGCGCAATGACATGGACAACATGACGAACAAGGCCCCGGTCGTGCTGGTGGCCGGTGGTGGCATCGGCGGCCTCGCGACGGCACTGGCCCTGGTGCGACAAGGCTTCCGGGTGACGGTGCTGGAGCAGGCGCCCGAGATCGGCGAGATCGGCGCCGGCATCCAGCTCGGCCCGAACGCCTTCCACGCCTTCGATGCGCTCGGCATCGGCGAGAAGGCGCGTGGTCGGGCGGTCTACACCGACTACATGGTCATGCATGACGCGGTGGACGAGTACCAGGTCGGCCAGATCCCCACGGGCGAGGCGTTCCGCCAGCGTTTTGGCAATCCGTATGCGGTGATCCACCGGGCGGACGTGCATCTGTCGCTGCTCGAAGGCGCGCAGGAAACCGGGCTGGTGGACTTCCACACCTCAGCCCGCGTCGTGGCCATCGCGCAGGACAGCGACGGCGTGACCGTGACGGTGCAGGACGGCCGCACCTTCCGCGGCATCGCGCTGATTGGAGCGGATGGCGTCAAGTCGGTGGTGCGCGAGCAGTTTGTCGGTGACCCGGCCCGCGTGACCGGGCATGTCGTCTACCGGGCCGTGGTCGAGAAGGACGATTTCCCGGAGGAACTGCGCTGGAACGCCGCGGCCATCTGGGTCGGCCCGAACTGCCACCTCGTGCATTACCCGCTGCGTGGCGGCGAGCAGTACAACGTCGTCGTCACCTTCCACAGCCGCGAGCAGGAGGAATGGGGCGTGCGCGAAGGCAGCAAGGAGGAGGTGCAGAGCTACTTCCAGAACATCTGTCCGAAGGCACGCCAGTTGATCGACCTGCCCAAGTCGTGGAAACGCTGGGCCACCGCCGACCGCGAGCCGATCGGCCAATGGAGCTACGGCCGTGTCACGTTGCTCGGCGACGCCGCGCACCCGACGACGCAATACATGGCCCAAGGCGCCTGCATGGCGATGGAAGATGCCGTGACGCTCGGCGAAGCCCTGCGCACCTGCGGCAATGACTGGACCCAGGCGCTCGACCTCTACCAGCGCGCCCGCGTGGCCCGCACCGCCCGCATCGTGCTGTCGTCGCGCGAAATGGGCCGCATCTACCACGCCAAGGGCGTCGAGCGGCTGGTGCGCAACGACCTGTGGCGCGGGCGTTCGGCCGACCGTTTCTACGACGCGATGGAGTGGCTGTACGGCTGGAACGTCGGCAACTGCCTCGACGCCGCTCAACGCTGAATGCAAGGTTCAAGGAGTTTCCCCATGGAAGACGCTCAACTCGCCCGCCTCGAAGACCTGCCGCCCGCCTACGTGCAGGCGCTGCGCGACCAGAACCTCGTGCCGCTGTGGCCGAGCCTGCGCGGCGTGCTGCCGCCGAAGATCCCGACCCGCCAGACGCAGCCCACGCGCTGGGCCTACGCGCAGATCAAGCCGCTGCTGCTGCAGGCCGGCGAGCTGACGCCGATCGAGAAGGCCGAGCGCCGCGTGCTGGTCCTGGCCAACCCCGGCCACACGCTGGAGAAGATGCAGGCCAGCAGCGCGATGTACCTCGGGATGCAGTTGCTGCTGCCCGGCGAATGGGCGCCGTCACATCGGCACACGCCCAACGCGGTGCGCATGGTGGTCGAAGGCGAGGGCGCCTGGACGACGGTGGACGGCGAACGCTGCCCGATGTCCCGCGGCGACCTGATCCTCACGCCCACCGGCCTGTGGCACGAACACGGCCACGACGGCACCGAGCCGGTGATCTGGCTCGACGTGCTGGACCTGCCGCTGGCCTACTACCTCGAAGTCAGCTACCACCTCAACGGCGGGCGGCAGGAAACCAAGCCGGGGCGTGGCGACAACGCTTACCGACGCGCTGGCGTCACCCCCAGCACCGTGTTCGGCCGCAGCGGCAAGCGGTATCCGATGCTGCGTTATCCCTGGGTGGACACCCGCGCCGCGCTGATCGCCCTGTCCGAGGACCAGCCCGCGCTCGACGACGTGCAGATCACCTACGTCAACCCTGAAACCGGCGAGGACGCGGAAAACATCCTCGGCTTCTACGCCCAGATGCTGCGCCCCGGCCAGACGCTGACGTTGCCAGCGCGCTCGCCCGCCTGTGTCTTCCACCTGATCGAAGGCAGCGCAGGCGTCGAAATCGCGGTGCAGGCCGACACGCCGAGCACCTTCACCCTGGTCGAAGCCGACACCTGCTGCGCCCCTGGCTACACGGGCGTGACGCTGCGCAACCTGTCCGCCGACCAGCCCGCCTTCCTCTTTCTGGCCGACGAATCGCCGCTGCACCGCAAGCTCGGTGTCTACGAAGTCCGCGCCTGAATCTCCTCTGACCACTGAACACCGAGCACTGAACGCCATGACGAACTACCTCTGGAATCCGCCCGCCGTCCAATCCCTGCCCATCCGCGGCTCGGATGCCCGCCTGCCGATCAACCGCATCTTCTGCGTCGGCCGCAACTACCACGCCCACGCCATCGAGATGGGCCGCCCGGTGGACAAGTCGGTCGAGCGTGCCTTCTACTTCACCAAGTCGCCGCAGACGCTGGTAGACAGTGGCGCGACCGTCGCCTACCCGCCCGGCACGTCGAACTACCACTACGAGATGGAGCTGGTGCTCGTCGTCGGCAAGGCGGGTTTCCGCGTCGCCGCCGAGGACGCGCACGAGCTGGTCTACGGCTACGCCTGCGGTCTGGACATGACGCGCCGCGATCTGCAGCTCGTCGCCCGCGACAAGGGCCGGCCGTGGGATCTCGGCAAGGACATCGAACAAGGTTCCGTGTGCAGCGAAGTGGTGCCGATGCCCGGTGTCGTGATCGAGTCGGGCGAGATTGCCCTGCAGGTCAACGGTGTCACCAAGCAGCACTCTGATGTGGACAAGCTGATCTGGAACATCCGCGAAATCCTCGCCGACCTGTCGCAGTTCTATCACCTCGAACCCGGTGACCTGATCTACACCGGCACGCCCGAAGGCGTAGGTGCTGTCGTGGCCGGCGACCGCATCACCGGGCAGGTGGCCGGCGTGGGCGAGGTTTCTCTGACAATCGCCGCAGCCGAATAACCCCTGAAAACGCTTGGAGACACCGCCATGAACCGCCAGACTTTTCTTGCTGCCCTGATCGGCGCCACCGCTTTCGCCCACCTGCCAGCACACGCCCAAGCCGATTTCCCATCCAAGCCGGTGTCGCTCTACACCGCCTTCGCCCCGGGCAGCGGCCCGGATGCCACGCTGCGCCTCGTCGCCGAGAAGCTCGGCAAGCTGTGGAACCAGCGTGTCATGGTCGAAAACCGCCCTGGTGGCGGTGGCTTCATCGCGATGGACACCGTCAAGCGCGCCGCACCGGACGGCTACACGCTGCTGCAGCTCGACAGTGACCACCTTGCCGCCGTGCCGCACCTCTACAAGCAGCGCGGCGCCGATGCGGTGAAGCATTTCGAGCCGGTGGCGTCGATCTTCCGCACCACCTTCATGGTGGCGGTGGGATCCGAGTCGAAGTGGAAGAACATGGGCGACCTGATCGCCGCCGCCAAGGCCGAGCCTGGCAAGGTCACGTATGGCTCGTGGGGTGTCGGCAGCCCCGGCCACCTCGGCGCCGAGCTGCTGGAAGAGCTGACCGGCATCCGCATGCAGCACGTCCCCTACCGCGAGGTGAGCCAGTTGTTCCCCGCCGTCGCCACAGGCGATGTGGCGTGGAGCCTGGGCACGCTGCCGTCGAGTTCCGGCGCGTACAAGGCGGGCAAGCTGCGTTATCTGGCGGTGGCTTCACCCAAGCGCCTGCCGCAGATGCCCGATGTACCGACCGTGCAGGAAGCGGGCGCGCCGGCCGGGTTCGACGTGAACGCCTTCGTCGTGCTGGTGGCGCCCAAGGGCTTGCCGGTGGCGCTGCGCAACAAGATCAACGCCGACGTGGCCAAGGTCATCGCCGACCCGGAGATCAAGGCGCGCTTCGACACCTTCGCCTTCGAGCCGATCACCTGGACGCCCGAGGACATCACCCGTGGCGTCGAGGCCAAGTCCAAGGTCTACGAGATCCTGGTGAAGAAGGCGAACATCAGCCTGGATTGATCATCAGGCTGTATTGACCTGGGTGATGTCTGTGTCCTGCAGCGTCGTGCGCATCAGGTCGCGCACGACGCTCAGGCTCGGCGCGGGCGTGCGCCCCGCCAGCGTCACCAGACCGAAGCGGGCACGGGTGTCCAGCGGTGGCTGCATCGGCAGCTCCACCAGCCCCGGCCCTGCCGCGCGGATCGCGATCAGCACCGCGTCGCTGTGTGTGGCCACCGCCACCAGGCTCGGAACCTCCTCGCAGCGCAGCGTGACGCAGCGCGCCGGGTGCGCCTCGGGGCCGTAACGCTCCATCAGCACCCGCGCCACCTCGTCGCTCAGCGGCGTCGAGGCGATCGGGTAACGCTGCACCTCGGCGAAAGACACACCACCGGCCTGCCGTGACGGGGGCGACTGCACCAGCAGCGGATGCCCCGGCCGGCACATGAACGCCCCGCGCATCTCCAGCAAGGTGTCGATGCACAGGTCTGGCGCCGGGGTCAGCGAGCGTGCATCGACCACCAGCGCATCCAGTTTCCGCTCGCGCAGTGCCTGCACCAGCAGCGCCGTGGTCGCCCGGGACACCTCCAGGTGCAGCCCCGGATGGCGCTCCGCCACCGTCATCAGCAGCGGCGTCATCAGCATCACCCCCGGCCCCGAACCCATGCCGATGCGCAGCACGCCCACCTCGCCCGCCGCCATGCGCCGGCCGCTGTCGAGCAGATCGTCCGCGTCCAGCACCACCTGCCGCGCCCGCGCCAGCACCTCGCGGCCGAACGGCGTCAGCTCGCTGTGCCGCCCGATGCGGTCGAACAGTGGCTGGCCAAGTTCGTCCTCCAGCGCCCGGATGCTGCGGCTCAGCGCCGGCTGGGTCAGGAACAGGGTCTCGGCGGAGCGGCTGAAGGAGCCGTTTTCTGCCAGGGCGATCAGGTGCTTGAGCTGGACCAGTGTCATGACTTCAACTCATCGTTATCTGAAAAACAATGCATTGGACGTGCAGTGGCGTCCATCCTAGGATAGATCCGAGACCACCCGCACGCCCAACATTCCCAACATTCCACCGGAGACAAACCCATGAACCGCAAGACCTTCCACCACCGCACCCTGGCCCTGTTCGCGGGCCTGTGCCTGACCGGCGCGACCGCCATGGCGCAGACCTTCCCGGCCAAGCAGGTCAACCTGATGGTGCCGTACCCGGCGGGCGGGCTGTCGGACGCGATCGCGCGGATCGTGGAGCGCCCGCTGGCGAAGGCATTCGGCCAGCAGGTGATCGTGGAAAACCTCGGCGGCGTCGGCGGCGCGCTGGCGGCGCAGAAGGTGCTGGCCTCGCCGGCGGATGGCTACCTGGTCTACCAGGGCTCGCCCAACGAGCTGATCCTGGCGCCGCTGGCCCTGCAGGCGGTGAAGTACAAGGCGGAGGATTTCCGAATGGTGCAGATCATCGGGGCGTTCCCGATGGCGGTGCTGGCGCGCAAGGAGCTGGGCGCGAACAACATCGAGGAGCTGGCGGCGCTGGCGAAGAAGTCCGCCGCCGAGGGCAAGCCGCTGACGTATGGCAGCGTGGGCGTCGGGTCGTTCTATCACATCCTCGGCGAGCATTTCGCGCACCAGGTCGGCGCGGCGATGACGCATGTGCCGTACAAGGGCGCAGCCCCCCTGTTCCAGGATCTGGCCGGCGGGCAGGTGGACGTGTCCTTCATCGTCATCGGCGCGCAGCAGATGGGGCTGATCGAGCAGGGCCGCATGAAGGTGCTGGGCACGCTGGCGCCGGCGGGCAAGGTCGAGGCGCCGTTCCTGAAGGCGTTCCCGAGCATCAACGACAGCAAGGTCGTCAAGGACTTCGCCTACAACGCCTGGACGGGTTACTTCGTGCGCAAGGACACGCCGGAGCCGGTGGTGCAGGCCCTGAACAAGGCGCTGGCCACGGCGATGGCCGATCCGGATGCCCGCAAGCAGCTGGAACAGATCGGCGGGATGCTGCCGGCGCCGATGACCCCGGCCGAAGCCACGAAGGAGTACGAGGCGCAGACGGCCCGTTTCCGCGCCATCGCCAAGTCGATCAAGCTCGAAGCGCAGTGACCTTGCAGTGAGCCCCACGCCATGACCTACCTGCTCGACGCGCTGAACGCCCGGATCGGTGAATTCGTCCACCTGCGCCGCGACCTCCACCAGCACCCCGAACTCGCCTTCGAGGAACACCGCACCGCCGCGCTGGTCGCCGACAAGCTCGACGGCTGGGGCTACGCGGTCGAGCGGGGCATCGGCGGCACGGGCGTGGTCGGGCGGCTGGTGCGCGGCACCGGGGCGCGGCGGCTCGGGCTGCGGGCCGACATGGACGCGCTGCCGATCGAGGAGGCCTCGGGCACGGCCTGGGCCAGCGTGCGCCCCGGGCTGATGCACGCCTGCGGCCACGACGGCCACACGGCGATGCTGCTGGCCGCGGCCCGGCACCTGGCCGAACACGGCGACTTCGACGGCACGCTGCACCTGGTGTTCCAGCCGGCGGAGGAGGGCGGCGGCGGGGCGCTGCGCATGATGGCCGACGGGCTGTTCGAGCGCTATCCGTGCGACGCCATCTTCGCGATGCACAACATGCCCGGCATCGCGCAGGGCCACCTCGTCTTCCGGGACGGCGCGGCGATGGCCTCGTCCGACTACGCCACCATCACGGTCGACGGCACCGGCGGCCACGGCGCGATGCCGCACCGCGCGGCCGATCCGATCGTCGCGGCGGCCAGCCTGGTGATGGCGCTGCAGACCGTGGTGTCGCGCAACGTCGATCCGCTGCACGCGGCGGTGGTGACGGTCGGCGCGCTGCACGCGGGCCAGGCCAACAACGTGATCCCGGCGAGCGCGCGGCTGGAGCTGAGCGTGCGGGCGCTGGACCGCGAGGTGCGCGCGCTGCTGGAGCGGCGCATCCGGGCGGTGGTGGCGGCGCAGGCGGAGAGTTTTGGCTGCACGGCGCGCATCGACTGGCGGCCGGGCTACGCGGTGCTGGTGAACACGCCGGCGCAGACCGCGTTTGCGCGCGCCGTGGCGCTGGAGCTGCTCGGCCCGGACCAGGTGACGCTGCACGGCCCGCCGCTGACGGGGAGCGAGGACTTCGCGTTCATGCTGGAGCGGGTGCCGGGCAGTTACCTGCTGATCGGGAACGGGCTGGGCGGGCAGGGCGGTGACGGCAGCCCGGCAGCGTCGGCCTGCATGGTCCACAACCCCGGCTATGACTTCAACGACGCGAATCTGCCGGTCGGCGCCGCCTACTGGGTGCGGCTGGCCGAGCGGTTTCTGGTGAAGGGCTGACGGCAAGCCCGCTGCACCCGTTTTCTGCAGGAGAGCACCGGCCCCGAGCCGGTCACCGAAGGCGCAAACTCCCATGAACGCTCAGGTCCACGTACTGCAACCACACACGCCGTCTGGAGAGACTCCACGCCCGCACCGCTGACACGGTGTGCAGCGTGAAGCGCCGAAGGAGCAAGGCCCCGGGACCGACCCGGCGCTGAATCTCTCAGGTACCAAGGACAGGGGGAGCGGCATGAAGAACGCGAAAGCGACTACCTCATGCAAGTCATCGTCCTCGGTGCCGGCCTGCTCGGCACCACGTCCGCCCATTTCCTGCGCCAGCTCGGCCATGACGTGACCGTCATCGACCGGCAGGCCACCCCCGCCGCCGAAACCAGCTTCGCCAATGGCGGGCAGGTCTCCGTCAGCCACGCCGAGCCGTGGGCCAACCCGTCGGCGCCGCTCAAGGTGCTGCAGTGGCTCGGCCGGGAAGACGCCCCGTTGTTGTTCCGGCTGCGCGCCGATCCGCAGCAGTGGCGCTGGGCGCTGCAGTTCCTGCGCGAATGCACGCCGGCCCGCACGCGGCACAACATCGCGCAGATTGTCCGCCTGGGCACCTACAGCCGCGAGACGCTGCAGCAACTGCGGCGCGACCTTGGCCTGCAGTACGACCAGCGCACGCAGGGCATCCTGCACTTCTACACCAGCCAGAAGGAGTTCGACGCCGCCGAGGCGCCCGCCGCGCAGATGCGCGAACTCGGCTGCGACCGGCGCGTGATCTCGGCCGACGAGGCGGTGCGGCTGGAGCCGGCGCTGCGCCACATCCGGCCGACGCTGGCGGGTGCGACCTACACCTCGGAGGACGAGTCGGGCGACGCGCGGCAGTTCACGCTCGCGCTGGCCGAGCGTTGCCGGCAGGACGGCGTGCGCTTCCGGATGGGCCACACCGTCACCGCGCTGCACGAGGTGGGCGGCCGGATCGAGCACGTCGAGGTGACGGACGCCGATGGAGCATTCCAGCGGCTGCGCGCCGATGCCTTCGTCGTGGCGATGGGCAGCCTGAGTCCGCTGTTGGTGCGGCCGCTGGGCATCCACCTGCCGATCTACCCGGCCAAGGGCTACTCGGTGACGATGCCGGTGAAGGATGCGTCGATGGCGCACGAGGTCTCGCTGACCGATGACGAATACAAGCTCGTCTTCTCGCGCCTGGGCGACCGGCTGCGCATCGCCGGGACGGCGGAGCTGAACGGCTACAGCCGTGACCTGAACGCCGTGCGCTGCGAGGCCATCGTGCGGCGGACGGAACAGCTTTTTCCGGGTGCGGGCGACACGGCGCAGGCGCAGTTCTGGACCGGCCTGCGCCCCGCGACGCCGAGCAACGTGCCGATCATCGGCCAATCCCGCCTGCCGAACCTGTTCCTCAACACCGGCCACGGCACGCTGGGCTGGACCCACGCCTGCGGCTCGGGCAAGAGCGTGGCGCGCATCGTCAGCGGGCTGGCGCCGGAGGTGGGGTTTGCGTTTGTGGGGTGACGGGCTCCCTCTTTCGGTCAAAAGCAACAGCCAATTGCACATTCCGATGTACATCTGATGCTACGATACAGTCTTGAAAGGCTTTCCCGAGCAAGTGCAAAAGGAAGCGCCGCCAAGGCAACTTGGTCCCACCTGGAGTGGGAGTCCCGAAAGGGTAGAGAAACTTGCATGCAACGGCCACCCCAAAGGTGGCCGTTTGTCTTTTCTAGCGTCCTCGGGTGTATGTGTTCTTCAAGATCACACGAAAGCTCATCTTCGGAGCTTCCCGCAGCCGCTTGGTCAATGTCTCCAGGACATAGCCGCTCTGGACGCGCAAGAGTAGGCGGCGCTTGCGCTTGCTGTCTCGTCTCACTTCAAAGAAGACAGCGTAGTTCGACGGAACAGCTCCAGGCTCCGCAGGCCGTATCTCGAACGTCACGAAGTTGGGCCTGGCAGGGTCGGCAACCTTGATGGGCCTAGTCTGAAGTTTCTGAATCAGTCGGGGCAGGTATTCGCGAGAAAGTTCGTACCGCGTCTTGTCCAGGACGCGGCGGATGCTGCCATCCATCACGACATGGGCCTCATCGACATCTTCCCCTTCTTCAACTTCACGAGAGAAGCAGTGGTTCGAGAAGAAGACAACGACAGCAACGCTCACGGAGCCGCCTGGGGAGGCCTCTACTTGCGTGTTGAATGCAAACGCCTCCAGATGCTCGAACGTCCACAGCTCACCCCCGTATACCAAAGGCGAAAATCGATGGCCATCCGTGACCGCGTCGATGTGGTCATCCATTGAAATCATTGTCATCAGGCAGCCCCCTGTTCTTTTTCGACCCCCAACCTGATGGCATTGCGGGGAACGCTTGGGAGGATTGTAGGTAAGCCCCTCAGCGCGCGGCCCGCCGCGCCCGCGAGGCCGAAGGCGAGCCTGTACCGCCTTCACCCGCGGCCGTCACCCCACGCCGCGCCCTGATCCGAACGCGAAGCCGCTGGCCGGTTAACCTAACGGGTCTTCGTCCCCAGGAATGCTGCCGAAGCATCCCGAGAAGAGGCCTCAGCGCTGAGTCGTCATAGCTCATCAAGCTGAAAAGCCATGGTTTTTATATCCGGCTGGCTTATGCCGGTTTCCTGTTCCACTGGACCTCGGACCCTGACCAGGTGACGCTGCACGGCCCGCCGCTGACGGGGAGCGAGGACTTCGCGTTCATGCTGGAGCGGGTGCCGGGCAGTTACCTGCTGATCGGGAATGGGCTGGGGGGGCAGGGCGGGCAGGGCGGCGACGGCAGCCCGGCGTCGTCGGCCTGCATGGTGCACAACCCGGGGTACGACTTCAACGACGCGAACCTGGCGGTGGGGGCGGCGTATTGGGTGCGGCTGGCGGAGCGGTTTCTGGTGGGTGATGGATCCTCGCCTTCGCGAGGATGATGGCGCTACTTCCCGTCATGCCCGCGAAGGCGGGCACCCACGCCCACGCCTCGCCGCTCACGCAGCTTGACCCGCAGCCGCTCGGCCTCGACCCGATCCAGCCGCTCCTGCAGCGCCTGCGCGCGCACCTCCATCCGCCCCAGCGCCTGCACCTGCGCGACGAACTGCGCCTGGGCGCGGGTGCGTTCGTCGGCCAGCGCCTGCGCGGCGGCGGTGCGCTCGTCCTGGACGAGGGTTTCCGCACGCAGGCGGGCCTGGCGCTCGCGGTCCATGTCGGCGCTGGCGCGGCGCTCGGCCTGCAGGACGCGCTGGGCGGCGTCGACCTGGGTGTGGGCGAGGTCGGCGGCGTGCTGCTGGCGGGCGTCTGCGTGCCGCTGCCGGGCATCGGCGAGGGCGTCGGCGCTGGCCTGGGCGTGGCGGTCGAGCGTGCGCAGGCGCTCGGTGAGACTGGCGTGTTCGGCGGCGTGGGCGATGCGCAGGGCGTCGAGTTCGGCGGCCAGGGCCTGGCTGCGGGCGCGCTCGGTGGCCAGCGCGGCCTGGCTGGCGTCGCGCTCGGCCTGTGCGGCGGCGGCCAGGGCTTCGGCGTCCAGCGCCCGCGATTCGGCCTGTCCACGGGCCAGGGCCTGCGCGGTGTCCCAGAGCTGCCGGGCGAGCGCCTGGACCGGCTCGGGCGCGGCGGCGTCGGCAGCCGCAGCAGCCTCCAGGCCACGGAAGACCTGCGGATCGGCGATGCGGGCGCCGAGCCGGGCGAACCAGCTGTCCAGGTGCGGGCTGACGGTGTTGGGCGAGCCGCGGCCGATGTGCTGGCGCACGCGCTCGATGGTGGGGCGCTGGCCGTCGAGGAGGAGCGCGTCGGCGGCGCGCCAGACGTCCTGGTCGGTGATGCCTTTGGCCATGTGCGGGGGGCTCCTGAGGCGCGGTGAAGCGCCCTCTTTCGTTTGGATGAATAACTAACGATAATTGAAGCTTATCGCTAGTGATGCTGCTTATCTGTCAGATATCATACAGCACACACCGTATTTCATACATTCACTGGACAACCTTCCCCCATGACCGCTGCCGCTGCGTTTTCCTCCGACCTGGTCGTGCTCACCCCCGATGGCCGCACGCCGCTGCTGGTCGTGGACGAGCTGCCCGAGAGCAGCCAGGCCGCCGTGCGCGCGCTGCTCGACCAGGGCGAGTCGCCCAACACCGTGCGCAGCTACCGCTCGGGGCTGCGCTACTGGGCCGCCTGGTTCAGCGTCCGCTATGGCCTGCGCCTGGCGCTGCCGCTGCCGGTGCCCGTGGTGCTGCAGTTCATCGTCGACCACGCCGAGCGGCTGGACGAGGCTGGCCGGCTGGTGCATGGGCTGCCTCCTGCCGTGGACGCCGCGCTGGTGGCGGCCGGCCACAAGGCCGCCCCGGGCGCGCCGGCGCTGGCCACGCTGGTGCACCGGGTCAGCGTGCTGTCCAAGCTGCACCAGCTGCAGGGGCTGGACAACCCCTGCGAGGACGGCCGGGTGCGCGAGCTGATGGCCCGCATGCGCCGGGGCTACGCGCGCCGGGGGGCGCAGCAGGTCAACGCCAAGCCGGCCCTGACGCGCGAGCCGCTGGAGGCGCTGCTGGCCACCTGTGACGCCTCGCTGGTCGGGCGGCGGGACCGGGCGCTGCTGCTGTTCGCCTTTGCCAGCGGCGGGCGCCGGCGCTCGGAGGTGACGGCGGCGACGCTGGACAACACCCGCGCGCAGGCCGGGGGCTGGGTCTACCAGATGGGGGTGTCCAAGTCGAACCAGGCCGGCCGCGCCCGCGCCGACAGCCACAAGCCCATCGTCGGCCGCGCCGCCGAGGCGCTGCAGGCCTGGCTCGACGCCTGGGCGCTGGCGGCCGCCGCCGCCGGCCAGCCCGCCCCCGGCGGCGCCATCTTCCGGCGCATCGGCAAGTCCGGCGTCCCCGGCGCGGCGCTCTCCGCGCAGTCCGTGCGCCTCATCGTCCAGGCCCGCTGTGCGCTGGCCGGGCTGGGCGCCGGCTTCTCCGCCCACTCCCTGCGCTCCGGCTTCGTCACCGAGGCAGCGGCTCAGAACATCCCCATGGCCGAGACCATGGCCCTCACCGGCCACCGCTCTCCCGCCTCCGTGCTGGGCTACTTCCGCAAGGGCGAGGTGCTCGGCATGCGTGGGGCGGCTCTGCTGGATGGCGGTGGGGACTCGGGGGGCAAAAAGGACAAGTGAGCAAAGGCAGGCACAATATCGGGTTCCCGCGCGCGACCACTACATGAACATCATCATCCTCGACGACTACCAGGACGCCGTGCGCAAGCTGCGGTGTGCCGAACGTCTGGAACTACAGAACGTCAAGGTCTTCACCAACACGGTCAAGGGCATCGGCCAGTTGTCCGTGCGGCTGAAGGACGCGGAAATCCTCGTCCTGATCCGTGAACGCACCCAGTTTCCACGCGCCCTGCTGGAAAAGCTGCCGCGCCTGAAGCTGATCGCCCAGACCGGGCGCATCGGCACGCACATCGATGTCGAGACCTGCACCCGGCTGGGGATCGCCGTGGCCGAGGGCGTTGGCTCGCCGCTGGCGCCGGCCGAGCTGACCTGGTCGCTGATCATGACGGCCATGCGCCGGTTGCCGCAGTACATCGGCAACCTCAAGCACGGCGCCTGGCAGCACTCGGGCCTCAAGGCCGGCTCCATGCCGCCGAACTTCGGGCTTGGCATGCGTCTGCATGGCAAAACGCTCGGTATCTGGGGCTATGGCCGCATCGGCAAGCTGGTGGCGGGCTACGGCCGAGCCTTCGGCATGAAGGTGCAGATCTGGGGCAGCGAGCTTTCCCGCTTGCAGGCAGTGGCGGACGGATTCGAGGCCGCCGAGAGCCGCGAGGCGTTTTTCGGCGATGCGGACGTGCTCAGCCTCCACCTGCGCCTGAGCGACGACAACCGCGGCCTGATCACCATGGACGATCTGGCGCGGATGAAACCGACTTCGCTGTTCGTCAATACCTCGCGGGCGGAGCTGGTCGGCGACACCTTGCTGGTGACGGCGCTCAACCGGGGCCGCCCCGGCATGGCAGCAGTCGATGTGTTCGAGAGCGAGCCGATCCTGCAAGGCCATCCGCTGCTGCGCCTCGAAAACGCGGTCTGCACGCCGCACATCGGCTACGTGGAACTCGACACCTACGAGAACTACTTCCGTGCCGCGTTCGACAACGTGACCGCCTACCTGGCTGGCACACCGACAAACATCGTCAACCCGGACGCTTTCAAGCTCCACCCGGGGCTCTGACTTGACCGTGGCAGCGCCCTCGCCCGTGGTCGCTGCGGGCAGCGTGGACGGCCCGGCGCTGGCGGCCAGCCAGCGCGCCCTGCTGTTCGGCAATTTCACCATCGGCTGCGGCGTGATGGTGGTGCCCGGCTCGCTCAATGACCTGGTGCGCTCCCTGGAGATTTCAGTCGCACTGGGCGGGCAGCTCATCAGCGTGGGCGCCATCGGCTTGTGCCTGGGAGCACCGCTGCTGGCTGCCTTGCTGGCCGGCTGGGACCGCCGCTACCTGCTTACCCTGACGCTGCTCTGGTACGGACTCGGGCACCTGCTCTGCGCCCTCGCCCCGAATTATGCCGCGCTGCTGCCGCTGCGGGCGTTGGCCGTGCTGGGCGCGGCAGTGTTCACGCCGCAAGCGGGTGCAGCCATGGGTTTCATGGCACCGCCCGAGCGACGCGGCCGGGCCATCACCACCATCTTTCTCGGCTGGTCCTTCGCCTCGGTGCTGGGGATGCCATTGCACGCCTATATCGGCGAGGCGTTCGGATGGCGCTGGGCATTCGGGCTGGTGGCGGTGCTGGGCCTGATCGGTGCGGGCTGGGTCTGGCGGGCGCTCCCGTCCGGGGTCAAGCCGCCGGTGTTGTCGCTGCGGGCGTGGTCCGAGGTGTTCACGCACCCGGTGCTGATGGCGGTGATCGTGGTCACGGCGCTGAGCGGCGCAGGCCAGTTCACCCTGTTCGCCTACATCGCGCCCTACTACCGCCAGGTGCTGGGTGCGACGCCGCTGGAGGTGAGCCTGCTGTTCATGTGGTTCGGCGCCTGGGGGCTGGCGGGGAACGTGGTGCTCAGCCGCCATGTGGACCGAATCGGCGCGGCCCGTGCGGTCGGGCTGTACCTGTCCGGCATCGCACTGAGCCTGCTGGTCCTGCCGGTCGCGGCACGGCCGGGGGTGATGGCGCTGGTGATGATCCCTTGGGCGTTTGGCACGTTCGCCTCGAACTCGGCGCAACAGGCCCGGCTCGGCCATGCGGCGCCGCTGCTGGCTCCGGCGCTGCTGGCGCTCAACACCTCTGCGATTTACCTCGGACAGGCGATTGGTGCGATGTCGGGCGGCGCGATCATCAGTGCGGCCGGTTTTGGCTCGCTGCACTGGGTCGGACTGGTCTGGACCTTGCTCGCACTGACGCTCAGCGGCTGGGCAGCGCGCCGCATGCTGCGTGATCCGGCCCATGTCTGACACAGGGGCACGGCAGCACCCTGCTTCGCCGATGGTGATGTTCTGGGTCTTCAGCAAGCTGGCCTTGCAAGGCTTTGGCGGCGTGATCGCCATCGCGCAGCGGGAGCTGGTCGAGCGCCAGCGCTGGCTGTCGACGGCCGAGTTCCTGGAACTGTTGGCGGTCAGCCAGGTGTTGCCGGGGCCGAACGTGGTGAACCTGTCGCTCATGCTGGGCGACCGCTATTTCGGCTGGCGCGGCGTGGTGGCGTCGGTCGCGGGCATGCTGTTGTTGCCGATGCTGGTGGTTCTGGCGGCGGCAGCGCTGTACGGCCGGTGGTCCGACCTGCCGCAGGTCTCGGGTGCACTGCGCGGCATGGGCGCGGTGGCGGCAGGGATGATCATCGCGACCGGCTTGAAAGCCATTCGGGGCTTGCGCAAGAACCCGCTTGGCTTGCGCATCAGCCTCTGCTACGCGGCGCTGACAGTGGTGCTGATCGGCGCGCTGCGGTTTCCGATGGCGGCGGTGGTCATCGGGCTGGGTGCCGTGACGATGGGCCATGTGGCGTGGCTGCTGAAGCGCCGGACGGCATGACGACATGACCATCGCCGCCCTCTCCGCCACTGACCTGCTGCAGATGTTCCTGCACTTCACGTTGATGTCGCTGCTCTCGGTCGGCGGCGCCATCACGACCGCGCCGGACATCCACCGCTACCTCGTCCACGAGCACCACTGGCTGACCGACACCCAGTTCACCGACTCGATCGCCCTCGCACAGGCGGCGCCGGGGCCAAACCTGCTGTTCATCGCCGTGCTCGGCTGGAACGTCGCCGGGCCGCTGGGCGTGGTAGCGGCAATGTCGGGCATCCTGCTGCCGAGTTCGGCCATCGCCTGGGCCGTCACGCGCTGGGGTCGGCAGCGGCCGGAGCACCTGGCGGTGCGCGTCTTCACGAACGGGCTGACGCCGCTGACGGTCGGGCTGCTGCTGTCCACCGGCTGGGTGCTGTCGCAGCCGGTGCTGGGCCACGGCCAGCCAGGCGGCCTCGTGCTGATCGCGGTCACGGTCGTGGTGATGCTGTGGACGAAGATCAGCCCGATGTGGCTGATCGGGCTGGGCGCCGTGGTGGGTGCGCTCGACCAGGCCTGAATCGCCCCTCAGCGCGGGCTCTCGTAGAAGACGTAGGACGTCGAGTAGTCGCTGATCTCGAAGTAGACGCGCTTCTCGCCCTCGTCCTGCGTGCCGTTGAGGTTCTCGTCGAGCACGCCATAGCCATAGCGGTAGGGACGCGGCAGCTTGTCATCAGTGCCGTAGGCAGTGCTCATCTTGTCGATGCGGATGAAGCGCCGCACCAGCTTGTCGCCAGCATAGATTTCCAGCACGCCGTTCGTGCCCGTCCAGTTCTGGACGCTGCGGCGGATCTCGTTCTGCTTTTCCTGGGTGCAGCCGACCAGCGTGGCCACGGCAAGCACCAGGACGGGAACAGACAGGCGATGGGGCCACTTGGTCGTCATGCGGACACTCCCTTGCGCAAACGCTGGCGCAGCACTTCGTACAGACACACCGCCGAGGCAACCGACACGTTCAGGCTCTCGACCGCGCCGTGCATCGGGATGTGCACCAGCACGTCGCAGGTCTTGCGCGTCAGCGCCCGCTTGCCGGCGCCTTCGGCCCCCAGCACGACAGCGACCGGTCCGGTGAGGTCCAGGTCATAGATCGACTGCTTGGCGTCGTCGCTGGTGCCAACGATGAGGATGTCGCGCTCCTTCAGCTCGCCCATCGTGCGCGCCAGGTTGGTCACCATGAAGTACGGCACCGACTCGGCCGCACCGCTGGCCACCTTGGCGACCGTGGCGTTGACACCGACCGCGTGGTCCTTCGGCGCAATGACCGCGTGCGCGCCCGCGCCGTCGGCCACGCGCAAGCAGGCGCCCAGGTTGTGCGGATCGGTGACGCCGTCCAGCAGCAACACGAGCGGCGGGCCCTCGACGCTGTCGAGCAGGTCGTCGATCGAGTGGTTCACGGCGAGCACAGTGACCCGTGCAACGACACCCTGGTGGCGCGTCGTGCCCGCGAGCTTGTCCAGACGGGCGCCATCGCTCTCGACGATGGTGCGACCGCTGGCCTGCGCGCGCTCGATGAACTGGCGCATGCGCGCATCACGGCGGGCCGTGTCGATGTGGACCTCACGCACGGACTCGGGCGCCGTCTTCAGACGGACCTGCACTGCGTGGAAACCGAAAAGTAGTGTTCCTGACATAGCCTGTGATGGTAGCTCAGACCATGCGCCCGGCCTCCAGCCGGATCTGCCGATCGCAGCGTTCGGCGATGCGCGGATCGTGCGTGACGAGGATCAGCGTCGTGCCAACCTCACGGTTCAGCTCGAACATCAACTGCATCACCGACTCGCCGGTCGCATGGTCCAGGCTTCCGGTCGGCTCATCGGCCAGCAGCAGCGCCGGGCGTACCACGAAGGCCCGCGCCAGCGCTACCCGTTGCTGTTCGCCGCCGGACAGCAGCTTGGGATAGTGCCCGAGCCGCTGTCCCAGGCCGACACGGCCGAGCATGTCGGTGGCCAGCGCCCGCGCCTTGCGTTCGCCGCGCAGCTCCAGCGGCAGCATCACGTTCTCGAGTGCGCTCAGGTGGCCCATGAGCTGAAAGCTCTGGAACACGAAACCAATGCGCTCGCCACGCACCGCCGCCCGTGCATCCTCGTCCAGCGCGAACAGATCGATGCCATCGAGCCGGACCGTGCCGCTGCTGGGCGTGTCCAGACCGGCCAGAATCGACAGCAGCGTGCTCTTGCCCGAGCCTGATGCCCCCACGATCGCCACCGATTCCCTCGGAGCAAGCTGGAAACCGATCTCATGCAGAATTGTCAGCTCACCTGCGGAATCCCGGACGCGCTTGCTCACGCTGTCGACTTCAATGATCGCTATACCCATGCTGAACCCTGTTGACACCTCTGTTTGGACGCGACGCGACTGTATCGCGGGGCTGGTGTATTGCGTGGCAGCGGGTGTTGGCGGTGTGGCCGGCACTGCCCGTGCGGCGATACCCCACAAGATCCTGGTGCTCGGCGACAGCCTGTCTGCAGAATACGGGCTTGCCCGGGGTGCGGGCTGGGTCGCGTTGATGGAGGCACGGCTGACGACGGAAAAGATCGCCGCAAGCGTGGTCAATGCGAGCATCAGCGGCGACACCACCTCGGGTGGGCGGTCGCGCATCGGTGCCCTGCTCGCGCAGCACCGACCTACGCATGTCGTGGTCGAACTGGGCGGCAACGATGCGCTGCGCGGTCTGCCATTGAAGAGTAGCCAGAACAATCTGGCCGCCATTGCCCAGGCGGCCAAAGCAGCCAGTGCGAAGGTGCTGGTGGTGGGAATGCAGGTGCCGCCGAACTACGGCGGGGCCTATGCGCGCGACTTTGCCGCGATGTTCGCGCAGGTGGCCAAGTCGGAAGGCGCGGCGCTGGTACCGTTCCTGTTGACCGGCGTGGCCGATGACCCGGACCCGGTGCGCTGGTTCCAGGCGGACCGCATCCACCCGAACGCCGCCGCACACCCACGGATCCTCGACAACGTCTGGCTGGTACTCCAGCCTTGGCTGAAGTCTTGATGCAGATTCAGGGCTTGACCGGCGGAGGGAAGCCAGCCATGCCGGGGAAGAAACTCTCGGCCTGCTTCTGCATCTGCTCCTGCATCTGCGTGAAGATGGACTTCGACTGGTCGAGGTAGTTGCTCATCATGTGCTGCATGGCCGGTGGTTGCACCGCCATGAACTGCGCCCAGGCGTCCGGGTTGAACGCTTTGCCTTCGTAGAGGCCACCGGTCTGGTCGGCGAACCGTTTCTGCAGATCGACGAAGCCCTGCAGATTGCGCTCCATATACTCGCCCATCATGCCTTGCATGGTATGGCCATAGAACCGGATGAGCTGCGCCAGCATCTGGGTCGAGAACATCGGCATGCCGGCGCTTTCTTCTTCCAGGATGATCTGCAGCAGGATGCTGCGCGTCAACTCTTCGCCGGACTTCGCGTCCCGCACCTCGAAGTTTTCCGCATCCAGCACCATCTGCTTGACGTCGGTGAGCGTGATGTAACTGCTCGTCTGGGTATCGTAGAGGCGGCGGTTGGGATACTTCTTGAGCACGCGCGGTCCGTCGGGCTGACCTGTGGCCGTTTCCGCGGCGCGGCGATTCGATGGCATGCAACTCTCTCCTGTGTGCGTCTGCACAAAGATTCTAGGCAGCCCCCGGCAGGATCACTCGCTAGGGTTTGCCCCGGACTTCACCCAGATCAACGGGTACGAACGGTGTCCGATGACGCCGGACAATGAAAAAGGCGCTGACAGGGATGTCAGCGCCTTTTCAATTTTTCATTCTGGTAGGCGCAATTGGATTCGAACCAACGACCCCCACCATGTCAAGGTGGTGCTCTAACCAACTGAGCTATGCGCCTGAAGAGCCTCGAACTATAGCGTATTTTTGGATTCAGTCAATCGTTTCAGGCCACTTATTTTCTTCTGGCACTTTGAACACCGGGCACTTCACCCACCTGGCGAAGCACATGCGCCAGTGCCGTGGAGTCACGGACCTCGATCGTGAACGTCATCCGGGCCGTGTCGCGCACAGTCTGGGTGTTGACGCCGATGACATTGGATCTTTCGCGGGCAAAAACCTCGGAGATGTCGCGCAGCAGCCCTTGCCGGTCCTGCGCGATGACCGAGAGATTGACCGGATATACCGCCGGACGGCCCAGCACCGAGGCGGCTTCGCCCCACTGGACATCGATCATGCGCTCGGGATTGCGGCAGGCCAGTTGCCGCAGGTTGGCGCAGTCAGCGCGGTGTACCGCCACACCCTTGCCGCGTGTAACGAAGCCGCCGATGGCATCGGGTGGCGCCGGCCGGCAGCAGTGGGCCAACTGGGTGAGCAGCGACTCGACGCCGACCACCAGCACCGCGCTGCGTCCGCCCGACCCGGTCGCCGCCGGCTTGAACAGCGGCATCTCGGACTCGGGTGTCGGTGGCGCGACAGGCGCAGGCGGTCTCAGCACGCTCTCGATGTTGCGCAGCGAGAACTCGTCCTTGCCGACCACCTCGAACAGGGCTTCGGCATTGCGGAAACCGAGCTGCCCGGCGAGATCATCAAGCTTGACCGACGTCTTGCCCTCACGCTGCAGGAGCTTGTCCACCGCCTCGCGCCCGCGGGCGATCGTCTCCTGCAAGGCCCGCGCGTTGAACCATGCCCGCGCCTTGGCCCGCGACCGCTGGCTCTTGAGGTAACCAAGCTGCGGGTTGAGCCAGTCCAGCGACGGTCCGCCCTCCTTCGCAGAAATCACCTCGACCGTCTGGCCACTCACCAGCGGCGTGTTCAGCGGGACCATCTGGCCATCCACGCGCGCGCCGCGGCAGCGGTGGCCCAGATCGGTGTGCAGGTTGTAGGCGAGATCGACCGCGGTGGCGCCTGCAGGCAGCTCGATCAGCCGGGTCTGTGGCGTGAAGACGTAGATGCGGTCTTCGAAAATGCCCTGCGCCGGCGTGTTGTGGCCAATGAAATCGCGCTCCCAGGCCAGCAGCTGCTGCAGCACCGCACGCCGCGCCTGTGCCACCCGGCCCTCGAAGTCGCCCGCAGCGCTCACACCGGCATAGCCCTTGGTGCCAGCCTCCTTGTATGCCCAGTGCGCCGCCACGCCGCTCTCCGCGTGGTCGTGCATCTCGCGGGTGCGGATCTGGATCTCCAGCGGCCGATCGTCCTCGTCGAACACGACGGTGTGCAGCGACTGGTAGCCATTCGGCTTGGGCCGGGCAATGTAGTCGTCGAACTCCTCCGGCAGCGGGCGCCAGACGTCGTGCACCCGGCTCAGCGCGGCGTAGCAGTCTGGCACCGAGGCGACGATCACCCGCAGCGCACGCAGATCAAACACTCCGGACAGCTTGAGTTGCTTGCCCTGCATCTTCTTCCAGATGGAATACAGGTGCTTCGGGCGACCGGAGACCTCTGCCTGCAAGCCGACCCTGGCCAGTTCACGCACCAGATGGTCCCGCGCGGCGTCGACACCCTGCTCGCGTTCGGTGCGCTTTTCGGCCAGCTCGGTCGCGATGCGCTTGTAGTCGTCCGGACGCAGGAAGCGAAAGGCCAGGTCCTCCAGCTCCCACTTGATCTGCCAGATACCCAGCCGGCTCGCCAGCGGCGCGAACACTTGCTGCGCCTCGCGCGCCAACGCGACCGGGCACGGCGCCTTGGTGACCGCGTAGAAGCGCAGCGTCTGCAGCCGCGACGCCAGCCGCAGCAACACCACCCGCAGGTCGCGCGAGAACGCCAGCAGCATCTTGCGCACCCGCTCCAGCTGCTCGGCCAGCAGCTCGCGGTCGGTTTCGTCGGTCCAGGCGTTGCGCGCGTTGCGTTGGATGCGCACCAGTTGGCGTGTGTGCGCCACCAGGCTCGCGTACGAGGCACCGAACGCCTGCTCGACCACGTTTTCCGGCTCGCTCAGGTAGTCGCCGGCGTACACCAGATAGACCGCCGCCTGCATCGAGGGCGCCGCGCCGATGCCGCGCAGGATCTCGGCCACACCGTCGGCGTGGTCGAGCGCGTTTTCACCGGTGTCAAAGCGGCTATTGGCCAGCAGCGGCTGTGCGAACTGGCGTGCCCGGTCAAGCCGGTCCATCTCCTGCGAGATGGAGATCAGCTCACCGGTATCGCCAGTCGTGTCTGCCGCCAGCTGGACAATGGGCGCGGCGGCCTCGGCGGGTTCGAGGCGGATGCTCTTCACGCGGACAATCTCCTCAGGCGAGCAGAAACTCGCGCACGCAGGCGATCTGGTCGTCGGCGATCAGGGTCGGTGCATGCCCGATACCGGCAAACTCCACGCATGGCGCCTTCGGTCCGCGCTGGCCCATGGTCCTGGCCGTCTCCGCCGACAGCAGGTCGGACGCCTGACCCCGCACCAGCAGCGTCGGCGCCGTGATGCTGTCGTAGGCCTTCCAGAGCATGGCCTCGCTGAACGCGGCGAGGTCCGCAGTGAAGGCCCGGAACGGCACGGCAATCGCGGGGTCGTAGGTGAACATCCAGCCGCCTTCCGGCGCTGGCTTGAGCTGCGGCCGGGTCAGTGCCAGCCACTGGTCGCGGGTGTGGGGGCCAAAGCTCTGCGAGATGCTCCAGAGGAAATCCGCACCCGCTTCGAGTGAAGGGAACCGCATCGGCGCACCCAGGTAGGTGCCAATGCGCTGCAGCGAGGCGAATTCGATCACCGGCCCGACATCGTTCAGCACCAGACGGCTGATCGGTGACGCCACACCCTGCGCGTGCAGCGACGCCAACGACAGCCCGATCAGCCCGCCCATCGACGTGCCGACCCACGACACCTGCTCCACATTCAGCCGCGCCAGCAGCGTGACCATGTCCGCCACATAGGTGGGCACGGCATAGAGCATCGGGTCCGGCAACCAGTCCGACCGGCCGCGCCCGACGACATCCGGGCAGACCACCCGGAAATCGGCCGCCAGCGCCTGCGCGAGCGTGTCGAAATCGCGGCCCTGGCGCGACAGGCCATGGGCGCAGACGACGACGCGGGGGTTGTCCTGCGCACCCCACTCCCAGTAAGCCATGCGGTGCAGGCCCTTGGGATTGGCGCAGGTGACGTGGTGCAGACGGGGTTCAGGCATGGGAGACGGCATCGGGAATGGTGTCAGGGACGGCTCGGATTCGCGCCCGATAATGGATGTTAACCAACCACCAGAGGATGAATTCATGCTGAAAGGTAAAACTGCCTTGGTCACCGGCTCCACCAGCGGGATCGGGCTGGGCGTGGCGCTGTGCCTGGCACGTCAGGGCGCCAACGTCATTCTCAATGGCTTCGGCGACGTGGACGGCCCGAAGGCGGCGGTGGCGGCGCTGGGCGTGCAGGTCGGCTACCACGGGGCAGACATGAGCAAGCCCGCCGAGATCGCGGCGATGATGGCTTACGCGCAGACCGAGTTCGGCGGCGTGGACATTCTGGTGAACAACGCCGGTATCCAGTACGTGGCACCGATCGAAGAGTTCCCCATCGAGCGCTGGGACGCGATCATCGCCATCAACCTCAGCTCCACCTTCCACACGACGCGGCTGGCGCTGCCGTCCATGCAGGCGAAGAACTGGGGCCGCATCATCAACATCGCGTCGATCCACGGCCTGGTGGCGTCCACGCAGAAAGCGGCCTACGTGGCGGCCAAGCACGGCGTCGTCGGCCTGACCAAGGTGACCGCGCTGGAAAACGCCACCACCGGCGTGACCTGCAACGCCATCTGCCCGGGCTGGGTGCTGACGCCGCTGGTGCAGAAGCAGGTCGATGCCCGCGCGGCCAAGGACGGTGTGGACAACGCGGAGGCCGTGCGCCGCCTGCTGGGTGAAAAGCAGCCCTCGCTACAGTTCACCACGCCGGAAGAGCTGGGCGAACTCGCGGTCTTCCTGTGCTCGCCCGCCGCCAACAACGTGCGCGGCGTGGCCTGGAACGTGGACGGCGGCTGGACGGCCCAATAACGCAGCCGGGCCATCCGGTCAGCGCGTCAGCGTCACCGTTCCCTGCACGGTGGCGCTGAGCAGGCCCTTGCCGCCTTCGGTGGGCAGTGGCGCAGCATCGGCCTGGACGGCGCTGGACCGCATCATCACGACCGGCGGGCGCCCACCGAGTTCGCTGTCGCTGGTCTGTACATTCACCTCGCGCAACTGGTAGCCGCTGTAGCCGAACTGGCGTGCCATCTCGTCGGCGCGGCTGCGGAATTTCTGGATCGCCTGCGCCGTGAGCGTGGATTCGTGGCGTTCGCGCAACTCGCGGGACAGGCTGTAGCCAGTGCCGACGATGTTCATGCCGGTCAGCTTGCCGGCCGTCGCGGCCACGCGGGCGATGTCCCTGCCCTCCAGCACCAGACCTGCAGTGCCCGTCCAGCCACTGGGTTTTCCATCGCGGCCGTAGCGCAGCGACAGGTTGAAGCCCTCCGTGCGCACCGCCAGCGCGGCGGGATCGGCCGCCTTGCGCGCTTCGTTCAAGGCGGTGTCGAGCACCTGCTTGAGCGCCGACTGCACCACGGCGGCGTCATTGCCCTCGCGCATCGCCTGCAAGGACACGGTGAGCACGTCGTGCGCGATCTCCAGGCTGGCGCTGGCGCTGAAGGCGAGCTGGTGGGCGGGCGGGCTGTCCGCGGCCACGGCGGCAAGTGGTGCGACGCAGGCCAGACTGAGTGCTGCCAGCGTCCTGGGCCAATGCGGGCGGCTGCGGCTGTTGTTCATCGGGGTCATCGGGTGTCCTTCAAGCGTGGATTGGGTAGTTTCAACGATTGGGGGTCAGCGAAAGGTCGGGAATAATTCACGCTTGACAGCGATGAGCCAGAGCGCAATAAATGTAACAGGGGGTCAGACTGGATGAAAAAGTTGGCGGACCTGCGCAGAATCGCCACTGTTACAAATTCGGAGCACGCCTCATGACCACCGCCAACGCCTTGCGCACCGACCGAATCGTCGTTGTGGACGACGACGCCCGCATCCGCGACCTGCTGCGCCGCTACCTCACTCAGGAAGGGTTCGAGGTGCTGCTCGCCGAAGATTCCAAGGCGCTGAACCGCATCCTGACCCGCGAAACCATTGACCTGATCGTGCTGGACCTGATGCTGCCGGGCGAAGATGGTCTGTCGATCTGCCGCCGCCTGCGTGCCGCCAACGACCTGACGCCGATCATCATGCTCACGGCCAAGGTCGAGGATGTGGACCGCATCGTTGGCCTGGAAGTCGGCGCCGACGACTATCTGCCCAAGCCCTTCAACCCGCGCGAACTGCTCGCCCGCATCCACGCCGTGCTACGCCGCCGTCCGGTCATGGAAGCGCCCGGTGCGCCGTCGCGCGACGCGCAGACCGTCATCTTCGGCCCCTTCGAGTTCGATCTGGCCCTGCGCCGCCTGACACGCGAAGGCGAAGTCATCTCGCTGACCACGGGCGAGTTCTCGATGCTCAAGGCCCTGGTGCGCCACCCGCGCCAGCCGCTCAGCCGCGACAAGCTGGCGCAGCTGGCCCGCGGCCGCGAGTTCGAGCCCTTCGACCGCAGCCTGGACGTCCAGGTCTCCCGCCTGCGCAAGATGATCGAGCCGGACCCCTCGCAGCCGCGCTACATCCAGACCGTCTGGGGTGTGGGCTATGTGTTCGTGCCGGATGGTGCTGCGTGATTTCCCCGCCCCTGATACATTTGGTTTCATTTTCTGCAACCATCATCTGTAGTCAGGGGATCCACTGCGAGCGGCTCGGCCAGCGCGTGGTGACTAACCGACGTTGCTGACCCCTTTCATGGCCTCCACGAGTTCTTCTTACCCCCCACCCCAAGCCTCCCGCGAGTCGCTGTTCAGTCTGCTGGCCCGTGGACTGGGCACGGTCGTGCGCCGCTACATGCCGATGAGCCTGTTCTGGCGCACGTTCCTGCTGCTGTCGCTGATGCTCGGAGTCGGCATCCTGGGTTGGGTCTACACGCTGCGCTTCCTCGAACTGGAACCCCGCGGCGTGCAGGCCGCTCAGCAGATCGCCAGCCTCGTCAACCTCTCGCGCGCCGCGCTGCGCTATACCGATCAGGTCAACCGGGTGGCGCTGGTCAAGAACATCGCCGAGCAGGAGGCCGTGAAGCTGCAGCCACGCGAACCGAATGACCGCTGGGAACCCTTCGAGATCGACCGCTTCACCCGCGCCATCGGCTCGGAATTGCGCAGCCAGCTAGGGCCCCAGACCATCATCGCCAGCAGCGTGAACGGCAAGTCCGGTCTCTGGGTCGGCTTCCTGATCGAAACCGACAATTACTGGCTGCAGGCAGACCGCGGCCGGGTCCAGCCTGCCGTCACCGGCAAGACGACGTTTGCCGTGATGGGCCTGACCTTCCTGCTCACGCTGGGCGGCTCGGCGCTGATCGCTGGTCTGATCAACCGCCCGCTGCGCCAGTTGTCGATCGCCGCCAGCCGCATCCGTGACGGCGAGTACACCCCCAGCCTCGACGAGAACACCACGACCCGCGAGATCCGCGAGGTCAACCGGGGCTTCAACCGCATGGCCCGCGAGCTGGCCAAGATCGAGGACGACCGCGCGGTGATGCTGGCCGGTATTTCGCATGACCTGCGCACGCCGCTGGCGCGCATCCGGCTGGAAACCGAGATGAGCGTCTACGACGAGGAGGCCAAACGCAACATGGCCGCCGACATCGACCAGCTCGACGCCATCATCGACAAGTTCATGGACTACGCCCGGCCGACGGAGGTCAAGCTCATGCCGATCGTGCTGGCCGTGCTGCTCGACACGGTGATCCGGCGCGTCAACGGCGACCACCTGAAGGTCGTCGCCCGCGTGACCACCGACGTGCGGGTACTGGCCGACGAAACCGATCTCGACCGTGTCTTCGCCAACTTGTTCGAAAACGCCCGGCGCTATGCCCAGACTGAGGATGGTGTCGCGCGGGTCACTGTGACCTATGCACGCTCGGGCGAGTGGGTGCTGGTCAGTGTGCGCGATGAAGGCCCGGGAGTGAGTCCGGAGCAATTGGCGCGGCTGACCACACCGTTCTACCGCGGTGACAAGGCGCGCACCCATACCCATAGCACGGGCGCTGGCCTCGGCCTCGCCATCGTGGACAAGACGGTCACGCGCATGGGTGGGCAACTGGAGCTGAGCAATGCCTCCGGTGGCGGCTTCGTGGCTTATGTGAAGCTGCGCAAGGCGCCCTGACGGCGGGGGCGCCTTGCCTGCGGCGTTCAATCCACCGTGTGCGGCGTGGGTAGCAGCACTGGCTTCGAGTGCCAGATACCGTGTGCGTACTCGGCAATCGTGCGATCGGACGAAAAGGCGCCCATCCCTGCAATGTTCAGAACCGCCCGACGCGACCACTCGTCCGCATTCCGGTAGAGCGCATCGACCCGGTCCTGCGTCGCCACGTAGTCGGCGTAGTCGGCCAGCAGCAGGTAGTGGTCACCCCAGTTCACCAGCGCGTCGAAGATCGGCTGGAAACGCGCCGGCTCGGACGGGCTGAACATGCCGTTGCGGATCGCGTCCAGCGTGGCCCGCAGTTCGGCGTTCGACTCGTAGCAGGTGCGCGGCTGGTAGCCCTGGGCGCGCAACTCGGCCACCTGCGGCGTGGTATTGCCGAAAATGAAGAAGTTCTCCGCCCCCACCTGCTCGCACATTTCCACATTGGCGCCATCCAGCGTACCGATGGTCAGCGCACCGTTCAGGGCGAACTTCATGTTGCCGGTGCCCGAGGCTTCGGTGCCAGCGGTGGAAATCTGCTCTGAGAGGTCTGCTGCCGGAATGATGACCTCGGCCAGACTCACGCTGTAGTTCGGGATGAACACCACCTTCAACCGGCCGCCGACGCGCGGATCGTTGTTGACCGTCGTGGCGACATCGTTGATGAGCTTGATGATCAGCTTGGCCTGGTGGTAGGCCGACGCCGCCTTGCCGGCGAACACGACCACGCGCGGCACCCACTGCGCATCCGGATTGGCCAGGATGCGCTGGTAGCGGGTGATGACGTGCAGCACGTTGAGGAGCTGGCGCTTGTACTCGTGGATGCGCTTGACCTGCACGTCGAACAGCGCGTCCGGGTTCAGATCGACACCGAGCTGCTTCAGCACGAGGCGGGCCAGCCGCTCCTTGTTCTGGCGCTTCACCTTGCGCACGGCGCCCAAGAAACCGGGTAGCTCGATCGCGTGGCGCAGCCCTTCCAGCTGGTCGAGCTGCCGGCGCCAGCCGCGCCCGAGCCGCTGGTCAAGCAGCGCCGCCAGGCCCGGATTCGCCTGCGCAAGCCAGCGGCGCGGGGTCACGCCATTGGTCTTGTTGTTGAAACGCTCGGGCCAGAGCGCGGCAAAGTCGGCAAAGATCGACTCCGTCATCAGCTGCGAGTGCAGCGCCGAAACACCGTTGATCGAATGGCTGGCGACCACCGCCAGATAGGCCATGCGCACCCGCCGCTCGCCCGACTCGTCGATCAGCGACAGCTTGCGCATCAGCTCCGGCTGATGGCCGTACGCAGCGCTGACATCGCCGAGGAAGTGTGCGTTGATGTCGAAGATGATGCGCAGGTGCCGCGGCAGCACGCGGCTGAACATCTCCACGGGCCAGGTTTCCAGCGCTTCATGCATCAGCGTGTGGTTGGTGTACGAGAACACCTTCTGGCACAGCGTCCACGCTTGCAGCCACGGCACGCAGTGCTCGTCCACCAGCAGACGCATCAGCTCCGGAATCGCCAGCACCGGGTGCGTGTCGTTCATGTGGATGCTGACCTTGTCCGGCAGCGCGTCGAAGCCGGTATGTGTGCGCAGGTAGCGGCGCACCAGATCCTGCAGGCTGGCCGAGACAAAGAAATACTCCTGCCGCAGCCGCAGCTCGCGACCTGAGGGCGTCGAGTCGTCCGGGTAGAGCACGCGCGAGACATTCTCGGAGTGGTTCTTGCCCTCGACTGCACCGAAGTAGTTGCCTTGGTTGAAGGCCCGCAGGTTCATCTCTTCGGTCGCCTTGGCAGACCAGAGCCGCAATGTGTTGGTCGCCTCGGTGCCATAGCCGGGGATGATGGTGTCGTAGGCCATCGCCAGCACGTCGTCGGTGCCGACCCAGCGCACCGTCTCGCCATGCTGCTCCAACTGACCACCAAACCGCACCCGGTACTGCACCTCGGGCCGCGGAAACTCCCACGGGTTGCCGGTGGTGAGCCAGTAATCCGGCGCCTCGACCTGCCGCCCCTCGACGATCTGCTGGCGGAACATGCCGTAGTCGTAGCGGATGCCGTAGCCGAAACCCGGCACGCCCAGCGTCGCCATCGAATCCAGGAAACACGCCGCCAGCCGCCCAAGGCCGCCGTTGCCCAGCGCAGCATCCGGCTCCAGATCGAACAGCTTGTCAGTGTCGATGTTGACATCCAGCTCCGACAACGCCTGCCGGATCGTCGGCATCAGCTCCAGCGCGAGGATGGCGTTGGAGAACGTCCGGCCGATCAGGAACTCCATCGAGAGGTAGTAGACGCGCTTCACATCCTGCGCGTACTGGGCGCGGGTGGTCTTCATCCAGCGCTCGACGAGGTGGTCACGCACGGCGTAGGACACCGCGTGCAGCCAGTCCTGCGGCAGCGCCGAGACGGGATCCTTGCCAACGGTGTACATCAGCTTGTTGGAAATCGCGCGCTTGAAGGCGGGCACGTCGCGGGCGAGGTGGTCGTACTGGTGTTCGAACTGGGTCAGGTCCATGATCGGAATCGATTGCGTCAATACAGATAGGTGAAGAGTGAGGAGTGAGGGAGCCCCAGGCGCCGTCAGCCCTGCACTTGCTGGTACAGCGCCTCGTACTGCCGGGCGGCATCTGCCCAGCCGAAGCTCTGCTGCATGGCACGGCTGCGCACCGTGGCCCAGTCGGCGGGACGGCGGTGCAGCGCCTGGGCGCGGGCCGTTGCCGTCAGCAGGGCTGCGGCCGAGAAGTCGTCGAACACGATGCCAGTGGCGACCGTGTCGATGGTGTCGAGCTGCGTATCGACCACGGTATCGGCCAGACCACCCACCCGCCGCACGATCGGCAGCGTGCCGTACTTCAAGCCATAGAGCTGCGTCAGCCCGCAAGGCTCGAAGCGCGAGGGCACGAGGATCGCGTCGCTCCCGGCGATCAGGCGGTGGGCAAAGCGTTCGTCATAGCCCAGGCGCACAGCGATCGACGCAGGCTGTGCGGCCGCGGCGTCACGGAACGCCGCTTCCATCCAGGCGTCGCCACTGCCGAGCATGGCGAACTGCCAGCCTTGCGCAACCAATCCGGGCAGCGCCTGCAGCACGAGGTGCAGACCCTTCTGCTCGGTCAGGCGACTGACCACACACACGATCGGCCGGTCAGGGTCGATGGCCAGACCCAGCTCACCTTGCAGCTCGGCCTTGCACAGCGCCTTGCCCGACAGGTCCGTCTGATCGAAGGCCGCCGGCAACAAGGTGTCGACGGCCGGATGCCAGACCGCGTCATCGACCCCGTTGAGGATCCCGGACAAATCGCCTGCCCGCGTGCGCAGCAGGCCATCCAGGCCGCAGCCTTGCTCCACGCCCTGGATCTCCGCAGCGTAGGTGGGGCTGACTGTGGTGAGGCGGTCGGCGTGGTAGAGACCGCCCTTCATGAAACCGAGCTGGCCGTGGAACTCGACCCCTTCGACACCCCAGAACTGCGCTGGCAGTCCCAGCTCGGCGAAATGGTTGGCGGCAAAACAACCCTGGTAGGCCAGGTTGTGGACTGTGAACACGCTGCCGGCCAAGTGCTGGTGGCGCGCCTGCTGGGCAGCACGCAGGTAGACCGGTGCCAGTCCGGCGTGCCAGTCGTGGGCGTGCAGGACAGCGGGGCTCCAGTACGGATCCATGCCCTGTGCGAGTTCCGCCGCCACCCAGCCCAGCAAGCCGAAACGCAGGTGGTTGTCGCCGTAGGCCTGCTGCTGGGCGTCGGCATAAGGACCACCGGGTCGGGCATAGAAACCCGGCGCGTCGATCACGTAGGCGTCGACATCCGCCGCAGGCAGCCGCCCGAAGAGCAGCCGCGCCCGGCCCGCTCCCCAGGACAACCCCGCCGGCGGTGCGAGATCGCAGACGACGACAGCATCCTCCAGCCCGGCCAGGATGGTGTCGAAGCCGGGCAGCAGCACCCGGACCTCGTGTCCACGCGCCTGCAGCGCAGGAGGCAAGGCTCCTGCGACATCGGCCAGCCCGCCCGTCTTGAGCAGCGGAAAGATTTCGGCACAGACTTGAAGGATACGCATCGTCTCGATTTCCGTCTCAGCGGGGCATCAGGCCTGCAGATCGGCCAGCATCTTGCGCGTGACCAGCACGACACCATTCTCGGTGCGGAAGAAGCGCTGGGCATCCAGCACCGGATCCTCACCGACCACCAGGCCATCCGGAACCCGGCAGCGCCGGTCAATCACCACCTTGCTCAGTCGGCAACCGCGCCCGATGTGGACATCAGGTAGCACCACCGCCTCGTTGATCTCGCTGAACGAGCGCACCAGCACGTTCGAGAACAGCACCGAGTTGCGCACCGTCGCACCCGAGACGATGCAGCCACCGGAAACGAGACTGTTGATCGCCTGCCCCGTGCGGCCTTCTTCTTCATGCACGAACTTGGCCGGCGGGAGCTGTTCCTGGTAGGTCCAGATCGGCCAGTCCTTGTCGTACATGTTCAGCTCGGGCGTGGTCGTGGCCAGGTCCAGATTGGCGGCCCAGTAAGCATCGACCGTGCCCACGTCACGCCAGTAGGCCCGCGAGTACGGCGGATTCGCCACCGCCGACATCGAGAACGGATGCGCCAGCGCCTGCTGCTCAGCCACGGCGCGCGGGATCAGGTTCTTGCCGAAGTCGTGCTCGGAATTCGGATCGTTGGCGTCGTCTTCGAGCAGCTTGTACAGGTACTCGGCCGAGAAGACATAGATGCCCATGCTGGCGAGCGACACGTCCGGATTGCCTGGCATCGGCGGCGGATCCGAGGGCTTTTCGACGAATTCGATGATGGACCGGTGTTCATCAATGGCCATCACGCCGAAGCCCTTGGCCTCTTCGCGCGACACCTCGATGCAGCCGACCGTGACGCCACGACCGCTGGCGGCGTGGTCGGCCAGCATGATCGAGTAGTCCATCTTGTAGATGTGGTCCCCGGCGAGCACGACGACGTAGTCCGGTGGCGTCGAGTTGCGGATGATGTCCAGGTTCTGGTAGATGGCGTCCGCGGTACCGCGGTACCAGTGTTCTTCGGTCAGGCGCTGCTGTGCGGGCAGCAGATCGACGAACTCGCCCATTTCGTTGCGCAGGAAACTCCAGCCGCGCTGCAGGTGGCGCAGCAGCGAGTGGGACTTGTACTGCGTGATCACACCGATGCGGCGCATGCCGGAGTTCATGCAGTTCGACAGCGCGAAGTCGATGATGCGGAACTTGCCGCCGAAATGGACGGCGGGCTTGGCACGGCGGTCGGTCAAGTCCTTCAGGCGCGAGCCTCGGCCGCCCGCGAGGACGAGGGCCAGCGTGCGGCGGGCGAGTGTGCGGCTTTCGGCCAGTCGGGTGATGTCCATGGAGGTCTCCTGTTCTTGGTGGTGGGAAACGATATGCGCGAAATGGCGGCGTGGGGAGATGGGAAACCGCAGGGTCAGGTGATGACGGCCGGGGCGTCCTGGCCGCTGAGTTCGCGGATGCGGGCCACGCGGTCCGCCAGTGCGATCAGATCGGCCAGTGCGTCCTGCGTGGGCTGGTCATGCCGCGCGGGATCGGCATCGTACCGTTCCAGGTAGACGCGCAGGGTGGCGCCTTCCGTGCCCGTGCCGGACAGCCTGAACACGATGCGCGCTCCGCCCTCGAAGAGCAGGCGCACACCCTGGCGGCTCGACACCGAACCGTCCACTGGATCGGTGTATGAAAAGTCATCGGCTTGCGTGAGCGTCAGTGCGCCGAACGGTTGACCCGCCAGCGCCGGCAATTGCGCCCGCAGCGCCGCCATCAACGCATCAGCGCGTTCGGTGGGGATGCCTTCCCAGTCGTGGCGCGAGTAGTAGTGGCGCCCGAAGCGCGCCCAGTGCCCGCGCACCAGCGACTCCACCGACTCGCCCGTCGCCGCCAGCAGGTTGAGCCAGAACAGCACGGCCCACAGGCCGTCCTTCTCGCGCACATGGTCCGATCCGGTGCCGTAGCTTTCTTCGCCACAGAGCGTGACGCGGCCCGCGTCCAGCAGGTTGCCAAAGAACTTCCAGCCGGTAGGTGTCTCGTAGCTCGGAATGCCCAGCGCCTTGGCGACCGCGTCGGCGGCACACGAGGTCGGCATCGAACGCGCGATGCCCTTCAGGCCGGCGGCATAGCCCGGCACCTTGGTGGCATGCGCGGCCATCACGGCCAGACTGTCCGACGGCGTGACCACGAAGTCGCGGCCGAGGATCATGTTGCGGTCGGCGTCGCCATCGGAGGCGGCGCCGAAGTCCGGGGCCGCGGCGCCCGTCATGGCCGCGATCAGTTCGGTGGCGTGGGCGGGATTGGGGTCCGGGTGGTAACCACCGAAGTCCTCCAGCGGCTCGCCGTTCACCACCGTGCCGACCGGAGCGCCAAGCAACCCTTCCAGCACCGCCGTGGCATACGGGCCACCCGCAGCGCACATCGTGTCCATGCGCATGCGCTTGCCAGCGGCGAACCAGGCGCGCATCGCCTCGAAGTCGAACAGCGTCTGCATCAGATCGGCGTACAGCGCGACCGAGTCGATCACTTCGACGGCCATGCCACCCAGCATGGTGCGCCCGAGCGTGTCGAGATCGAGGTCTGCGGTGTCGCCCGTGGTCTGGTATGCGGTGATTTCGGTGGTGCGCTGGTAGATCGCTTCGGTGATCTTCTCGGGCGCCGGACCGCCGTTGCCGATGTTGTACTTGATGCCGAAGTCACCGTCCGGGCCGCCCGGGTTGTGGCTGGCCGACAGGATGATGCCGCCATAGGCGCCGCGCTTGCGGATCACGGCACTGGCTGCTGGCGTCGAGAGCAATCCGCCCTGCCCCACCAGCACGCATCCGAACCCATTGGCTGCAGCCATGCGCAGGATGGTCTGCACGGCAACGCGGTTGTGGAAGCGGCCGTCCCCGCCCAGCACCAAGGTCTTCCCGGCGCGGTCCGGCAGGATGTCGAACAGCGACTGCACGAAGTTTTCCAGATAGTGCGGCTGCTGGAAGACCGTGACTTTCTTGCGCAAGCCGGAGGTGCCCGGGCGCTGGCCGACGAATGGCTGGGTGGTAACGGTCATGGCGGACATGGGATGGGTCTCCTTCTTGTGGGGCTTGGGGTCGTTGAACGTTTGCAGGGAATCCAGGCTACTGCGCGCCCGCGTGGCGCACCAGCACCAGCACGCTCCGCGCCGAGCAGACCACCGTGGCCGCGCCGTGTGCAAGGCCGCGCGGGTCAGGCTCGGCCCGCGTACGGGCACTGTCGAACACCACCCGCCAGTCGGCACTGGCCGGAAGCTGGCAACGCCGGTCGTCCGTCTCGGGATTGAACACGAGCAGCACCTGCGCACCGGTGTCCGCGTGCAGTTGCACCAGCAGTGCGCGGTCGGAGGTGGAGCGCCAATCGGCGTCGTGCAGGCGGTGGCCGTCCGGGTGCCACCAGACCACGTCGGTGCGGCCGAATGCATCCGGTTGACCCGCGAGCCACTGGCCGATCCGCAGGGCGGGCAGTTCGCTGCGCAGCGTGGTCAGGCGCCGGGTGGTGGCGAGCAGGTCCGTGTCCAGGCCAGCCCAGTCGAGCCACGACAGCGCGTTGTCCTGGCAGTACGCGTTGTTGTTGCCCTGCTGGCTGTGGCCGATCTCGTCGCCCGCCAGCAGCATCGGCGTGCCCTGCGACAGCAGCAAGGTGGCCAGCAGCGCCCGCTGTAACCGCGCACGCAAGGCCAGCACGGCAGCGGCGCTGGCCTCGCCCTCCACGCCGCAGTTCCAGCTGCTGTTGTGGTGGTGGCCGTCGCGGTTGTGCTCGCCGTTGGCGTGGTTGTGCTTGTGGTCGTAGGTGACGAGGTCGCGCAGCGTGAAGCCGTCGTGGGCAGTGATGAAGTTGACGCTGGCGGTGGGTTGACGGCGGTCGTGGTGGAACTGGGCGCTGGAGCCTGCGAAGCGGTGGGCGAACACGCCGCGGTCCCCCGCGCCACGCAGCCACCAGGCACGGATGGTGTCGCGGTACTGGTCGTTCCACTCGGACCAGCCGGGCGGAAAGGCGCCGAGCTGGTAACCACCAGGGCCGATGTCCCAAGGCTCTGCGATCAACTTGATCCGTGACAGCACCGGGTCGGATTGCAACGCCGCGAAGAAGCCGGACGCTGCGCTGAACTGTCCGTCGCGCCCGCGGGCCAGCACCGGCGCCAGGTCGAAGCGGAAGCCGTCCACGCCGTACGCCTGCACCCAATGCCGCAGCGAGCCGAGCACCAGCTCCACCACCCGCGGCTCGGCCAGATTCAGGCAATTGCCGCAGCCGGTCCAGTTCACGTAGCGGTCGCGCTGCTCGGCCTCCAGGTGGTAGTAGCGGGCATTGGCCAGCCCGCGCATCGACAGCGTCGGGCCGTGTTCGTCGGTCTCCCCCGTGTGGTTGAACACGATATCGAGCACCACCTCCAGCCCCGCTGCATGGGCAGCGCGCACCATCTCGCGGCATTCGGACTCCGGGCTGGTGCCGGGCGTGCCGCTCCAGTAGCGCGGCTCCGGTGCCAGGAAGGCGATGCTCGAATAGCCCCAGTGGTTGCTCAGGCCCTGCTGCTGCAGACGGGCTTCGTCCGCGCGCGCGTGCACGGGCAGCAGGCTCAGGCTCGTCACGCCCAGGCTCTGCCAGTGATCGAGCATCGCGGGATGTGTCAGTGCCGCATAGCTGCCGCGCAGCGCAGCAGGAATATCCGGGTGCAGCATCGTTGTCGAGCGGACATGCAGCTCGCACAGCACGGTGCGGTCGGCGCTGCGGCGTGGGCGTTCGGCGTCGTCCACCGCAGGCGCTGGTGGCAGCACACGGGCCTTGAGCGCCACGCCGGCGTTGTCGCGGATGTCGGGCTGTGTCGGATCGGCTTCGCTGTGGCCCAGGTACAGACTGAGATCGGCATCGGGTGTGCCGCCGTAACGCCCGACCACGGCGTGTGCCCACGGATCCAGCAGCACCTTGGCCGGGTTGAACCGGTGCCCTTGCGCGAGATCCCAAGGGCCGTGGGCGCGCAGGCCATACACCAGACCCGCCGCTGCGCCGCCGAGGCAACCGTGCCAGACCCCGTCGGTGCAGACGGGCAGGTCGTGCCGCACCAGTTCCTGCGCACCGTCCGCACCGAAGACGCAGACCTCCAGCCGTGTCGCATCCGGCGCCCACACGGCGATGTTCACCCCGTGCGGGACCACTGCGGCCCCCAGGGGCCAGGCCGAGCCGCGCTCCATCATCAATCGCACACCAGCATCAGCGTGGCCAGCGGCGGCAGCGTGACGGTGATGGATTGCTCCTGTCCGTGCCACGCCACCGGCTCGCTGCGCATCAGGCCGTTGCCAACACCGGAGCCGCCATACACGGTCAGATCGGTATTGATCAGTTCGCGCCAGACGCCTGCAGTCGGTACCCCGATGCGCCAGCCACGGTGCACCACGGGCGTCAGGCTGCTGATGACCACCACCCGCTGGCCATTGGCCGCACGGCGCTCGAACACCAGCACCGAATGTTCGGCATCCGAATGGTTGATCCACGCGAAACCGTCCTCGCTGACATCGCGCTGGTACAGCGCCGGGTAGTGGCGCTGCACGGCATTCAGGTCACGCACCAGGCGTTGCACACCGGCGTGCAGCGGCTGGTCCAGCAGGTGCCACGGCAGGCTGGCCTCGGCGTTCCACTCGGTGTTCTGGCCGAACTCGCAGCCCATGAACAACAGTTTCTTGCCCGGATGCCCCCACATGAAGCCGTAATAGGCGCGCAGGTTGGCAAACTTCTGCCACGCGTCCCCCGGCATCTTCTGCAGCAGCGAGCCCTTGCCATGCACCACCTCGTCGTGCGAGAGCGGCAGCAGGAAGTTCTCGCTGAACGCGTACATCAGCGAGAAGCGGATCTGGTCGTGGTGGTACTTGCGGTACAGCGGGTCACACGCGAAGTAGCTCAGCGTGTCATTCATCCAGCCCATGTTCCACTTGAAGTGGAAGCCGAGACCGCCGGATTGCAGGTCGGGCGACGGCGGGCGGGTCACCATCGGGAACGCGGTCGACTCTTCGGCCACGGTCATCGCCTCGGGGCGCTGCGTGCCGACGATGTGGTTGACGCGGCGCAGGAACTCGATCGCTTCCAGGTTCTCGCGGCCACCGTCCTTGTTGGGAATCCACTCGCCGTGCTTGCGGCTGTAGTCGCGGTAGAGCATGGAGGCCACGGCGTCCACGCGCAGCCCGTCGATGCCGTAGCGCTCGATCCAGTAGAGCGCATTGCCGACAAGGTAGTTGCGCACCTCGGCCCGGCCAAAGTTGTAGATCAGCGTGTTCCAGTCCTGGTGGAAACCTTCGCGCGGATCGGCATGCTCGTACAGGTGCGTGCCGTCGAAGTTCGCCAGACCGAAGGCGTCGGTCGGGAAATGCGCCGGTACCCAGTCGAGAATGACGCCGAGACCAGCCTCGTGCGCCGCATCGACAAAGGCGCGGAAGTCCCACGGAGTGCCGAAGCGCGAGGTGGGCGCGTACAGGCCCGTCGGCTGGTAGCCCCACGATCCGTCGAACGGGTGCTCGTGGATCGGCAGCAGCTCGATGTGCGTGAAGCCCATGTCACGCACATAGGGCACCAGTTGCTCGGCGAGTTCACGGTAAGTCAGCCACTCGCCTTCGCCGTTGCGCTTCCAGGAGCCGAGGTGAACTTCGTAGATGGAGATCGGGGCGTCCAGTGCGTTGGCACGCTGGCGCTGCTCGCTGATGGCCACGCCGGGCAGCAGGCGCTGGACGACCGATGCGGTCTGCGGCCGGATCTCGGCGCGGAAGGCGAAGGGGTCGGCCTTGGACTGCACGGCCCCGTCCGCGCCCAGGATCTCGAACTTGTAGAGATCGCCCTCGCCCACCTGCGGCACGAACACTTCCCACACGCCGCATTCGTGGCGCAGCCGCATCATGTGGCGGCGGCCGTCCCACTGGTTGAAGTTGCCGACCACCGACACGCGGCGCGCACTCGGCGCCCAGACGGCGAAGCGTGTGCCAGCTACTCCATCGACAGTGTTCAGGTGCGCACCCAGCCACTCGTAGGGCCGGTGGTGTGTGCCTTCGGCGAGCAGATAGATGTCGGTTTCGGTGATCAGAGCGGGGAAGCGGTACGGGTCTTCCAGCTCGGTGGTATGCGCTGGCTGGCCGTCATGGGCACGCCATTGCACGCGCAATCGGTACGCAAACGCATTGCGCCGCCGCGGGATGGCTCCGGTGAACAGGTCGCTGCCATCCTGCCGCGTCAGCTCGCACAGGCAGCGGTCCAGCGTGTCGAGCAGCTCGACCCGCTCCGCCATCGGCAACAGCGCCCGCGCCACCAGCGCCGTGCCAGTGTGGTGCATGCCGAGCACGGCAAACGGATCGCCATGGTCGGCGCGCATCAGCGCAGCCAGCGTGTCGGCGTCGACGCGGCCGACGTCGGGTGTCACGCTCTTGGCGGGTGCCTTGCGGGCGGGGGGCTTTGCTGCAGGAGTCTTGTTCGCCATGGTTCAGGTCTCGCTCAGTGCTGGGTGGGCAACGACTGTGAACACAGCGCGCCGAAAGGGGAAAGAATCAGTCGGGCGGCGGCCATGTCCAGGCGCGCACCGCTCAACGGAGCTGCGGAATCGATCGTTGCAGACTGCCAGCCTGGCGGCAGTGCCAGCGACACCTCGGTGTCGCTGAAATTGAATGCGAACAGCATGCGCTCGACCCCGAGTGCGCGCTCGAACACCAGCACGTCATCGCGCTCGGTGCCGAGGAAATGCAAGTCACCGGAATGGACCATCGCCGACACCCGGCGCCAGGCCAGCAGCGCACGGGTGGCGTGCAGCACCGAATCTGCATCGGCTTCCTGCACATCGACCGCCAGCGCCCGTTGCGCAGCAGACACCGGCAGCCACGGCTCGACCGGTGAAAACCCACCCTGCGCATCCGCTGCGACCCACGGCATCGGCGTGCGGCAGCCATCCCGGCCCTTGAACTCGGGCCAGAACGCCATGCCATAGGGATCCTGCAGACGCTCGAAGGGCACGTCCGCTTCCGGCAGGCCCAGCTCCTCGCCCTGGTACAGGCAGACACTGCCGCGCAGGCTCAGCAGCATCGACAACAGCATGCGGGCCTGCCGTGGGTCGGCCCGTCCGTCGGAGGACCAGCGCGTGGCGATGCGAGGTACGTCGTGGTTGGACAGCGCCCAGCAGCCCCAACCGCCAGTGCGGGCGATTTCCCGCTCCAGCGCCGAGACTTCTGCGCGCAGATGGGCGGGCGTGCAGCGGCTGGTCAGCAGGCTGAAGCTGTAGGCCATGTGCAGGCGTTTTCCGGCCTCGGTGTAGTCGGCCATGATCGGTGGGGAGTGTTCGTCACCCACCTCGCCGATGCTGGCCGCGCCAAACGCATCGAGCACGCCGCGCAGGCGTTCCAGGAACACGAGGTTCTCGGGCTGGCTCTTGTCAAAGAGATGGCGCTGCATCGCATACGGGTTGTCGGCGCGCACGGTGCTCACGTCGCCGCCATCGGCCGCCGGGTTGTCGCGCAGCAAGGCGTCATGCACCTGGTGGTTGCAGGCATCGAAGCGGAAGCCGTCCACGCCCTTCTCGCACCAGAAGCGCACCTCGCCCAGCATGGCGTCCTGCACCTGCGGGTTGTGGAAGTTCAGGTCCGGCTGCGAGGTAAGGAAGCTGTGCAGGTAGTACTGCCGGCGGCGGGTGTCCCACTGCCAGGCCGAGCCACCGAAGACGCTGAGCCAGTTGTTCGGCGGCGTGCCGTCCGGTTTTGCATCGGCCCAGACGTACCAGTCCTGTTTCGGGTTGTCGCGACTGAGGCGGCTCTCCTGGAACCAGGCGTGCTGGTCGGAGGTGTGCGAGAGAACCTGGTCGATCATCACGCGCAGACCGAGCTGGTGCGCACGGGCCAGCAGCGCGTCGAAATCCGCCAGCGTGCCGAACAGCGGATCGACGTCGCGGTAATCCGAAACGTCGTAGCCGAAGTCCTTCATCGGACTCTTGAAGAACGGCGAAATCCAGATGGCGTCCACGCCGAGCGCGGCGACGTAGTCCAGTCGGCCAGTGATGCCAGGCAGGTCGCCGACACCGTCTGCGTTGCTGTCTTGAAAACTGCGGGGGTAGATCTGGTAAATGACGGCACCGCGCCACCAGTCCGAGCGGTTTTGCATGATTTTCAACATGCAAACCATCTTGCCATGTAACCGCGCTGGAACCCAGCCTGAGGAATTCCCGCAGGCACCTGCGCGCTGGCGACGATGCGGCGACGGCGGCGCTCAGCGACTCATTCGACGACCGGCGCCAGGTCCGGCAGGTCCGGCAGGTCCGTGCTGTCGTCCTCGACCATGCCGGCGTCGACGCTGCGGTCGTACAGCTCCAGATCACTGAGCGCGTGCGGGATCAGCGGCTTGTCCAGCGGGCGGCAGATCCTGCGCTGCAGGTGCTGCAGCCGCTCGGAGCATTCCATGGCCTCCAGGACGTCCTGTGCGTTGATCATCAGGGCGAAGGGATGGCTGACGTGCTGCTGAGCGTTCATGGGGTTCTCCAGCGACCCGGAGAGGATCGATGGAGCAACTCTAGGGACGCAGCGGTATCGTGCCCATTGGAGAACCGGCAAAACCGGTGTCGGAATCCCGCTGACGTTGGCGTCAGGGATCGGACACGCATTCAGGGGATTGGCAGAGGCAAGGATTCCGGGCGAATGCGCAGTGCCCACACCACCCCGGCCACCAGAAGACCGATGCCGGCCAGCGTCATGCCGTCCGGCCAGGCACCGCGCAGCAGCAGCGCGTAGGTCAACGCCGAGAGCGTCTCGAACACGATCAGTTGCCCTACCAGTGCCGTCGGCAGGCGCTGGCTGGCTTCATTCCAGCAAAGTGTGCCGAGCCAGGACGCCAATAGCCCGACGGCCAGCATCAGCAGCAGGTAGCGCTGCGGTGTCGGCCCGAACGGCATCAACTGCCCGGGGTCACCATCGAACGCGCTCCATAGCCAGAGCGCGCCATAGCCGACCACCGCCAGCGGCAGCGTCATCAGCCCTTGCGCGGTGGCCCAGGTGCGCGGGCTGCGGTCGGCGTGTGCGCGCAGCCAGTCCGCGTTGCGCATCGGGTACCACGTCCAGCACACCACGGCACCGACCGCCAGCAGGGCTCCGCTGGCATAGCGCGCGGCGTTGAAATCCGCCTGCGAACGCAGTTGCTGCAGTTCCACCTGGTTCACGCAAGCAATGCCGGTGGCGATCAGCCCGAGCGACGGCAGCAGCTTCAGCCACGGCAGGCGCCCGTCGCGCCGCGCGTCGCGCAGATTCGAGCTGACCGCGATCACCACCGGCAGCGTGCCAATGACCATCGTCGGCAGCGGCCCGCCCGCGCGCTGTATCGCTGCAGCCAGACACAGGTAATACAGGATGTTGCCGATGGCAGAGAGCTTGAGCGCCTCCAGCCAGTCGGCCACGGCGAAGTGGCGCAGGCGCGCCCGGTCGAACCAGCCCAGCGGCAGCGCCACCAGGCCGAAGGCCAGATAGCGCCCGCAGGTCAGCAGCGCGGCCGAATACTCCGGCAGCAGCAGTGGCGCGACGAACACCAGCCCCCAGACGAGCCCCGCCATCAGGGCGAAGACAACCCCTAATGCCATGTGCCGCAGCGCTCAGGTCACTGCTTCACGCAGTCGACGTAGTAGCGGTGAAGACCGCCCCCAATCTCTTCTTCCACCAGTCCGTGCACGTCGGTGTGGAAGCCGGGGAAGCGGTCGTTGAACTTGCGCGTGAAGCGCAGGTAGTCGCAGATCTTCTTGTTGAAGCGCTCACCGGGAATCAGCAGCGGAATGCCCGGCGGGTACGGTGTCAGCAACGAGGTGGTGATGCGGCCTTCGAGCTGGTCGATCTCCACGCGCTCGGTCTTGCGGTGCGCGATGTAGGAGTACGCCTCGCTCGGCTTCATCGCCGGATGCAGGTCCGACAGGTACATCTCGGTCGTCAGCCGGGCAATGTCGCCCTCGGCGTAGGCCTCGTGGATCTGCTGGCAGAGGTCGCGCAGGCCCATGCGTTCGTACATCGGGTACTTGGCCGCGAACTCGGGCAGGATGCGCCAGATTGGCTGGTTGCGGTCGTAGTCGTCCTTGAACTGCTGCAGCGCGGTCAGCAGCGTGTTCCAGCGGCCCTTGGTGATGCCGATGGTGAACAGGATGAAGAAGGAGTAGAGCCCCGTCTTTTCCACCACCACGCCGTGTTCGGCCAGGAACTTGGTGACGATCGACGCCGGGATGCCCGTCTTGTCGAAGGAGCCGGACATGTTCAGCCCGGGCGTGATGATGGTGGACTTAATCGGGTCGAGCATGTTGAAGCCCGGCGCCAGATCGCCGAAGCCGTGCCACGTCTCGTTGGCCTCCAGGATCCAGCCGTCCGAATGGCCCATGCCGTCGGCGGCCAGCGCCTCCGGTCCCCAGACCTTGAACCACCAGTCCAGACCGAACTCGTCCTCGACCTTGCGCATGGCGCGGCGGAAATCGAGCGCTTCCTTGATGCTCTCCTCGACCAGCGCCGTGCCGCCCGGAGGCTCCATCATGGCCGCGGCGACGTCGCACGAGGCAATGATCGCGTACTGCGGGCTGGTGGAGCTGTGCATCAGGTAGGCCTCGTTGAAGAGGTGCCGGTCAAGTTTCTGGTTCTGGGCATCCTGCACCAGCACCTGTGACGCCTGACTCAGACCGGCCAGCAGCTTGTGGGTGGACTGCGTGGCGTAGACCATCGCGTGCTTCGGGCGCGGACGGTTCTTGCCCATCGCGTGGTAAGAACCGTAGAACTTGTGGAACGCGGCGTGCGGCAGCCAGGCCTCGTCGAAGTGCAGCGTGTCGATCCAGCCGTCGAGCATGCCCTTGATGACTTCGGTGTTGTAGAGCACGCCGTCATAGGTGCTCTGTGTGAGCGTCATGATGCGCGGCTTGACCGTCTTGGCATCGATGCCGGCCAGCAGCGGATTGCGCGCGATCTTGGCCTCGATGGCCTCGCGGGTGAACTCGCTCTGCGGGATCGGACCGATGATGCCGTAGTGGTTGCGCGTCGGCGTCATGAACACGGGGATCGCGCCGGTCATGATGATCGCGTGCAGGATGGACTTGTGGCAGTTGCGGTCCACCACCACGATGTCGTCCGGCGCCACCGTGTGGTGCCACACCATCTTGTTGGACGTGGACGTGCCGTTGGTGACGAAGAAGCAGTGGTCGGCGTTAAAGATGCGTGCGGCGTTCTTCTCGCTCGCGGCCACCGGGCCGGTGTGGTCGAGCAGCTGACCGAGTTCTTCCACTGCGTTGCACACGTCCGCACGCAGCATGTTCTCGCCGAAGAACTGGTGGAACATCTGGCCGACCGGGCTTTTCAGGAACGCGACGCCGCCCGAGTGGCCCGGGCAGTGCCACGAGTACGAGCCGTCCTGCGCGTAGTCCATCAGCTCCTTGAAGAACGGCGGAGCCAGTCCGTCGAGGTAGCTCTTGGCTTCCCGGATGATGTGACGTGCCACGAACTCGGGCGTGTCCTCGAACATATGGATGAAGCCGTGCAGTTCGCGCAGGATGCTGTTCGGGATGTGCTGCGAGGTGCGCGTTTCGCCGTAGATGTAGATCGGGATGTCCGTGTTGCGGAACCGGATCTCCTCGATGAACTTGCGCAGGTTCAGCACCGCCGGGTCCAGCTCGGGACCGGGCGTGAACTCCTCGTCGTCGATCGACAGGATGAAGGCGCTGGCCCGGCTCTGCTGCTGCGCGAACTGGCTCAGGTCACCGTAGCTGGTGGCGCCGAGGACCTGGAACCCTTCCTTCTCGATCGCCTGCGCCAGTGCGCGGATGCCCAGACCGGAGGTGTTCTCCGAACGGTAGTCCTCATCGATGATGACGATGGGAAAGTTGAAACGCTGCATGCGGGCGACTCCGGAACCTGTGGACGAAAAGAAAACCGCGAAGTGTAGGGCTAGCCGGAGTCGCCGCCACGGCGGCGGTGCGTCAGACCAGCGGCACGCCTGTCTTGGAGGCAATTTCCTCCAGTGTCACGTCAGCTGCCATCTCCACGACCTTGAGCCCTTCAGGTGTCACGTCGAACACCCCCAGATCCGTGATGATCCGGTCCACCACGCCCACGCCCGTCAACGGCAGGGTGCAGGCAGGCAGGATCTTCAGGTCGGTCGAACCGTCCTTCTTCTTCGCAACGTGCTCCATCAGCACGATCACGCGCTTGACGCCAGCCACGAGGTCCATCGCGCCGCCCATGCCCTTGACCATCTTGCCGGGGATCATCCAGTTGGCCAGATCGCCCTTGTCGGTCACCTGCATGGCACCGAGGATGGACAGGTTGATCTTGCCGCCACGGATCATGGCGAAGCTGTCGTGGCTGCCGAAGATCGACGAACCCTTCATCGTGGTGACAGTCTGCTTGCCGGCGTTGATCAGATCAGGATCAACCTCGTCGTCGTAGGGGAAGGGGCCGATGCCGAGCATCCCGTTTTCGCTCTGCAGCCAGACCTCGACATCACTGGGAACGTGGTTGGCGACGAGCGTGGGAATGCCGATGCCGAGGTTGACGTAGAAGCCGTCCTGCAGCTCCTGGGCTGCGCGGGCGGCCATCTGGTCTTGGGTCCATGCCATGGTGTGGATCTCCTGGAGTGCTTTGAGGCTTAGGCGCGGTCACGCGTGGTGCGCTTCTCGATGCGCTTTTCGGGGGTCGCGTTGAGCACGATGCGGTGCACGTAGATGCCCGGCAGGTGGACATCGTCCGGTGCGATCTCGCCGGTTGGCACGATGCGCTCGACTTCGACGATGCAGATCTTGCCGGCCATCGCCACCGCCGGATTGAAATTGCGCGCAGTCTTGTTGAAGCGCAGGTTGCCGGACATGTCGGCCACATCCGCCTTGACCAGCGAGATCTCCGGCATCAGCGCCCGCTCCATCACGTAGGTCTCGCCGTCGAAGTCGCGCAACTCCTTGCCCTCGGCCACCAGCGTGCCCACACCGGTCTTGGTGAAAAACGCGGGGATGCCGGCACCACCGGCGCGCAGCTTCTCGGCCAGCGTGCCCTGGGGCGTGAATTCGAGGGCGAGTTCACCGGCCAGGTACTGGCGTTCGAACTCCTTGTTTTCACCCACGTAGCTGGAGATCATCTTCTTGATCTGGCGCGTGTTCAGCAGCTTGCCCAGGCCGAACCCGTCGACGCCGGCGTTGTTGGAGATAGCGGTCAGGTTCTGGACGCCGCTGGCCGCCAGCGCGTCGATCAGCGCCTCGGGAATGCCGCACAGACCAAACCCGCCCACCGCGATCAGTTGACCGTCACGGACGATGCCTTCGAGCGCGGCTGCGGCGCTCGGGTAAACCTTGTTCATATGCAGAGTCTCCGCAAATTTCCGACGACGCACTGTAATACGTAATGCTTTACGTAGGGGGTACGTAGAATTGAGTAATGGTTGCCCTTGATCTCGACTACCGCATTGCGTTCGATCTCGCCCCGATGGGGCTGATCCTGTCGCGCCACCGCCTGATGGTGGACTGCAACCAGCACGTGCTGGGGATGTTCGGCGCCAATCGCGAGCAGCTCATCGGGCTGAGTTTCGAGGTGCTGTATCCCAGCCACGCGGAATTCGAGCGCACAGGTGCCCGGATCGCCGCCAGCCTGGACGTGACCGGGCGTTATGCGGACGACCGCGTCATGAAGCGCCTGAGCGCGCCCGCCGGTCGGGAGGCGCTGTTCTGGTGCCATGTCTCCGGCCGTGCGCTGGACCCGGCAGACCCGCACGCCGCGGGCATCTGGTCCTTCGACGATCTCTCGGCCAAGCGCCAGATCAAGGCCGAGCTGACGCCGCGGGAGCGCGAGATTGCCGCCCTGCTGGTCGAAGGCCTGACGAGCAAGCTGATCGGGCGGCGCCTGGGGATCAGCCCGCGCACGGTCGATGTCTACCGGGCGCGGCTGATGCGCAAGTACGAGGCAGCGACCACGCCGGAGCTGGTCAACAAGCTGCTGAGCAACTGAGCCGGGCGCTGGTCAGCGCCGGTAATAGTGGCAGGTGTAGCCGTGGGGCTGCTTGACCAGATAGTCCTGGTGGTAGCCCTCCCCTGGCCACCAGCGGCTGAACGGGGTGATCTGCGTCACGATCGGCCGCGGCCAGAACCCCGACTGGTTGACACGTTCGACCGCCGCGTTCGCCGCCACCCGCTGCGCGTCATCGACGTGGAAGATCGCCGAGCGGTATTGGGTGCCACGGTCATTGCCCTGGCGGTCCGGGGTCGTGGGGTCGTGCATGTGGAAAAAGTGGTGCACAAGCAGTTCCTCGAACGGCAGCACCGCCGGATCGAACACGATCTTCACCGCCTCGGCGTGGCCGGACTTCGAGTCATGCGTGTCGTCGTAGCAAGGGTTGTCCAGCCAGCCGCCGGTGTAGCCGACCTCCGTGTCGATGACACCGGGAATGCGGCGCAGCAGCTCTTCCATGCCCCAGAAGCAGCCGCCAGCGAGGTAGGTGGTATCGAATGCAGCGTTGGTCATGTCAGCGCCTTCCTTTCAGGTGTTCAGGTTTTCATCCGGGCACAGGGGTGCGGGCCACGCCGCCTGTGAGCAGCGCGATCAGGTTGTCCGCGGCCAGATCGGCCATGGCCAGCCGTGTTGGCAGGCTGGCGCTGGCGATGTGCGGGGTCAGCACGACATTGGGCACCGCCAGCAGCGCGGGGTGAACCGCCGGTTCACCCTCGAACACATCCAGCGCGGCAGCAGCCAACCGGTTCGACCGCAGCGCCATCGCCAGCGCCGCATCGTCAACCACCCCACCGCGGGCGATATTGGTCAGCGTGGCGGTGGGTTTCATGCGGGCCAGTTCAGCCGCGCCGATCAGGTGGTGCGACGCCGGGCCATACGGCACGACGATGATCAGGTGGTCGGCCTCGGCCAGCAACTCCGCCTGGCTTACCCAGCGGGCGCCGATCGGCGCTTCGGCCTCGGGCGCCAGCCGGGACCGGTTGTGGTAGATCACGTTCATGCCGAAACCGAGCGCACCGCGCCGCGCGATCGCCTGCCCGATGCGGCCCATGCCGAGGATGCCGAGCGTTGCACCGTGGATGTCCGAACCGACAAAGAAATCCGGTGCCCACTTGGTCCACTCGCCGCGGCGCAGGAAATGCTCGCTCTCGGTGATGCGCCGGGCGGCCGCCATCATCAGCGCGAAACCGAAGTCGGCGGTTGTTTCAGTCAGTACGTCCGGCGCGTTGGTCACGGTGATGCCACGCGCGCGGCAGGCGGCCACATCGATGTTGTTGTAACCCACCGCCATCGAGCACACGGCTTTCAGGTCCGGGCATGCGGTGACCAGCGTGGCATCGATCGGCTCGCCAGTGGTGACGAACACACCCTGCTTGCCTTGCAGCCGGGCGATCAGCTCATCGCGGGTCCACAGCGTGTCAGCGTCGTTGGTCTCGACGTCGAACTGGGCGGCCAGACGCGCCACGACGGACGGGAACAGGCGGCGCGTGACGAGAACGGTGGGTCGGGTCATGTCGAAAAGCTTTCAGCAATGGGCGGCGGAGTCAGCAAAACCAGAGGAAGGTCATCACCACGAACAGCGGAACCAGTATGCCGATGCTCCAGGCCATGTAGCCGAAGAAGCTCGGCATCCGTACGCCACGGTCTTCGGCGATGGCCTTGACCATCAGGTTCGGTGCGTTGCCAATGTAGCTGTTGGCGCCCATGAACACCGAACCGGCCGAGATGGCTGCCAGCACGGGAGCCAGCGTCGTCATCAGCACCTGCGGGTCACCGCCAGCGAGGTTGAAGAACACGAGGTAGGTCGGGGCGTTGTCCAGGAACGAGGACAGCAGACCAGATGCCCAGAAGTACATCGCCGGAACCGGCTGCCCGTCCAGCCCAGTCACCAGCGCCACGACGGGCGCGAAGGCGCCACCCATGCCCGCCTTGAGCATGGCCAGCACCGGCGTGATGGTCAGGAAAATGCCGGCGAAGAGCTTGGCGACCTCCTGCATCGGCGCCCAGTTGAACTGGTTCTTCTCGCGGGCATCGGCCGAGGTCAGTTTTAGCGACAACAGGGTCACGACCACCAGCGCGCCGTCGCGCACCCACTGCTCCAGCCCGACCGGGGTGCCGAACAGGTCGAACGCGGTCCCGGGCTTCCACGTGCCGCTCATCAGCACCAGCCCGACGATGGCCAGCAGCAGCAAGCCGTTGACGCCACCCTCGATGCCGAAGGTGTCGTCATCCGGCGTCGGATCAGCGCGGGTGACGCCCTCGCGGCGGTAATACCAGGTATCGATCGCAAAGAAGATCGCCAGCAGTGCCCCCGTCAGGAACAGCGTCTCGGGGAAGATGTGCCCGACAGTCCAGAAGAACTCCACGCCCTTCAGGAAGCCGAGGAACAGCGGCGGATCACCCAGCGGCGTGAGTGAGCCACCCGCGTTGCTGACGATGAAGATGAAGAACACCAGCACGTGCGCGGCGTGCCTGCGGTTGTCGTTGGCGCGGATCAGCGGCCGACCATCAGCATCGACGCACCGGTCGTGCCCATGAAACTCGCCAGCACCGCGCCGATCAGCATCAGCACGGTGTTGAAGCCTGGGCTGCCGTGGAAGTTGCCGCGAATGTAAATGCCACCGGCCACCGTGTAGAGCGCCGTCAGCAGCACGATGAACGGCAGGTACTCCGCCGCCAGCGCATGCACGAACGCCTGAGCGGCAGGCACCGCGCCATGCAACGCCGCGAACGGCAGCAGGAAGGCCAGCGCCCAGCCTGCGGCGATCTTGCCGTAGTGGTGGTGCCAGACCGACGGCAGCAGCAGCGGACATAGCGCGATCGACAGCAGGATGCCGGCGAACGGCACGCTCCACCACGCCGAGAGCGTGGCGCCGTCGATCTCGGCCGCCTGGGACAGCAGCGGCGTGGCGCTCAATAGGAAGGCGATCAGCCAGCGTGCGGATTTGCTCAGATTCATAAATGGGGAATCGTCCTCTTGTTGCCCAGTGGTCTCGACCGTCGTCAGAGTCGAGCGGCAATTCGGCGTGTCGCTGGCCGTCAGCATCCCTTACGCAGGATTGACGAATGACTCCTGGTCCAGCAGTGATGCGCGCTGCACGATCTGCCGTGCTCGCAGAATCGCTCCGGGGGCGATCACCGCATTTGCGCCTATTCGACTCCCGTCGCCCACCATTGCGCCAAATTTTTCCACTCCGGTATCGTGCAGCAGGCCATTGACCAGTACCCGCACGCATGTGCCCGGCCGCTCGTTGCGGTAGTTGCAGATGATGCTGCCGGCCTCCATGTTGACCCCTGCTCCGAGCACCGAGTCACCGACGAAGTTGAAATGCGCCAGCTTGGTGCCCGCGAACAGGAACGAAGTCTTCAGCTCCGAACCCGGGCCGATCAGGCAGTCCGCACCCAGCCAGTTACCGCCGCGCACATAAGCACCGGTAGCGAGGAACCCTCGTGGGCCGATGATCAGAGGGCCTTTCAGCACAGCCCCGATTTCCACGGTGGCGCTGCGGTGGATAGCGATGTCACCGGTGAATACGTAGTCCGTGGCGGTAAGTTCCGCCAACAACACTCTCACGATCACCGGTGCCTCCGCCACCAGCGCCCATGGCGTCCGGTCCGCGAACCGTGCCAATGGAGAGGCCGCGACCTGGTCGATGTGGTCGCCGATGCGAATCCCGTCAGTCATGGAACCGTGCGAACTCGCTCACCGGCGCGCGCTCCGTGACCAGCGTGTTCTCCACGGCGTCCGGATCGGCGTGACCGAGTGCCATGCCGCAGACCACCATCTCGTGCTCACCCAGGCCGAGGTGTTTGGCGATCAGGCGGTGGTACTGGGTGAAGGCGGCTTGCGGACAGGTATCGAGCCCGCGACCGCGGGCAGCGACCATGATGTTCTGCAGGAACATGCCGTAGTCGAGCCACGATCCTTGCTGCATCACGCGATCGATGGTGAAAATCAGGCCGACCGGCGCGTCGAAGAAGGCGTAGTTGCGGCCGTGCTGGCGGTGCATGCCGGCCTTGTCGGTCTTGTCCAGCCCGAGCAGGCCATACAGATCCCAGCCCACCTTGCGGCGGCGGTCGATGTAGGGTGACTGCCACTGCGTCGGGTAGTAGGCATATTCCTCGGAATGGGCCGCGGCGACGGCGGGGTCATTGTGTGCGGCCATGATGCTGGCGCTGAGGGCATCGCGGGCCGTACCGGTCAGCACATGCACTTTCCACGGCTGGGTGTTCGTGCCCGACGGTGCCCGTGAGGCGGCGCTCAGGATGGCCTCGATGGTCTCGCGTGGCACAGGCGTCGGCAGATAGGCCCGCAGCGAGCGGCGGGAGGTGATGGCGTCGTCCACGGCGGTGCGGCGCTGGTCGTCGGTGAGCATGGGGTGGGCTTTCAGTTCGGGGTGTCGGTCGCGTGCGGTGCATTATTTCCGCGTTGCAGCATGGCCGGCACCTCGGGTTTGCCGGGGTTGCCGATACGCCAGACGGTCAGCGCCTCTCGGTAGGTCTGCAGTTGCACCGCCACCGTGTCCTCAATGACATGGCCGTAGCCGCCGCCCATGGTCAGCACGACCGGGATGCCGCGTGACCGACAGGCCGTGAACACACGCCGGTCCCGTTCGGCCAGGCCGGATGCGCTGACTTTCAGCCGGCCAAGCCGGTCACCTTCGTGCGGATCGGCCCCTGCCTGGTAAAAAACGAGTCCGGGCATCTGGTCACGGTGATCGAGCCAGAGCCTGTCCAGCGCAGCATCGACCGCGCCGAGGTACGGCTCGTCTGTGCAGCCATCGGGCAGATCGACGTCCAGATCACTGGCCACCTTGCGGAACGGGAAGTTCTTCGCGCCGTGCACCGACAGGGTGTAGACCGTCGGATCGTCGCGAAAGATGGCCGCCGTCCCGTTGCCCTGGTGCACATCCAGATCGACCACGGCCACCCGCAGCAGGCGGCGCTGCAGACGGTGCCATTCGGCCTGCATCAGCCGCGCAGCGACCGCAAGGTCATTGAAGACGCAATAGCCGCTACCGCTGTCGGCGCTGGCGTGGTGAGTGCCGCCGGCCAGATTGGCCGCGATGCCCTCACGCAGCGCGTCACGGGCCGCGCTGACCGTGGCACCCACCGAGCGGCGGGCTCGTTCGGCCATGGCGGGCGACCAGGGGAAGCCGATCTCGCGCTGCTGAGCCGCACTGAGGGTGCCATGCATCACCGCGTCGACATAGCCAGGCGTATGCGCCAGCGCAAGTTCGCCTTCGCTGGCCGCCAATGCCTGCGACAGGCGCACCTCCGGCAGCTCCGCCACGATCGCGTCGCGCAACAGGCGGTATTTCTGCATCGGAAACCGGTGACCGGGCGGCAATGGCAGGACAAAATGGTCGGCGTAATAGGCGCGCATCGCGACATTGTGACCAAGGCTTGCTCCGTCGGACAGGCCGCTCTATAGTCACATATTGTTGCAACGCAGCATTTCACCCCTCGACTGGAGCTCGACCATGATGACCCCGGAACAATTCGCCGCCGCTAACAAGGCCAACCTGGATGCGCTGGTCGAACTCACCCGCAAGAGTTTCGAGGGCGTCGAAAAGCTGGTCGAGCTGAACCTGCAGGCCATGCGCTCCGCGATGGGCGATTCGGCAGAGCGGTCCAAGGCGCTGCTCGCGGTCAAGGATGCGCAGGGGTTGGCCTCGCTGCAAGCTGATCTGGTGCAGCCTGCCACCGAGAAGGTGACCGCCTACGGCCGGCAGGTCTACGACATCGCCACCAGCACCCAGTCCGAGGTGTCCAAGTTGGTCGAGTCCCAGATGGCCACCGCGCAGGAGAAGATCCTGGCCCTGGTCGATGCAGCGGTGAAGAATGCTCCCGCCGGTGGTGAAGGTTCGCTGGCGATGATCAAGCAGGCGGTCACCGCGGCGAATGGTGCGCTGGAAAACGTCCAGAAGGCGGCCAAGCAGGCGGTCAGCGTGGCCGAGGCCAATTTCGAGGCGATGCGCCACGCCGCGCCGCAAGCCGCAGCCCCCGCCGAAAAGTCCACCCGGGTGACCGGCAAGCGTTGAGGCAGTGCAAAAAGATTCCCGCATCGGGTTGAACTTTCGCGCATCGACTTGATCATCTCAAGGGCGTGGCTCCCGCTTCGGGGTTGCGCGACTGGTTGTCTCCTCGGTACCGCGCGAAAGAATGCTTTCAGGTACCTTCAGTCCCGATGGTGAACCCATCGGGCTTTTTTTTGGATTGCCATGCAAACCATTCGATTCGTCCGCGGCGCCTTGCTGGTTGCTGCATCCGCATGCGCCTTCGCCGGTGCAGTGCGTGCCCAGTCCGTCACCGTGAGCGCCCCGTGGGTGCGCGCCACCGCCACCGAGCAGAAAGCCACCGGCGCGTTCATGAAGCTCCAGTCTGCGGCGCCCGTTCGTCTGGTGGAAGTCCGCTCGGCCGCTGCGAGCGTGGTCGAACTCCACGAGATGGCCATGGAGGGTGACACGATGCGCATGCGCGCCGTCGCTGGACTGGATCTGCCTGCCGGCAAGGCGGTCGAGCTGAAACCAGGCGGCTACCACGTCATGCTCATGGACTTGAAGCAGCCCATCAAGGCCGGCGACACCGTGACGCTCACCCTCGTCATCGAGGACGCGGACAAGCGGCGTTCCACGGTCGAGGTGAAGGCTGTGGCACAGGCAATGGGTGCAGCCAAACCGATGGCCGGCCAGCACCAGCACTGACCGCGCAGATCGAAGCGAACATCAACCGCGCCGTGATTTGTCCTTTAGGGGTTGTGATCTAATTTATGCTGCATTGCAACATGGCTACTTGCAATCCCGCTTGCAATCCCTATACTGAGAATCATGCTGCAGTGCAGCAAAACCGGGTCCACCGGTATCCTTTTTCCACAATAGGACTGCTCACCATGATGAACGCTGACCAAATCTCCGCCGCCGCCCAATCCAATCTGGACACTGCTGTCGCTCTGGGCCAGAAGGCCTTCGGTGGCGTGGAAAAGCTGGTGGAACTGAACCTGCAAACCGCCCGTGCCGCTCTGGACGAATCGGCTGCCAGCGCGAAGGCCCTGCTGTCGGTCAAGGACGCACAAGGTTTCGCCGCCCTGCAAGCCACCGTGCTGCAGCCCGCCGCTGAAAAGGCCACCGCCTACAGCCGCCAGATCTATGAAATTGCCGCTGCCACGCAAGCCGACATCAGCAAGCTGTTCGAAGGCCAGGTCGCCGCTTCGCAGCAATCAGTGCAAGGCTTCGTCGAAGCCGCTCTGAAGAACGTGCCCGCTGGCAGCGAAGGCGCCGTCGCGTTCATGAAGCAGGCCATGACCGCCAGCACCACCGCCATGGAATCGGCCCAGAAGGCTGCCAAGCAAGCTGTCAGCGCCGCTGAAGCCAACATGCAGTCGATGACCAAGGCTGCCAAGGTCTGATCACCCGATCACCCTGGTCTTGATGGACCATGAAAGCCCGGCAGGCAACTGCCGGGCTTTTTCACGTCCGCATCCCGCGGCCGACGACGGTGGCCGACGCGATGCCGAGCAGCAGGGCGGCGGCGGAGCCAAAAAAGATGGCACCGGCCAGTCCGCGGTCGAGCAGCATGCCGAACACCGGTGCCGCCAGCGCAAAGCCGGCGTCCAGCCCTGAATACACGGTGCCATAGACACGCCCGGTCGCCCCCGGCGGCGCCGCCCGCTTGATGAGCATGTCGCGCGACGGCCCGGCCAGTCCGGTGCCCAGCCCCGCGAGCGCAGCGGCCGCCGCCGACGCCATCCCCGACAACCAGCCCGTGCCCGCCAGCAGCAGCAGCGCCGCCGACAACGCCATGGCCACGGCAATCGTGCGTTCCAGCCGGGCCACGCGGGGCACCAGAAAACCGCCGATCACCATGCCCACGGCGCCGCAGAGCATGTAGCCCGTGACGACGTAGGCCGTGGCCGATGCCGGCAGACCGTACATCTTGCCCAGGGCCGGGCTGGCGAAGCTCTGGATCGCCGTCAGTGCCGCGGTTGTCCAGAAGAAAAACGAGAAGCACAGCCACACCGAAGGCAGCCGCAGGAAGGCCATCGGGTGTTCGTCCGCCAGGGAAGGATCGACCTTGGCGCCGGCCCGCTGGTGCGACCAGGCGCCCTGCCGGTCGTCGATGGCATCCCGGTTCAGGAACAGCAGCACCAGCACCGTGACCGCCACCATCGCCGACGCCAGATAGGCCGACCGCCATCCACCGAAGGCCGTCGACACCCCGATCAGGAACACCGGGGCCGCCGCCCAGCCCAGATTGCCGCTGATGCCGTGGACCGAGAACGCATGGCCCAGCCGCTGCGGCGAAACACGCTTGTTCAGGATCGTGAAGTCCACCGGGTGAAACGGCGCATTGCCCAGCCCAGCCAGCGCCGAGGCCAGCATCAACCCCCCGTAGCCTTGCGCCATGAACCCGGCGAGCGACGCGGCGATGAAACTCCCCAGTGCGGCATACAACACCGGCCGTGCACCCACCTTGTCGACCAGAAAACCGGACAGAGCCTGTCCGATGCCAGAGATCACGAAAAATACCGTGACCAGCAGCCCCAGCTCCGAGTAGCTCAGCCCGAAGTCGCGGATGAACAGCGGAAACAGCGGCGGCAGCAGCAGGTGGTGAAAGTGCGAGGTGCCGTGCGCCAAGCCGATCAGGCCGATCGTGGAAAAATCGCGTCGCGCCCGGATGCGTTCGTCGTCGGTCGCAGCAGCGGCGTTCGAGGGCAAGGTGGTGGAGTTCATGCCAGCCACTGTAGAGGGCGCCGAAGCGGCCGGGTTACGATAGAACGACATTCTCTGTCGCGATTCAGCCAACCCGGTCTCAGTGCCCATGCTCCCGCACCGCAGCATCGCCCCGCTCGATCCCCAGCGCTATGCGCCGACCGAAGCCCGCCCGGTGCGCGGCAAGTCGCGCCGGCTGGAGGCCGATACCCGCGTCGCGCCACACAGCCATGCCTGGGCGCAGGTCGCGTTCTCTGCCACCGGCGTCACCCGCGTCACCGCCGACCACAACACCTACCTGGTGCCGCCGTCGCGGGCGGTCTGGATTCCACCGTTGGTGGTGCACACCGTCGCCGTGGTGCAGGACGCGGACATGCGCACGCTCTACGTCCATCCCGCTGCGCCGCTGGACGAAGCCTGGCGCCGCTGCCGCGTCATCGAAGTGTCGCCCCTGCTGCGCGAACTGGTCCACGTCCTCACCGACATCGACCCGGACACGCCGCCCGGCGAGGCCGATGCCTTGCGCGAACGCTGCCTCGGCACGCTGGCACTCGATGAGCTGCGCCGCGCCCAGCCGCTTCCGCTGGGTGTGGCACTGCCGCAGGACAAGCGCTTGCGCCATCTCTGCGAAGCCGTGCTGGATGCGCCGACCCGCCACGCCACGCTGGACGGCTGGGCCGCCGAGTCCGGGGCCAGTGCACGCACGGTCGCGCGGCTGTTCCGGGACGAGCTGGGCACCAGCTTCGTGCAATGGCGACACCAGGTGCTGCTGGCCCGCGCGCTGGCGCTGGCAGCGCGCGGCAAGCCGATGAGCCACATCGCCGCCGAGCTGGGCTACGCCAGCCCGAGCGCGTTCAGCGCGATGGTCACCCGCACCGTGGGCATGGCACCCAGCCGCTTCTTCGGCGGCGAGGCAACCGGCTCAACGGCGTCAAGCCGAGGGTAGAACGGGTCTGGCCCGCAGGGCACCCAAGAGGCGCCGAGAGGTTCGCTAACGCACAGACCGCAAGACTCGATGGCCCCAGTCTCGGTTGCCTGTGCTTCACACGCCCGGGTTACCGACCATGAGCCTGTGGCTGAGCGAGGCCACGTGAAGAAGAAGACGACCCGCAAGGACTGAATCCGGATGCAGGAGCGAAACCCATGAATCCCTCGAACGCCGTTGCAGTGGTTCGCCGATCCCCCATCTCTTGGAGGGCGTCGCGTACATCCACGGTCCAGGTGGCGGGCTGGGTCGTGATGGCGCTGGTGCTGAGCGCCTGCAACCGGACGCCGTCCAAGCCCCCGGCTCCCATGATCGCGCCGGCACAGATCCCGACGGCACCAACGACTGCGGGCGCCTCCGTCACGTCGGTGCCAGACGCAGGATCTGTGGTGACACCAGCGCCTGCCGCCAGTGCGGACCCTGCGGCGGGGCGTTCAAACAGCGAGATGAGCCGAACCCAGGAGTCCAGTGCGATGCCCCTGCCCGGGCAGAACAACGACCACTCTGCGCCGCTGACACCCGCCAAGGCCCCAAGCGCGCCCTAGCGGATGTTGATGCCGCCGAGGAACGCCGTGTGGCCGATCGGATCGGATCGACCCCTCGAATGCACCAGCCTGGAAATGTCACGCCGCGGCTTGCGCGCCCACCAGGTAATCCACCTTGCCCAGATCCACGCCGTTGTGGCGCAGCAATGCGTAGGCGGTGGTGACGTGGAAGAACACGTTCGGCAGCACCCAGTGCTTCAGGTAGTCCTCGCCCTTCATCGTGCGCGTCGAGCCATCGCGGCCGATGGGGAAGGTGATCTCCTTGCCTTCGGTGCCGTCGATCGCGGTGGGCGGCACGGTGACGAGGAACTCCAGCGTCTTGGCGATGCGGTCCTTCAGTTGGGCGAAGGTGGTTTCGTCGTCAGCGAACTTGGGCGCGTCAACACCACCGAGGCGGGCGGCGGCCAGCTTCGCGGCGTCGCAGGCGATGCGGATCTGCGAGGCGAACGGCAGCATGTCAGGCGCCAGGCGGGCCTGCACCAGCACGTTCACATCGAATTTTCGCGCAGCGGCGGACGCTTCGGCCTTGTCCATGCAGTGGCTCAGGTTGCGCAGCATGGTGGTGAAGACGGGCAGGCTGGCGGAGGACATGGAGATGGTCATGCGGGGTTCCTGTGGGGGGAATGTCGGGGCGACAACGATAGCAGGCTGGTGGCTGCGCAAGGGCGTGAAGGGGTAACGCCATGCCGCCAATCCATCTCCATGCCCCTCCCGCCACAGGTGGCATCGCATTGCAGGCACCGTGTGGATTCCCCATCCACTGCCCACCCCACCCCACGCCATGTCAGCCGCCAATGTGCTCGATTTCTGGTTCGGCCCTCCCACCGATCCCGCCCACACCCAATCCCGCCCCGAGTGGTTCCGCAAGGACGCGAACCACGACGCCGAGATCGCCCGCCGCTTCGGCCCTCAGATCGACGAAGCCCTGTCCGGTAGCCTGGAGGGCTGGACCTCCACGCCTACCGGCACGCTCGCGCTGATCCTCGTCCTCGACCAGTTCACCCGCAACACCGGCCGCGACACGCCGCGCGCATTCGCGGGTGACGCACGGGCGCTGTCGCTGGCGAAATCGCTGGTGGCCACGGGGGCGGACAAGACGCTCACCGGGGTGCAGCGCCAGTTCATCTACCTGCCCTTCGAACACTCGGAGTCACTGGCCGATCAGGACGAGTCGATTCGCCTGTTCGCGCAGCTGGGTCAAGACACACCGACACTGGCGGGGCTGCTGGAGTGGGCCGAGCGGCACCGGGTGATCGTGGCGCGGTTCGGGCGCTTCCCGCACCGGAATGCGGCGCTCGGGCGCGTGAGCACAGCCGAGGAAGCCGAGTTCCTGCAGCAGCCGGGATCGGGTTTCTGAAGCGCGGCCTCGTCAGGCCAGCCCGAACAGCCGCGTCGCGTTGTCGCCCGTCACGCGGGCAACCTCTTCCACATCCAGCCCCTTGATCCGCGCCAGCTCTGCCGCCACCAGCGGCACAAGCGCAGGGGTGTTGAGCTTGCCCCGGTGCGGTGCAGGTGCGAGATACGGGCTGTCGGTCTCGATCAGGCACCGCTCCAGCGGCACCTCACGCGCCACCTCGCGCAGCTCCACCGCGTTCTTGAAGGTCAGGATGCCCGAGAACGAGATGTGGAACCCCATCGCCAGCGCACCCCGTGCGACTTCCGCCGTCTCGGTGAAGCAGTGGAAAACGCCACCCACCGCATCCGCACCCTCCTCCCGCAACACGGCCAGCGTGTCCGCGGAGCTGCTGCGGGTGTGGATCACCAGTGGCTTGCCCAAGACCCGCGCCGCACGCACATGTACCCGCAGCCGCTCGCGCTGCCACTCCATGTCGGCGACGGTGCGCGTGCCCAGCCGGTAGTAGTCCAGCCCGCATTCGCCCACCGCGACGACCTTGTCCCGTTGCCCCAGTGTCACCAGCTCGGCCACATCGGGTTCATGCACATCCTCGTTGTCCGGGTGGACACCCACCGTGCACCAGAGCTGCGGATGCGCGCTGGCCAGCGCGTGGACGGTCTCGAACTCCTCGATGGTGGTGCAGATGGCGATGGCGCGGGTCACTTGCGCGGCGGCCATGTCGCGCTGGATCTCGGGCCAGCGGGCCTGCAGCTCGGGGAAAGTGAGGTGGCAGTGGGTGTCGATGTACATCTCGGGTCAGGTCAGGTCAGATGGTCTGTGTGGGCTTGGCCGACTGGATGGAGGTGCCGAGCATTTCCTCGATGCGCACGCGCAGCACACGGGTTTTTTCGTCGACCGGAAAGCGCACGCCAACGCCCTGGGTGCGCCCACCTGACGCATTCGGCGGGGTAATCCAGGCCACGCGCCCGGCCACGGGATAACGCTGCGGGTCGTCGGGCAGGGTGAGCAGCAGGTAGATGTCGTCGCCAAGCCGGTACTCGCGCGGGGTGGGCACGAACAGGCCACCCTCGGCAAACAGCGGAATGTAGGCCGCGTAGAGCGCGCCTTTTTCCTTGAAAACGAGCTGGATGACGCTCGGCCGCGGCGGCACAGGTGCACCAGTGGCGGGGGTCAGCGGCGCTGCACCGGAGTGGCCGCCGCTGCGGGAGTTGGGGCTGAATTCGCTCATGGTCGCGGGGTCCGGGTGGCGGTCGGGTTCGGGTTCGGGGGCTGGAGCCGTGCGCGCATGCCTTGCACCAGGGCTTCGGTGGCGAGGGCAGCGCTCCAGGGGTGGTCGACGTGGCGGGCCTGTCCGCGCAGCCAGGCGGCGGCTTCGGTGAGATGCGCGAGGCCCGCGCCGGGCGCCGGCTGACCGAGGTCGGCGAAGTAACGCCCCGGCGCGCCCAGCGTGGCCAGTGCGTGGTCGTGGCAGAGCTTCTGCAGTGCATCGAGCAACACCGGCAGCGGCCAGTTCACCACCGCCGCGCTGTCCCCGCGGGCGATCCACTGCGGGAACTGGCGCCACGCCGCAGCGTCCAGCCCCGCACGCTGCAGCTCCAGCGCACGCAGCGGCTGGCCGCCACAGGCGTCGAGCAGCGGCTCGGGCTCGGTCACGCCTTGTCCGCGCAGCCAGGCCAGTGCCTCGTCCCGCGCGGGTGCCGCCAGGGCCACGCTCTGGCAGCGGCTGCGGATCGTCGGCAACAGCGCCTGCGCGTCGCCGCTGGTCAGCACGAAGCGCATCGCGCCGGGCGGCTCCTCCAGCGTCTTCAGCAGGGCGTTGGCCGCGATGGGGTTGAGCGCCTCCGCAGGATGGACGATGACGACCTTGTGCATCCCGCGTGCGGCCGTGAGGGTACTGAAGTCGAGTGCCGTGCGGATCTGGTCGATCAGGATCGCGCGGCTGGGCTTGCGGGTCTTCTTGCTGCCACTGCCGCCGCCTTCATCCGCTGCAGTGCCGTCCTCGGGCAAACCGGCCTCAGTGCGCAGGGCTTCGGGCACGATCAGACGCAGGTCCGGGTGGCTGCGTTCATCGACGAGGTGGCAACTGCGGCAGTGACCACAGGCCAGCGCACCGGTCCGGGCCGCGGGGTGTTCGCACAGCCAGGCACGCGCCAGCTCCAGCGCGAAGGCAAGCTGGCCGACACCGGCCGGGCCGTGGACCAGCAGCGCGTGGTGGGCGCGGGCGCTGGCCAGCGTGTACGCCAAAGGGGCCCCGAGCCAAGGCAGCGCGGGCACAGCAGCGCTCACCAGCCGCGCGCCGCGAGCACGGCGTCAATCTGCGCGGCCACCGCTTCGGGTGGCTGTTCGGCATCGAGCCGCGCCACGCGGGACAGGTCGGCGAAGCGCTGTGCGTAGCCGGCGCGCACGGCCTGGAAGAACGCGAGTTGTTCCGCCTCGAAGCGGTCAGGCACACGCGCCCCCGCACGGCGTCGGGCGGCTTCTTCCGGGCGCAGGTCGAACCACAGCGTCAAGTCGGGCTGGCGGCCGGCCTGGACCCAGGTTTCGAGCTGGGCCAGCGTGGCGAGGTCTACACCCCGGCCGCCGCCCTGGTAAGCGTAGGTCGCGTCGGTGTAGCGGTCGCAGAGCACCACCGCACCGCGCGCCAGCGCCGGCTCGATCACCGTGCGCAGGTGGTCGCGCCGGGCGGCGAAGGCGAGCAGGGTTTCGGTGAGCGGGTCCATGTCGCGCGACAGGAGCAGCTCGCGCAGGGATTCGGCCAATGGGGTGCCACCCGGTTCGCGGGTACGCACGACCTCGTGGCCGGCATCGCGCCAGCGGGCGGCGATGCGGTCGATCTGGGTGGTCTTGCCGGCGCCGTCGATGCCTTCGGTCGTGATGAAACAGCCGGCGGGGGACAGGGAGCCGGTGAGGCCGGGAAGGTGGTGGGATTCGCTCAACGTGCAGCCTTGCGCTGGTATTTATCGACGGCCCGATTATGGTCGGCGAGCGTTTCGCTGAACTGGCTGCTGCCATCGCCGCGTGCGACGAAATACAGCGCCTTGCTGCCCGAGGGCTGCACCACTGCCATCAGGGAGTCCCGCCCCGGCAACGCGATCGGCGTGGGCGGCAGGCCGGCGCGGGTGTAGGTGTTGTAAGGCGTGTCAGTTTGCAGATCCTTGCGGCGCAGGTTGCCGTCGAACCGCTCACCCAGCCCGTAGATCACCGTCGGGTCGGTCTGCAGCGGCATGCGGATGCGCAGGCGGTTGACGAAGACACTCGCCACCATCGGCCGGTCTTCGGCCCGCCCGGTTTCCTTCTCGACGATGGACGCCAGCGTGAGCAGCTCGTCCGCCGACTTCAGCGGGCTGTCCGGCGCGCGCTGGTTCCAGGCCGCCTCGACCCGTTTGCGCATCGCCGCATGGGCACGGCGCAGCACGGTCAGATCGCTGCTGCCCTTGGCGTAGGTGTAGGTGTCGGGGAAAAACCGCCCTTCTGGCGCAGTGCCCGGCACGCCGAGTCTGTCCATCAGCTCCGCATCGGACAGGGCGGCGGACTCGGCCTTCAGTGTCGTGGTGCGTGCCAGTTCGGCCCGCACCTGGCGAAAGGTCCAGCCCTCGATGAGGCGCAGGCGGGCGAGCGACTGGTCGCCATCGACCAGCTTGCGCAGCAATTGTGCTGGCGAAGTGCCCGGCTGGATCTCGTAGCTGCCGGCGCGGATCAGGCGCGATTCGCCCGACCAGCGGAACCACTGGTAGAGCAGCCACGGGGACACCGACAGCCCCGCTTCAGCCACGGACTGCGCCACCTGCCGCGCTGACTGACCCGGCTCCACCTCCAGATCCACGGGGGTGTCCGGGCCACCCATCGGGTGCTGGATCCACCAGTAACTGCCCGCCATGGCGAACGACAGCAACAGCAAGGCGCTGCCCAGCCACAAGGTGGTGCGGCCTTTGGGGGAGCGGCGGACCGGGGCCATCAGAGGGTGGAGTCACAGGGTTGCATGGTGCTGATGATAATGAGGGGATGGACACGACCAACGCCTTTCCCGCTTTTCCTGACCTGACGGTCGACGCCGGCCTCGGCGGCGCCTGTGCGTTGCCGGACTGGGGCGTCATCCGCGCCGTCGGTGCCGACGCCGCCAGCTTCCTCCACGGACAGCTCAGCAACGACGTCAGCCACCTTGGTCCGGCCCAGGCCCGCCTCGGTGCCTACTGCACGCCGCAGGGCCGCATGCTCGCCAGCTTCATCTACGCCCGCCCGGACGCGGAGGAGTTCTGGCTCGCCTGCAGCCACGATGTGCTGGCCCCGACGCTCAAGCGCCTGTCGATGTTCGTGATGCGCGCCAAGGCGAAGCTCACGGACGCCACCGCCGAGCTGTCGGTCCTGGGTCTCGTCGGTGCGCCCGCCGCAGCCTGGCTGGGCGTGGACGCTCCGGCGCGGGCCTGGGACAAGCTGGACCGGGACGGCGCCATGGTGATCCGCCTGCCCGACAGTGGCCTGGGCGGCGCGACCATCGACCGCTGGCTCTGGATCGGCCCGGTCGCGCAGACCGCTGCGGTGCTCGGCGCCCTGCCCGCCCTGTCGCCTGCGCACTGGCAACGGCTCGAAGTGCGCTCCGGCGTGGTGCCGGTGGTCGCCCAGACCTCGGGGCAGTTCGTGCCGCAGATGCTCAACTACGAACTGGTGGGCGGGGTGGATTTCAAGAAAGGCTGCTACCCGGGACAGGAAATCGTGGCGCGCAGCCACTACCTGGGCAAGCTCAAGCGGCGTGCATTCCTGCTGACCGGTGACGCTGCGATGGCACCAGCGCAGGAGGTGTTCTGGAGCGAAGACCCGGGGCAGCCGGCCGGCGTGGTGGCGCGCGCCGCACTGGATGGGCCACAGCATCTGGCGCTGGTGGAACTCAAGATCACCGTGACCCGCAGCGGCACCTTGCACCTCGGACAGCCGGACGGCCCAGCGTTGCGCGTGCTGCCGCTGCCCTACGCGCTGCCGCACGACGCCGAGCCGGCCTGACCACATGGACGATGACACCCGCGACGCGGAGCTGTACGTCTACTACCGCGTGCCTGCCACCGCCAGCGCGCAAGCGCAAGCACAAGCCGAGATCCAGGCCGCGCACGCCGCGCTGCGGAAATCCTGGCCCGCACTGGCCAGCCGCTGCCTCCAGCGCCCGGAAATTCGTGATGGAATGCGCACATGGATGGAGATCCATCATCAGCCGGGGGGACTCGATGCGGCGACCATTGCCAACATCTGTGCGATGTTGTCGCCGTGGCCGAGCGCGCGTGTAGGGCCTCGGCATACCGAAATCTTTGCCACACTGCCCACCAGCGGTGCCCTCTGATGTGCCTAGCTGCCCTTGCCATTGACCACAGCCGACGCTTCCCGCTCGTGCTTGCCGCCAACCGGGACGAGTTCTTCGAGCGGCCCACGGCGCGCCTGGGCTGGTGGACACGGCCCGGCAGTGACACCGAAATCCTGTCCGGTCGCGATCTGAGTGCGGGTGGAACATGGTTCGGCCTGACCGCTGCCGGCAAGTTCGGCTTGCTGACCAACATTCGCGACCCCGCCCGGCAGGATCCGCAGGCGCCGTCCCGTGGCCAGATCATCCCCGACTGGCTCACGACCACCGCCAGCCCAGACCGTTTTTGGGTGCGCACGGCCCTCACCGGCCACAACGGCTTCAACCTGATCGCCGCCGATTTTGCGCACGGTGATTGCTGGTGGCTCAGCAGCGCCCGCGCTTCGCCGGTCCGGCTGGAGAGCGGCGTGTTTGCGCTGTCCAACGGGCTGCTGGATGAGCCTTGGCCCAAAGTTCGCCGCCTGAAGCAGCGACTGGGTGATGCGGTGTCGCAGGCCACCGAGCTGACCGACAGCGGCACGCCTGGTGCCGACGCACTGGCCCAGGCGCTGCTCAACGCGCTGACCGACACGACACAGGCCCGTGACGAGGAGCTGCCATCGACCGGTGTCCCGCGGGAACTGGAGCGGGCGCTGTCTCCCGCCTTCATCCGCACACCTGATGGACGCTACGGCACCCGCTGCTCCACGGTGCTGATCACCGAGCGCATCGGCCGGCACCTCGTCACGCAGGTCTACGAACGCAGCTATCCCGCCGGACCCGGGCTCGCGCTGATGCGCCGGGCGACGCTGAAGGACTGGCCGCCGCGCTACCAGACCGAGCCGGTGCTGGTGAACGACCACCGTACACGTGCCTCGCTGGGCAGCGTCATGTCGCCAGTGCTGGACGCCGTGCTGGACGAGCACGACAGCGGGCCGGACACCTCCGCCACACCCTCGCGTGTCATCAAGCCGCGTGTGCGCAGCCTGCTCAAGCCGGCACGGCCGCGGGCACCAGGGGGCTGATCGCGCGCACCATCTCGACGTGCACGATGCCGGCTTCCTCGAAGTGCGGCCCGTGCTCGGCGAAACCGAATCGCCGGTAGAAATTGACCGCTGACGACTGCGCGTGCGCCACCACCGTGTGGTCACCCCGCGCCGCCGCTGCTGCGATCAGCGCCTCCAGAATCTGCCGCCCGACCGAGCTGCCCCGCATCGGGGCGATCACGGCCATGCGGCCCAGCCGCGCCACGCCGGGTGCGTGTTGCAACAGGCGCCCGGTCGCCAGCGGCATGCCTAGCCGGTTCAACGCCAGGGCATGCACGGCGCTGTGGTCAGCCTCATCGAGTTCCAGATCGAGCGGAATGCCCTGCTCGCGCACGAACACCTCCGCGCGCACATCCTGCGCCGACACGCCCAGCTCGTCCCAGTGCCCGACCTGCACATCCAGCATCGCGGCCCCAGCCTCGAAATCGAGCAGCATCTCGCGCAACTCGGGCGGAACCGGCCGGCTGGACTGCGTGGCCGGATCGGCGAAGACATAGACCAGCTCGCCCGTGACCAGCAGCTTTTCTCCGCGGAACACGGCGCAACGCAGCCGCAGCGAGGTGTTGCCGACCTGCTCGCAGCGGATCGCCACGTCGAGCAGGTCGTCGAAGCGGGCGCTGCCGAGGTACTCCAGCGTGGCCTTGCGCACATAGAGATCGCCGCCTAACCGGGCCATCGCCGCCTGGTAGGGCAAGGCCATCGCGCGCCAGTAGTCGGCAACGGCTGTGTCGAAGTAGTTCAGGTAGTGGCCGTTGAAGACGATCTGCTGCAGATCGACCTCGGACCAGCGCACCCGGAGCCGGTGCGAAAAACGAAAATTGCCGCGCAGCGCCATGACCCGATCCTTATTGGTTTCGTTCAGATTCAAGGATACAGCGCCGCGCGCAGCGCATCCGCAATCGCTTGTTGCGCCAGCGCTGCCTCCGGAATCACGCGGCCGAGCTTGATGAAGTCGTGCGTCACGCCCTTGTACAACTCCAGCTCGACCACACCACCCGCCATGCGCAGCGCGTCGGCGTAGGCCACACCTTCATCGACCAGCGGATCGCATTCGGCCAGACCGATCCAGGCGGGCGCGAGGCCGGCGTGGTCATCCGCCAGCAGCGGGGCGAAGCGCCAGTCGGTGCGCCTGGCATGGTCGATGTACTGGTCGAAGAACCAGTCGATGCCTGCCTTGTCGAGCAGGAAACCTTCGGCGTAGCGTGCGTGTGATGCCGTGTCGGCATGCGCCGTGGTGCCGGGCGTGATGAGCACCTGCAAGGCCAGCGGCAGACCGGCATCCCGCGCCATCAATGCGACCACGGCAGCGAGCGTGCCGCCAGCGCTGTCGCCGCCGACCGCCAGCCGGGCGCCATCGAGTCCGAGCGTGTGCGCATGCCGTGCCAGCCACTGCAAGGCGCCCCAACTGTCCTCGACCGCGGCGGGAAACCGATGCTCCGGCGCCAGCCGGTAGTCGAGCGCCACCACCGCCACGCCGCTGCGCAGCGCGAGCTGGCGGCACAGGCTGTCGTGCGTTTCGAGGCTGCCGACCGTGAACCCGCCGCCGTGCAGGTACAGCAGCACAGGCAAGACGCCCGCTTCGCGCAACTGCGGTGCATAGAGCCGCGCCGGTCGTTCGACGCCCGGGCCGACTGGCAGCACCAGCGTTTCCACACGCGGCAGCGGTGCGCGCGGTGGCTCCAGCACCTCTGCCGCCGATTCGTAGAGCCGGCGGGCTGCGACCGCCCCCAGCGTGTGCAGCGGTGGTCGCCGGGCCTTGCCGATGCGCTCCAGCAACTGGCGCATCGCCGGGGTCAACCGGTGGGCGCCCATCAGGTGGACTCCAGCGGCGTGACGCGGTCGAGCGAACAACCGTCCTGCAGCCACTGCGCGAGTTCGTCGGCCAGACGCTGGCTCTCGGCGACCGAGCGGGTCCACGCCTGCATCCGCCCGGCGTGGTCGTCGCCCCATGCCTTGAAATCGCCACGGTCGGGGATCTTGCCGCGGGGCAGCGTGGCGATCCACTCCGGCGACGGCGCGAGCACGATCAGGTTGTCCAGCCACGGCGTCGGCCGGTGTCGGCGGCGCAAGCCCTTGTCGAGCCACCCCGGCACCAGCCGCGGCTGGAAATGCGGATAGAGCACCAATCCGCCGGAGTCGGGCGTCGCCGCGATTTCGCGCCACGGCCAGTGCAGGTGGTAGTCGGTGATGCCACCGTCCCAGTAGGCGCCACGCGGTGCGCCGGGAATGTCGTGGACCGCGTCGAGCCAGAACGGGATCGAACCTGACCCGAGGATGCTCGGCAGCAGGTTCTCTGGTGTCAGTGCCACACGGCGGGTCGGCAGATCGTCCAGCGACAAGGGCAGCGCGTTCCGGGCGTCGGAGAACAGCACCCGCTCCAGCCAGCCACCCAGCCAGCGCCGGCTGACCGCATTGCTCAGGAAAGCGCCCAGGTAGCCCGGCGCCGTCGTCAGCCGCCGCTCGCGGCGCAGGATGTGGCGTCCACGGCTGGTCACGACGTGGAGCCGGAACCGCGGATGCGCCAGCACCTCGGCCTGTCGTCCAGCGATCTGCACGTCCAACAATTCAGCGAACCGCCGGCTGATGTTGCGGGCCGATTGCCGCTCGCCGCTGGGTGGGGTGTAGCTCTCGGCGATGTAGTCGCGCACGAGACCTGCCAGTGCGGCCTCCGGGTCTGGCAAGGCCGCGCAAGCCATGCGCCAGGCGCCGATGCTTGCGCCGACCAGATGCACGGGCGGCCCGTCCCCGCCCAGCCAGTGGCCGAACAGGAACCGGTCGATCGGCGTCAGAACCAGGCCCTTGGGACCGCCCGCCGCCGCGGCCACCGCCCGCACATCCACCGGACGCAGCCCCTGTGCAGCCAGATGCAGGCGGGCACGTGGCCCCGCGAGAATCTGGAGACTGCGCATCAAGGTCTCAACGGTTCAACGCTTGGTGGACTCGATCACGGCACAGGCGATGCGGGCGCCCGAGTTGCCGGTCGGCTGGGTCTTGTAGTCGTCCGGGCCGGCATGCACGATCAGCCCGCGCCCTGCCAGATCCGCTGGCCCGCCATTGCCCAATGTCACGCCGGTCAGGTGGAAACGCACCTCGACCTTGCCTTCGACATCGGCCTTCAGCGAAGGCATGTCACCGGCGTGGTGGTCGGCATCCTGCGTGCCGTGGGGCTTGCCGGTCGGGTTGAAGTGGCCGCCTGTGCCCATGCCGTCGCCGCTGCTGCAGTCGCTCTTTTCATGGACGTGGAAACCATGTTCCCCGAACGGCTTCAGGCCGCTGATGCGGGCATGCACCATCACATGGTCGCCGTGCTGCTTGAAGGTGACCGTGCCGTTGGCCGTGTTGCCCTTGGTCGCTTCGAGCTTGGCAGTCGCACTCGGGCCGTCGCCCATCATGCGGTCGCGCATGGAGCCCATGCCTTCTTTCATCGCGCCCATGCCATCCTTCATGGTAGAGCAGCCGGACAGGGCCAGAACGGCGGCCGAGAGGGCCAGCAGGGTGCGGACAGGGGTCTTGGTCATCGTGGTTCTCCTTGCGCGCCGACATGGCGGTGTGTGCATTTTGTCCGAATCTGCGGGCTTCAACGCCCACCCTTCAGCTTGGCAAACGCCGCTGCCATGGCACTGCCCCCCGCCGGCGCAGACGCTGGCGCGCCGCGTGCCGGACGCTGTTCCCCGCGCCCCGCCGGCCGGAAGCTGTTGTCCACCTTGGCCGCGCCCTTGGCCGCGCCCTTGGCCGGCGCGGGCGCATCGAGCTTCATCGTCAGCGCGATCCGCTTGCGCACCAGATCGACCTCCACGACGCGGACCTTCACGATGTCGCCGGTCTTGACGATCTCGCGTGCGTCGGTGACGAACTTGTTGCTGAGCTGGCTGACGTGGACCAGACCGTCCTGGTGGACGCCCAGATCGACAAACGCGCCGAACTGCGCGACGTTGCTCACCGTGCCTTCGAGCACCATGCCTTCGACGAGATCCTTGATGTCCTCGACGCCCTCGTTGAAGCGCGCGACCTTGAAATCCGGCCGGGGATCGCGTCCCGGTTTGTCCAGCTCGGCGAGGATGTCCTTGACGGTGATCGCGCCGAACTTCTCGCTGGCAAAGGCTTCAGGCTTGAGCGTCTTGAGCACATCGCTGCGGCCCATCAGCTCGCCGATCGGCCGGCCCGTCTTCGTGATCATCTGCTCTACCACCGGGTAGGATTCCGGGTGGACGCCCCTGATGTCGAGCGGGTTGTCGCCACCACGGATGCGCAGGAAACCGGCCGCCTGCTCGAAGGTCTTCGGGCCGAGGCCCGTCACGTCCAGCAACTGCTTGCGGGTGCGGAAGGCGCCGTTCGCATCCCGCCAGCGCACGATGCTTGCCGCCACCGACCCGCTCAGCCCCGACACCCGAGACAGCAGCGCCGACGACGCCGTGTTCAGATCCACCCCCACCGCGTTCACGCAGTCTTCGACCACGGTGACCAGCGTGCGCGCCAGCTCGCTCTGGTTCACATCGTGCTGGTACTGGCCGACGCCGATGCTCTTCGGGTCGATCTTGACCAGTTCGGCCAGCGGATCCTGCAGACGCCGTGCGATCGACACCGCGCCGCGCAGGCTCACGTCCAGGTCCGGCAGCTCCTTCGATGCAAACTCCGACGCCGAATAGACCGACGCGCCCGCCTCCGACACCACGACCTTGTCGATCTGGCGGTCCGGCGCGAGCTGCTGCAGGCGCTTGATCAGGTCGGCGGCGAGCTTGTCGGTCTCGCGGCTGGCGGTGCCGTTGCCGATGGCGATCAGGTTGACGCCGTGGGTCGCGCACAGCTTGGCCAGCGTGTGCAGCGCGCCTTCCCAGTCGCGGCGCGGCTCGTGCGGGTACACCGTGGACGTGTCGAGCACCTTGCCGGTGTCGCTGACGACGGCGACCTTCACCCCGGTGCGGATGCCCGGGTCCAGCCCCATCACGACGCGCTTGCCCGCGGGCGCGGCCAGCAGCAGGTCGCGCAGGTTTTCGCTGAACACCTTGATCGCCACGCCCTCGGCGCTCTCGCGCAGGCGGGTGAACAGGTCGCGCTCCAGGCTCAGGCTGAGCTTGACCTTCCACGTCCACGCGATCGTCTTGCGGATCAGGTCATCGCTTGGGCGCTTGGCGTGGCTCCAGCCGAGGTGGATGGCGATCTTGCCTTCCGCAAGCGACGGCTGCCCCGGCTGCGGCTCTTCCGCCAGCGCGAGCTTCACGTCCAGCATGTCCAGCCCGCGACCGCGGAACACCGCCAGCGCCCGGTGCGAGGGCACGCGGCTGATCGGCTCGTCGTAGTCGAAGTAGTCACGGAACTTGGAGACGTCCGGGTGGTTCTCGTCCTTACCGTCCATGCGTTTCGACTTGAACAGCCCCTCCGCCCACAGCCACTCGCGCAACTGCTTGACCAGCGCCGCGTCCTCCGCCCAGCGCTCGCTCAGCAAGTCGCGCACACCGTCCAGCACCGCCAGCGCGTCGGCAAAACCGGCCTCGGGGTTGAGAAACGCGGCGGCTTCGGCTTTGGGGTCGAGCGACGGATCGGCAAACAGCTTGTCGGCCAGCGGCTCCAGCCCCGCCTCGCGGGCGATCAGGCCCTTGGTGCGGCGCTTGACCTTGTACGGCAGATACAGGTCTTCCAGCTCCTGCTTGGTCGGCGCAGCCTCGATCGCGGCGCGCAGCGGGGGCGTCAGCTTGCCCTGCTCCTCGATGCTTTTGAGCACCGCGTCGCGCCGGTCCTCCAGCTCGCGCAGGTAGCTCAGACGTGACTCCAGTTCGCGCAACTGGATGTCGTCGAGCCCGTCGGTGACTTCCTTGCGGTAGCGGGCGATGAAGGGCACCGTGGCACCGCTGTCGAGCAGGTCGATGGCGGCCTTGACCTGGGCCGGGCGAGCCTTCAGTTCCGATGCGATCTGAAGAAGGATCTTCTGGGCGTTTTGAGCGTGTTCCAAACCGAGGTGAAAGGCAGTTCGAGAGGCGGCGGAGTTTGCCACAGGGCCACCGGCACGCTGGCGTCCTATGATCGTCCCATGAGTGCCCACGACCACCACGACCACGCCGATCACACCGATCACGACCACCATGGCCATGGCCACCACCACGCCCCGGCGAATTTCAACGCCGCCTTCGCCATCGGTATCAGCCTGAACATCGCCTTCGTGGCGATCGAAGCCTTCTACGGCTGGAAAGTCAATTCGCTGGCGCTGCTGGCCGACGCCGGGCACAACCTGAGCGACGTGATCGGACTGGTGCTGGCCTGGGGCGGCGCACTCGCCGGCAAGCTCACCCCCGACAGCCGCTACACCTACGGCCGCAAGCGCGCCGGCATCGTCGCTGCGTTCGTCAACGCCGTGCTGCTGCTGGTGGCGATGGGCTCGCTGGGCTGGGAGGCCGTGCTGCGGCTCCAGTCCCCCGAGCCTGCGGAGGGCTTCACCATGATGGCGGTGGCCAGCGTGGGCATTGTCATCAACGCCGCCACCGCGCTGCTGTTCATGCGCGGCAGTGAACACGACCTCAACCTGCGCGGTGCCTACCTGCACATGGCCGCCGATGCGCTGGTGTCGGCGGGCGTCGTGGTGGCGGGCGGGCTGGCGCTGTGGCTAGGCTGGGCGTGGATCGACCCGGTGGTCAGCCTGCTGATCGCGGCCGTGATCGTCTGGGGCACCTGGAGCCTGTTCAAGCAGTCGCTGCATCTGCTGTTCGACGGCGTGCCAGACAGTGTGGACCTGGCCGCCGTGGACACCCTGCTCACCGCCCTGCCCGGCGTGGCGCGGGTCCACGATCTGCACGTCTGGGCGATGGGCACCACCGACATCGCCCTGACCGCCCACCTCGTCATGCCAGACGGTGGCGCCGACGACGCGTTCTTGCAGCACGCCACTACGCAATTGCACGACCGCTTCGGGATCGACCATGTGACGCTGCAGGTCGTGCGGGAGCCGTTCAGCCAGGGGTGCAAAGCATAGCCAGCCGGTCTTGGCAACGCTCCTTCGTCCCCGCCGGCACCTTGCCCGTGATCGCCGCCGACACCGGCGCGGCCAGCATCCGCACAAACTGCTGGCGCACCGCGTCCGCGTCGATCGACGCGATCCGCTCCATCCATTCACCCGACGGACGCACGCGGCCGAACACGAACAGATCCTGCGCAGCGCCTTCCAACCGGCGCTGCGACCGCTCGCGGGCACGCACGCTGCGCACCGCCAGCTGGTTGCGGGCACGCTCCAGATGCACCGGGTCGATGGACGCGGCGTGCGCTTGCAGCAGCGTGGTGACTTCCGCGAACAGCGCGTCCAGGTGCTCCGGCGTGGTGGAGGCTTCGATGACGAACTGCCCGGCCAGGTCCGACACATCGGCCGAACACCCGGCGTAGTACACCAGCCCCAGCCGCTCGCGCACCCGGTCGAGCAGCGGCGAACTCATGCCCTCGCCGAACACGGTGGCGGCCATCACGGCGGCGGGCATGTCGGGATCCGCCTGCGCCGGGATCGGAAAGCCCAGAACGACATGGGTCTGGCTGGACCCGCTCTGCCGCCGTGCGCGTACGCCGCCAAGGTAAGCGGGCGCGGCCACAAGGTTCGGCGCTCCGGCCGGCATGGCGCCGAACACCGCCTCGGCCTGCGCAGCCATCGCCTGCGGATCGACCGGCCCGGCAACCGCGACGATGACGTTCGCCCCCGTGTACTGGCGCTGCACGTAGCCCATCAGCTCGTCACGGCTGAACCGCTCGATGTTGCGCCGCTTCCCGATCACCGGCTGCGCCAGCGGGTGGCGGCCGTAGCAGGCTTCGTCGAAGAGCTTGAACGCGGTGGACAGCGCGTCGTCCTCGTCCTCCAGATACTCCTGCAGGATCACTTGCCGCTCGCGCTCCAGCTCGGCCTCGGGGAACTGGCTGTCGAGCACGATGTCGCCGAGCATGCGGATGAACTGCGGCGCGTGTTCGGCCAGCCCGCGCAGGTGGTAGGCGGTGTGGTCCTTGTCGGTGTGGGCGTTGGCCTCGGCGCCGAGCTGTTCGGCGTCGAGGTTGATTTGCTGGCAATCGCGGGTGCGGGTGCCCTTGAAGGCCATGTGTTCGACCACATGGCTGATCCCGTTGAGCCGCGCACTTTCGTGGCGGCTGCCGGTGCGCACGTAGACGCTGACGCAGGCGCTGGCCAGGTGCGGCTGCACGAGGGTGAGCACGCGGACGCCGTTGGCGAGGGTGTGGACGTGGGTGTCGGGATCTTGATCGGGCATGGCCGAATGTATACCGGACGACCCACCCGATCACCCCACCTGATAATGGCTGTACCGAAGGAGGTTCCAATGGGATACGCCGCCCGCACACCCGTCATGACCCCCGACGAGTTTCTCGTCTGGGAACTCGATCAGACCGACCGCCACGAGTTCGTCGGCGGCGAGGTGTACGCCATGGCCGGCGGCGACGATCGCCACGCACGGGTGACGCTGAACGTGGCGGGTGCCGTCAACCTGCACCTGCGCGGCTCGGGCTGCCGCACCTACAGCACCGACATGCGGCTCAGCGTGGAGGCGCTCGGCAGCTACTTCTATCCCGACGTGATGGTCACTTGCAGCGCCGCCGACCACGCCCAGCGACAGGCCAAGCGGGAGCCTGTGCTGGTCGTCGAAGTGCTGTCGCCGAGCACCCGCCACTACGACCGGGGCGAGAAAAGCTTCCACTACCGGCAACTCCCCAGCATGCGGGAAATCGTGCTGATCGACATCGCCAGCCGCACCACGGAGGTCTATCGCCGACAGGATGCCTCCCACTGGACGCTGGCGCAGTCCGCGCAGGGCGAGAGCGTGCGCTTCGAGAGCATCGGCTTGCAGCTCACCGCTGACGAGATGTTCGCTGACGTGGACGACCACACCGACGCGGCCTGATCACCCGCGCAGCGCCGCCCGCAGCTTGTCCCCCAGATCCGGCCGCTCCTTGAACGGATCAGTCGGGTTGCGCCCCTGCAGCACGTCTTCCAGCCGCGTGCCGACCAGCCCGACCGCCCTCGGGTGGCTGTAGATGTAGAACTGTCCGGCCAGCACGGCGTCCACCACTTTCTGCGCCACCTCGGCGGCCGTGATCTTGCCGCTGGTCACGGCCTTGTCGCTCATGGCCTGGGCGACGAGCTGGCTGGCGGTCGGCGCCTGCTCGGGCAGGTCATCGGGGCGGTTGCGGTGGCTCTGGTGGATGCCGGTCGGCACGAAGTACGGGCACAGCACGCTGGCGCTGACCTGCGACGTGACCAGCGACAAGTCCTGGAACAGCGTCTCGGACAGACTCACCACTGCGTGCTTGGTGACGTTGTAGACGCCCATGTTCGGCGTGTTCAGCAGTCCGGCCATCGAGGCGGTGTTGACGATGTGGCCTTCCCAGTCCGGGTCGGCCTTCGCGGCGGCGAGCATCATCGGCGTGAACACGCGCACCCCGTGCGCCACGCCCATCAGGTTGACGCCGACGACCCATTCCCAGTCCGCCAGCGTGTGCTCCCAGATCAACCCGCCCGCGCCCACGCCTGCGTTGTTGAACACCAGATGCGGCGCCCCGAAGCGTTGGCGCGTCGCTGCGCCCAGCGCTTCGACCTGATCCGCCTTCGACACATCGAGCCGGAACGCCAGCACCTCGGCGCCGAGCGCAGTGATTTCGGCGGCGGCGCGGTCTAGCGCGTCCTGCTGCACATCGGCCATGACGATCTTCATGCCCTGCGCCGCACACAGCCGCGCCAGTTCCAGCCCGAAGCCGGACGCCGCGCCGGTCAGCACGGCGGTCTTGCCCATCAGTGACTTCATCGCGGCACCCCTCTCAGACCAGCTTGACGAGCTGCTTGCCGAAGTTCTTGCCCTTGAGCAAGCCGAGGAAGGCGTCCGGCGCACTGGCGATGCCCTGCGCCACCGACTCGCGGAACTTGAGCTGGCCGGTCGCCACCGCCGTGCCGAGTTCCTTCAGCGCCTCGGGCCAGACTTCCATGTGCTCGCTGACGATGAAACCTTCGATCTTCATGCGGTTGACGAGGATCAGCGCCGGATTCGCCATGACCATCGGCTCGCCGTTGTAGCCGGCGATCATTCCGCACATCGCGATGCGGCTGAAGGCATTGGCGCGCAGCATCACGGCGTCCAGGATCACGCCGCCGACGTTTTCGAAATAGCCGTCGATGCCCTTCGGACAGGCGGCTTTCAGTGCGCCGGAGAGCGATTTGAGGTCCGGGAACTGGCGGTAGTCGATGCACGCGTCGAAGCCGAGTTCATCCGTCACGTAGGCGCACTTGTCCGGGCCGCCCGCGAGGCCGACGACGCGGCAGCCCCGCGCCTTGGCGAGCTGGCCGACGACGGAGCCGACCGCGCCGCTGGCCGCGCTGACCACCACGGTTTCGCCCGGCTTCGGGTCGACGATCTTCACCAGCCCGTACCAACCGGTAACGCCGGGCATCCCGACTGCGCCGAGGTAGGCCGACAGCGGGATGTGGCGCGTGTCCACCTTCTGCAACACACCGCGCTGGGTCGCATCGACCACGGCGTATTCCTGCCAGCCGCCCATGCCGACAACGGCATCGCCTGCCTTGAAGTGTTCATTGCGCGACTCCACCACCTCGCCGACCGTGCCACCGATCATCACGGCGTCGAGCGGCTGCGGCTGGGCGTAGCTGCGGCCGTCGTTCATCCGGCCGCGCATGTAGGGGTCGAGGCTCAGGAAGTGGTGGCGCACCAGCACCTGACCGTCCGCGAGTTCGGGGACGGGTGTTTCGACGAGGCGGAAGTTGTCGGTGGTCGCCTCGCCCTGCGGGCGGGAGGCGAGGAGGATCTGGTGATTGGTCAGGGACATGGAACTTCCTTCGATGCGTTCTGGATGAATGGTCGTCGGCGGACAGTGGCTCAATCGGAACCCGTGCCGTCGAGTTTTCTTTGCAGCGACTTGATTTCCCGCCCGGCAGCGGGCAGCCGCTTCACGTACTTGAACGTCCCCGTCGCATGGGCGCAGAGCTGCCCGTCGCCGCCGAAGACCTGCCCCTCGGTGAACGCCATCGTCGCCGAGCGGTGCAGCAGCTTGCCGACCGCCCGCAGGCGCCCTTCGCCGGGGCGGAAAAACGAGGTCTTCATCTCGATCGTCACCACGCCGCTTTCCGGCACCACGCTGCGGGCTGCGTGCGCCATCACGACATCGAGCAGCGTCATCGACAGCCCGCCGTGCGCGACGAGGAAGGAGTTCAGCAGCTCGGGTTTCAGCTCGACGTGGATCTCCGCCTCGCCGCCGTCGAAGCGGATCAGCTCGAAGCCCAGATGTTCGACGAAAGGAATGGTGACGGGAAATTGCATGGGTGGGGAGGGATCACAGGTCAGCCGCCGTGGACGGCACTGACGCCGCCGTCCACCGCCAGGATCTGCCCGGTGATGTGCTTGCCCGCCGCGCTGGCGAAGAGCACGGCGGCGCCCTTGAGGTCGTCATCATCGCCCAGCCGGTTCAGCGGCGCCTTCGCAGCGAGCTTGTCCTCGCCGAAATGGGCCAGCACGCCGCGGGTCATCTTGCTCGGGAAGAAACCCGGCGCGAGCGCGTTGACCGTGATCCCGTGGCGGCCCCACTCGCCGGCCAGTGCGCGGGTGAAGTTGACCACCGCGCCCTTGCTGGTGTTGTAGGCGATCGTTGTCATGATCCCGCTGTTGCCGGACAGACCGGCGATCGACGCCACGTTGATGACCCGCCCCGAGCGGCGCGGGATCATGCACCGCTTGCCCACCGCCTGGCTGATCAGGAACACGGCACGCACGTTCAGGTCCATCACCTTGTCCCACGCCTCGACCGGGTGGTCCTCGGCCGGAGCGCCCCAGGTAGCGCCGGCGTTGTTGACGAGGATGTCGATGTCGCCGAGGCGTTCGACCGTGTCCTCCACGATCTTCGCCACGCCGTCCGCCGTGCTTGCATCGGCGGCGACCCAGCGGGCGTCGATGCCACGGGCCTGCAACTGCGCACAGGCGGCTTCGAGTTCGGCGGCCTTGCGGGCGGTCAGCATCACCTTGGCGCCCGCGTCGCCGAGGGCTTCGGCGATCTGCAGGCCCAGGCCACGCGAGCCGCCCGTGACCAGTGCGACGCGGCCGGTCAGGTCGAAAAGTTGTGAAATCGGCGTTCCCATGGGGTGTTTCCTCGGTTCAGAACCAGTCGTCCCGCATCGTGAGGCAGGTGTCATCACGCTCGCGCACCACGGCCAGCCACGCCTCGATGCGCGGCAACTCATGACGGAAGAAGAAGCGGCAAGCGGCATGGCGGCCCTGCCCCGCGGCGCTGTCCATGCCGCTCGACAGGGCCACATCGAGCCACATCCACGCCAGCACGACATGCCCGAATGCCTGCAGATACGGCACCGCATTCGCCAGCGCCTCCTCCGGCACGCCGCTCGCCCACGCCGCCTTGGTCGCGGCGCCGAGCTTCTGCAAGGCCTGCGCCAGCGCCATCGCGAACGGGTGCAGCGCCTCGACCGGCATCGCCCGCTCGATCGTCGCGTTGACCTTGCGCGCCAGCAGCAGCAACCCCGCCCCGCCGTTCATCACCACCTTGCGGCCCAGCAGGTCCAGCGCCTGGATGCCGTGCGTGCCCTCATGGATCATGTTCAGGCGGTTGTCGCGCCAATACTGTTCCACCGGGTAGTCACGGGTGTAGCCGTAGCCGCCGTGGACCTGGATCGCCAGGCTGTTGGCCTCCAGACACCACTCGCTCGGCCAGCTCTTGGCGATCGGCGTGAGCATCTCCAGCAGCAGCGCGGCTTCCTGCGCCGCGTCCGGCTCGCCCGTGTGCTGCTCATCGACCAAGCGGGCGCAGTACAGCGCAAGCGCCAAGCCGCCTTCGACATAACTCTTCTGTGCCAGCAGCATCCGCCGCACGTCGGCGTGGCGAATGATCGGGATCTGCGGCTGGCTCGCGTCCTTGCCGCCAGGGCCGATCGGGCGACCTTGCGGACGGCCGCGGGCGTAGTCGAGACTGGCCTCGTAGCCGGCATACCCGAGCATCACCGCCCCCAGGCCGACGGCGATCCGCGCCTCGTTCATCATGTGGAACATGCCGCGCAGACCCTCGCCCGGCTTGCCCACGAGGTAGCCGATCGCCCCCGCCGCACCGCGCACCGGGAACTTGCCTTCGCCGAAGTTCAGCAGCGTGTTCGGGATGCCGCGATACCCGAGCTTGTGGTTCAGCCCGGCCAGCGCCACGTCGTTGCGCTCGCCGGTCAGCTCGCCATCCAGCCCGACCAGCTTTTTCGGCACGATGAACAGCGAGATGCCGCGTGCGCCCGGCACCAGCTTGCCGTCCGGGCCGGGGATCTTCGCCAGCACGAGGTGGACGATGTTCTCGGCCAGTTCGTGCTCGCCGTTGCTGATCCACATCTTGTTGCCGCGCAGCCGGAAACGCGGGCCAAGCGGGTCGCGGGCAGCATCGTCCCCATCCGGCTCGGCACGGGTGAGAATGTCGGACAGGCTCGACCCGGCCTGCGGCTCGCTCAGGCACATGGTGCCGAAGAAGCGGCCGGTGAACTCCTGGTGCGCGAAGACGCGCCGCTGTGCCTCGGTGCCGTGGGCCATCAGCAGGTTGGCGTTGCCGCTGGTGAGCATGTGCCCGCCGAGACCAATGCCCGCCTTCGAGAAGAAGCTGTTGGCCGCCATCTCGACGACACACGGAAGCTGCATCCCGCCGAGGTCGTAGTCCTGCGCCGCTGCCAACATCCCGGATTCGACGTAGGCGCGGCTGGCCTCAACGGTCGATTCGGGGAGGATGACCTTCTCGCCGTCGAAGCGCGGTTCTTCGACATCGGCGCGGCGGTTGGCGGGGGCGAACTTGTCCTGGGCGATGCGCTCACAGGTGTCTAGCACGGCGGCGAAGGTGTCGCGGCTGTGGTCGGCGAAGCGCGGGCGCTGCGTCAGGTCATCGACGCCGAGCCAGTCGTGCAGCAGGAAATCGACAGTGGGACGCAGTGCGCTCATCGGGTTGCCCTCGTTTCAAAGCACTTCAAAGCACCTCGAAGACGCCCGCCGCCCCCATGCCGCCACCGACGCACATCGTCACGCAGACGTACTTGGCGCCGCGCCGCTTGCCCTCGATCAGCGCGTGGCCGGTGAGCCGCTGGCCGCTGACGCCGTAGGGGTGGCCGAGCGCGATGGCGCCGCCGTTGACATTCAGCCGGTCCAGCGGGATGCCGAGCGTGTCGGCGCAGTACAGCACCTGCACAGCGAACGCCTCGTTCAGCTCCCACAGCCCGATGTCGTCCACCGTCAGGCCGAGCCGCGCCAGCACCTTCGGCACCGCGAACACCGGCCCGATGCCCATCTCGTCCGGCTCGCAGCCCGCCACCGCGAAGCCGAGGAAACGGCCCAGCGGCTGCAGGCCATGCCGTTCGGCGTAGCGTTCATCGACGATGACGCAGGCGCCGCCGCCGTCGCTGAACTGGCTCGCATTGCCCGCGCTGACCACGCCGCCCGGCTGGGCGCTGCGGATGCCGGCCACCGCCTCGTAGGTCGTGCCTTCGCGCAGGCCCTCGTCCACGCTGACCGTGACCTGCTTCGTGCGCAGGCCCAGCACCTTGTCGGCCACGCCCGCCGTGACGGTGATCGGCGCGATCTCGTCGGCGAATCGGCCCGCCGCCTGCGCGGCGCACGCCTTCTGCTGGCTCTCGGCGCCGTACTGGTCCATGCGCTCGCGGGCCATGCCGTAACGCTTGGCGACGGTCTCGGCGGTCTGCAGCATCGGCCAGTAGATTTCCGGCTTGTGCTGCTGGAGCCACGAGTCGATGAACATGTGGTGGTTCATCTCCTGCTGGACACAGGAAATGCTCTCGACACCACCGGCAACGTAGACCTCGCCCTCGCCGCTGATGATCCGCTGGGCGGCCAGCGCGATGGTCTGCAGACCGCTGGAGCAGAAGCGGTTGACGGTGAGGCCCGCGACGCTCATCGGCAGGCCGGCGCGCAGGGCGACCTGGCGGGCGATGTTCCAGCCGGTCGCGCCTTCCGGGTTCGCGCAGCCCATCAGGACATCCTCGATGGCGCCGGGGTCGATGCCCGCGCGTTGCACGGCAGCGGCGACGGCGTGACCGCCGAGCGTCGCGCCGTGGGTCATGTTGAACGCCCCTTTCCAGCTCTTGGCCAGCGGGGTGCGCGCGGTGGAAACGATGACGGCGGTGGTCATGGGGCAGGCTCCGGGTGCGTAAGTTCGCACGCAGTCTAGGGCGAGCGTCCGATGGGGGCCTGTCGTTTCGGAGACAGGGCGCCCAAGGAATCCCGGACTTCAGACCGTCCCGTGCATCAGCCGGCTCCATTGCGGCCGGAGCTGCATCGAGCCTTGAACCTCATGCCAGTACCGCAGCGCAACGGCCGATCCCCCTGTGATGAAACTCCGCCGCCGCTCGATGCGCTGGTCACCGGCCACGCTCTTGCTGATCGCAAACCGCAGTACGCCCTGCGGTGAAAACAGCAAGGCGCATCCCCCGACGAAGCTGAATCCTGGCTGTTTGCCCTGACGCCGGACATGGGCGACTTGCGTGATCACGGCCACGGTCTCGAAATGCACCTCGCCGTCCGGGGTCACGCGGCGGGTGGTTTCCAATGCGTCAATGCGAGGCAGGGTCACCGTTGCCCCGTGTGCCGACACGCGGGGATCGCCTTGGGCGACAAGGCCGCATTCTTCCAGCACCCGCGGCTGAAGCAACCAGGTGCCCAGTGCTTCAGCCTGCGATTGCCGCTCCTGCGGAGGAACCGGGCGGCCAGGTGCGCTGCCGAACCTGGTGTTGGCGAAGCTGAGCCGCAACTCGCTGTCCGCGGTGATCATCGCGCGCAGGAACTCGCCCAGCTTGATGTCGGCCGGCGGACAGTAGTCGATGGCCCGCACCACGATCGAATTGAACTGTCGTGCCAGAACCGCCGCCTCTTCGGCCAGCGCGTCCAGCAGGTCTGCGCGGCTTTGTTGCATAACCCAGCCGAGGCTGAGTTTCCCCTGACCCCAGACGGAGTTACGCCACAGCCCGCGTCACCGGGGTGCCCAAGTGGGTGAAGCGGTTGAGCACTGCGGCCCGCACCTGCAACTC
>NZ_JANPAB010000009.1:0-138474 GCF_031429695.1 Sphaerotilus sp.
CGACATCGCCGACTACATCGTCAGCTTCTACAACAGCGTGCGTCTGCACTCCACACTGGGCAACTTGCCTCCCAATGCCTTCGAGCAGCAATCGGCAATCACACAACCTGTCGGGCTGTGCGAAATAACTTGACCAGGACAAGGAACCCCCATGACCACGAGCACCGTCCGCTGGAACGTCGCCGTCTCGCCGGAAGTCGATCAATCCGTGCGCATGTTCATCGCCGCGCAGGGCGGCGGGCGCAAGGGGGATCTGTCACGCTTCATCGAGGAGGCGGTGCGGGCCTACCTGCTGGAGCGCGCCGTCGATCAGGCCAAGATGGCGGCCGCTGGCCTGAGCGAAACCGCGCTGGACGACCTCATCGAAGAGGCGGTGCAGTGGGCGCGTGAGCACTGATGCGGGTCGTGCTGGACACGAACGTGCTGCTCGGTGCGCTGATTTCGCCGCATGGCGCGCCCGATGCGATCTACCGGGCCTGGCGTGCGGGTCGCTTCGAGCTGGTGACATCGGTGGTGCAACTGGACGAGCTGCGCCGCGTCAGCCGCTATCCCAAGCTTCGGGCGATTCTGCCGGCGCACCGGGTGGGCACGATGGTCAACAACCTGCACCGGGCCGTCGTTCTGGAGGCGCTGGCGCCGCTGCCGGTGGGTGTGGAGGCGAGTGATCCCGACGACGATTTCCTGCTGGCGATGGCGCTGACCGGCGAGGTGGACTACCTCGTGACGGGGGATCGCCGCGCCGGTTTGCTGCAGCGAGGCCGTGTCGGGCACGCCTGCATCGTGACGCCGGCGGTCTTCTGTGCCGAGACACGGGTGGTGTGACCATGCAAGCCTGGATGGAATCCCTGATGGCGGCGCTGCTGGCAGCGCTGGCGCTGCCGAAGTTTGGCCTCAGCACCATTTTCATCGTCTCGCTGATCTCGGCGACGCTGTTGCCGCTGGGGTCGGAGCCGGCGGTGTTCGGGCTGGTCAAGCTCAACCCGGAGTTGTTCTGGGTCGCCGTGCTGACCGCGACCGCCGGCAACACGATCGGCGGCGCGATCTCGTGGTGGATGGGCTACGGCGCCGAGAAAGCCTACGAACACGTCACCCACCACGCCGCCAGCGACCACAAGGCGCTTGCGCTGCTGCGCCGCTTCGGGGCGAAGGCGTGCCTGCTGAGCTGGCTGCCGCTGGTGGGGGATCCGCTGTGCGCGGTGGCGGGGTGGCTGCGGCTGCCGTTCTGGCCGTGTCTGCTGTACATGGCGATCGGCAAGTTTCTGCGCTATCTGGTGATGACGGCGGGGTTGCTGTGGGTGTTTCCGGGACAGTTCGCGCCGTGATCCACCATGTTCATTGCCTGTTCAACGACTGAAGGGGGACACCTTGTCTGCTTACTCCGACCTCGAAGCCCGCTTCCTGCGCCTCTACCGCTTCGAGCACCTCGGCTCGATCGTCGGCTGGGACCAGGCCGCCAACATGCCCCCCGGCGGCAACGAAGCCCGCGCCGCCTCGATGGCTGAACTCGACGGCCTGCTGCACGCCCAGCGCACCGACCCCGCGCTGGCCGCCCTGCTGCGCCGGGCGGAAGACGAGACGCTGTCCGACTGGCAGCGCGCCAACCTGCGCGAGATGCGCCGCGACTGGCTCGCCGCCAACGCGCTGCCCGCCGCACTGGTCGAGCGCCGCACGTTGGCCACCGCCCGTTGCGAACACGCCTGGCGCCACCAGCGGCCCGCCAACGACTGGGCCGGCTTCGTCGAGAACTTCAAGCCGGTCGTGCAGGTCGCCCGCGAGGAGGCGATGCACCTGGCCGATGCCACCGGCCTGATGCCCTACGACGCGCTGATGGACCGCTTCGAACCGGGCATGACCAGCACCGAAGTGGACCGCGTGTTTGGCGACCTCAAGACGTGGTTGCCCGGTCTGATCCGGGATGTGCAGGCGCGCCAGCAGGCCGAGCCGCCCGTGCTGCCGCCGGTCGGGCCGTTCCCGCTGCCGCAGCAGAAGGCGCTGAGCCTGGCGGTGATGCAGCGGCTCGACTTCAATTTCGATGGCGGCCGGCTAGACGAGAGCACGCATCCCTTCTCCGGCGGCGTGCCCGAGGACGTGCGGCTGACGACCCGCTATGCCCTGGACAACCTGATGTCGAGCCTGATGGGCACGGTGCATGAAACCGGCCACGCCCGCTACGAACAAGGCTTGCCGCGCGAGTGGCTCGGCCAGCCGATTGCCCGTGCGCGCTCCTACGGTCTGCACGAGAGCCAGAGCCTGTCCTTCGAGATGCAGCTCGGCGCACACCCGGGCTTCGTCGCGCAACTGGTGCCGTTGATGGTCGAGCACTTCGGCGCGCAGCCGGCGTTCACGACCGAGAATCTGACCCGCCTGGCCACGCGGGTCGAGCCGGGACTGATCCGGGTGGATGCCGATGAGGTGACCTATCCGGCGCACGTCATCCTGCGCTTCGAGATCGAGCGGGCGCTGATCGAGGGCCAGATCGATGTGGCCGACATTCCCGCGCTGTGGGACGAGAAGATGGCCGCTTACCTCGGGCGCGACACGCGGGGCGATTACCGCAACGGCCCGATGCAGGACGTGCATTGGCCGTCGGGATCGTTCGGCTATTTCCCCTGCTACACGCTAGGGGCGATGTACGCCGCGCAGTGGTTCGCGACGATGCGCCGCCAGATGCCGGACCTCGACGAGCGCATCGCTGCGGGCGATCTGAACCCGGTGTTCGACTGGCTCAAGGACCACGTCTGGCGCCAGGGCGCGCGCTGGGAGACGCCGGAGCTGACGCGCCGGGCCAGCGGCGAGGCGCTGAATCCGGCGCATTTCCGGGCGCATCTGGAGGGGCGGTATCTGAAATGAGCGATGGATGTGCAGACGTGACCCAGGGCGTCGGCGAGGCGAAGAAGACCCCAGCGCCGGCACAGGTCGTGCCGTCACAGCACTTGGTGGATCTGGCGGTGTCGCTTTTCGGGCAGGAGCATGGGGTTGAGCTGGAGCTTCCGGCCCGCACCGAGGCGCGCCCCCTGGTGTCGTGGCAAGCGTTGATGGACGGTTGATGCGCGCCGAGCCCCCACCCCAGCCCTCCCCGCTGAGGGAGGGAGCAAGAGCATATTGCCCGGCCTCTGCTCTCCTCCCCCCAGCGGGGGGAGGTCGGGAGGGGGGCCTCCGGGGTCAGCCGACGTGTCAATTCGCGCACTGTCAACCGACCCTTGGCATGACACTGGTTATTTCGCCGGCGTGAGCTTGACCACCGTGTACTGCCCCCCCACCTTGTCGGCATCGAACTTCACCTTGTCGCCCACCTTCACGGCGTCGAGCATCCCGGCGTCCTGCACGCGGAACACCATCGTCATCGGGGGCATGTCGAGGTTCTTGATCTCGCCGTGCTTGAGCGTGATCTTCTGCTGCGGCTTGTCGATCTTCAGTACCTCGGCGTCGGTGCTCTGGGCGTGCGCGGGCAGCGCGGCGAACAGGGCAGCGGCGGTGAGGGCGAGAGCGGCGGTCCAGCGGGAAACGGTCATGGCAATTTCTCCTTGCAGTGCAGTAACGGTTCAGCGGGCTTTCGGGGTGACACGCGGGGCCACGCGCAGCGCGCCGACCATGCCGGACTGGAAATGTCCGGCGATCAGGCACGCGAACTGGAAGTCCCCGGCGCGGTTGAAGTTCCACACGATCGCGCCGGACTTGCCCGGTGGCACATGGGCCATGTAGGGCTCGTCATGCTCCATGTCGGGGAACTTGACCATCAGCGCCGCGTGTTCGGCCAGGTCCGGCGGGGTGCCGATGACGAACTCGTGCATCAGCTTGCCCTCGTTGTGCATCACCAGTCGAACCGTCTCGCCCTCGCGCACCTCGATGCGGTCGGGCCGGAAGCGCATGTCGTCGCCCATGCGGACGGTGACCGTGCGGCGCACGGCGCGCGGGTCGCCGGCGATGCCCCAGGCTTTCTGTTCCTTCTTGACGGGGCCGGCGGCGGCGTGGGCTTTCTCGCCGTGGGCCTCTGCTTCGGGGCTGAGCGCAAGGCCGCCGCAGCACAGGGCGCAGCAGGCAGCGATGAAGTTACGGCGGGATGGCGTGTCGTGCAGGTTCATGGTCATGGCTTCTGGATTCAATGGTGCTTGTGATCGGTCGGCTTGCGGGCGCGGACCGTGGTGTCGGTCGGCGCCGGCTGTGCGGGGGCGGCCTTGACCGGCTCGGGCAGCGGCTCGCCCGTCCATTCGTAGGCGACGGTGCCCTTGGGGTGCTTGAACCAGCCGGGGTCGCTGTAGTCACCCGGCTTCTGGTCGCGCCGCACCTTCACGACACTGAACATCCCGCCCATCTCCACCCCGCCGAACGGCCCCTCGCCGGTCATCATCGGCGCGGTGTTGTCGGGCAGCGGCATTTCCATTTCGCCCATGTCGGCCATGCCGCGCTCGCCCATGACCATGTAGTCGGGGATGAGCTTGCTGATCTTCTTCGCCAGCCCCGAGTGATCGACGCCGATCATGGTCGGAACGTTGTGGCCCATCGCGTTCATCGTGTGGTGGCTCTTGTGGCAGTGGAAGGCCCAGTCGCCCTCTTCGCTGGCGATGAACTCGATCTGCCGCATCTGCCCGACCGCGATGTCGGTGGTGACTTCCGGCCAGCGCGCCGACTTCGGCACCGGCCCGCCGTCCGTGCCCGTGACCTCGAACTCATGGCCGTGCAGGTGGATCGGGTGGTTCGTCATCGTCAGGTTGCCGACGCGGATGCGCACCCGGTCGTTCAGCCGCACGTTCAGCGAATCCAGCCCGGGGAAGATCCTGCTGTTCCACGCCCAGAGGTTGAAGTCGAGCATGGTCATGATCTTGGGCGTCGCGCTGCCCGGCTCGATGTCGAAGGCGTTGAGCAGGAAGCAGAAGTCGCGGTCGGCGTCCTCGATCAGCGGGTGGCGGCCCCTGGCGTCGAGCTTCGGGTGCGTGATCCACAGCCCCATCATCCCCATCGCCATCTGCGTCATCTCGTCGGCGTGCGGGTGGTACATGAAGGTGCCGGGGCGGCGGGCCTCGAACTCGTAGACGAAGGTTTTCCCCGGCGGGATCGACGGCTGCGTGAGGCCAGAAACACCGTCCATGCCGCAAGGCAGGCGCTGGGCGTGCCAGTGGACGGCGTGGTGTTCGGGCAGCTTGTTGGTGACGAAGATGCGCACGCGGTCGCCCTCGACCACTTCGATGGTCGGCCCCGGCGACTGGCCGTTGTAGCCCCACAGGTGGGCGTTGAAGCCGGGCGTCATCTCGCGCACGACGGGCTCGGCGACGAGGTGGAACTCCTTGACGCCGTTGTGCATGCGCCAGGGCAGGCTCCAGCCGTGCAGCGTCACGACCGGGCGGTAGGGGCGGCCGTCGGGGGGCATCAGCGGCCTGGCGGTCTGCGCGCTGGTCTGGATCACGGGTTCGGGCAGCGCGGCCATCGCCACGCGGCTGACGGAAGCAGCGGCAACCGCGGCGCCCGCAGAAAAGAAAGTGCGTCGGGAAAGCATGTGGGAATCCTGAGGACTGGTTCTGTTCAGTGCCCGCCGCCGGATTCGGCGCTGGCGGAGGAGGCGGGCGCGGTACCCGCAGACAGCACGGGTCGGCCGAGCATCGCCATCTGCAGATCCGCGTCGGCGAGCCAGAACTCGCGCCGTGCGTCGATGGCGCTGTTGACGCTGGCGATCTGGGCGCGTGCATCGGCGAGCAGCTCAAACACGCCGATCAGCATCCCGTTGTAGCGCAGCACGTTTTCATCGCGGATGCGCTGGCGCAGCGGCACGATGGCGGTCTGCACATGGCGGGCGATGTCCCAGGTGTGGCGCCAGTGCCGGTACGCCTCGCGGACTTCGGAGCGGGCATCGATGGCGATCTCGGCGGTGCGGTGCAGGCTGGCGGTGTAGGTCGCCTCGGCGCGCGCGACCTTGGCGTCGCCCCAGTCGAACAGCGGCAACTCCAGCCCGACCTCCCAGGCGCGGCTGCGGTGGCCATCGTTCGTGATCGAGCGGGTCGCGCCGATTTCCAGCACGTTGAGGAAGCGTGTCGTGCGCGTCAGGCCGAGGGCGCGGGCGGTCTGCTCGGTGGCGGTCTTGGCGGCCTGCACGTCCAGCCGCTGCGCAAGGGCACGCTGCTCGACGTCGGGCTGCTCGATCGGCGTGGCGGGCAGGTCCGGCAGGCGCTCGGGCAGCGTGTAGTCGAGCGCGTCGCCCCATAGGCCGAGCGCCCGGTTCAGCCGCTCGCGGCTGGCGTCGCGGGAACGCTCGCCCCGGGCCATGTTGAGTACCGCGTCGGCCTCGAACGACTGCTCGCGGGCCAGCGCCAGCTTGTTGAAGTTGCCGGCCTGCGCCATGCGCCGCGCCAGTTCCGCACCAGCCGCTGCTGCATCCTGCACCTGCCGCAAATAGCGCAGGCTCTCCTCGGCCGCGACCGCTTCGACCCACGCCTGCCGCACGGTGGCGATCTGCGTGACCACGCGCTGTGTCGTCTGTGCCTGCTGCTGGGCGAGGCGGTGGTCCTCCAGCGTGCGCGTCAGCGGCATGAGCAGCAGGCGGCCGAGGTTGAGGTGCAGGCCACGCTCCCATTCCACCTCGGCGCCGCTGGTGGTGCGGCTGAAGGTGAAGCCGGGGTTGGGCAGGCGGGTGACCTGCGCCCGCTCGGCCTGCGTCACGCCTAGGTCGGCGAGCGCGGCCTGCAGACCCCGGTGGTTCAGCAGCGCGACCTCGACCGCGCCGTGCATCGCCAGCGGTGCGGTGAGCAGGGCGCGGGTGCGCTGCTGGGCGTCGGCGGACGGCGCTTGGGCGTCGGGCCAGCGGGTCAGGGTGGTGCCGGTGTGCTGGCGGAGCTGCTGCTGCACAGGCTCGATCGCCGCGTCGGGCGAGGTCGTGGCACAGCCGGCGAGCACGGCGGCAGCGGCCAGTGCGCTCCAGGCCAGGGAACGGGGCGGCTTCATCGCGTGGCCTCCGGGCTGGCGGTTGGCACTGGATCGGGCGCCTGGGCCTGCTTGAGATAAGCCTTCCAGCCGCCAACTGCCCGCACCCGTTCGTTGACGGCGCGCCAGTCGGCGAGTTCAGGGTGGTCCGGCGCGGCACGGCCTGCCAGGGTGGACCGGTGGACCAGCGGGCGCACGGCGGCCCGTGGATCGGCTGGATCGGCCGGAGCGGCAACGGCCGACATCGCCACCAGCGCGAGCGCGGCGGCAGGGAAACAACGCAACATGGATGGACCTCATCGGACAGATCGACACGGCACGGCACACGACCCGCCAGGCAGGTCGCGCACCACGGTTCGGATCAGGCCGAGCGGCGGGGAGGTCGGAAGAGTTCGCCGGGCGGGCCGTCGCGCACACCCGTGATCGGTGTGACGGCGGGTGCCGCATGGGGCAGGGTGGGCAGGTGCAGCTCGGTCAACGTCGGCAGGCCGAGGCTGGCGTGGCAGACCTCGCACAGCGAGCAGCCAGCGTGGGAGGGTGTTGCCTTGGACGATGCTTCCGCATGGCAGGGCTGCTGCATGTCCTTCACCGCATGGTGGGCGGCAGTCACCGGGGCCACCGCCATCTGCGCCATCGCCCACCCGCGCAGCGGCAGCAGCGCGATCACCAGCCAGAGCAGCCAGTGCAGGGAGGGACGGGACGGGCGGAACATCGCCGCAGTATAGGGGGCCTGCTTGATTCATCTCCCCTGCGGCGAGCGCGAGGTCAGCGCTGCCGGCTCGCCCGGCGTGACCAGCGGCGCAGCGGTGGCGGTCGGGCAGTGCGTGAAGCGCAGGATCTCGCCAACGCGGCGCCACTGCTTGAAGTGCGCCAGATAACGGTTCTGCGCCGCGTAGGCCTCGGACTCGGCCTGCATCACGTGCGGGCAGTCGGCGAACAGCGCGTCGCCGTCGCGGCGGTGCTGCAGGTAGTGGACCAGCTCGTGGACGAGGTAGGACTGGTCGGTCTCGTCGCGCAGGTCCAGCGTGTCGCGGTAGAGGATCTCCGTGCGCTCGGTGTCGTAGACGGCGATCAGCGTGCGGCAATGGCGCGGCTCATCCGGGCAGACGCGGCGTGCGAGTTCGGTGTCGGGCAGTGCGGTCAGGGTGGGCAGTGCGGCTGGCGGGTCCAGCCCGGTGAGCTTGCCGGCCCAGCGCAGCAGATCCTGCATCAGTTCGGTGTCGGGCGGCGGCGCGGCATGGGATGCGGGCACCAGCAGCGCAATCAGCAGCGTGGTGACGATGAAGCCTGCAGGCTGACGTGGATACCGCATAGTGCTCTGCCTCGGAGACCGACACGAAAACACCCTGCACCCGGACCGTTGACGGGGCGTATATGCCGCGTCATGGCCGTGATTAACGCCGCATCAACGCCTGTGTGGTGGAGTGGAATTTCCACGACGGACTCTTGGAGATGAACATGAACTACCGCACCCTTTGCGTCGTCGGCACCGTTGTCACGCTGCTGTTCGGACTCGGATTCGTGATCGCCCCTGCGGTGGTGCTGTCGCTCTACGGCATCGCGACGGTGGACGCCCCGCTGGCGCTGCTGGCGCGCTACTTCGGATCGACGCTGGTCATCTATGCGGCCGCGATCTGGAGCTTCCGCGAGGTCACGGCGGTGCAGATCCAGCGTGGCGCCGCCCGCCTGCTGGCTGCTTCGCAGACCCTCGGGCTGCTGGTGAGTCTGCAAGGCGTGCTGGCCGGCACAGTCAACGCACTGGGCTGGTCGTCGGTGCTGATCTACGGGTTCTTCGTCGTGGCCTGGGCCAGGCTGGGCATGGCGCGGGACTGATGCGTCGCGGTCCACGGACGCAACTCCTCCATGTGCTGGCGCAGGTACTCGATCACCACGCGCCGGTGTTCCGCACCACGGACAGGCGTCGTGCCCTCGGCCGTTGCGCCGGTGGTGTCGTTGCACAGGTCGGGCATGTGGGTGGACACGGCCTTCAGGATGCCGCGCCACGCCTGCTTGACCGCATCGGCCGAGATGCCCAGCCGTGCGGCGATGGCGCGGTCGGTGTCGCCCTGCAGCGCGTAAATCGCCACCGTCTGCTGTGATGGTGGCAGGCCGAACACCGGTGTCTGCGGGTGCAGCAGCCACAGCGACAGGGCGTTGATGGCCCCTGGAGGCTGGTGCGCCCGGTCGAGCACATGCTGGTGCGGCTCGCTGTCGGGAGACAGGTCGGAAGGCGCTTCGAAGGTGTGCGCGAGCTGGAAGCCGCCCGCTGCCATGTACGCCCCCGCTGGTCGCCCGTACACCTCGCCGATCAGGCGCCGCACGTTGTAGCCGGCATGGCAGAAGTACCACGCCGCCGGCCCGAGGGGCATCAGCCGCTGGCTGTCCGGGTGGGTCAGGTCGTGCTCGCGCTGCAGATACAGCGGCATGACCAGGCTCAGGCCCTCCCCGGCATTGGCCCGTGCGGTTTCACGCTGGTCGAGGAAGGGGCGATGGCCGTCGAGTTCCATGCGGTACAGGCGGTCCAGCAGATAGGGCTGCGGCGAGCGCATCAGTTCGTCGTAGACCTCGTCCCGGACGAAGTGGCTGGTGCCGATGGCTTCCATCCGCGGCTGGTGTGGTGTGCGCAAGTCCTCCCAGACCGCGAAGGATTTCGGGGCGCGCCGGTCCTGCGCCAGCCAGTCGGACCACAGCCGCGGCAACTGTTCGCGGACCCGCGGCGAGAGCAGGCAGCGGCCATTGCGGTCGAAAAGATCGAGACAGGCGGGCAGATCCGCTGCCTGTGCCAAGCGATATCGCATGACGCGCTCCCTGTGCTCCATGTCGAAACAGTCCCCATTTTCGGGACTTTTGCCCAGCCTGCAAATGCGCAGAATCGGAGCAAAGCGTTCCACGGGAGGGGCCATGTTGACGGGACACGAACAACGCAGCGAATTGTTCACTGCCGCTGCTGCCGCGCCGTCGGTGCTGCAGATGCATGTGCTCGGATTGCCGCAGCTCTGGTGGCGTGGCGACGACCTGGCGTGGCGGCTGCCCGACAAGCAGCAGGCCTTGCTGTATGTGGTGGCCGTCGAGGGGCATGCGATGTGCCGCACGGCGCTGGCGCAGATGCTGTGGGGCGAATGGCCGGACGAGGCGGCGCGGGCCAATCTGCGGGTGGCGCTGTCGCAATTGCGGCGGGCGCTGCCGGGGATGCTGGAGATCGACATGCGCCGCGTCGGCTTCGTGGGCGCGGGGGCTGCGGTCCTGTGCGATCTTGATGTGCTCGCCGATGCGCTGCTGCCGGGAGCGCCGGCGGCCTGCCGGCTGGCGGGGGCACGGGCGTGGCGCGGCGAGTTGCTGGCGGATTTTGCGCTGCCGGGTTGTGACGGATTCGAGCGCTGGTGCGCCGTGCAACGCCAGCGCGCGGCCGGCATGGCGCTGGCGCTGCAGCGCGAGTTGATGCACGTCAGCGAGGCGGCTGGTGAAGTCGATGCAGCCATCCGCCATGCGCGGGCGCTGCTGCGCATCGACGGCGCCGACGAGGCCGCGCACATGGTGCTGATGCGTCTGCTGGCCGGTCTGGGCGAGCGCACGGCGGCGTTGCGCCAGTACGCCGAATGCACCGCCGCGCTGGCCGAGCAGTTCGGCGCGCGGCCGTCGGCGCGCTGTTACGCGCTGTATGTGCGCATCCATGCCGACATGCTGCCGACGCGGGCGCAGATGTTCGAGCAGTTGGCCGGGCCAGCGCCTGCAGCGACCGCGCTGCGGGTGCATTGAGCGGGGCAGGGCGGTCCTAGAATCCGGAAATTGCCCTGAACCGCACTTTTCCGGAGTCCTGCATGTCCCAAGCCCCCGTCGATCTCTCCCACATCATCCCGCGCGACAAGGCCGAGATCCTCGCCCAGGCGCTGCCGTACATCCGCAAGTTCCACGGCAAGACCATGGTCATCAAGTACGGCGGCAACGCGATGACCGACCCGGCGCTGCAGCAGGCGTTTGCCGAGGACGTGGTGCTGCTCAAGCTCGTGGGCATCAACCCGATCGTGGTCCATGGCGGCGGTCCGCAGATCGACTCGGCGCTGGCGAAGATCGGCAAGAAGGGCACCTTCATCCAGGGCATGCGCGTCACCGATGCCGAGACGATGGACGTGGTCGAGTGGGTGCTCGGCGGCGAGGTGCAGCAGGACATCGTCGGCCTGATCAACGCGGCCGGCGGCAAGGCGGTTGGCCTGACCGGGCGCGACGGCGCCATGGTCCGCGCCCGCAAGCTCAAGCTGCTCGACAAGAACGACCCCAGCATCGAACACGACGTCGGCCAGGTCGGCGAGATCGAGTCCATCGACCCGAGCGTGGTCAAGGCGCTGCAGGACGACCAGTTCATCCCCGTCATCAGCCCGATCGGATTCGGCGAACACAACGAGAGCTACAACATCAACGCCGATCTGGTGGCGTCCAAGCTGGCCGAGATCCTCAAGGCCGAGAAGCTGATGATGCTGACCAACATCTCGGGCGTGCTCGACAAGCAGGGCCAGTTGCTGACCGAGCTGACCTCGCGCCGCATCGACGAGCTGGTCGAGGACGGCACGATCTCCGGCGGCATGCTGCCGAAGCTGGCCGGCGCGATCGACGCGGCCAAGTGCGGCGTGAACGCGGTCCACATCATCGACGGCCGCGTGCCGCATGTGCTGCTGCTGGAGATCCTGACCGACCAGGCCTTCGGGACGATGATCCGGGCGCGCTGAGGTGCCGATGCCGCGTGGCAAGGCCGAGTCGCCGGTCTGGCTCTTCGACCTCGACGACACCCTGCACGATGCGTCGAACGCCGCGTTCGCCGGCATTTCCGCGTCGATGACGGCCTTCATCGAGCGCGAGCTGGCCCTGTCCCGCACCGACGCCGAGGCGCTGCGCGGCCACTACTGGCGGCGCTACGGCGCCACGCTGATCGGGCTGGTGCGCCACCACGGCATCCAGTCGGCGCATTTCCTGCACGACACCCACGCGCTGCCGGGGCTGGAGGCGCGGTTGCGCAGCCATCCGCACGACCTCGCGGCGCTGGCGCGGCTGCCGGGACGCAAGTTCATCCTGACGAATGCGCCCCGTGTCTACGCCGAACGGGTGCTGGACGCGCTGGGGCTGTGGCGCCACTTCGATGGGGTGATCACCATCGAGCAGATGGCGATGTTCGGCCACCTGCGCCCCAAGCCCGATGCACGGATGCTGCGCCACATCGCCGTGCGGCTGAAGGTGCCGGCGCACCGCTGCGTGCTGGTCGAGGACACGCTGGAACACCAGAAGGCGGCGCGGCGCGTCGGCATGCGCACCGTGTGGATGCAGCGCTGGCTGGGGGGCTCACCCACCGCATCGCCGGGGCGTCGGCCGGTGTACGTGTGTGCCAGAATCCGCAGCCTTCAGGCGCTGGCCCGCTGGCGCTGAGTCCTGACGATCCACCTTTGACGCCCCGATCCCACGTGCTCGATCCGATGTCCGACGCCTCCGATTCCGCCAGCCCGTCCATGGCCGCACCCACCGCAGCGCCTGTTGTGCGCAAGCGGCCCAAGCCGGGCGAGCGCCGCGTGCAGATCCTGCATGCGCTGGCGCAGATGCTGGAGCAGCCCGGCAGCGAGCGCATCACCACCGCCGCGCTGGCCGGCCGCCTGGACGTGAGCGAGGCGGCGCTGTACCGCCATTTCGCCAGCAAGGCGCAGATGTTCGAGGGCCTGATCGAGTTCATCGAGTCCAGCGTCTTCACGCTGGTCAACCAGATCGTCGAGCGCGAGCCGGATCCGCGTGTGCAGGCCGCCCACAGCGTCGCGGTGCTGCTGCAGTTCGCCGAGAAGAACCCGGGCATGGCGCGGGTGATGGTGGGCGACGCGCTGGTGCTCGAACACGAGCGGCTGCAGGCGCGCATGAACCAGTTCTTCGACCGCATCGAGTCGTTGTTGCGCCAGAGCTTGCGTTTGGCGGCGGATGCCCGCGGCTCGCTGGCACCCACCGCCGAAGCTGCGGCGCAGGCGTCGATGCTGACCAGCTACTGCCTCGGCCGTCTGCAGCGGTTTGCCCGCTCCGATTTCAAGCGCAGCCCGGTCGAACACCTCGACGCGTCGCTGCAGATGATGATTCACTGAATTCGAAGGCGCCTGCATGAGCGATTTCACCAGCCTGATCACCCGGGCCGAGGCGCTGCTGGCGCGCCTCGAAGCCGTCCTGCCCCACCCGCTGACCGCGCCGGACTGGGGCGCGTCCATCGCCTTCCGCTACCGCAAGCGCGGCCAGGGCGGCGTGCTGGAACCGGTGCGCCACATCGCGCCGTTGAAGCTCGCCGACTTGAAGGAAGTGGACACGCAGAAGGAGCGTCTGCTGCGCAACACCGCGCAGTTCGTCGCTGGCCGCCCCGCCAACAACGTGCTGCTGACCGGCGCACGCGGGACCGGCAAAAGCTCGCTCATCAAGGCTTGCCTGAACACCTTCGCCGACCAGGGCCTGCGCCTGATCGAGGTGGACAAGGCCGACCTGACCGACCTGCCGGACCTCGTGGACCTGATCGCCGAGCGGCCCGAGCGTTTCATCGTCTATTGCGACGACCTGAGCTTCGACGAGGGCGAGTCCGGCTACAAGGCACTGAAGTCCATCCTCGATGGCACCGTGGCGCAGACCAGCGACAACGTGCTGATCTACGCCACCAGCAACCGCCGCCATCTGCTGCCCGAGCAGATGAAGGACAACCTGGGTGCGACCTACACCGACGACGGCGACATGCACCCTGGCGAGGCGGTCGAGGAGAAGGTCTCGCTGTCCGAGCGTTTCGGCCTGTGGGTGAGCTTCTACCCGTTCAGCCAGCGCGAGTACCTGACCATCGTCGGCCAGTGGCTGCGCCACTTCGGCTTGACCGAGGAGGCCATCGCGGCGGCACGCCAGCCGGCGCTGCTCTGGGCGCTGGAGCGCGGCTCGCGCTCGGGGCGCGTGGCCTACCAGTTCGCCCGCGACATGGCCGGCGGTGCGCATGACTGAGCGCGTGCCGGTGGAGGTCGCCGTCGGTGTGCTGATCGAGCGCGAGGCGGATGGGCGCGAGGGCCGTTTCCTGCTGACCTCACGCCCCGAGGGCAAGGTCTACGCCGGCTACTGGGAATTCCCGGGCGGCAAGCTCGAAGCGGGCGAGTCGGTGGAAGACGCGCTGCGCCGCGAGCTGCACGAGGAAATCGGCATCACCATCGGCACCGGGCCGGACGCGGTCCGGCCGTGGCAGCAACTCGTCATGGACTACCCGCACGCGCGGGTGCGCTTGAACTTCTGCAAGGTCTACACATGGACCGGAGCCTTCGAGATGCGCGAGGCGCAGCAGATGGCGTGGCAGACGCTGCCGGTGGACGTGGTGCCGGTGCTGCCCGGGACGATTCCGGTGCTGCAGTGGTTCGCCGAGGAACGTGGCCACACCGGGCCGACGCACCGGGAGGTCTAGGGACTGCCCTGGTCGTCCGGCGGCTCGACCGCGGCGACGCGGAACGACTCGCTGGCCCAGGCGCCGAAGTCGCGCTGGCGGCAGCGCTCGCTGCAGAACGGGCGCCATGGATTGCTCGGCGCGAACAGCGTCATTTCGCGGCAGCTCGGGCAGGCCACTTGCGGTGCAGGGCGCGCGGCGCCTGCCGGGGTGTCGATCGGGTGCATGCGGGGGTGGGTCAGGTCAAGCGCACAGCGTCAGCGGGAGCTGGATGCTGTCGGTCATCGGGCGCAGCTTGCCCTCGTGGTCGGCGCGGGTCAGGCGGATGGCCAGCAGCACGCGGTTGCCGCTGATCTCGGGGATCAGGTGCGAGGTCGGATCGACCTGCAGCCGCGCGAGCAGCAGCGGGCGGCTGCCGGTCAGGTTCTGCTGGAACAGGCCGCTGCGGAACGGCACCATCTGCGTCACACCCGCCTCGCGCAGCAGCCCGAGATTCACCTCCAGCGCCTCGGCCAGCGGATCGAGCACGCCGACCCAGCGCAGCAGATCGTGCCGGCGCCGGTTGGCCGGTTCCTGCTGCCAGGCGAAGTAGGCGGGCAGGTCGAACTCGCAGGTACCGCCGGGGATGTTGATCCGGCTGCGCACGCTCATGAGCCATTCGTTGGACGACAGTGTCTGTTCGGGTTTGGCGGGTGTTGCCTGCAGACGGCGGTGGGCACTGCTGATGCGGTCGATGGCGAGATTGAGCGCCCCTTCCGAGATGGACGGGTTGCCGCGGTAGCCCTCGAAGAGTTCGTGCTGGCGGGCGAGTTCCTGCAGCAGGTCGGTGCGGAAATCGGTGCGCGAGGTCACGTCCATGATCTCGAACAGCGTCGCCAGTGCGTAGTGGTGGTCGGTGGCGCTGTCCTTGGGGACGAGCTGTGCCAGACGCGTGAACAGACGCTCCAGCCGCAGCATCGTGCGGATGCCTTCAGTGAAAGGGTATTCGTAGTAGATCAAGGCCATGCGCTCCCACGGTCCGGGCGCTGGCGCGGCCCGGTCGAGACGATTGTTTCACAGCCAGCCGGACCAGATCCTGCGAACTTCGGTGGCCAGTTCTGCCAGTTCAAGCCCATCGTTGACGATTACGTCATCGGCCACGGCCAGCCGCTGTGCCCGGCTGGCCTGCTGGTCGATGATGCGCTGCACGGCCTCGGCGGTCCAGCCATTGCGTTGCATGACACGGCTGATCTGGGTCTCGACGGCGCAGTCGATCACCAGAATCCGGTCCACCTGCGCCCGCCAGCGGCCGGACTCGACCAGCAGCGGCACATCGAACACGACGATCGCCCCGGCCGGTGCGGCAGCGGCATCGATGCGGGTGTCCTCGCCGATCATGGGATGCAGGATCGCCTCCAGTGCGCGGCGCTGGGCCGGGTCGGCGAAGACCCGCTCGCGCATGCGGGCGCGGTCCATGGCGCCGTTGTCGGCGATCACTTCCGCGCCGAAGTGCGCGGCGAGGGCGGGGATGGCCCGTCCGCCCGGTGCGGTCAGGCGGTGGGCGATGGCGTCGGTGTCCACGGTCCAGGCGCCCAGGTCGCGCAGCATGCGGCAGACGGTGCTCTTGCCGCTGCCGATGCCGCCGGTCAGCCCGACACGTCGCACCGGCTGGCGCGCAGGCTTCACGCCCAGCCCATCCACCGCATCACCCGCTCGCTGCCCGCCAGCAGCACGACCGCGCCGCCGCCCGCCAGGAACGGACCGAACGGCACATAACGCCCCTCGCGCAAGTTGGCGCTGAGCTTCATTCCGATGCCCACCACCGCGCCGAGCAGCGATGCACCCAGCACGATCGGCAGCAGCATCGCCGGCCCCAGCCACGCGCCCAATGCGGCGAGCAGCTTGAAGTCACCCGCGCCCATGCCGTCCTTGCCGGTGGCGAGCTTGAACAGCCAGAAGATGCTCCACAGGCCCAGGTAGCCCGCGACCGCGCCCCAGAGCGACTGGCTCAGCGTCAGCGGAATCCAGCCCATCGCGGCGGCGATCAACCCGGCCCAGGCCAGCGGCTGGGTCATCGAGTCCGGCAGCAGCGTGGTGTCCCAGTCGATCAGCGACATCGCCAGCAGCATCGCGGCGAACGCGCACCACAGCAGCGTCACGGGCTGCGCGCCAAAGCGCCAGCCGATCGCGGCGAACAGCAGCCCGCAGCCCGCCTCGACCAGCGGATAGCGCAGCCCGATCGGCGCCCGGCAGGCCGAGCAGCGCCCACCCAGCCGGAGCCAGCCGACGAGCGGGATGTTCTCGTGCCAGCGCAGCACATGGCCGCAGTGCGGGCAGCGTGAGCGCGGGCGCGACAGGCTCAGCGGCGCGCCGTCGTCACCAGGTGGGCGGGTGGCCTCGATGCCGAGCAACTCGGCACTCTCGGCGCGCCACTGGCGCTCCATCATGATCGGCAGCCGATGCACCACCACGTTGAGGAAGCTGCCAATGCACAGCCCTAGCAGCGCCAGGGTGGCTGGAGAGAGCAGCCATGCCTGGCTCAATGCATGCATATTGGGGTCAGAGGGGATCTACGCATGGTGCTCCCGCAAGGTTGGTCAAGAATCCATTCTCGCCCAGTCTGGTCGGTGCTGCGACGGGCGATTCAGTGGATCAGCACCGGTGTCCGGAGTTTTCTCATGCGTCCTCAATTCAAGGTGTCTTGCCTCGCGGCGGGTGTGTTGTCCTTATGTGCCGCTGCGCCCGTGCTGGCCTTCGACGGCTGGCGGCTGGTGGACAGCACCACGCTCGACAGCACCGGATCGGCCTGGGACTATGTCAACTTCGACCCTGCCTCCAACCGCCTCTACATTGGCCACCGCAAGGAAGGCTTGCAGGTGTTCGATGTGGGGACGAAGAAGCTGCTCAAGACGGTGGCCGGTACCCCGGCGGCCAGCTCCAACGGTGCCACCCTGGTGCCCGAGCACGACCTGGGCATCTCGAACAACGAAAACGGCACCGTGACGCCGTTCCGCCTGTCCACGCTGGAGGCGTCCGAGCCGATCAAGCTCGGCGACGAACTCGACACCAGCCATTACGACCCGGTGACCCAGCGCATCATCGTCAACATGGCCGCTGGCAAGGAGGGCACCGATCTGGTCGTGCTGCAGGCACCCTCGCTCAAGCAGGTCGGCGTCATCCGCGTCCCGACCAAGAAACCCGAGCACGCCGAATCCGACGGGCAAGGCAATTTCTACCTCGCTGCGCGCGACACCGAAAAGGTCTACCGCATCGACACCCGCGAGCTGAAGGTCACGGCGGAATGGGCCACCCCCGGCTGCGGCCAGACCAACAGCACGGCGATCGACCGTGCCAACCGCCGCCTCTTCCTGGGCTGCCGGGGCAATGCCAGCACCAAGCCGTCGTTCGCGGTGATGAATCTGGACACCGGCGCGCTGGTCTACATGGCCGAGGTCGGCGGGGGCAACGACGGCGTGGTGTTCGACGCCGAACTCAAGCGCATCTTCCTGTCCAATGGCGTCAACGCCATCCTGAATGTGTTCGAGCAGCAGGGGGCTGACAGCTACCGCCCGGTCGAAGCACTCGGCACACCGGCCGGCATGCGCTCGCTGGCCCTCAACCCGGCCACGCACCAGCTGTACGCAGTGACGGCGGAAGGCTCGGCCGACTACGCCAAGAAGATCACCACGTCGGTGTCGCCGTACTACGCCAACACCTTTTTCCCGAACAGTTTTCGCGTGATGACCTTCGGACGGCGCTGAGGCCCGTCAGACCACCTGGCCCAGCTTGAAGATCGGCAGGTACATCGCGACCACGATGCCACCGATGATGGTGCCGAGGATCACGATGATGATCGGCTCCATCAGCGTGGACAGGCCCTTGACCGCCTCGTCCACTTCCTGCTCGTAGAAGTCGGCCACCTTGGCGAGCATCTGGTCGAGCGAGCCGGACTCCTCGCCGATCGAACTCATCTGCAGCACCATGCTCGGGAAGATCCCGGTCGACTGCATCGACGAGGTCAGCGCTGCGCCGGTGGCCACGTCGCGCTGGATCTGCTCGGTGGCCAGCGCGAACACCGCGTTGCCCGACGCTCCGCCCACCGAATCCAGTGCCTCCACCAGCGGCACGCCGGCGGCGAACATGGTGGACAGCGTGCGGCACCAGCGCGCGACGGTCGCCTTGTGGACGAGATCGCCGAACACGGGCAGCTTGAGCAGCGTGCGGTCCAGGGCCACCTGCATCTTCGGCGAGCGGCGCCAGCTCTCGATGAGGAAGTAGACCGCGCCGATCATGCTGCCGAAGATCAGCCACCAGTAGTCGACGAAGAACTCCGACATCGCGATCACGACCAGCGTCGGCGTGGGCAGGTCGGCGCCGAAGGAGCTGAAGATCTGCTTGAACGAAGGAATCACGAAAATCATGATCACCGCGACCACGACGAAGGCCACGACCAGCACCGCCACCGGATACACCAGCGCCGCCTTGATCTTCTGCTTCAGCGCCATGGTCTTTTCCTGGTAGGTCGCCAGGCGGTCGAGCAGGGCTTCCAGGATGCCGGCGGCTTCACCGGCTTCAACGAGGTTGCAGTAGAGCGCGTCGAAATGCAGCGGATGGCGGCGCAGCGCGGCCGACAGGCTGGTACCGGTTTCCACATCGCCGCGGATGTCGTTGAGCATGCGTGTCAGGCGCGGATTCGGGCTGCCGCGGGCCACGATGTCAAAAGCCTGCAACAGTGGCACACCCGCCTTCAGCATCGTCGAGAGCTGCCGCGTGAAGATCGCGATGTCCTTGCCCTTGATGGACTTTCCGCCCGAGAGCCGGCGCTTCCTGACCTTGTTGACGAGGATGCCCTGGCGACGCAGGCTGGCGTTGACCATGGCTTCGCCGCCGGCGCGTATTTCGCCGCGGACGGCCTTGCCATTGCGGTCGCGACCTTCCCACTCAAAGACGAAGTCCTTGATTTTCTTCGATGCTGGTGCAGCCGCTGTGGCCATTGCGTCTCCGTCCGCCGGTCACCGGCTCGTTCGTTGGGTCACTGGTTGGTGACCGAAATCACTTCTTCCAGTGTCGTCACCCCCACGCGAACCTTGAGGAGTCCCGACCCCCGCAGGTCGCGCACGCCCTCGCGCTGGGCCTGGGTGGCGATGTCGATCGCGTTGCCTTGCGCCAGGATGATGCGCTGGAGGGCTTCGGTGATCGGCATGACCTGGTACAGACCCACCCGCCCACGGTAGCCGTTGTTGCAGGCCGAGCAGCCGACCGCCTTGTAGGGCTTCCAGGAGCCGTCCAGATCCTCGCTCTTGTAGCCCGCGCGCAGCAGCGCCTCGCGCGGGAAATCCGCGGGTGCCTTGCAGTTCTCGCACAGCCGCCGCGCCAGCCGCTGCGCGGTGATCAGGATCACGCTGGCGGCGATGTTGAACGGCGGCACGCCCATGTTGAGCAGCCGCGTCAGCGTGGTCGGTGCATCGTTGGTGTGCAGCGTGGACAGCACCAGGTGGCCGGTCTGGGCAGCCTTCATGGCGATGTCGGCGGTGTCCAGATCGCGGATTTCGCCGACCATGATCACGTCCGGATCCTGGCGCAGGAATGCCTTCAGCGCGGTGGCGAAGTTCATCCCCGCCTTGTCGTTGACGTTGACCTGGTTGACGCCGGGCAGGTTGATTTCGGCCGGGTCTTCCACGGTCGAGATGTTGATGCCGGGCTGGTTCAGGATGTTCAGGCAGGTGTAGAGCGACACCGTCTTGCCCGAACCGGTCGGGCCGGTGACCAGGATCATCCCGTACGGACGGCGGATGGCGTGCATCAGCCGCTCCTTCTCGTCGCGCTCGTAGCCCAGCGCATCGACGCCGAGCTTGGCCGAGGACGGGTCGAGGATCCGGATCACGATCTTCTCGCCGAACAGCGTCGGCAGCGTGCTGATCCGGAAGTCGATCGCCTTGTTGCCGAACTTCAGCTTCATGCGGCCGTCCTGCGGCACACGCTTCTCGGCGATGTCGAGCCGGCTGATGACCTTGATGCGCGACGCCAGCTTGTCCTTGATCGCGATCGGCGGCTGCGTGATCTCGCGCAGCTCGCCGTCGATGCGGAAGCGCACCCGGTAGGTGTTCTCGTAGGGCTCGAAGTGCAGGTCGGAGGCGCGCATGTTGATCGCGTCGATCAGCATCTTCTGCAGGAAGCGCACGACGGGCGCGTCCTCGACCTCGGCGGTGACTTCCTCGTCGGGCTTGGCGTTCGGGTCCTGCTCCTCGACGTCGAAATCGAACTCGCCGGAGACGATCGAGTCCAGCGCGTCGTTGGCCGAGGTGGTCTTGGCGTCGACGATGCGGGCGAGCTTGTCGTACTCGACGACGATCCACTCCGGCGTGAGCTGGGTGGCGAACTTGATGCGGTCGACGGCTTCCTGGTCGGTCGGATCCGCGCCACCGATGAACAGCCGGTTGCCGCGCTTGCCCAGCACCAGCACCTGGTACTGCGACAGCGTGCGCGTGTCGACCAGGTTCTGCGGCAGCCGGGTGATGTCGACGACATCCAGATCCAGCAGCGGAATGGCCAGCGCCGCCGACAGCGAGTGCGCCAGATCGGCCGGACTCAGTGCCTGCGCGGCGACCGCGGCCGAGACGAAGCTGCGGCGCTGCTCGCGGGCTGAGCGTGCAAGGTCTTCGGCGACCCGCGAGGTGATCTTGCCGGCGTGTACCAGCACGCGCGCGACCCCGGACAGGGTGCTCTGGGGTCCATCGGTGAGGGTGTCGGCTGCCACGGAGTCGGTCGGATTGGCGGAAGTGAAAATCGAATGGTGGATGATCGGCGATCCGGCCCGTGCTGTAAATCACGTCGGACCAGCCCGGAGGTACGGGGGATGGCCCCGTTCATCCGAGGGTCCGCTTGTAACGCAGGCGCCATGCCCGCGGACAGCCGCATGCAAGCCAGAGTGCCTTGCCGTATCAATTCCTTGCAAATCAGCGAGAAAAATCACGTCGCTGAGCGGTACTGCCCGGACCTCCCGTGGTTCAGTTCGTGCCCTTGAAAACCCCGCGCCAGCCCTCATCCTGCAAGCCATCCAAGCGCAAGAGAGACCAGACCGACCATGGACAAGCAAACCCTGTCATTCCAGGCCGAAGTGAAGCAGCTGCTGCACCTCGTCACGCACTCGATGTACTCGAACAAGGAGATCTTCCTGCGCGAGCTGGTCTCCAACGCATCGGACGCCTGCGACAAGCTGCGCTTCGAGGCCCTGAACAACAACGCGCTGTTCGAGGACCAGCCGAACCTGGAAGTCCGTGTCAGCTTCGACAAGGCCGCCCGCCGCATCGTCATCAGCGACAACGGCATCGGCCTGTCGGCGCAGGAGGCCATCGAGCACCTCGGCACCATCGCCAAGAGCGGCACCCGCGAGTTCATGGGCAAGCTCGAAGGCGAGCAGGCCAAGGACGCCAACCTGATCGGCCAGTTCGGCGTGGGCTTCTACTCGGGCTACATCGTGGCCGACCGCATCACGGTGGAGTCGCGCCGCGCCGGCGTGGCGATCACCGAAGGCGTGCGCTGGAGCAGCGAAGGCACGGGCGACTTCGAGGTCGAGACCATCACGCGCGAAACGCGCGGCACCGATGTCATCCTGCACATCCGCGAGGGCGAGGACGAGTTCCTGTCCACCTGGAAGCTCAAGTCCATCATCAGCAAGTACAGCGACCACATCTCGCTGCCGGTGCTGATGCGCAAGGAGAGCTGGGACGCCGAGAAGGGCGAGAACGTCGTCTCCGAGGACTGGGAGCCGGTCAACAAGGCTGCAGCCCTCTGGGCGCGCAGCAAGAGCGACATCACCGACGCCGAGTACAAGGCGTTCTACGAACAGCTCACCTACGACACCACCGCCCCGCTGGCCTACACGCACAACCGCGTCGAAGGCCGCACCGAGTACACGCAGCTCCTGTACATCCCGGCCAAGGCGCCGATGGACCTGTGGAACCGCGACAAGCGCGGCGGCGTGAAGCTCTACGTGAAGCGCGTCTTCATCATGGACGACGCCGAGGCGCTGATGCCGACCTACCTGCGCTTCGTCAAGGGCGTGATCGACTCGGCCGACCTGCCGCTGAACGTGAGCCGCGAGCTGCTGCAGGAAAGCCGCGATGTGAAGGCGATCCGCGAAGGCTCGACCAAGCGCGTGCTGTCGATGCTCGAAGCGCTGGCCGACAGCAGCGACGAGCAGACCGCCGCCGCCGACAAGGCCAAGTACGCCGCCTTCTACAAGGAGTTCGGCGCGGTGCTCAAGGAAGGTGTCGGCGAGGACCACACCAACCAGGAGCGCCTGGCCAAGCTGCTGCGCTTTGCCTCGACGCACGCGGACGAGGGTGTCGCGCTGGCCGACTACGTGTCGCGCATGAAGGACGGCCAGGAAGCCATCTACTACATCACCGCCGACACGCTGGCCGCCGCCAAGAACAGCCCGCAGCTCGAGATCTTCAAGAAGAAGGGCATCGAGGTGCTGCTGTTCACCGACCGCGTGGACGAGTGGATGCTGAGCCACCTCTACGAGTTCGAGGGCAAGAACCTGCAGAGCGTCGCCAAAGGTGCGGTCGATCTGGGCTCGCTCCAGGACGAGGAAGAGAAGAAGCAGGCCGAAGTCGCCGCCGAAGGCTTCAAGCCGACGCTCGACCGTCTCAAGACTGCGCTGGGCGAGCGTGCCAAGGACGTGCGCGTGACGACCCGGCTGGTCGATTCCCCGGCCTGCCTCGTGACCGAAGAAGGTGACATGAGCGGCCACCTGGCACGTCTGCTCAAGCAAGCCGGGCAGGCTGCGCCGTCGTCCAAGCCAGTGCTCGAAGTCAACGCCGACCACGCGCTGGTGAAGAAACTCGCCGCGCTGCCGGAAGGATCGGGCACGTTTGACGACCTTGCGCAGGTGCTGTTCGACAACGCGCTGCTGGCCGAAGGCGGCCAGCTCGACGACCCGGCCGCGCACGTCAAGCGCATCCAGGCCCTGATCCTGGGCTGACCGCGGCGCACTCCTGCGGGATAATCGCAGGATGCTCACCACGTCCTGGCGCCGCCTTGTCAGTTGGGCCGGCATCGCGCTGGTCCTGCTGAACGTGCTCGTGCCGACGCTGTCGCACGCGCTGCGGGCGGCCGATCCGGCGGCGTCGCGGCAGGCCCATCGGGAGATGGTGCTGGCCGTGGCCGGTGACTGGTGCGTCAGCGGTGGTGCTGGTCGGGCCAATGCCGATGACCTGCGGGTGATCGATTCGGCGGTTTCGCTGGAATCGACCCTCCAGCATCTGTCGGCCTGCGACTTCTGCGACCACGCGCCGCTGGCCTGTGCTGCACTGCCGCTGCCGGTGGTGGCTGGCTTTGATCCCGCGCCCCTTGTGGCGTCCGCCGTGCGCTTCGAGGCATTTGCCGCTGCGATCCTGCGCCGGCACGACTTCAGGCTGCCCCTCAGCCACGCGCCTCCCCTGGTCTGAAACCGATCGATCCGTGCCGGACTGCCACGCCGTGGCGGCCGGGCTGGTGCTTGCTTTTCAGACCTGACCTCTCATGCGCAATCTGTTCGTTTCCGTTCTCCGTCGCACGCTGGCGCTGCTGGCCGCCTCGACGCTGCTGTTCTCCTCCGGCACCCGCGCCCACGTCGCGCTCGACACCCCATCGGCCATCGCCGGCAGTTATTACAAGGCCGTGCTGCTGGTCGGCCACGGCTGCGAGGGCGGCCAGCCCACCCACACCGTGACCGTGCGCGTCCCCGCCGGCTTCAAGGGCGCCAAGCCGATGCCAAAACCGGGCTGGGCGCTGTCGATCCGGCGCGAGCCGCTGGCCCAGCCCTACACCAGCCACGGCAAGACCGTCACCGACGACGTGGCCGAGATCGTCTGGGCCGCCCGGAGCGACGAGGCCCGCCTGCCGGATGTGCAGTACGACGAGTTCGTGCTGCGCGGCCAGTTGCCGGCTGCGGCGGGGCCGCTGTGGTTCAAGGTCAGCCAGCGCTGCCCCGTCGGGCAGCTCGACTGGGTGGAGGTGCCGGCGACCGGGACGTCCACCCAGGGTCTGACCGCACCGGCCGTGCGGCTGGATGTCGAGCCAGCTGGCGACACGGGGCATGGGCACCACTGAAGGGGCAGGCGCAGGCCCGGGACTGCTGGTCGGAGCGCGGTGTTTGCCCAAAGAGATGACGCCGGAAATGGTCATCCTCCCTGTGGATGCACCCGGCCGGGATCGGGTGTAGAAGTGGGCTGTGGTCCCTCAGGAGGTCATCATGCGCAGACGTCTCTATTGGCTGTTGCCCGATCTGGTCAGTGCCCGACGGACGATGGATGACTTGCTTCTGGCGCGCATTGCCGAGGAGCATCTCCATTTTGTCGGACGCGAGAGCGCCGACATGTCTGGCCTGCACGTGGCCAATGTGCTGCAGACTTCCGATGTCGTGAAGGCTGCCGAATGGGGGGTCGGCATCGGTGCCGTGCTGGGGGCCGCCACAGGTGTGAGCCTGGGATGGCTGGACCTGTTCGGGGCCGCACCGCCCTCGGCGGTTCTGGTGGTGGTGATGGGCATCGCCGGGGCGCTGTTCGGGGCCTGGGCCTCCAGCATGATCGGTGTTTCCGTGCCCAGCGAGCGCATCAAGCGGTTCGCTCCTGCTGTCGAGGCCGGGCAGATCCTGATGATGGTGGACGTGCCGCGGTCCCGCGTCGAAGAGATCGAGCAACGCCTGAAATCGCTGCATCCCGAGGCGCACCTGGAGGGTCTCGAACCCAACATCCCGGCATTCCCCTGAGCGGTTGCCGCCGGGCGGCAACTGTCCAGAGATCGGACAGGCAGACAGCCCATGGTCATCGCAATCGTCTTGCTGCTGATCGTCGTCGGGTCGGTTCTGTTCCAGTGGTTCACCCCGTGGTTCTCGACGCCGCTGGCCTCCAACTGGCAGTCGATGGACGACATGCTGGTCATCACGCTGGTCGTGACGGGAGTGTTCTTTGTCGGCATCAACCTGTTCATCGTCCTGACGCTGTGGCACTACCGCCACCGTGCCGGTTCCCGGGCGGCCTACCAGCCCGAGAACCGCCCGCTGGAACGCTGGCTGATCGGCCTGACGGCGCTGGGCATCGTGGCGCTGCTGGCGCCGGGCCTGGCGGTCTATGCCCGCTATGTGCAGGCACCGGGCGACGCGATGGTGCTCGAAGTGGTCGGCTGGGGCGCAGCGATGTCCGCTTTGTCAGCGCCACCAATCCGCTGGGGCTCGATCCCACCGACCCGGCCGGGCAGGATGACGTCCTGGTGCTGGGCAACGAGGTCCGTCTGCCGCAGGGCCGGCCGGTCCGGGGGCTGATGCGCTCGAACGACGTGCTGCACGATTTCTTCGTGCCCCCGTTGGGGCGGGCTGCGCTGGGGCCTGATCCTGGCCGTCTTCATGCATCTTGCGTGGGAGCGGATGGCGCTGGTCTGCGCCATCCTGCTGCCACCGCTGTGCCTGCTGGTGCTGGCCTTCGCCACTCAGGCGACCAGTGGCTCTTCCTGCATCGCCTCGACCTGCTCGTGGAGCTGCATCGTCTGCTGCGCCCAGTAGGACGGACTCTCGAAGTTCGGGAAGGCGATCGGGAAGGCCGGATCGTTCCAGCGCCGCGCGATCCAGGCGCTGTGCTGGACGATGCGCAGCGTGCGCAGCGGCTCGATCAGCGCCAGCTCGCGGCGGTCGAATTCACGGAAGGTCTCGTAGCCATCGAGCAGGGCGCCGAGCTGCGCCTGCATCTCGTGGCGTTCGCCGCCGAGCAGCATCCACAAGTCCTGAATCGCCGGGCCGTTCACGGCGTCGTCCAGATCGACGAAGTGCGGGCCATGGCTGGTCCACAGCACGTTGCCGGCGTGGCAGTCGCCGTGGATGCGCATCAGCTCGGGCGCCCCATGCCGCTCGAAGCGCACGTCCACGGCGTCCAGCGCGCGCAGGCAGGCGCTGTGCCAGCCACCGAGGGCGCCCATCGGCAGCAGGTCGCTGTCCACCAGCCACTGCACCGAGGCACGCGCCGCAGCGCTGCCCTCCAGCGTCACGCGGTGCTCGAAACGCTGCTGCTGGCCGACCAGATGCAGGCGCGCCAGAAAGCGGCCGATCCACTCCAGCGTCTGCGGATCTTCGAGTTCGGGGGAGCGGCCGCCACAGCGCGGGCTGACGCCGTAGCGCCAGCCGCCGAGCTTGGCGAGCGTCGGCGGATCACCGAGCAGTTCGATGCCAGCGGCTTCGGGGCGCAGATCGTCGGCGACGCGCAGCATCAGTGGTGGCACGGCGGGCACTTCGGCGTCGGCCAGTGCCTGGGCGAAGGTGTGTTCTTCGAGGATCTGCGCGTCGCTCCAGCGGCCAGCGCGGTAGAACTTCGCGACCACCACGCCCGGCAGCGGCGCGGCTGGGTCGAGACTTTCCTCCAGATGGACCTGGAAGACGCGGTTCTCGTAGGAGTTGAGCTGCAGGATGCGGCCGTCGCCGCGCAGACCGGCGGCGTCGAGCGCGTCGAGCACCGCGTGCGGGGTCAGGCCGGCGTAGGGCTGGTCGAGGTCATGGGATGCGGTCATCCCGCATCCTAGACCAGCCACCTGCCGTTCAGCGGCGTCCGATGATGTCGCCGCCCGCGTCGCCGGAGGGGCCGAAGTCGCCCGGCTGGAACTTGCTGGTGGACGGACCGGCCCAGTTTTTCGGGCCGGCGGTTGGCGAGGCGGGGCTGCGCACGGGGGTGTCGTCGAAGGGATCGCGCTGTGTTTCGGGGGCAAAGAAGGAGTCCTGCGAGAAACCGGATTCGTACCACTGGCCGCCCGCTGCAGCGGCAGGGGCGCTCGACGCACCAGGCACGGCAGGTGCGGCGGCACGTGGAGCCGCTGCGTGGTTCGTGGCCGGGCGGGCGTGGGTTTCCGGCAATCCGCCAGGCACGGCCGGGCGCTGGCCCTGGCCGTCACCGTTGGCGGGCACCAGCAGTTGCAGCTCCGTGGCCGTCGGCAACTGGTCCGAGCGGCAACGCACGTAGCGGATGCGGCAGGCTTCGAGCACCGCCAGCTTGATGGCAGAGACGCGCTTGGCCGGCGGGCGGTTCGGGCGTTCGATGTCCACGGCGGCCAGCACGCGGCCGTTTTCCGCGCAGACCACGAAGCTCACGTGGATCGGTCCGAGCAGGTTGAACCAGTAGCGCAGCTCCTCGCGGTCCTCCGGCTGGCAGAAACGCACCAGCGGCAGCTTGGCCAGGATCGTGTGGTGCGGCAGGGCGGTACGCAGCTGGCGGTAGAGCGCGCGCTCTTCGGGCGAGAAGATCGGGCGCTGGGTCAGCGGCCATTCGGTGGGCAGGTCAACGGCTTTGGTGGACGAGGTGCTGCCGGAGCGGCGCAGCACCAGGACCGCCAGTCCGACGATGCCGGCGATCGCGGCGAGGGCGAGGATCCAGACTTGGGTGGGCATGGTGCGTTCCGGGCAATGAAGTGAACAGGGCGGGTCTGAAACGGTTTAATCGGCTGAATCGGCCAGCACTTGGGCGTCATCCTATGCAATTATGTAACTCGTTGTGAATGCCTTGTCCAAGTGAAACTGAATGCTGATTCAGGGACCGGAAACGAAAAACGGCAGACACACGGTCTGCCGATGGAGAGTTGCAGGACCGCTTTGGTCCGTCCTGCGCGGTTATCGCGGGCCAACTCCCGTCATCCGCAGCACGCGGTGCTGGAAGTGCCGGTAGCGCGCCCAGACGTACTGCATGCGGCGGAGCTGGCCCTTGGCGACGTAGTTGAGGTCGGCCGCGTGGTTGGCGAACAACTCTTCAACCTGGCTCATCAAGCTGTCCGGCGGCAACTGCAGCCAGGCCTCCGATTCGCTGCCGTCGCGCTGCATGTCGGCGCCGGCCTTGCGGGCGATGCGCAGCATGGCGGTGTTTTCGCTCAGGGCGTGGATGAACAGGCGGTCGACGCCACGGTTGCGTGCGTGGCGCACGGCATAGCTGAACAGGCGCCCGCCAAATCCGCGGCCGCGGGCACGGTGGTCGACCGAGACCGCGAATTCGGCCATCCGGCTCACGCCGTGGTTGGCGCTGGCGAGCTGGCTGTAGGCCAGGTGGGCGATGGACACCAGCTGCAGTCGGCGGTTGAAGATGCCGAACACGTCATCGTGCGAGAAGTCCAGCGATGCGGCATACGCACGAATGCGCTCATCATTGGCCGCGTAGCCGAATCGCAGGTAGCGATCCCGGTCGCCGAGTCCCAGCAGGTGCTGAAGAATCTGCGTGCGATGCGTCTCGCCCAGCGGCCGGATCGGAACCCAGCCGGCCCGGGACGGCGCCCTGGAGTGGTTAGTTACAGTACCCATGGGGGCGAATGTAGGTGTAAACCCTTAAATGACACCATCCCTAAGTCGAGAGTCCTTCATGTTCGTGTTGCATTGCAGCATTTTTATTTTGGAGCACCGTGGTGTCCCAGCGCAGAGCCTTTTTGACCATGGCCAGTGGTGCCGTACTCGGACTGACCGGCTGTTCGTCGGTGAGCCGGCTGACCACGCGCCGTGCGGCGCACCGCACGATCGACCCGGCTGATCTGGCCCAGCTCGACCGCCTCACCTGGGGCGCCAGCGCGGCCAGCACCGACGACTGGGCCGAGCGCGGCCGGCGCGACGCGGTGCAGGCGCTGCTGCATCCCGCCGCTGACACCGCGCTGCCGGCCTCCGTGCAAGCCGCCATCGATGCGCTGTCCATCACCCAGATGCCACTACCCGCGCTGGTGGCCGATCTGGAGCAGCGCCGCCGCAGCGACAACCGCCAGGACTACCAGCAGCGCCTCGCCACCGTGGCGCGCGAGGCGGCCAGCCGCTCGCTGCTGCTGGCGCTGCATTCGCCGCATGGCCTGCGCGAGCAGATGACCTGGTTCTGGTTCAACCACTTCAGCATCGCCCAGTCCAAGGCCAATCTGCGCATGCTGGTCGGCGCCTATGAACAGGCGCTGCGCCCGCATGCGCTCGGCCGCTTCAGCGACCTGCTGGTGGCGAGCGCGACGCATTCCGCGATGCTGCGCTACCTCGACAACGAGCAGAACGCCGCCGGCCGCATCAACGAAAATCATGCCCGCGAGCTGATGGAGCTGCACACGCTGGGCGTGGACGGCGGCTACAGCCAGCGCGACGTCCAGGAACTCGCCCGCGTGCTGACCGGACTGGGCGTGAACCTCACCGACATGGCGCCCAAGGTGGCGCCCAAGCTGCAGGCGCTCTACCGGCGCGAAGGGTTGACCGAGTTCCACCCCGGCCGCCACGACATGGGCGACAAGACCGTGCTCGGCCGCGTCATCCAGGGCGGGCGTGGCTGGGACGAGGTGCTGGAGCAGCTCGGTGCGCTCGCCCGGCATCCGGCCACCGCCCGCCATGTCTGCCGCAAGCTGGCCGTGTTCCTGGTCGCGGACGAACCGCCGCCGGCGCTGATCGAGCGTCTGAGCCAGCGTTTCCTCGCCAGCGACGGCGACATCGCGCTCACGCTGGAGACGCTCACCGTGTCGCCCGAGTTCACGGCGTCGCTGGGGCGCAAGTTCAAGGATCCCGTGCATTACGTGCTGTCGGCGCTGCGCCTGTCGGCGGATCCGGCCGCACCGCTGGTCGACATGGCGCCGGTGATGACGGCGCTGAACCGGCTCGGCCAGTCCCTTTACGGCCGGCAGACGCCCGATGGCTATCCGCTCGACGAGAGCGCCTGGAACGGCTCCGGCCAGATGACGGCCCGTTTTGAAGTGGCGCGCACGCTCAGCCGGTTGCCCGCCGTGGCGGGACGACCGCCCACGCTGCCCGACGAGACGCTGGTCCGCCCCCTGGGCGAGCGCACCCGCGGTGTGCTCGCCAAAGCTGCCACGCCGCAGGACCGCCATGCGCTGCTGCTGTCCTGTCCCGAGTTCATGTTGCGTTGACCGTTGACCGAGGAGCCGCTGATGACGATGCTGCGACGTGGGTTTCTGAAGCGGGCCGCCGCCGTGCCGCTGGTGGGGGCCGCCGGCAGGCTGTGGGCGGCACCAGCCTCGGCACCACGGCTGCTGGTGGTGTTCCTGCGCGGCGCGTATGACGCGGCCAGCGTGCTGGTCCCGATTGGCAGCGACGATTACTACGCCGCCCGCCCGCGCATCGCTATTGCGCGGCCCGGCACCGGACCCGAGGCCGCGCTGGTGCTGCCGGACCAGTCCGACTGGGGCCTCACTCCCGCCTGGGCCGACTCGCTGCTGCCGCTCTACGAGCGTGGCCAACTTGCCGCGATCCCGTTTGCCGGCACGCACGACCTCTCGCGCAGCCACTTCGAGACGCAGGACCACATCGAACTCGGTCAGTCCGATGACCCGGTCGCGGGGCGCGATTTCCGCTCCGGCTTCCTGAACCGGCTGGCCGAAGTGCTCGGCGCGCGCGACGCCATCGCGCTGACCAGCGACCTGCCGCTGATCCTGCGCGGCGCGGTCAAGGTGCCGAATCTGGCGCTCGGCTCGGTCGGTCGCGGCGGTGTCGATGCGCGCCAGACCGAGCTGATCCGCCAGATGTACGCCGGCACGCGGCTCGCTGGCCCGGTCAACGACGGCTTCGACGTGCGCCAGGCGGCGCAGCGCGAGCTGATGGGCGGCATGGAAGCCGCCAGCCGCAACGCCATCACCGCACGCGGCTTCGAAGGCGAAGCCCGCCGCATCGGCCGCCTGATGCGCGAGCGCCACCGCCTCGGTTTTGTCGATGTCGGCGGCTGGGACACCCACGTCGGGCAGGGCGCGGGCACCGGCGCGCTCGCCACCCGCGTCGGCGAACTCGGCAACGGGCTGGCCGCGCTGGCGCAGGAGCTGGGCGAGGCGGCGTGGCGCGACACGGTGGTGGTCGTGCTCAGCGAATTCGGCCGCACCTTCCGCGAAAACGGCAACCGCGGCACTGACCACGGACATGGCTCGACCTACTGGGTGCTGGGCGGGTCGGTGCGCGGCGGGCGGGTGGTGGGCGAACAGGTCGCGGTGCGGATGGACACGCTGCACCAGAGCCGGGACTGGCCGGTGCTGAATGAATACCGCGGTGTGTTCGCGGGGCTGTTCCAGCAGATGTACGGGCTGTCGGCGGCGCAGCTTGGCCGGGTGTTCGAGGGGGTGATGCCGGTGGGGCTGGGGTTGGTCTGATCGCCCTCAGGACCACTGCACGCAGCGCATGCTGATGGTGCCGCCCTGAAACCCTTCGAACACATGCCGCGGCCGCTCGCCGCGCTGTGCCGCACCGGCTGCGTAGAGCAGCGGAAAGTAGTGGTCTGGCAGCGGCACGGCGTGCGGCGCTTCAGGCGTGAGCTGCTCGTAGGCGGCCAGCGCACGGGTGTCGCCTGCATCGATGGCCTGCTTGACGCGCTGGTCGAAGTCGTCGGCCCAGGGCGCCAGACCGCGCGGCGAGGCGATCGCGTCGCGCACCGTGTCGCCCAAGTTGTGCACCACATTGCCGCTGCCCAGGATCAGCACGCCCTCGTCGCGCAGCGCCGCCAGCGCCCGGCCGGCGCCGAGGTGGTAGGCGCCGCTGCGGGCGATGTCGATCGACCACTGGAAGACCGGCACATTGGCTGCCGGGAAGAGGTGGTGCAGCACGGTCCAGGCGCCGTGGTCCAGCCCGCGTTCGTCGGCCAGACCGATGCGCTGCGGGCCGAGCCGCGTGGCGGCCCGCCGGGCCACCTCGGGCGCGCCGGGGGCGGGATAGGCCATGGTGTTGAGTTGCGCGGGGAAGCCACCGAAGTCGTGGATCGTCTGCGGCCGTGGCGCCAGCGACACTTTCACCTCACCCTGCGTCAGCCAGTGTGCCGACACCACCAGGATCGCCTTCGGCAGCCCCAGTTCATGGCCCCACTGGCGCAGCGTGCGGGTGAAGTCGTTGTCCTGGATGGCGTTCATCGGGCTGCCGTGGCCGATGAAGATGGCCGGGGCGCGGCCGGTCATCAAGGGGCGGTCGTCCGGCGGCTCGGGCGGCACTTCGGCCGCGCCAGACTGGCGCCACCAGCCTGCCAACCCCGAAGCGACCGCCAGCGCCGAACCGCCGAGCAGGATCTGGCGGCGCGAGGCGAGGGGCTTGGGGTGGGGATGGTTGCGCATGGTCGGTCGAGGGAAGTGACCGATCATCGTAGGAGCGCCCGGGTGCCGGAGCGTTCAGACGCTTTGAATACCCGGAGTCAGAAGGGGATGTCGTCGTCCATGTCGTCAAACCCGGTCGACGACTTCGGCGCAGGCGCCGGGGCCGGACGCGGCGCGGGAGCCCGCGCCGGTGCGGCCGGACGGGGCGCAGCCGCGCGCGGAGCCGGGGCAGGGGCTGGCGAATAACCGCCACCGCCACCACCCATGTCGTCGCCGTACTCGGTGCTGCCACCGCTGCTGCGGCCACCACCGCCGCCGCCGCCGCCCTCGTCACGCCCGCCCAGCAGCTGCATCTGGTCGGCGACGATCTCGGTGGTGTAGCGGTCGTTGCCGTCCTTGTCCTGCCACTTGCGGGTCTTCAGGCGGCCTTCGATGTAGACCGGGCGTCCCTTGCGCAGGTACTCGCCGGCGACTTCGGCCAGGCGGTCGTACATGACGACCGAGTGCCATTCGGTTTCCTCGACACGCTCGCCGGATTCCTTGCTTTTCCAGTTGCGCGTGGTAGCCAGGCGGAGACTGCAGATGGCCGAACCGCTCGGGGTGTAGCGCATCTCGGGGTCTTTGCCGAGGTTGCCGATGAGGATGACTTTGTTGATCGAGGCCATGGCCGCGCGCTCCTGTGGGGTGCTGTGCTCTCCGGGGCCGGTGGGTGGTCCGGGCCGGAATGTGTGACAAGTTGGGGGGCAATTGTGCCGCACCGCCTGCCGGGCGGGGAGGGGGGCGATCTCCCCCATGAGAGCGAGATCGCGACCGCATGGGGCTCGCGTACCATCGGCCTCAGCCATGAATACCCCTGCTTCCCCTTCTACCACTCGCCAGGTTCTCGCCGACGTCTTCGGCTATCCCGCCTTCCGCGGCCAGCAGCAGGCCATCGTCGACCAGCTCATCGGCGGCGGCGATGCACTGGTGCTGATGCCCACCGGCGGCGGCAAAAGCTTGTGCTACCAGATCCCCGCCATCGTCCGCCACCGCGCGGGGCAGGGCGTGGCGGTGGTCGTCAGTCCGCTGATCGCGTTGATGCAGGACCAGGTCGGCGCGCTGGACGAAGTGGGGGTCGAGGCGGCATTCCTCAATTCCACGCTGAGTCCGCAGCAGGCAGCGTCGGTCGAGCAGGGGTTGCTGTCGGGCCGGCTGACCATGCTCTACGCCGCGCCGGAGCGGCTGCTGACACCACGTTTCCTCGCGATGCTGGAGTCGCTGCACGAGCGTGGCCAGCTCTCGCTCTTCGCCATCGACGAAGCGCATTGCGTCAGCCAGTGGGGCCACGATTTCCGCGAGGAGTATCTGGGCCTGAGCGCGTTGCACGAGCGTTTCCCCGATGTGCCGCGCATCGCGTTGACCGCCACCGCCGACGACCACACCCGCGCTGACATCATCGAGCGGCTGCAGTTGCAGGACGCGAAGCTGTTCATCAGCAGCTTCGACCGCCCGAACATCCGTTACGCCATCGTCGAGCGCGACAACGCCCGCACGCAGCTGCTGCGCTTCCTGCGCGATGAGCACGACGGGGATGCGGGTGTCATCTACTGTGGCAGCCGCAAGAAGGTCGAGGAAACCGCGGCCTGGCTGCAAGATGAGGGCATCCCGGCATTGCCGTACCACGCCGGTCTGGACGCGGGTGTGCGCAAGCGCCACCAGGACCGGTTCCTGCGCGAAGAAGGCTTGGTCATGGTGGCGACCATCGCCTTCGGCATGGGCATCGACAAGCCGGATGTGCGCTTCGTCGCCCACCTCGACTTGCCCAAGAACATCGAGGGCTATTACCAGGAGACTGGCCGCGGTGGCCGCGATGGTGCGCCCGCGGATGCGTGGATGACCTACGGCCTGGCCGACGTGGTGAACCAGCGCCGCATGATCGACGAGAGCCCGGCCGCTGACGATTTCAAGCGCGTGCAGCGCGGCAAGCTTGATGCGCTGCTGGCGCTGGCCGAGGCGCACGACTGCCGGCGCGTGCGGCTGCTGACCTATTTCGGCGAGGACAGCCAGCCCTGCGGCAACTGCGACAACTGCCTGCACCCGCCCGTCACCTGGGACAGCACCGATGCGGCGCGCAAGGCCTTGTCGTGCATCTACCGCTTCGCCCAGCACGGCCGCGAGTCGCATGGTGCGCGCAGCTTCGGCACGGTCCAGCTGATCGACGTGCTGCGTGGCAAGCGCACCGACAAGGTCGAGCAGTACGGCCACGCCGGTCTGAGCACGTTTGGCATCGGCGCCGACCTGAGCGAGCAGCAGTGGCGCGCGGTGCTGCGGCAGCTGGTGGCGCTGGGGCATGTCGTGACGGAGGGCGAGTACGGCACGCTCGCGCTGACCGACTCCGCCCGCACTGTGCTGCGCGGCGATGTGCAGCTGCGCATGCGCACCCCGAGCGAGGTGCCGCGCCGCAGCCGTTCGCGTGCCCGACCCGGTGCGGCTGCGGGCGCCGACACCGCGCCGCGCGGACCCAAGGTGGCGCCGGGCGACTTGGACGCCCTGCAGATCGCCCGCTTCGAGGCGCTGCGCCAGTGGCGCGCCGACGTGGCGCGCGAGCACAACCTGCCCGCCTACGTCGTCTTCCACGACGCGACGCTGGCCGAGATGGCCCGCCGCCAGCCGGGTTCGCTGGCCGAACTGGGCGGCATCAGTGGTGTCGGAGCGAAGAAGCTGGACGCTTATGGCGCCGCGCTGCTGCAGGTGCTGGGCCCGGGGTAACCCGATCCGACCGGCGAGGCGTTACCTGCGGATCTCGCTCACAGCCCCGCTGGCTGCAGCGCCGACGGCCTGTGCGCCTTGGCGGGTTGCATCCCACGCGCCGACGGCGGCGTCCTTGACCGTGCGCCCGACTTCGCGCGCGCCATGGGCGACGGCGGCGCCAGCGTCCTTCGCGTCCTTGGCCACTACCTGGCCTGTGGTGCGCGCCTGATCGGTCATGCCTGGATTGGCGGAGGGGTGTTGCGCGCAGCCCGCGGTGATCGACACCACCAGTGCCACCAGCAAGGAGAGATTCAGCTTCAAGAGAGACCTTTCGTTGGATTCAGGATCAGCGCAATCCCGATGCTACGCCGCGCACTCCGGCTGGTCCATTGCAGTGCCTGAACCCCTGCTGACCGTCCACATACCGGATCTGCACGCAGTTGTCCGGCACGGCGCAGTGCACTGGGTCAACCTTCGTCCAGTAGCGCCCAGGCCGCCTGTGCCGCCACCCGTCCCTCGTCGGTCGGCACGACCCAGACTTCGACTGCGCTGCTGGTCGAGTGGATCGGTGCGATGGCGTCGCCGCGGGCCACCTGGTTGGCAGCAGTGTCCAGCTCCACGCCCAGGTAGTGCAGTGCCCGCGCCAGCGCAGCGCGGGTGGCGGCGTCGTGCTCGCCGATGCCGCCGGTGCAGACCAGCACGTCCAAACCGCCCAGCACTGCCGCCAGCGCACCGGCTTCGCGGGTCAGTCGGTAGGTGAACAGGTCGATCGCGGTGCGCGCCTGCGGGTTGCCGTCGTCCGCGGCGCGGCGCAGCAGGCGCATGTCGGCGGACAGGCCAGAGACGCCGAGCAGGCCGCTTTCCTTGTAGAGCAGTTGCTCGACCTGCGCTTCGGTCCAGCCTTCGCGCCACAAGTGCAGCACGACGCCGGGGTCGAGCTGGCCGCAGCGGCTGCCCATCATCAGCCCGTCCAGCACCGAGAAACCCATCGAGGTCGCGACGCTGCGGCCCTCGCGGGCACCGCACAGGCTGGCGCCGCTGCCCAGATGCGCCATCAGCACGCGGCCACTGGCGCGGGTGCTGCAGCCGCGCAGCACCTGCACCACGTAGTCGTAGGACAGCCCGTGGAAGCCGTAGCGGCGCACGCCCTCGTCGTACAGCGCCTGCGGTAGCGCGTAGCGGGTTTCCAGTTCCGGCAGGTCGGCGTGGAAGGCGGTATCGAAACAGCCAATCTGTGGCAGCGCCGGAAACGCCTTGCGCAGTGCCCGCACCCCGGCGAGGTTGTGCGGCTGATGCAGTGGCGCGAGCGGGTTCAGGCTCGCCAGCAGCATCATGGCCGTGTCGTCGAGCCGGGTCGGGGCGCGGTAGTAGCGCCCGCCGTGCACGATCCGGTGTGCCACGGCGACGATGCGCGCGCCGGGTGCCACGGCCACGACATGCGCCTGCATTGCCTTCAGCGCCACGCCGAAACGCTGCGCCTCGTCCGCCGGCTCGGGCAGGTCGACCGGATCCGAGCCCGATGGATACAGCCGCAGCCGCCCGCCCGGCTGCAGGCCGTCGATCTGACCCGCCGCGAAGGACGGGTGCGCGGTGATCTCGCCGAGCGTGTCGCCGCAGCGCGGGTAGAGCGCGAACTTCAGCGTCGAGGAGCCGGCGTTGATGACGAGGATGGAGCCCATGGCCACGGCGTTCTCTTTCACGGCCGCTGCGTTCGCCACGCCAGTGCCAACCGCGCCGCTGCCCCGTCCGCCTGGCTCGTCAGCGCGATCGATGCTGGCGCTGGCGCCGATGGGCAACTCGTCGTCGGTGCGGTTGGTGATCACGGTGTCGTCCGTGCTGGGGGTGGGGGTCGTCATGCTGAGGTGGTTCATCGAATGGCCGAGTTCTACCGCAAGATAGCGCACGGCCAATGCCAGCCGATGACGCCTGCCCGCTGTCAGACCGGCGTGCGCTCTATCCATTGCGGCGCACGGAAGTCAACCCCCATGAACAGGGGGTATATCGGCATGCGGACCTGCGGCATCCCGGCTTCGTCAGTGGTTCAATTCGGTTCCACAGATCGGCCCGGGTCGGGGGAGCGGGGGCTCCCAGACCAGGTGCTGCGCTGCAGAGATTGGGGGATTCCACTGCATGACGATCAATGGTCAGTGGCCGGGCTGTTCGAGCCCGAATATTTTGCCGAACCGTCCGGGCTGGGCCTCGGGGGCTGGTCATGACACCCATGGCCATTGGGCGGAGCTGGCGCTGGGCCGTGTGTCGCAGCGTCTGCGTTTCATTCCGGCTGGTGGATTCCGGATGGGCTCGCCGGCGAGCGAGCCGGGCCGCAAGCAGGACGAGTTGCACCGGTGGGTCACCATCGACTCGCCTTTCTGGCTGGCCGACACCGCCTGCACCCAGGCGCTGTGGCAGGCCGTCACCGGGCAGCAACCCAGCCAGTTCCGCGGCGAGGACCTGCCGGTCGAGCAGGTTAGCTGGGATGCGGTGAATGCGCGCTTTTTCAGCGAACTCAACCGCCGTCTGCCGGAACTGAACGCCATGCTGCCGACCGAGGTGCAGTGGGAGTTCGCCTGCCGCGCCGGCACAGAGACGGCTTTCCACTGGGGTGATGGTCCGATTCCACCGGACCACGCCCACCACGCATCCTGCCAGCCGCGCCAGACAGTGCCTGTGCGTACCTTCGAGCCCAATGCCTGGTGCCTATGGCAGATGCACGGCAATGTCATGGAGTGGTGTGCCCAGACGACGGCCCCTGGTGGTCGGGGTGATGAGCGTGTGGTCCGCGGCGGTTCGTGGAGCAGCAACGCCCGCACGCTGCGCTCGGCCTGCCGTGTCGAGCGCAGCCGTTCCTCGGCGCGCAATGACCTGGGGTTCCGCCTGGCCGTGCCCGCTAGGGGATGAACACCAATCCTCACCGATTCGGTGGCCGTTCCTTCGTAACATCCGGCATGACCACCCAACCGCCGGGAGACCCGATCCATGCCTGACCAGATCCGCCTTGTCGTGCCCACGATTGCCCTGCTGGTGGCCGGCTGGATCGGCTACGGCGTCGGCTCGGCTCGGCTTGAGAATGCGCGGGCGCAGTGGATGGCGCTGGAGAAGTCCGGCCAGTCCGCGCTGGCCGAGCAGACCGCCGCCCGCCAACAGCTGGCCGATGCGCTCCAGGCCCAGCAGGCTGAACACGTAATGCACCTGGCCGCTCAGCGCAAGACCTTCGACGAGCAGAAGGTGGAAATGGCGGAGGCCTTCGACGAGGTGCAGGAGCGGCTGGTCGCGCTCAGCGGCCAGCGCCAGTCCAACGACGCGGAACTCAAGCGCGTGCGCCTTGCGCTTGCTGCCGCCAGCATCGGGCCGGCACGCGAGGAGCTGAACCGCCGCGAGGCCCATCTCGTCACATTGCAGGGTCAGATCAAGCGGCTGCAAGCCGGGCTGAACTGCCTGCAGGCACCCGTGCCGGATGACGCGGTGACCAAGCTCAACCGCGTCAGCGCCAGCCGCTCGGCGGCCCGGTGACTAGGAGGACGACGATGAACCGTTTCTGCTTGTGCCTGCTGGTTGCCGTCGCCCTGACCGGCTGCGCCATGCACCCCGTCGCACAGGTGCCGGCCTCGCTCCGGTGCGAGCCAGCCGCAGCGCTGCTGGCACCATGCGCAGTGCCCGTCGCGCTGAAGGCCGGCCTCACCTACCGCGAGATGCTGGACGCGCACCTGGCAGACCGCCAGCAGCTCCAGCGCTGCGCTGCGCAGCAGGACGATCTGCGGCGCTCGGTGAACACCTGCAATGCGCGGATCGACGCGCACAACGCGGAGCTGTTGAAGGCGGGCAAGAGGCCGTGAGGGCGCAAGACCCCGCTGTGTGACAATCCGCCCCGTGGAGCCAGCCAGACCGCCGCTGGTGCAATCGCCGAAAGGCCGCACTGGAGGAAGGTCCGGACTGCATGGAGCAGCGTAGGAGGTAACGCCTCTCCGCCGTGAGGCGAGGATCAGAGCAACAGAGACGAGCCGGTTCAGTCCGGGTGAAACGGGCAATCTCTACGCGCAGCAACACCAAATAGGCCCGCATTGAGGCGGCTCGCTGAGCGGGCGGGTAGGTGGCACCGAGCCGAGTGGGCGACCCTCGGCCCAGATGAATGGCGGTCACGATGGGGCAACCCATCGCACAGAATCCGGCCTATCGGCTGACTCCACACTTTTACACCTTCGACGATGACCACGACGGCCCCCGTGCGCCATGCGCACCTCGACACCACCGCCGTGCTCAGCCTGCTGCTGTGCTGCTTCCTGTGGGGCCTGAACCAGGTCTCGATCAAGGCGGCGATGCCGGAAGTGCCGGTGCTGGTGCAACTCGCCATCCGCAGTGTGGTCGCCTTCACGCTGCTGCTGGGCTGGATGCGCTGGCGTGGCATCCGCTGGTCGTTCACCGACGGGACCGGGTGGCCGGGGCTGCTGTGCGGGCTGCTGTTCGCGGTCGAGTTCGGGCTGGCGTTTGTCGGGCTGCAGTACACGACGGCCGCGCGTGGTGTCGTTTTCATCAACACGTCTCCCTTCATCGTCGCGCTGGTGCTGGCCGCCGCGCATCAGGGCGAGCGGCTCGTGCCGCTGCAGTTCGGCGGGCTGCTGGTCGCGTTCGGCTCGATCGCGATGGCGTTCGGCGAGGGCGCAGTGGGCGGCTCGTGGAAGGGTGACCTGATGATCCTGGGTGCGGCGCTGCTGTGGGGGCTGACGACGGTGACGATCCGGTTGTCGACGCTGCGCAGTGCCGCTTCGGAAGTGACGCTGGCGTACCAGCTCGGCGTGGCGGCGGTGCTCTCGCCGATCGCGGCGGTCGTGAGCGGCTCGGCGTGGCCTGCGCACTGGAGCGGGCTGGCGCTGGGCGCGCTGTTCTACCAGGGCGTGATCGTCACGTTCGCGAGTTACCTGTTGTGGTTCTGGCTGCTCACGCGCTACCCGGCGACCAAGGTGCAGGCCTTCGTGTTCCTCACGCCGGTGTTCGGAACGCTCTGCGCCGGCTGGCTGCTGGGCGAGGCGATCACGCCGGCGTTGGTGCTGGCGCTGTTGGGGGTCGGGGCCGGGCTTGCGATGCTGAACCGGCGTTCACCGGCCTGAAGGCACGGGCCGGGAAGACCAACTGCATACACGGCCGTGTACCTCGTGTGAAATTGACTCGCGAGAGGCACAACTCCAATACCAGCCAGTGACCGAAATGCGGAAAATGCGCACCGCAGTCCCGCCGCAATTCCCGTTCTGTTCGCTCATCCGCTCCACCGCATGTCGTCTTCCGAGACCCTCGATCCACCGTCCACCAGCTTGTCGCTGCCCATCTGCCAGTTGGTGGGCTTTCCCCTGCAAGACACCACCTGCACCCAGCTGCTGGCGGCGTCCGAGCGCCTGTACACGATCCTGGACAAGCTGCATTCGGGTCTGCTGGTGCTGGACCGCCATTGCCAGGTCGAGTTCGCCAACCTGGCGTTCTGCCACCAGTTCCAGCTGACAGAAACTCCGGCGGCGTTGCGCGGGCTGTCGGTGCCGCAGATGCTGCCGGTGCTCCGCGGTGGATTTGCCGATCCAGTGTCGGCCGGGGCGCGCCTGACCGCCATCGTGGAGGCGGACCAGCCGGTCTACGCCGAAGAGGTGGTGATGCAGGGTGGTGCCGTCGCGGAGCGCGACTTCATCCCGATCCACGTCAACGGGCAATCGGTGGGCCACATGTGGGTCTACCACGACGTCACCCGCTACAAGGAGGCCGAGGCCCAGATGCGGCTGGCGGCCCGGCTGTTCGACCGCACGGGCGAGAGCGTCGTCATCACGGACGCAGACCATGTGATTCAGGTGGTCAATGCGGCTTTCGAGCGCGACACCGGCTACGCGAGCCGCGAGGTCGTCGGCCAGCGCACGGCGCTGCTGGCGTCAGGGCAACACGCTTCCCCGTTTTTTGAAGAGATGCACCGTGCGCTGGCCAGTCGTGGCTGGTGGCAGGGCGAGATCTGGAACCGCCGCCGCGACGGGCAGCTGCACCTGGCGTTCCTGTCGATCAATGCGGTGCAGGACGAGCAGGGGGCCTTGCAGCATTACATCGGCGTCTACAGCGACCCGGGCCGCTATGACGCCTCGCAGCGCCGCATCGAGTATCTGGCGACCCACGATGACCTGACCGGGCTGCCCAACCGCTTCCTGTTCAACGACCGGGTGCGCCAGGCGATCGGCCGTGCTGGCGAGCGCAAGGAGCAGCTGGCGGTCATGTTCGTCGATCTTGACGAGTTCAAGCTGATCAACGACACGCTTGGCCACGCGATCGGCGACGAGTTGCTGCAGGTGATTGCGCAGCGCCTGCGCGACTGCCTGCGCGGCTGCGACACGGTGGCGCGGCTGGGTGGCGACGAGTTTGCGGTATTGATCGAGCACACCAGCGCGGCCGAGGCCGAAGTGATGGCGCGGCGTGTGGTGGAGCTGCTGGGCGCGCCGCTGGCGATGTCCGAGCGGGTGCTCTACGTCGGGGCCAGCCTGGGTGTCGGCATGTACCCGGCGAATGGCCGCGACAGCGCCACGCTGCTGCAGGTGGCCGACGTGGCGATGTACGCCGCCAAGGCCAAGGGCAAACGGACCTACCACTTCTACACCAGCGAGCTGAAGCTCGCGATGGACCAGCAACTGCACCTGGAGATGGGCCTGCGCTGGGCCATCGAGCGCGACGAGCTGCGCCTGCTCTACCAGCCGCAGGTGGATGTCGTGACCGGCGAAGTGGTCGGGGTCGAGCCGCTGGTGCGCTGGCAGCGTCCGGGGGGGGCCTGGCTGATGCCGGCGGCCTTCATCCCGATGGCCGAGAAGAACGGCCTGATCGACGGCATCGGGCTGTGGGTGGCCCGCGAAGCCTGCCGGCAAGTGGTGGCCTGGCAGGCCGCAGGCTACCAGGTGCCGCGCATGTCGATCAATGTGTCGGCGGCGCAGTTCCGGCACCCGGGTCTGGCCGGCCTGATGGCCCGGCTTCTGGCCGAGCATGGGCTGGATCCGGCCCGGTTTGTCATCGAGCTGACCGAGAGCGCGCTCATGGCCGATCCCGAGAGCGCCCACCAGCAGCTGCGTCAGATCCGGCAGGCGGGGCTGCGGGTGTCGATCGACGATTTCGGCACAGGGCATTCCTCGCTGTCGTGCCTGCGGCGCTATCCGCTGGACGAACTGAAGATCGACCGCAGCTTCATCGCCGATCTGGAACACTCGACGCGGGACCTGGAGGTGCTGCGCTCGATCCTGAACCTGTCGCGGGCGCTGGATCTGAGCGTGGTGGTCGAGGGGGTGGAGACCCGTGGCCAGCTCGCGCTGCTGCGCGAGCTGGGATGCACAGTGGCACAGGGTTTCCTGTTCAGCCGACCGGTGAGCGCGGAGGCCGCCCTGCGCTGGCTGCCCCGTGCGCCGGAGTTGTCAGGCGCTGCCTGAGAGCTTGACGACGAGACCTTCTGGCTCGGCCCGCGGTGGCTCGCTCAGGTCAGCGGTCAGGCCGCCAAGGCTGTCCAGTGCGTGCGGGTGTTCCTCGAAGCCATCGTTACCTCCGTCCAGATCGTCGCTGCGCTGCGCCCGCATGCCACTGCGCAAAAAGCGGTTGACATGGCCGCTCGGGCGCGGCGGCAGAAAGCGCGCGAGTTCCGTGAGCGCCATCTGGTAGACATCGCGCTTGAACTCGATCACCACGTCCAGCGGCACCCAGTAGTCGTGCCAGCGCCAGGCGTCGAACTCCGGGTGCGTGGAGGCGCGCAGGTTCATGTCAGTGTCGCGCCCGGTCAGTTGCAGCAGGAACCAGATCTGTTTTTGTCCTCGGTAATGTCCCCGTGCGTCACGGCGGATGAAATGTTCAGGTACCTCGTAGCGCAGCCAGTCGCGCGTGCGCGCCAGGATGCGGACATGTTCAGGATGCAACCCCACCTCTTCGTGGAGTTCTCGGAACATCGCCTGCTCGGGCGATTCACCATACTTGATGCCGCCTTGCGGAAACTGCCAGGAGTGGGTGCGTATGCGTTTGCCCCAGAACACCTGGTTCCGCTGGTTGAGCAGGACGATGCCGACGTTGGGCCGGAAGCCTTCACGGTCGAGCATAATCAGACCCCAATTTTCACGTTGGATTCATTATTGCACTGGGCTTGGTGATCGCAACCCCGCGTATCACCCGACAAGAACAGTGATTTCCCCCGAGTCTGCTGCCCGCCCCATGAAAGCCTCCCAGTTCTTCATCGCCACCCAGAAGGAAGCCCCCGCCGACGCCGAGGTGGTCAGCCACAAGCTCATGATGCGAGCCGGCATGATCAAGCGCCTCGGGGCGGGGATCTACAACTACATGCCGATGGGGCTGCGCGTGATTCGCAAGGTCGAGGCCATCCTCCGCGAGGAGATGGGCCGCTCGGGCGCCGTGGAGATGCTGATGCCGGTCGTCCAGCCGGCCGAGCTGTGGCAGGAGACGGGCCGCTTCGACAAGATGGGCCCGGAGCTGATGCGCGTGAAGGACCGGCACGGCCGCGACTTCATCATCCAGCCGACCAGCGAGGAAGTCGTCACCGACATCGCCCGCCAGGAGCTGCGCAGCTACAAGCAGCTGCCGAAAAATTTCTACCACATCCAGACCAAGTTCCGCGACGAGCGCCGGCCCCGCTTCGGGATCATGCGCGGGCGCGAGTTCACGATGAAGGATGCGTACTCGTTCGACCGCAACCCGGCCGCGGCGGCGAAGAGCTACGACGCGATGTTCGCCGCCTACAAGCGCATCTTCGACCGCTTCGGCCTGCAGTACCGCGCCGTGGCGGCCGACACCGGTGCAATCGGCGGTGACCTCTCGCATGAATTCCAGGTCATCGCCGACACCGGCGAAGACGCGATTGTCTATTGCCCGACCAGCGACTACGCGGCCAACATCGAACTGGCCGAGGCGGTGGCGCTGACCGCCAACCGCGGCGTGGCGACTCGGGGCTTGACGAAAACGGCGACGCCGGGGAAGAGCACCTGCGCCGACGTGGCCGTGCTGCTCGACCTGCCGCTGGCGCAAACCGTCAAGTCGTTGGTGATGGCCACGGACGAAGTGAACGACAAGGGCGACATCGTCAAGTCCACGGTCTGGCTGTTGCTCGTGCGTGGCGACCACGACATGAACGAGGTCAAGGTCGGCAAGGTCGAGGGCCTCAAGGGCGGCTTCCGCTTCGCCACGCTCGCCGAAATCGAGGATCACTTCGGCTGCAAGCCGGGCTACCTCGGCCCGATCGGCCTGAAGAAATCCGTCAAGGTCATCGCCGACCGCACGGTGGCGAACATGGCGGACTTTGTCTGCGGCGCCAACGAACCCGACTTCCACCTCACCGGTGTCAATTGGGGCCGCGACCTGCCCGAGCCGGACGTCATTGCCGACCTCCGCAACGTCGTCGCGGGCGATCCGTCGCCGGACGGGCAGGGCGTGCTGGCGATCCAGCGCGGCATCGAAGTCGGCCACGTGTTCTACCTCGGCACCAAGTATTCGAAGGCCATGAACGCCACCTTCCTCGACGAGACCGGCAAGCCGGCGCACTTCGAGATGGGCTGCTACGGCATCGGTGTCACGCGCATCCTGGGTGCTGCGATCGAACAGAGCCACGACGCCCGCGGCATCGTCTGGCCGGACGCGATTGCCCCATTCACGGTAGCGATCTGCCCGATCGGCTATGACCGTTCTGCCGAGGTGAAGGCTGCCGCTGACGCGTTGCATGACGAGTTGCAGGCGGCGGGGATCGACGTGATGCTCGACGACCGCGGCGAGCGGCCCGGCGCGATGTTCGCGGACTGGGAGCTGATCGGTGTGCCGCACCGCGTGGTCCTCTCCGACCGCGGGCTGAAGGAAGGCCAGCTCGAATACCAGGGCCGCCGAGACGAGGCCGCCACCAAGGTGCCCACCGCCGACGTGGCCGCCTTCGTGAAAGCCCGCTTGCAGGCATGAGTCCGAGCCGCCGCACGCTGCTCGCCTGGGCGGGCAGTGTCGGCCTGACGGGCTGGACGCCGCCGGCGCAGGCGGGCGGTCAGGCGGAAGAGCCGCTGGCCGATGCGGTTCGAACGGCACTGGCCTCGGCGGTGGCTGGCGATGGGGCCCCGCCGCGGCTTGAATTCCCGACGATGGATGCCAGGCTCTCGCACCTGCGCTGGCTCGGTGCGATGAGCCAGCGGCTGGTCAAGCGCAAACCGGATTTCGACGTGCGGCGCGAGTTCCTGGAGACCGTCTGGTACGAGAGCCGCCGTGCCGGGCTGGACACCGCGTTGGTGCTCGGGTTGATCGAGGTGGAAAGCGGTTTCCGCAAGTACGCGATCTCCAGCGTCGGCGCCCGCAGCTACATGCAGGTGATGCCGTTCTGGGCACGCCTGATCGGCGATGGCGATGCCTCGCGGCTGTTTCACATGCAGACCAACCTGCGCTTCGGCTGCGTGATCCTGCGCCACTACCTGGACCGCGAGAAGGGCGACCTGTTCATGGCGCTCGGGCGCTACAACGGCAGCCGTGGCCAGGCACCGTATCCGACCATGGTGATGGCGGCGCGGCGGCGCTGGGAATACACCGATCTGCCCGCTGTCCCTGCCGCTTCACGGTGAGGGGCTCTCCGCTACACTCGGCCGCCATGTCCCGTCGATTGTTGTTCACCCTGCTGGCTGCGCTGCTGCTGCTCTGTGTCGGTCTGTCCGGCCCCGCGCGGGCGGCTGCGACGACGGTGGCAGTGGTCGAGCGTGCGGTGATGGTCATGGAGGCATGCTGCGCACGCCTGCCGTCTGATGAAGGTACGCCTGCCGAGTCGGTGTTTGTGGTGGAGTCCGGCGCAGCGGTCGAACTGTCCGATGTGCCGCTGCTGCCCGCCAGGGCAGAGGGCCTGCCGCTCTTCGACGGCGAGTACCTCCCGCCGTGTCCGGCGCTGCAGACTGGCCACCCTGCGCCGTGCCTTGCCGGGTTGCTGCGTCCGCCGTCCCGGCGCGTCTGACGCCGTTTCCTGCCCGCATCCGGCCTGCCGGCCTGCTCCCGTCCCCCGTTCGTTTCCTTTCAAGGAGTTTTCTGCCATGTCCGATCTCTTCCAGACCCACGGCTTCGGCTCTGTGGCCATGCCCAGCGTGGCCGAGCGCAACCGTGTCCTGCGCAACACCTACTGGCTGCTCGCGCTGTCGATGATCCCCACCGTGCTGGGCGCCTGGATTGGTGTCAGCACCGGCCTGGCGCGCGCCATGTCGCCGATGGTCGGCCTCGTCGTCTTCATGGCCGGCGCGTTCGGCTTCATGTTCGCCATTGAGAAGACCAAGAACTCGGCCGCTGGCGTGCCGGTGCTGCTGGCCTTCACCTTCTTCATGGGCCTGATGCTGTCGCGCCTGGTGGGCTCGGTGCTGGGCATGGCCAACGGGGCTGGCCTGATCATGATGGCCTTCGCCGGCACGGGCACGATCTTCCTGGGGATGGCGACGCTGTCGTCCATCATCAAGCGCGATCTGGGCTCGATGGGCAAGTTCCTGTTCATCGGCATGGTCATGCTGCTGGTGGCCAGCATCGCCAACATCTTCCTGCAGTCGAGCGCGCTGATGATCACGCTGTCGGTCCTGGCGATCGGCATCTTCTCGGCCTTCATCCTCTATGACCTGAAGCGCGTCCAGAGCGGCGAGGAAACCAACTACATCACCGCGACGCTGGGCGTCTACCTGAGCCTGTACAACGTGTTCCAGTCGCTGCTGTCGCTGTTCGGCATCATGGGCGGCCGCGACGAGTAATCGCCGGTGCTGCGGGGGACGGGTGTCAAAGCCCGTTCCAGCGTTTGGGCTGCGCGTTGCCGATGCCGCTGAGCTGAAGCACGCGCTCCACCGTCTCGTCGATCAGCTCGGCGATGGTCTGCGGCCGGTGATAGAACGCCGGTAGTGGCGGGAAGATGATGCCGCCCATCTCCGTGACGGCCGTCATGTTGCGCAGGTGGGCGAGATTGAACGGCGTCTCGCGCACCACCAGGACTAGGCGGCGGCGTTCTTTCAGCGTCACGTCGGCAGCCCGCGTGAGCAGGTTGTCGCCGAAGCCGTGGGCGATGGCAGCGAGTGTCTTCATGGTGCAGGGCGCCACCACCATCGCAGCGGTGTCGAAACTGCCGCTGGCGATGCACGCGCCAATCTCGCCGGGGGCATGGGCGCGGGTCGCCAGCGCTTCGAGCTGGCGGCGGTCGAGGCCGCATTCGTGGTGGACATTGAGCACACCCGAGGGTGTCACCACCAGATGCGTCTCGACCCCGAGGTCGCGGGCGCGTTCCAGCAGCCGCACGCCGTAGGCCGCGCCCGAGGCGCCGGTGATGCCGACGACGAGGCGCTGGGCCGCCTCAGGCGCAGTGGCCGTCAAGTGCTCAGGCCGGCTTGACCGACTGGACCAGTTCCTGCAGCTCGCCCGCTTCGTACATCTCCATCATGATGTCCGAGCCACCGACGAACTGGCCGCCGATGTAGAGCTGCGGGATGGTGGGCCAGTTGGCGTAGTCCTTGATGCCCTGGCGGATTTCCGGGTCTTCGAGAACGTTGACCGTGGTGATCTGGCTGGCACCGCAAGCCTTGAGGATCTGGATCGCTCGGCCGGAGAAACCGCACTGCGGGAATTGGGCGGTACCCTTCATGAACAGGACAACCGGGTTGCCTTTGACGAGGGTGTCGATTTTCTGGTGCGTGGGTGTGGACATGGGCTGTGCGCAGGGCGTTAGGGAAAACAGCCCCGATTTATACGGCAAAACGGTGAATGGCCGTCAGAAGGCGTAGGAAACCCCGAGCTGCAGGTCGCTGCTGCCCGATGCCTGCACGCCGATGTCGGCCGACAGTCCCCAGCCACCCCAGCGGTTGGCACTGACACCCCCCGTGCTGTAGCCCAGGCCGACATAGGGCATGGCGCGGTGCTGGGTGGTGCCCAGACGGACCACGGTGTCGTTGCCCAGCGGACCTTGCAGACCTCCCGTGGCGCGCAGGCCCAGGCTGGGGGCAAAGTAGTGGTCGGCCGCTACACGCCAGCGCAGCGGACTGCCACTGGTGCGGACCACGCCGACGAACGGGGCGCGCAGGCCGGGTTGGTCCATCTCGCCACGGTCACCCGGCCCGGCCGCCAGCGCGGTCAGGCAGCACAGGCTCAGTGCCCAGGGCAGGATGCGTGCGGGTCGGTCCATGGTGTCCTCCGGTCAGCGGTGCAGACCATGCTACGCCTGTAACTTCTTGTGTGCTGGTCCGGTGTGGCGCAAGGGATGCGCTTGTTCGGCAAAGCCAGGCACCGCGGCAGGAATTGGGTATTCGATGCGTTCAGGGGATGGGCGGTGTGCGCCTGTGCAACGCCAGTGGCCGGCGAGGTCGGCCCGCTGGTCGATGCCGCACCACCCCGCGTCCTGCAGCAATGCAGCCACGGCAGGCCCCTGGTCGTGTCCGTGTTCCAGCAGCAGCCAGCCGCCGGGGTGCAGATGTGCCGGGGCGTCGGTGATCAGCTGCCGGATCGCGTCCAGCCCGTCGGCGCCGGAGGTCAGAGCCAGGGTTGGCTCGTGGCGCAGCGCGGGCAGGTGCATGTCGCCTTCCGCGATGTAGGGCGGGTTGCTGACCACCAGATCGAAGCGTTCTCCGGCCACCGGCGCGAACCACGCCCCCAGCCGCCAGCGCACCGGCAGCCCGAGCCGCTCGCCATTGGCCTGTGCGACCGCCAGCGCCGTGGGGCTGAGATCGACGGCGCTGACCTGCGCCTCCGCCTGCCGGTGTCGGATCGCCAGCGCCACCGCGCCGCTGCCCGTGCCCAGATCGACCACCGCCGCACCCGGCGGCAGGCCGGCGAGCACTTCCAGCGCCCAGTCCACCAGCGTCTCGGTGTCCGGCCGCGGGTCGAGCACGTCGGGCGTGACGTGCAGCAGCAGCCCGTGGAACTCGTGCTGCCCGGTGAGGTACGCCACCGGCACGCCGTCCACGCGGCGCGTGAGCCAGTCCTGCCAGCACGCCTGCTGCCCGGCGTCGAGCGGCGCGTCGTCGTGGGTCAGCAGCCAGGTGCGGGAGCGGTCGAGCAGGGCGCTGAGCAGCACGTTCGCATCGCTGCGCGGCAGGCCGAGCGCACGTGCGCGTGCGAGCGCTTCGGCGACGTTCACCCTTGCGCTTCCATCTCGGCCAGCAGCTCCGCGGCGCGGGCGGCCTTGAGCGCGGCGACCACCTCGTCCAGATCGCCCTCGACCACTGCGCCAAGCTTGTAGAGCGTCAGATTGATGCGGTGGTCGGTCAGTCGGCCCTGCGGGAAGTTGTAGGTGCGGATGCGGTCACTGCGGTCGCCGGAGCCGATCAGACCCTTGCGGGTCGCGGCGTCCTTCGCCTGGCGTTCCAGCCGGTCCTTGTCGCGCAGACGGGCGCCTAGCACGGCCAGCGCCTTCGCCTTGTTGCGGTGCTGGCTGCGGTCGTCTTGGCATTCGGCGACGAGTCCGGTTGGCACATGGGTCACGCGCACGGCGGAATCCGTCTTGTTGATGTGCTGCCCGCCGGCGCCGCTGGCGCGGTAGGTGTCGATGCGCAGGTCGGCCGGATTGAGGGTGACTTCCTCGGCCTCGTCCGGCTCGGGCAGCACGGCCACCGTGCAGGCGCTGGTGTGGATGCGCCCTTGCGTTTCGGTGGCCGGCACGCGCTGCACGCGGTGGCCGCCGGATTCGAATTTCAGCGCCTCATAGACCGCCTCGCCCTCGATGCGGACGACGACTTCCTTGTAGCCGCCCAGGTCCGAGTCGCTGGCGGACAGGATCTCGGTCTTCCACCCTTGCCGCTCGGCGTGGCGCAGGTACATGCGCAGCAGGTCGCCCGCGAACAGCGCGGATTCGTCGCCACCGGTGCCGGCGCGGATTTCGAGGAAGGCGTTGCGGTCGTCGTCGGCGTCGCGGGGGAGCAGGGCTGTCTGCAACTCGGCGTCGATTGTGGCGATGTCGGCTTCGGCAGAGACGATTTCGTCGCTGGCCATGCCCGCCATCTCCGGGTCGTCGAGCATCTGGCGGGCTTCGGCCAGATCCTGCTCACGCTGCTGCATGCGGGTCCAGCGGTCGGTCAGCGCCGAGACACGGGCGTGTTCGCGGTTGAGGGCGCGCAGGCGGTTGAGGTCCGACACGACCTGCGGATCGGCCAGCGCGGCGTCGATTTCGGAGAGGCGGACAAGCTGGCGATCGAGTTGCAGGCGCAGGAACGGGGTCATCGGGGGGCTTGGTCGCCGCGCAGGAAGAGCCGTGTCACCGCCTCGACCATCTGCGCGCGCTGCTGGGGATCGGCGTTGTGCAGCTCGGCGAGGGCGCCGTGCAGCATCTTCTGGGTCAGGCTGCGCGCCAGGGCGTCGAGCGCGTCCTCGGGGGAGGCCCCCTTGGCCAGCAGCTTGCGGGCACGCGCCACCTCGGTCTGGCGCCAGTGCTCGGCCTGGGCGTTGACGGCCTGGATCAGCGGCACGGTGGCGCGCTGGTCCAGCCAATGGACGAAGTTCTGCACGCCGGATTCGATGATCGCCTCGGCCTGGGCCACCGCCGCCTGGCGCTTTTCGCCCGCGGTCTGCACCACGGCGGAGAGGTCGTCGACGGTGTAGAGGTAGACGTCGTCGAGCTGCGCGACCTCCGGCTCGATGTCGCGCGGCACGGCCAGATCGACCATGAAGATCGGCCGCCGCCGCCGCGCCTTCAACGCACGCTCGACGGCGCCCAGGCCGATCAGCGGCAGCGAACTGGCGGTGCAGGAAATGACGGCATCGAACTCATGGAGCCGCGCCGGGAGATCCGACAGGCGCATCACTTCGGCGCCGAACTGGCTCGCCAGCTTCTCGCCGCGCTCCAGCGTGCGGTTGGCGATGGTGATGTGCTTGGGGGCTTTGGCGGCGAAGTGGGTCGCGGCGAGTTCGATCATCTCGCCCGCACCGACGAAGAGGATGCGGATCTTGCTCAGGTCTTCGAACAACTGCCCGGCCAGCCGGACGGCGGCGGCGGCCATGCTGATCGAGTGCGCGCCGATCTCGGTCGAGGTGCGCACTTCCTTGGCGACCGAGAAGGATCGCTGGAAGAGCTGGTGCAGCGTGGTGCCCAGCGTGCCGGCGGTGTCGGCCTCGCGCACGGCCTGCTTCATCTGGCCGAGGATCTGCGCTTCGCCCAGCACCATCGAGTCCAGCCCGGACGCCACCCGGAACGCATGGCGAGCGGCCTCCTGGCGCTCCAGCACATGCGTGTGGCGCACCAGTTCGTCGGCGCTGACCTTGCCGTGGGAGGCCAGCCATTCGAGCGTCGGGCGCACCAGCGCCCGGCTGTCGCCAGGGCCGGTGGCGATGTACAGCTCGGTGCGGTTGCAGGTGGACAGCAGGGCGGCTTCCGGTGCAGCACGGTGCAGCCCATCGCGCAATCCATGCAGTGCGGCCGGAATCTGCTCCAGCGTGAACGCAAAACGGCCACGCAGATCGATCGGCGCGGTGTGGTGGTTCAAGCTGAGGGCAAAGACGCTCATGGCGCGATTGTAAGATTCCGCGTTGGCCAGTGCTTTCCTTGGCGCTCCCGCATTCGCCCCGGAATGGGCGTGGATTGAAACCATGGGTCCGCTCGACGCGATCTGGCATTTGTTCAACTTCCTGCTCGCGCCGCTCGGCCTCGGGCTGATCGCGGCATCGCTGTGCAAGCTGGCCTGGTGGCGACCGCTGCGGGCTGTGCGCTGGAGCCGGCTGGCGCTGCCCGCGGCGGGTGCGGCTGTCTTGATCCAGATCATCTTCCTGGTGTGGCTCGGACGCGACGGACGCATGCTCACCTACGGCGCCCAGGTTGTCGGCACGGCGCTGGCGCTGTGGTGGACCGCGTTCGGGCCGCGTCGGCGGCGTTCCTCAACCGGGTGAGGGCACTCCGCTGCAACGTGGATGGGCCTGCCAGGGGTCGCGGTCCTCGCCGCCGAAGGTGCGCAGCAGGAAGTCCCAGAACACCTGTGTGCGCGCTGGCACGTGCTTGCGCGCAGGCATCGTGAGCCACAAGCCGAAGCGCATTGCGTGCCAGCCGGGCAGCACCCGCTCCAGCGTGCCGTTGCGCAGCGCGTCCTCCACCACCAGGGACATCAGCCCCGCGATGCCCAGCCCGGCCAGCGCCGAGGCGCAGAGCGTGTCCGTGTGCGCCGTCGCCAGCAGTGGCTGGCGCGGCGGGCTCACGCGCACCGTGGCACGGCCATCCCCATGCACGAAGGTGACATCGCGCTGCACCATCGACGTTGGCGGCAGCAGCAACTGGTGGCGCTCCAGCGCTTGCGGCGTGTCGGGTCGGCCCGCGCGGTCGAGGTAGCCGGGGGAGGCGCACAGAATGACCTCGCTGCGTGCGAGCTGGCGCGCAATGAAGTCGCCTTCCGGCGCATCGCGCAGCGCCATCACGGTGATGTCGTGGCGGTCGTCCGGGCTGCTGAACTCGGTGGTGGAGGTCAGCGACAGCGTGACCTGCGGGTACTCGGCATGGAAGGTGGGCAGGTGCTTGGCGAGCTGGTGCACGGCGAAGGCCGAGGGCACCATCACCCGGAGGTTGCCCTGTGGCGACTCCGGCACCGCTTGCACCTGCGACTCGGACTCGGCGACATCGGCCAGGATGTGGCGCACACGCTCCAGATAGCGTTCGCCCACGCTGCTCAGCGCCAGGCTGCGGGTGGTGCGCTGGATGAGCCGCGCACCGAGGTGTTCTTCGAGTTCGGCGATCAGCCGGGTGACGACCGCGGGGGCCAGGTCGAGGGCACGGGCGGCGCCCGCGAAACTGCCCTCGTCGATGACGCGGGCAAACACCCGCATCGCGCGCAATTGATCCATGGAAACTCCCTAGACATCGTGGACCACCTGCTCCTGGACCCGCAGGGCGCCCACGGCGACCAGTTCGGCCAGCAAGGTCTGGCAACTGGCGCGGGGTGCGTCGCGGAATCCGGCCCTTCCCAGGGTGCCGACCACCAGCGAGGTGCCTTCGGCCCAGATCAGCAGGTCTTCGAGAGCTTGTTGACGCTCTTCCATCACGTGGTATTTCAACAGAACCTTGGCGGCATGTCGGGCGTGCTGCGCGGGATTGGCAACAAATTTCGACAGCCGTTGCCGGGCGCGCTTCAAGGCCGGGCCGACATCGGTGAAGGCCGGACCGTGGCCGGGGATGACGGTGCGCGCATCGAGCCGCTCGATCAGGTCAAGCACTTCGGCCACCTGGTCGAATGCGTCGATGCCATCCAGTTCCGGAAACACCACGCCGAAGCCGTTGTGCCAGAGCGCGTCGGCCGAGACCAGCACCCCCGCCTGCGCGTCGAACAGCATCAGCGAATCCGGGTCGTGGCCGGGCGCTGCCAGCACGTCCCAGGACCGGTCGCCCACACGCAGCACCTCGCCCGGCCGCAGCACCGCGTCATGCCGGAAGCGGTCGCAGCGCTGCCCGGTGGCGCGGTAGCTCAGCACGTCCAGATCCCAGTCGGTCACCGCGTCGGCGTGCCCCGGTGCGATCCAGACCGAAGCGCCGTGGGCCGCCTGCAGCGCGGCGTTGCCGCCGCAGTGGTCGGAGTGCAGATGGGTGTTGACGATGCGCACGAGCGGCTCGCTGTCCAGCGCCTGCGCCACCAGCGCCACGGTCTGCGCGGCGTGGACGCTGTGGCCGGTGTCGATGACGGTGGCGCCTTCGCTCGGGGCGCCGTGCAGCACGAGGTTGTTGGCGGACAGCCAGCCGCGCTCCAGAAGGGTCAGGTCGTTGGGGAGGCGTTCGGTCGTCATGCCGCCGATTCTCGCCATGAAACGATCTGGCCGCTTATCCAGGCCAGTTGGCCGGATCGCATCCCGGGAGCGTCGATATGGTCGGAGGTTGTTCCGTCCCATCCCAACCTCCGGGAGTTCCCTTGAAAAACAGCCATTCCTTGCACCGCCTGGTGCTGCCGCTGACGTTCGTTGCCGCGGCTTGTCTGACCGCCTGTGGCGGCGGGGGCAGTGATGCCGTCACGCCGGCCACCACCACCAGCAGCATCTCCCTGGACGGCGTTGCTTCCAAAGGCCTGATGGCCAATGCCGACGTGAAGGTCCACCCGGTGCGGGCCGATGGCGGCGTCGATACCGCGAGCGTGCTGGCCTCGGCCACCACCGACACCTCCGGCCACTACAGCCTGAGCTTCAACGGCACGGCGGCCCAGCCCTACGTGATCCGCGTCTCGGCCAAGGCCGATGGCTCGACCACCCACCTCGACGAGGTGACCGGCACCGCCCAGCCGCTGCCGGTCGGATTTGCCATGCGCACGCTCTTCACGCCGACCCAGACCGGCACGGCCACGGCCAGCGCCAGCATCACCCCGTTCAGCGAGATGGCCGTGTCGGCCGCCGAACGCGCCACCGGCGGCGTGACGGCGGCCAACGCCGCGCAGGCGGTGTCGACCGTGACCCAGTTGCTCGGCTTCGACCCGACCACGGTCACCGCCAGGAGCGCCGGCACGGCCTCCACCGACGACGAGAAGAAGCTGGTCGTGATGCTGGCGGCGGTCTCGAAAATGGCGGCCAGCGACCAACTGGGCTGCACGACCGGTGACGGCGGCGACAAGACCACCTGCGTCGTCGGGAAGCTGGCCGCGTCCGCCAGCGCCTCGTCACTGAAGCTGTCGAGCAGCGGCGCGTCCTCGTCCGGCGATGTCTCCTCGGCGCTGAGCACGGCGCTGACGGCGGTGCTGACCGACAACAAGCTCAGTGGTTCGCTGCCGAGCACGGCGCTGGCCAGCATCGTCACCAACCTCGGCTGTGCGGCGACCGCCTGCACGCCCGCCGCGACCGGCACGACCCCCACCGCCGATCCGGTGGCCACCGCCATCGCCGCGGCCCGCCTGCTGTTCACGGAACTCAAGAGCGACTGGACCACGCTGTTCAGCCAAGGCGGCGCCAGCGCGCTGGCCTCGGGCGCGGCCAACGTCGAGGCCTACAAGTTCCGTACCGCGATGACCGACATCCAGGTGCCGGTGGACGTGCTGGCCAAGGACGCGGGCACGATGGTGCTGGGCATCGACCTCTACAACGACTTCAAGTCGGGTCGCACCACCCTGAACAGCCGGGGGCGCGGCGAGGACATGACCTCGAACAACGGGGCGGGCAACTTCTCCACCTACACCACTGCCAACTGCGGCCTCTACACCGACACCAGCAACACGACGCTGGCGACCACCGCCGCCGCCGTGGCGTCGATCGGCTGCAAGGCGGCGTACCACGTCACGCGCACCACCACGCCGACCGCGACGGTCACCACCGAGTGGCGCCACGGCTTCACGATCCTGCCCCAGGCGGACGGCTCCTTCTCGTACACGAGCCGGGCACGCAAGCGCGTGACGAGTTGCCCGACCGCCGGTGGTCTCTGCACGACCGACGCCAACGAAGCCCTGCAGTCCGAAGCGTCCGCCGGCAAGGTGACGGTCACGCTGGACGCGCCGCAGGGCAGTATCCAGGGGTTTGCGATCAATGGCGACCTGCCGGGGGCCTTCCGCAAGGGCGCCACTACGCTGTTCAACCACCACCACACCATCGCGGTCACCGGCACCAAGGCCACGGCAGCCGATGGCGTGACCGCGTCCAGCACCAGCGAGACGTCCTCGATCACCGGCACGCTGAAGGCCTACGCCGACGCGACCACCGAGACCGGCACGCTCACGCTCAAGAGCGGCAAGATCGCGATGTCCACTGCCCGGCTGGACAACAAGCCGGTCGGCACGCTGGTCGATCTGGACCTGGCCTGGACCACGCCGACCGCCGAGTTCGAGGGCGTGCTCAAGCTCGGCGACGTCGTGCTGACCAAGCCCGGCACCGACTACCGGCCCACCCGCGGCACGCTCAGCGGCGCGCTGCGCACAGTCGCCAGCGGCACGGTGACCGAGTTCCTGAAAGGCACGCTGACGGCCACGCTCACCGGCGTGGCCAACTACGATGAACGCCTGGACGACAGCACGACCAACTACCTCACCGGAGGGCTGACCTTCGTCGGCACCGTCACCGCCCCGAGTCGGCCGACGCTGGAGTTCACCATCGGCACGACCATGAAGAGCCACGAGAGCGACGCGGCATCGGTCAACTTCCAGTACCGCACGCTGGTCGCCGGCACGCCGCGCATGGTCATCTCCGGCTCGTCCACCCGCGCCGCCGATGGCACACGCCAGTTCGCGCTGAACGAGGCGACCAACCAGCTGTCGATGTCCTGGACCGGCTCGCCCACCACCGCCACCCTGAAGCGCAATTCGACTGTCATCGGCACGATCGATGCCAGCACGAAGATGCTGACCTTCTCCGACCAGTCCTTCCTGTCGCTCGACATGGGGCTCTGAGTCCGATGGGCCGCCGCTTCGGGGCGGCCGCCACCAGGGCGGCGGCTGCAGGTGCCGTATTCGCCGTGGCGGTGGCCTGCGCACAGGCGCAGGTGCCGGTGCCGGCGGGAGGCTGGACGGTGTCGGTGCAGTCGGACCGACACCTCGATGCGCTGCCGCTGCGCTATCTCGGCGACGCCGCCGCCTGGGAGCAACTGTCGGTGCGGCCCGGGCGCCAGCTCGGCTATCTGCTCGACGAAGTACGGCTGTCGCGCACCGACGCGGCGCAGTTCACCTGGACCCTGCTGGCCCGCCAGCGGGCGGTGGCCGTGGCCAGTGAAGGCGCGCTCGACCTCGCGCGCCTGGCCGCATCGTCCGCCGATCCGGCGGGGGATCGGCGCTGGCGGGTCGATCTCGACTACCTCGGGTTCTCGGGCATCGGCCTGGAGGCGGGGCGGCAGGTGGATCTGGGGCATGGCTGGCAGGTGGATCTGGCCGTGCAGGCGCTGTCGCTCCAGCGCCTGACGTCCCGCAGCGTGCACGGTCAGGCGGCCTACAGCGCCCCTGCGCAGACCTACAGCGCCGACCTGTCCTCGCACGAGGCCGACAGCCGGCTGGCGTTCCCGTTCCAGCAGCCGATGGCCGGTCGGGGGCTGGCGGTGCTGCTGCACGGGGGCGTGCGCTGGGAAGCGGATCGCTGGCAGGCCAGCCTGCGCTGGCGGGATGCGGGACAGTTGCGCTGGCGCGGTCTGCCGCAGCAGAACTCCGCGCTGTCCACCGACCTGCAGACGGTCGATGCCGACGGTTTCGTGGTCTACCGCCCGCTGGTCGAGGGGCACAATCGCCAGCCACTCTACCGCCGCACGCTCGCACCGGTCACCACGGTGGACCTTGCCTGGCGCGCGCCGTCGCTTGGGCGGTTCCATGCGGGGGCGGCTTGGCTGCCCGGCTGGGGGGCCTTGCCGGTCGTGGGGTGGCAGCAGCCGTTCGGCGGTGTCGTCGTGTCGCTGGACGGATACCTGCACGAGCGCCGTGTCGACATCGGCTTCGCCCACGGGGCCTGGCAGTGGCATCTGGCCACCGATGGACGCGCCGCTGCTTCGCGGTCCACGGCGTTCGGTCTGACCTGGCGCAGCGGCGCGAACTGACCCGCGCCGCGCGCTTGCTGCGTCAGCGCACGACCACTTCGCCCCGCAGCGAGTGCGGCATCGCGCTCACGATCGCCACGTCGAGCATCTGCCCGACCAGCCGCGCCGGGTTCGGTCCGCCGGGGAAGTTGACGATGCGGTTGCATTCGGTCCGCCCCATCAGCTCCATTGCGTCCTTGCGGCTCGGGCCTTCGACGAGGATGCGCTGCACGGTGCCGACCCGGCTGGCGCTGATGCGGCGCACGTTCTCTTCGATCGTGGCTTGCAGGTGCTGCAGACGCTTGAGCTTCACGTCGGCTGGCGTGTCGTCGTGCAGGGCGGCGGCGGGCGTGCCGGGGCGCGGGCTGAAGATGAAGCTGAAGCTCGAATCGAAGCCGATGTCCTCGATCAGCTTCATCGTGCGGGCGTGGTCGTCGTCGGTCTCGCCGGGGAAGCCGACGATGAAGTCGGTGGAGATGCTGATGTCCGGCCGCACCGCGCGGATCTTGCGGATCGTGCTCTTGTACTCCAGCGTCGTGTAGCCGCGCTTCATGCCGGACAGGATGCGGTCGCTGCCGTGCTGCACGGGCAGGTGCAGGTGGTTCACGAGCTGCGGCACCTTGGCGTAGACATCGACCAGGCGCTGCGTGAACTCGTTCGGGTGGCTGGTGGTGTAGCGGATGCGCTGGAGGCCGGGGATCTCGGCGACGTACTCGATCAGCATCGCGAAGTCGGCGATCTCGGCCGTGCCGCCCATCTTGCCGCGGTAGGCGTTGACGTTCTGGCCGAGCAGCGTCACTTCCTTGACGCCCTGGTCGGCGAGCCCGGCCACCTCGGTCAGCACCTCCTCGAACGGCCGGCTGAATTCCTCGCCGCGCGTGTAGGGCACGACGCAGTACGAGCAGTATTTGCTGCAGCCTTCCATGATCGAGACAAACGCCGAGGCGCCATCCACCCGCGCCGGGGGCAGGTGGTCGAACTTCTCGATCTCGGGGAAGCTGATGTCCACCTGCTGGCGACCCAGCGTCTTGCGGCGCTCCAGCAGTTGCGGCAGGCGGTGCAGCGTCTGCGGGCCGAACACCACGTCCACATAGGGTGCGCGCTCGATGATGGCGGCCCCTTCCTGGCTCGCCACGCAGCCGCCCACGCCGATCATCACGCCCTTGGCCTTCAGGTGGCGCACGCGGCCGAGGTCGCTGAACACCTTCTCCTGTGCCTTCTCGCGCACCGAGCAGGTGTTGAAGAGGATCAGGTCGGCTTCCTCAGGGTCATTGGTGGGCGTGTAGCCCTCGGCGGCGTGCATGACGTCGGACATCTTGTCCGAGTCGTACTCGTTCATCTGGCAACCGAAGGTGCGGATGTAGACCTTCTTGCCCGGCGACGACGGGGTGGCGACGGTGGAGGAGGGTGCAGGAATGGGGGCGAGGGTGTCGGTGGTCATGGTGTAGATCCAGCGGCCGAAAGGGACGCGATCTTACCGGCTGGGCCTGGGGTCGCCTGGGTCCGCGTGGTACTGCCACAAGTACCGGTTCGTTCCATGAAGGGGTCTTGATGGTACCAATTCGTGTCAAGGCGTAGCAAAAGTGACGATCAGGCTCAATAAGTGAGCCAGTCAGCGGTAGATTCGCGGACGCCGCATGTTCAAATCACGGCTGTATGTGGGATTTGATGCATATTTGAAAAAATCGGCAATGCGGGTCCGGATGATCTTGCAACCGCCTGTGGTATGGGTTGGTCGCATTTTTTCGCCGTGGAGTTTCCCCGGTTCGTGGGGCAGCAGGGTGTGATGGGCGGGTTGGGCCGACCGCCCATGGCTACCATCGGCCGCAGGCAACGGCATCCGCATTCCGTCCCATTGCGCCCGGTGGTGCTCTGGGGGCACCCTTGGTTCCAAACTCTGCAGTCCTGGATGAAGTTGCCGATATGAACAGGTCACACAACGCTCAGCAGCAGCCACGATGGGGGCACAGCGCCATGCGATTCGGTCGGACGAAACAGCGGGGCGACCCCGTGCAGGAACGCATCGACTGTCTGGTGGGCTCCGGCACCACCGTGACGGGCGACTTGACCTTCGCGGGCGGGTTGCGCATAGACGGACATGTCGAGGGGGACGTGATCGTTTCGCCCGCCATTCCGGGGACGCTGGTGATCGGAGATGGGGGCAGTGTCGCGGGCGATGTGCGGGTGTCGCACCTGATCGTGTTCGGTCGGGTGCTGGGCACGGTCTACGCCAGCGGATTGGTGGATCTGCGCATCAGCGCCCAGGTGGACGGGGACGTCCACTACGGCGCGATCGAGATCGAGAAGGGCGCGGTGGTCGAGGGCCATCTCGTCAAACACAAGACGGCGGGTGCAATGCAATGAGCGGTGTTCAGTCGGTGACCGGGGGATCGGACCCCATGTTCGTGTTCGCCCGCGCAGGGCGTCTGGACTGCCCGTCGAGCACGGATGTGCAGGACGCCTGGCGCCATTTCTCGACGCAGATCGCGCGCGATCCGCTCGACATCGAGGCCCACGCGCGCCGGGTGCTGCTGGCCAGTCGCCCGCCGCTGACGGACCGGGCCTTCGGGGCGCTGGTCGACCTGTTCCTGGCGCTCGGCGATAACGGCCGGGGCCTGCGTCGGCAATTGTTGGAACAGGCGGCGCCCTGGCTCGATCCCGACGACGCGCACTTTCTGCGTACACACCTTGACATCCGCCTGCCCCGTGGCGCGCAGTTGCCGACGCAGCGCTGGTCGATGCTCGACACCGCGGTGCTCGGTTCGCTGAACATGGTTGGATTGCAACGCCGGGAGGTTGCGCAGGAGACGCCGTTCCAGCAGGCCATGTCGTTACTGGAATATGGAGATCTGGCGGGCGCCCGTGGCATGCTTGAGGCCGCGCTGCTGGAAGAGCCTGACAATGAGGAGGTTAACCGCGAGTTGCTGGCCATCTACCAGCACAGCCGGGATGACGCAGGCAAGGCCGAAATGGCCGACAAGCTCGTGGCACGCCACGGCGCGCTGCCTTCGGGTTGGTCTTGAAACGTCTCCGGACGTTCCATGCAGACATCCCAGCCGATCGATCTATGACCTTGAGCCTGTAGTCAGTGGAAGCCACCAAGCTGCAAACCCGATTGAAGGTAGTCCTTCTTTCTCTACCTCCACGCACCCAGGCGGTGCTGGATTTCTTCTTTTCGAGCACAGGGCGCAGCAGCTTCGCGCCCTCGACTGAAGACACGGCCGACGTGGCCATCTTCGATTTCGACACGCTTGAATCCCGCCAGCACTGGGCAGCCTGGCATGGCCGCCGGGGTGGTCCGGGCATTGCGCTGTCGACCCAGTCGCAGGAGGTCGCCTCGGCGATCTGGGTGCAGAAGCCCGTGACGCCCGCCGCCTTGCTGGCTGCCGCGGCCGAGCTGCGCACGCGGCGCTGGAGCAGTCCGGTGGCGTCTGCTCCCGTCGCTGCACCGGTGGTCGTGCAGGCGCCGCCCGTGCCTGCGCCTGCCACCGCGCATGTCCCAGCCATCGCGGAGCCGTCCACCTGGACGGAAAGTCCCGCACCTTCGCCGGCATCTGCATCAGTTCCTGTAGCGGTCGTCCGACCTGCTGCGGCGCGTCCGGCGCCTGTGCCGATCCGCGCCCCCGTAACTGCGCCTGCATCCAGCGGGGGGCTGGGTGGGCTGATTCGGCGCTTCTTTGGCAAGGACGCACCGGCGCCTGCACCCGTGCCAGTGCCCGCGCCGACTGTCTTGGCTGCTGTGCCTGCACCCGCAGTTGCCCTCCCCGTGGTTGCGCCCGATCCAGCCCCTGCGCTTACCCCCGCTGCGCCCACCCCCGCTGCGGCTGTCTCCGTGAAACCCGTGGTCAAGGCTGCCCCGCCGCCCGCCCTGGCGCCCGTGGTCAAACCGGCTCCAGCGCCAGCGCCAACGCCAATGCCGGCCGCCTCGGTGCCCTTGCCTCCAGCGCCAGCGCCAGCACCCGCCGCGGTGGCTCCACCGGCCCATGACGCCCACGGCCACCGCCGTCCCCGGCCCGAGGAACTGGTGGACGAGGCCCGCTACTGCGGTACGCGCACCGATGTGGCAGACGCGGCGCAACTGGCCGATGGCAGTATCCGCTACGACCCGGCCCAGCACCTGGTCGGTGTCCTCAAGGATGCGTACCTGGTGAGCTGCAAGTGGCAGGTGCCGACGCACTTGGACAGCGCGGTCGGCCGCATCACCGTCGACGGCACCACCAACCTGATCTATTGCGAATTCACCGCCGACCAACTGGCCGGCCTGATGAACAAACCGCTCGACAAACGGCCCAAGACGCGTGCGTTCAGCCGTCAGGAGTTTGCCGATCTGCAGGGCACGCTGGAGCAGAAGGCGCTCGTGCAGCGGCTCGACCATGTGCTGTGGCAGACCGCGCTGGAAACCTCGGCGGGCCGGCTGCCGGTTGGCGTCGATCCGGTGGTACCGGTCTACCTCAAGCAGTGGCCGAACCTGACCCGGCTGCACCGCACACCGCACGCGCTGCGCATCGCGGCACTCTGGACCACCAAGGGCGCCGGGCTGCTGGAGACCGCCCAGACGCTCAAGATCGCCCAGCGGCATGTGTTCGCGTTCTACAACGCGGCATTGGCGCTGGACCTGGTCACGGAGGATGGCGCGCAGGTCCGCAGGGCACAGCGCAAGACCAAGAACAACCGCGGTCTGCTGACCCGCTTGTTCGGTTGGCTGAACAAATAAGCAACATGGCCCACACCGATCACAAAATCATCTTCACCGGCCCCGTCGGTGCAGGCAAGACCACGGCCATCGCTTCGATCAGCGACATCGAGCCGATCCGCACCGACGAACACGCGTCGGACATGACCCAGAAGCGCAAGTCCGCCACCACCGTGGCCATGGACTACGGAATGATCCGTCTGGGCCCGAAGGAGAAGGTTCACCTGTACGGCACGCCCGGCCAGGAACGCTTCGACTTCATGTGGGACATCCTGACCAAGGGCGGCATCGGTCTGGTGCTGCTGCTCGACAACACGCGCCCGACGCCGTTCGAGGACATGCGCTTCTACATCAAGGCGTTCAAGGAATTCATCGACGGTACCCGGCTCGTGATCGGCGTGACCCAGATGGATGCCCGCCCGACGCCCACCATCGACGAGTACGTGCGCCAGCTGGCCGAGCTGGACGTGTCCGCGCCCGTCTTCGAGGTGGATGCCCGCCAGCGTACCGATGTCTCGACGCTGATCGAGGCGCTGTTGCTCCAGATCGATCCGACCCTCTGACCCGGGAATACCGCGCCCTCCATGGACCACTACACGCTCACCGGCGAGTTCTTCCTCCACCCGACGCCGGCGGGTGCCTACTACGCCGCCAGCCGGCCCACCCGTGACCCGGCGCGCTTGTTCCTGCAGCGGCTGCTGCGCGAATCGGAGACACCGCGCCTGACCGCCGACCTCGTGCAGGACTGGATGTCGATGAGCCAGCAGGACGCGCTGGAGTTCATCTACCGCCTGCAGTCCTCCGGCTTCGTGCAGGGGTTGCCGATGCACGTGGAGGTGCCGCCCGATTCGATCGAGGCGATGCTGCCGCCGTTGCTGTCGCAGTTGTCCGACGAGGGCAAGGCGATCCTGGCCGACAAGCGCGGCCTGTACCTGGGCACCGCCGGCTTTGCGCACGAGACGGCCGAGGAACTCGCCGCACTCGGTGGTGACCTGGCCAGTGTCCACGAGCGCCACTCCCGTTTGCTCCACGGCAACATGCGCCTGCGCAGCGACGGCTGGGGCATGGTGAACGCCTCCGGCTATTGCGAGGTGGGGTTCTGGCCGCTGTACTTCGGCGACGACTACTTCATCCTGATCGTCAACGGCATGCCGCGCTTCAACCAGGAAGCCTTCACCACGTTGGTGTGGACCCTGGGTGTGCGCTACGGCAACACGGCCTTCTGACCTTCTGATTTCCCTCCCCCGATCTCCCCTTTTTCTCTCGAAGGAACTGCCCCATGCGTGAAGAGCTGCTGAACTCGATCCTGAGCGAACTCAACGGATCCACCGCCGACATCGAAGCCTCCGCCGTGCTGTCCACGGACGGTCTGATGATGGCTTCCATGCTGCCTGCTGGCATGGACGAGGACCGTGTGGGTGCGATGAGCGCCGCCATGCTGTCGCTGGGTGACCGCACCTCGCGTGAACTTGCCCGTGGCGAGCTGGAGCAGGTGCTGGTCAAGGGCGCCAAGGGCTATGTGCTGATGACCTATGCCGGCAGGGATTCGGTGCTGACGGCGCTGTGCAAACCGAATTCGCGCCTGGGCCTGATCTTTCTCGACGTCAAGCGTGCGGCGGACGCCATCAGCAAGGTCATCTGATCGGTCTGTCGAGATCGAGGGAAATCGATGATGACCGACATGAAAGAGGTGGATCTGGTCCCCACGGCCCCGCACCGCGAGCTGACACTGGGCTACCACGACGGACGCACCCGGCGTGTGCTGGTGATCGACGAGGAAGTACCGTATCCGGACGGCATGCTGATTGTTTCGCGCACCGATTCCACCGGCATCATCACGCACGCCAACCAGGCCTTCGTGGACCTGTCGGGCTACGAGCGTGATGAGCTGATCGGCGAGAACCACTGCATCCTGCGCCACCCGGACATGCCGGCGGCGGCGTTCCGCGATCTGTGGGACACGGTCGGCCGTGGCGCCAAGTGGCAGGGTTATGTGAAGAACCTGCGCAAGGATGGCGCCCACTACTGGGTCTTCGCGACAGCGATCCCCAATGTGCGCAAGGGCCGTGTCGTGGGCTACACCTCCGTGCGCCGCAAGCCTTCGCGCGCCAAGGTCAACGAATGTGCCGCGCTGTACGCACGGATGCGCGCCGAGGAGCTGAAGTGACCTTGGAACTGACCGTCAGCCCCGACTTCTCGCCCGAGCACATCGCCGGCTGGTATGTCTTCAATACCTGGCTGCAGCGCAAGCTCGGTGTGCGCATCCACCTGGAGCTGTACGAGGACTTCTCTGCCCAGCGCCAGGCGATTGCCGCCGACAAGGTGGACCTGATCTACGCCAATCCCTACGACGCCGCGATGCTGGTGCGCGAGAAGGGGTTCGTGGCCATTGCAGCGCCGCGCGACAAGCCGGACGAGGTGGTGATCGCCGTGCCGGTCGACTCGCCCGTGCAGTCGGTCGAGGATCTGCTGCCCGGCCTGCGGCTGGCCGTGACCCGTGATCCGGACGTCAACCTGATCGGCATGATTCTGCTGGAGTCGGCCGACCTGAACCGCGACAACACCCGGACGCAGCAGGTCTCGACCTACATCGTGCTCGCCCGAGCCTTGCTCCAGGGCAAGGCCGATTGCGGCTTCTTCCTCAAGGAGGCGTTCGATGACCTGAGCGCCCCGATCCGTCGGCAGCTGCGCCCGGTGATGACCAGCCAGATCAGTCTGGTGCACCACGTGCTGCTGGTCGGGCCGCGCTGTGCCGAGCTGCGCGAGTCGCTGCAGACGCTGGTCCTGGGCATGGCCGAGCCAGGCTCGGACGGTCGTGCCACCTTGCAGGCGCTGGGTCTGAGTGGCTGGGACAGGCAGGACCAGGAAGACACCGAATTCATGATCGACCTGATGGACACCTTGATGGTGTGAAAACGCACATGTTCCCACCTCCCCTGAAGCGTCATCTCCTCACCCTTGCGCTGGCCTTGTCGGCCGGGCCGGTCCTTGCCCAGACCGCGGCGGCAGTCGCGGGCGCGCCCCTGCCTGCGCAGCGCACGACGGTGGAGCAGGACAATCTCTGGGACATCGCCGGTCAGCAGGCTCCTGCGCTGGGTGCCACCCGCCAGCAGTACATGGTGGCGGTGCTGCGCCGCAATCCGGAGGCCTTCGTCAAGGGCAACATCCACCGCCTGCGCAAGGGTGTGCCGCTGACACTGCCCGGCCGGGACGACGTGCTGGCCGAGGACCGCGCCGGCGCCGTCGCGCTGGTGGCGGACCATCTGAAGGCCATGCGTGGCGGCACGGTGCTGGCGCCGCTGACGCCGCGTGCGGTTACCGCTGTAACGCCTTCCCCATCGGCTCCAGTTCCACCGGCACCTCCCCCGCCAGCTTCTGCACCGGTGATTGCTCCTGTGCCTGCCGTGCCGGCGTCGGTGCCTCCATCACCACCACCGCCGCCACCGGTAGAGAAACCAGCCTCGGCGGTCGAGCCTGTCGCGTCGTCGCCGGTTGTCGGTGCTTCCGACTCTGCCAGTGCGGCCGTTGGTGGTGCAGGGGGATCGGCGTCGCGGATCCTGCCCTGGCTGCTGGGGTTGGGTGGTGTGGCCGGTGGTGTGATCCTGTGGCGCCGTCGGCGTGCCGGGTTCCAGCCGGATGCTGCGCCGCAGGATTTCACCAATACGCTGAGTGCCACGCGCACGGGCGGCCCACGGGTGTTCGACATCTCGAACGCTGCGGCCGAGATGGCCCGTTCGGTGGAAACCTCGCAGGTGGCCACCCAGTTGGTGCGCAATGAGGCGGCACCTGACGATGATGTGGACGTGTCCCGTCTGGCGGAGCAGGCGGCGATCAAGCTTGACATTGCCCGCGCCAGCCTCGAACTCGGCCGCATGGACGCGGCAAGGACGCTGCTGCAGGCGGTGATGCGTGAGGGATCGGGTCGCCACGCGGCCGAAGCTGCGGAGATCCTCGCGCGCATGGGCTGACGCGCCAGGCGCCAGGGCCCATGGCTCAGATCAGTTTTCGAGGAGAAAACTGGCGGGCCGCGGGAATCTGCTCCGCCGCGCGCACAGCGCGGGTCAGCACCTGATCGGCGTCGACCGGCCCCAGCGCCTCGCACAGCGCCACATAGAACTGATGCACCAGTTGCGAGAGTTCCGCGGGCGTGCCGTCGATCACCCAGGTCGCCTGCATCGGCTGGCCCCAGGCTTCACGCGCCTGCTTGCGCACCGGTTGCGATAGGCCACCCTGGTCGATCTGCTGCAGCGCGCTGCTGCGCAGGTCTGTCATTGACGTGCTGTGAAAACGCTGCACCTCGGCCATTGCGCTGCGCAGCAGTTCCCCGCAGACCGCCCGGTCTGGCGTGGCGGGCGGTCCGGCAGGCGCCGCCGGCAATGTTGGCGCTGCGGCCTGCATCGCCGCGGCCACGGGCTCCAGGGCCGCGGCAGACACGGGTGCCGGCGCGACAGGTGCCGGCGCTGGCGCAGCGGGTGTGCCGATCTGCATCAGCGGCCAGGGGTCCATCGGCAGCTCGCCCTCGGGCTGCTTCAGGGCCTTGAAGTAGGCTTCGTAGAGCTTCTTGCGGCTGGCGGCGTCGATGTTGTGGCGTGCGGCCACCTGGTCGATGTAGCCGATGATGTCCGATACCGAATCACCCCGCATCGACAGGTGCTGCATCCGCAGGGCATCCAGCAGGGCGTCTTCTTCCAGCAGCGGCGACAGCACGGCGTAGGCGGCGCGGCGCCGCAGGGACAGGGCTTGGGTGGCCATCGGGTCAGGCTTCCTTGTGCAGCTGGCCCGGCGAGTTCTGGAACTCGGGGTAGCCGATCTCGTGGTGCTCGGTGTAGTCGAGGCCGCGCTGCTCGTTGAGCGTGGGGGCACGCAGGCCGATCAGCTTGTCCACCAGCTTGAAGCAGACGTAGGCCATCGGGAACGCCCAGGCGAAAGCCGCGACCGCGCCGAGCACCTGCACCATCACGCGGCTGCCGTTGAACAGGTCGCCCTCGAAGAACAGGCCCGCGGCGATCAGGCCCCAGGTGCCGCCGAGGCCGTGCACTGCGATGGCATCCACCGTGTCGTCGATGCGGCGCTTGCGCAGGGCTTCCGCACCCCAGGTGCACAGTGCGCCTGCGATCAGGCCAGTGACGATGGCGGTGACGGGGTTCAGCGTGGCGGCGCCGGCCGTCAGTGCGACCAGTCCGCACAGGCTGCCATTGACCGAAGCACTCATCAGGATCGGGCGACCCGTGAAATGCATGAAGGCCAGCGCGCCGATGCCACCGGCACAGCCGCCGAGGTAGGTGTTGAGCAGCACGGTGCCGAGCTGGCCGCTTTCCACGCCCGCGATCGAGCCACCGTTGAAGCCGAACCAGCCCAGCCACAGGATGAAGCCGCCGAGTGCCACCATCGGCAGGTTGTGGCCGGGGATGTCGCGCACCTCGCCGTTCTTGCCGAAGCGGCCCAGGCGCGGTCCGAGGGCCAGCAGACCCGCCAGTGAACACCAGGCACCCACCGAGTGCACCGCACCGTCACCCGCCAGATCGACGAAGCCCATGGTCTTGAGCCAGCCGCCCGGGTTCCAGGCCCAGTGGGCGTAGACCGGGTAGATCACCAGCGCCATCAGCGCTGCAAAGGTCAGGTAGGCCCCGTAGCGCATGCGCTCGGCCACCGCGCCGGAGACGATGGTCACTGCGGTCGTGGCGAACATCATCTGGTAGAGCAGACCAACCGCGTCGGTGGCGCCGAGTTTCTGTGGCGCGAAGCTGCCGCCGCCAATCAGGCCTTCGATGGAGGGGCCAAAGGCCAGACCGTAGCCGATCACCCAGAAGCTCACCCCGATGAAGCAGGTGCCGAGGTAGATCTTCATGATCACGTTGATCGAGTTCTTGGCGCGCGAGAGGCCGCCCTCGACCAGCGCGAAGCCGGCCTGCATGAAGAACACGAGGGCGGTGCAGATGCCCACCCAGACGAGGTTGATCAGTTCATTCATTGGCGCACGCCCCGCTATTTTGAGTGCCGGCAAGACGCAAGGGTGATGCCAGGAAGATCAGTGACTTGCTGCGGCTTGAAGTGAAAAAATCACGGCACAGGGGGTGCAAATAGTCACGACCGCACACGCCATGCAGCGGTTTGTCGCAGGCAAATGCACCATATGCGTGAGTCTGCATATGGTGCATGCACCAATGAAGATCAGGCTGGAAAGACGCCGGTTGACAGGTAGCGGTCGCCCCGGTCGCAAACGATGAAGACGATGGTGGCGTCGCGCACCTGCTGCGAGAGCTGCAATGCAGCCCAGCAGGCGCCTGCGGCCGAAATGCCAGCGAACAGACCTTCCTCACGGGCCATGCGGCGGGCCATGTCCTCGGCATCGGCTTGGCTGACCAGCACCAGTTCATCCACACGGCGTGGCTCGTAAATCTTTGGCAGATAGGCTTCTGGCCATTTGCGGATGCCCGGAATGCGCGAGCCCTCGGACGGCTGCGCCCCGATGATGCGCACCGCAGGATTCATCTCTTTCAGGTAGCGCGAGGTGCCGGTGATGGTGCCGGTGGTGCCCATGGCGCTGACGAAGTGGGTGATCTGGCCGTCGGTGTCCTGCCAGAGTTCGGGGCCGGTGGTCTCGTAGTGGACGCGCGGGTTGTCCGGGTTGGCGAATTGGTCGAGCACGCGGCCCTTGCCGTCGCGTGCCATCTGCTCGGCGAGGTCGCGGGCGTATTCCATGCCGCCCGCCTTGGGGGTGAGCACGAGTTCAGCGCCGAAGGCCTTCATGGTCTGGGCGCGTTCGATCGAGAGATCCTCCGGCATGATCAGCACCATGCGGTAGCCGCGCACCGCTGCCGCCATGGCCAGCGCAATGCCGGTGTTGCCCGAGGTGGCTTCGATCAGGGTGTCGCCAGGCTGGATCTCGCCACGCTCCTCGGCACGCCGAATCATGCTGATGGCGGGGCGGTCCTTCACCGAACCGGCCGGGTTATTGCCTTCGAGCTTGGCCAGGAGGACGTTGCCGCGCTCGGCGGCGTCGGAGCCGGGCAGGCGCTGCAGGCGCACGAGCGGCGTGCGGCCGATCACGTCTTCGATGGTCTGGTAAGCGGGCATGAGGGGTGTCTCCGGGGGTGGCACAGGACCGATGTGGCACATTTTGGCAGCATGGCGGCCCGCGTGCTGCCGACTGTCGACGCGGCGTTCACCCATGCCATAATCGCGGCTTCGCGCCGTACGCAGCGCGACACCCACCTGCCGGAGTGGCGAAATCGGTAGACGCAGCGGATTCAAAATCCGCCGCCCTCAACAGGCGTGCCGGTTCGAGTCCGGCCTCCGGCACCAGTGCTTCAACCGCTGAAGACACTGCAGACACTTCTCTCTCCCTCTGTCAGAGAGTTTCCCCATGCCCCAGATCCCACCCGTCACCAAGGCCTTGATGCTGATCTGCACGGCGATGTACTGCCTGCAGATGCTGGCGGGGTACTGGGTCGAGCTGTGGTTCGCCTTGTGGCCGGTGGGCAGCGGCCCGTTCATGCCTTGGCAGCTGATCACCTATGCCTTCCTGCACGGCAGCATCGGCCACCTGTTCTTCAACATGCTGGGCCTGTGGATGTTCGGCGCCGAGCTGGAATCTGTCTGGGGTCGCCAGCGCTACCTGCAGTTCCTGGCCGCCAGTGCGCTGGCCGGTGGGGTGGTGCAATTGCTTGTGGTCAGTCTGGGGTTCACCGGCGGAGGCCCTACGCTGGGTGCGTCGGGGGCACTCTACGGCCTGCTGATGGCCTTCGGGATGATGTTCCCGGACCGCACGATCATGCCGCTGTTCCCTCCTATCCCGATGAAGGCCAAGGTTTTCGTGCTGGTGTTCGGCGGGATGGAGTTGCTGTTCGGTTTGGCTGGCGGAGGAGGAGTTGCCCACTTCGCGCACCTCGGCGGCATGCTGGGCGGCTGGTTGACGCTGCGCTTCTGGCGTGGTTTGCCGCCGTTTCCGCCCAGGCAGCGCCGCCGCTGACCCTTGACCGCCCGGTGCCGCTGCTTCAGGCCAGCAGGCCAGTGGTGACGTCCGGGTAACGCAGCGCAATTCGCAGTTCCCGCTTCATGCGCCGGTTGTCGAGTCGGCGCGATTCGCTCATGAAGCTCAGCAGCATCGGGCTGAGCTGCATGCGGGCTTCCTCGCGCGAGATGCGCCGCGGCACGGGCAATCCGCAAAGCCGTGCTGCCAGGTCGAAGTAATCCCCCATCTTCAGTTCGGTGTCGTCGCAGGCGTGCCAGATGCGCTGCGGCCGTCCGCGCAGCAGCGCCGCCACGCACAGGCGTGCCAGATCGTCGGCGTGGATGTGGTTGGTGTAGACATCGTCCTCCGCGCGCAGCACTGGGGTGCCACGGGCCAGCCGCTCGCGGGGATGGCCGCCGGGCCGGTTGCCTGCGTAGATGCCGGGAATGCGCAGGATCGATGCCGTCACACCCTGTTCGATGGACCACCGGCGGATCTCCGATTCGGCGGCGACGCGACGCAGCGCACGGGCATTGACGGGTGCCACCGGACGGGTCTCATCGAATCGTGCCCCGCCCGTGTCGCCATAGACACCAGTGGTGCTGCCGTAGACGAGGCGTTTGCAGGCGTGGTGCCGCCCGAGTGCCTGCAGCAGATGGCGGGTGCGTGGGTCCGTGTCACCGTTGCCGGGAGGGGGGGCCAGGTGCAGGATGCGCGGAGCCAGTGCGCCCAGGCGGTGCAATGCATCGGGTGTGTCCAGATTGCCAACCAGCGGCGTGATGCCTTGCAGGCGCAGCGAGGCAGCGCGTTGCGGCTGCGACGTCAGCGCGCGCACGGTCCAGCGATCGCCAAGCGCACGCGCGGTCCGCTGGCCGATATCCCCACAGCCAACGATCAGCAGGCGTGGGCGGCGCATGCGGCGCAGGGGCTTCAGGGCTGCGGCACGGGCGGCGCACAGGCGGGCAGGGTTGGGCATGGGTCATTTCTTTCGGATCGGTGCGGCACAATCTCGCCCGCGGCGACATCGCCAGCAACAGCGCCAGGACGGCCCAGAGGATACGAGCAATGACTTTCACGGTGACAGTGCAGCCCGCGGGCCGCAGCTTCGAGGTGGCGCGCGACGAGGCGATGCTGCCGGCGGCCATCCGCCAGGGCGTCGGCCTGCCCTACGGCTGCAAGGATGGGGCCTGCGGATCGTGCAAGAGCCGGTTGCTGGAAGGGCGCGTGATCCACGGCGCCCACCAGCTCAAGGCGCTCAGCGAAGCGGAAGAAGCGGCGGGCCTGGTCCTCACCTGCTGCGCCACGCCGCAGACGGATTGCGTGGTCGAGTCGCGGCAGGTGACCTCGGTGGGACAGTTCCCGATCCTGAAGATGCCGGTGCGGGTCACGACCATCGAGCGCCGTGCGCCGGACGTGGTGGTGCTGACGCTGCAGTTGCCGGGCAACCAGGTGTTCCAGTACCACGCCGGGCAGTACATCGAATTCATCCTGCGCGATGGTGCCCGGCGCAGCTACTCGATGGCCAGCGCGCCCGAGACAGCGCAGGGGCAAATGGAACTCCACATCCGCCACATGCCCGGCGGGCGCTTCACCGACCACGTGTTCGGCGCGATGAAGGAGCGGGAGATCCTGCGCGTGGAGGGGCCGTTCGGCAGTTTCTTCCTGCGCGAGGACAGCACGAAGCCGGTGGTGCTGCTGGCCTCCGGCACGGGCTTTGCACCGATCAAGGCGCTGATCGAGCACATGCAGGCACGCGGCATGGTGCGCGAGGCGGTGCTGTACTGGGGTTGCCGCAGCGAGGCCGATCTCTACCTGCACGACTGGGCGCTGGAGATGGCGCGTACGCTGCCGTGGTTGCGCTACGAACCGGTGCTGTCGGAGGCGGGAGAGGGCTGGCAGGGGCGCACGGGGTTCGTGCACCGGGCGGTGATGGCGGATCTGCCGGATCTGTCCGGGTACCAGGTCTATGCCTGCGGGGCGCCGGTGATGGTGGCTTCAGCCCAGCGGGATCTGGTGGTGCAATGCGCGCTGCCGGAAGAGGAGTTCTACGCCGACGCGTTCACCAGCGAGGCGGACAAGCACGGGAGCTGATCACGCGGGGTTGACCAATGCAAAAGGCCCGCAGAGCGGGCCTTTGCGATTGATCCACCCGGATCAGTCTTCAGGCAGCGGCAGCAACCGCCAGGGCCTTGACCTTGGCAGACAGGCGGCTCTTGATGCGGGCGGCCTTGTTCTTGTGGAAGATGCCCTTGTCGGCGATCGAGTCGATCACGGCCTGGGCGGACTTGAACGTGTCACCGGCCTTGGACTTGTCGCCACTGGCAACAGCCTTCAGCACGCCCTTGACGGCGGTGCGGAACTTCGAGCGCAGCGATGTGTTCGCGGCGTTCAGCTTGACGTCCTGGCGGACGCGCTTGCGGCCGGAGGCAATGCGGACGGTCTTTTTCTTGGCTTTGGAAGCGGTGGCCATAAATGTGTCTCGTGTTCCGGGTGGAGGAAAGCCTAGCACTATAGCATGGATAATCGCAGGCTTTGCGACCGAGAACCCCCTGCCCATGAGCCTGCTTCGATCTGCCTCTGTCGTGTCTGCGCTCACGCTGGCGTCCCGGATCACCGGATTGGTCCGCGAGCAGCTCATCGCGGCGGCCTTCGGGGCGAGCAGCGCCACCGATGCGTTCCAGGTCGCCTTCCGCATTCCGAACCTGCTGCGCCGGCTGTTCGCCGAGGGTGCGTTTTCGCAGGCGTTTGTGCCCATCCTCGCCGCGTCGCGCACGACCCATGGCGACGCTGCCACCCAGACCCTGATCGACGCGGTGGCCACGGTGCTGATGTGGTCGCTGGTGGGAGTGTGCGTGGCGGGCGTGGTCGGCTCGCCGCTGCTGGTGTGGCTGATGGCGTCGGGGCTGCCGGCCGAGGCGCAGGACTCGGCCACGGTGATGACGCGCCTGATGTTTCCCTACATCGGCTGCATGTCGCTGGTGGCGCTGTCGGCGGGCATCCTGAATTCGTGGAAGCGCTACGCGGTGCCGGCTGTCACGCCTGTGCTGCTCAACCTGAGCGTGATCGCTGCGGCCTGGCTGCTGGCGCCGCAGTTCACGCGCTGGGGCATTCCACCGGTGTACGCGCTGGCGGTGGGCGTGATGCTCGGCGGGATGCTACAGCTGGGTGTGCAGTTGCCCGCACTGCGCAGCGTGGGCGTGATGCCGCACCTGGGGTTCACGGTCGCGGCCTTCCGGCACGCTTGGGCGCACGAGGGCGTGCACCGCATCCTGAAGCAGATGGCGCCAGCCCTGCTCGGCGTGTCGGTCGCGCAGTTGTCGCTGCTGGTGAACACGCAGATCGCGTCGCACCTGGCGGCGGGTTCGGTGTCGTGGCTGACGTATGCCGACCGGTTGATGGAGTTCCCGACCGCGTTGCTGGGCGTGGCGATGGGCGTGGTGCTGCTGCCCCAGCTCTCGGCGGCACAAGCCAAGGGTGATACCGAACAGTATTCCGCCCTGCTCGACTGGGGCCTGCGGCTGGTGGTGTTGCTGGCACTGCCGTGCGCGCTGGCGCTGCTGGTGTTTCCGCAGCCGCTGGTGGCCGTGCTGTACCACTACGGCGCCTTCACGGCCGAGGATGTGCGCCAGACCGTGGTGGCGCTGATGGGCTACGGCGCCGGCCTGATGGGGCTGGTGGCGATCAAGGTGCTGGCGCCGGGCTTCTATGCCAAGCAGGACATCCGCACGCCGGTGCGCATCGCCATCACCGTGCTGGTGCTGACGCAGGTGATGAACGTGGTCTTTGTGCCGCTGCTGGGCCATGCGGGGCTGGCGCTGTCGATCGGACTGGCGGCGCTGGTCAATGCGACCTGGCTGCTGATCGGTCTGCGCCAGCGGGGCAGCTACCGGCCGTCGCCTGGTTGGCTCGGATTCGGCCTGCGGGTGGCGGCGGGTTGCGCCGTGATGGCGAGTGGCCTGGCCTGGGCGGCGCGTTCGATCGACTGGGTCGGGATGCAGGCGCATGCCGGGCTGCGGGTCGCGATCCTGGCCGGTGTGCTGGCGGCTGCGGCGGTGGTGTATTTCGGGGTGCTGCTGCTCGCCGGGGTGAACTTGCGGCAATTTGCACGGCGCTGAGGCACGACCGATACACTTTCCACCATGGAGTGCCCTTCACCATCCCCGTTGGACTATTTCGCTGCCCTCGTCAGCGATGATGACAGCCTGTCGCTCACCGAAGCCGCGGGCGCGATTGCACTGGCCGAGCACCCGGCGCTGGACCTCTCGGCCCTGCAGACCGAGCTGGACGAACTGGCCCAGCGCCTGCGCCAACGCCTGCCGGCCGATGCCGGTGCGTTGCAGCGGGTGCGTGCGTTGCACCAGTTTTTCTACCGCGACCTCGGCTTCGGTGGCAACGTGAATGACCTGCGCGACCCGGACAACAGCCACCTGCACGCCGTGCTGCAGCGCCGGCGCGGGTTGCCGATTGCGCTGGCCGTGCTCTACCTCGAACTCGCGGGGCAGCTCGGGCTGCAGGCGGATGGTGTGTCCTTCCCGGGCCATTTCCTCATCAAGTTGCACCTGCCGCTGGGCGAGGCAGTGATCGACCCGGTCGATGGCCGTTCGCTGACGCGTGCTGAACTGGAGGAGCGGCTGGAGCCCTACCTCAGCCACGAGATGCGCTTCGACCTGGAATCCGGCATGGGCCTGGGCGAGCTGCTGGGCGATTACCTGCAGCCAGCGTCCGGGCGCGAGATCCTCGCCCGCATGCTGCGCAATCTGGCCGTGCTGCACCGCGAGGACGGCGATCTGCTGCGCTTGCTGCAGGTCCAGCAGCGGCAGGTCGTCCTGGAGCCCCTGGACGTGGCGCTGCGCCGTGCGCTTGACCGCACGCGCATGGTGCTGGATCAACCGGAAGGCGAGTGAACCGCATGAAACTGTCCCTGACCCAACGGCTGATGCTCGCCTGGCTGGCCCTGGCGCTGGTGTCGGTGTTGCTGGTGCGCCTGCTGGCGCCGGTGCTGACGCCCTTCCTGACGGCCGCGGTGCTGGCCTATGTGCTGCAGCCCGCGGTCGATCGGCTGTCGCGCCGCCTGCCACGGGCGCTGGCGGCGGTGCTGGTCGAACTGGGGGCGATCGCGGCCTTGCTGGGAGTGGCGCTGCTGATCGTGCCGATCATTTCGCGCGAGCTGCCGGTGCTGCGCGACCAGATCCCCGTGCTGGCGGTGCGGCTCAACGACCATGTGGCACCCTGGCTCACCCAGCACGGCTTCGCGGTCAAGCTCGACACGGAGAGCATCAAGGCGTTTGTCGTCAAGTATCTCGACGCCAATGGCGACGGCTGGCTGTCCGCGCTGCTCAGCTCTGCGCGCATCGGCGGCAGTTTCCTGCTGGCCATCATCGGCAACGCGGTGCTGGTGCCGGTGGTGACGTTCTACCTGCTGCTCGACTGGCACGACCTGCAGCGCCGCCTGTGCCGCATGGTGCCGCCGCGTTATCTGGAGGCGGTGCTCGACTTCGCGCAGGAGTGCGATGCCGTGCTCGGACAGTACCTGCGCGGCCAGTTGATGGTGATGCTGATCCTGGCGGCCTACTACACGGTGGCGCTGGCGCTGGGGCGCTTCGATCTGGCGTTGCCCGTGGGCATCTTCACGGGGCTGGCGATCTTCGTTCCCTACCTGGGCTTCGGCATCGGTGCGGTGCTGGCTCTGCTGGCGGGTGTGTTGCAATACGCCAATCTGTACGGGGTGGGGGTTGTGGCGGTGGTGTACGGTGCAGGCCAGGTGATCGAGAGCTTTTTCCTCACGCCGCGGCTGGTCGGCGAACGCATCGGTCTGCACCCGCTGGCGGTGATCTTCGTGCTGCTGGCCTTCGGGCATCTGTTCGGATTTGTCGGCGTGCTGCTGGCGCTGCCGGCGGGTGCGCTGGTGCTGGTGGCGCTGCGGCGCTTGCGCACGGGCTATGTGGCCAGTCGGCTGTACCAAGGATGAACCTCTCGAATGTCTCGCGGAATGCCTCGTGACCGGACACCACCGCTGATGCGGCAGGTACCGCTCGCCTTCGGGCCGGAGCCGATGCTGCGCTTCGATACCTTCCTGCCGGGCGGCAACGCGCAGTGGGAGCAGGTGCTGATGGCGCTGCTGTCGCCGAGTCCGTCGATGCCGCTGTACCTGTGGGGTCCGCCCGGCAGCGGCAAGACGCACCTGCTGCACGCTGCGGTCAGCCAGGCGCAGTCGTTCGGCTTGCGCACCATGAAATTCGACCTGACCTCGCCCACGCCCTGGGAGTACGACGAGGACGCGCGCCTGCTGCTGCTCGACGACTGCGACCGCTACGACGCCGAGCGCCAGCACGAAGCCTTCCGCATGTTCATCGAGGCGACGATCGCGGGTGTGCCGATCATCGCGGGCGGGCGGCTGCCGCCGGTGGATCTACCGGTGCGCGACGACCTGCGCACGCGGCTGGCGTGGGGGCTGGTGTACCGGCTGGTGCCACCCACCGACGAGCAGGTCTGCGCACTGCTGCACCGCGATGCACAGCGGCGTGGCATCCCCTTGAGCGACGAGGTGCTGGCCTGCCTGCTCAGCCACAGCGAGCGCGACCTGACCCACCTGATGGAGCTGCTGGGCCAGCTCGACCGCTACGCACTGGCGGCCAAGCGGCCGGTGACGCTGCCGCTGCTGCGCCAGATGCTGGCCGAGCCGGACCTGCACACCCTCTGAGACCGAGACGACTCTTTCGACGCCCTTGACCCCTTCCTGATGCCTCAGAACGACCGCCACCTCTGCCTGTTCGACCTCGACGGCACACTGATCCCCATCGACTCCGACCATGCCTTTGGCGAGTTCATGGTCTCGATCGGCTGGGCCGACGGCGACACCTTCCGCCAGCGCAACGACGCTTTCTACGCCAACTACCAGGCCGGCACGCTCGACCTGCCGGCCTACATCGCCTTCACCACCGCGGCCTGGCGCGACCGCTCGCTGGCCGAATCGACCGCCGTGCACCAGCGTTTCATGGCCGAGGTGCTGCGCCCGAACGTGCAGCCGCAGGCGCTGGAACTGGTGCGCTTCCACCAGCAGCGCGGTGACCTGGTGGCCATCGTCACGGCGACCAACGAATTCGTCACCACCCCGATCGCCGCCGAGTTCGGCGTCGATCACCTGCTGGCCGTCCAGCTCGACCGTGATCCCGACGGGCGCTGGGCGGGTACCATCCGCGGCACGCCCACCTTCCGCGAAGGCAAGGTCGGCCGGGTCCACGACTGGCTCGCCGGTCTGGGCCACCGCCTGAGCGACTTCTCTGGCATCAGCGTCTACAGCGACTCGCCCAACGACCTGCCGCTGCTGGAATTGGCCACCGAACCGGTGGCGACCAACCCGAGCCCTGCGCTCGAAGCCACTGCCCGCGAACGCGGCTGGCGCATCCTGCGGCTCTTCCCATGATCAAGAAATTCATCGACAAGTTGCTCGGCAAATCGGCCAGCAAGACGACCCCCGGCCCGCAGACGCCCGCTGGCACCGAACCCGAGGCCGGCGTGCCGGTCGGGCCGGTGATCGGCGTGCGGGTGGAGGTGCCCGTGTCCGAACACGGCATCAACCCGGCGTTGCTGGACGACCGCGCCATCAAGGTGGTCACGACGCTGCAGGACGCCGGCTACGAAGCCTACGTCGTCGGCGGTGCCGTGCGCGACCTGCTGCTCGGCCACCGGCCCAAGGACTTCGACGTCGCGACCAGCGCCACACCCGAGCAGGTGAAATCGCTGTTCCGGCGCGCCTTCATCATCGGCCGGCGCTTCCGCATCGTTCACGTCGTGCATGGCCGTGGCCGCGAGCACGAGGTGGTCGAGGTGTCCACCTTCCGTGCCTACCTCGACGCCTCGGCTGCCGAGCAGGTGGCGGGCAACGAGAAGACCTCGAAATCCGAACTCGCCGGCAAGAGCCACGTCGTGGACGCCAGCGGCCGCGTCTTGCGCGACAACGTCTGGGGGCCGCAGGACGAGGACGCCGCGCGCCGCGACTTCACCGTCAACGCGCTCTACTACGACCCGCGCCGCCAGATCGTGGTCGATTACCACCACGGCCTTGTCGATGCCAAGAAGCGCCTGCTCAGGATGATCGGCGACCCGGTGACGCGCTACCGCGAAGACCCGGTGCGCATCATCCGCGTGGTGCGCTTCGCGGCCAAGCTCGGCTTCGAGATCGAGCCCGGCACGCGCAAACCCATCCGCGCCTGCGCCGACCTGCTCGCCAACGTGCCGGCAAGCCGGCTGTTCGACGAGATGATCAAGCTGCTGCAGACCGGGCATTCGCTGGCGAGCCTGGAAGAGTTGCGCAAGCAGGGCCTGCACAAGGGCATTTTCCCGATCCTGGATGCCGTGCTCGACGACGCGCACCAGCATGATGGCCGCGAGCAGTTCATCCAGCGTGCGCTGGCCGATACGGACCGCCGTGTCGGCGAGGGCAAACCGGTGGCGCCGAGCTTCATGCTGGCCTGCATGCTGTGGCACGACGTGCTGCGCCGGACAGAACAACTGCGCGCCAAGGGCGAAGGGCCGACCGCCGCGATGCAGACGGCCACCGACGCCGTGTTCGACGCCCGCATCGGCGACATCTCCGGTCGCGGCAAGCTCGCGGCCGACATGCGCGAGATCTGGTTGATGCAGCCTCGTTTCGAGCGGCGCACGCCCTCGTCGGCGCTGTCGCTGGCCGAGCAGGCGCGCTTCCGGGCAGGTTTCGATTTCCTGCGCCTGCGGGCCGATGCGGGCGAGGCCGATGCCGATCTGGCGCGCTGGTGGGAAGATTTCTCCACCGCGAACGAGGCTGAGCGCGAAGACCTGCTCGACGAAGCCCGTGTGCAGGACCTGGCCCGCCGTGCAGCGGGGGGCACTCCGACCGTCCGCACTCGGGCGGTCGGTGAAGGCGATGGCGATGGCGCTACGGCCGGCGTCCCGGCGCCCGCCGCCCGCAAGCGCCGCCGCCGCCGCAAGCCGGCCGGCGACCGCTCGGCACCCCCTGCGGCGGATGACGCCGCGGGCTGACGCACCGGCGCTGCTGGCCTGCATCGGGCTGGGCGCCAACCTCGGTCACGCGGCGGTGACGCTGGATGCGGCCTGCGCCGCACTGGCTGCGCTGCCCGAAACGCAATGGGTCGCCGCATCGGGCCGCTGGCGCAGCCGCCCGGTGGACGCCAGCGGCCCGGACTACCTCAACGCCGTGGCCTGCTTGCGCACCCGCTTGTCGCCAGAGGCGCTGCTGGACGCCCTGCAGGCCATCGAGAACGCCCATGGCCGCGAGCGTCCCTATCCCAATGCGCCGCGCACCCTGGATCTGGATCTGCTGCTCCACGGTGACCTGCGGTGCCACACCGCGCGGCTCACCCTGCCGCATCCACGCATGACCGACCGGGCGTTCGTGCTGCTGCCGCTGCTGCAGTTGTGGATGGCCTTGCCTGGGCAGATCGTGCTGCCGGTCGGGATGGACGCAGCCGACTGGCCTGCACGGGCGCAGCGCCTCGCGGCGGAGCAGGGTATCGCGCCGGCCTGAATCCGTTCGGGCTCGATCGGGTTTCTCTGCGGCGTGAATTCTTGACCCCTGCGGCTAAACTCGCCCGTCCCATTGTTCCGAAGTCCCCCTGGAGTCTCACCATGTTGTTCGGCAAGCTGCTGCCGCGCGAAGGCAATTTCTTCGAGCTTTTCAATACGCATGGCGAAGCCATCGTCACTGGTGCCCGCGCGTTCCTGGCCATGGTCCAGAACTATGGTGACGTGACGCTGCGCGAGAAATACGCTGCGGAGGTCGATGACGCCGAACACACCGCCGACAAGATCACCGCCGAGGTCAACCGCCTGCTGCACAAGACCTTCATCACGCCGATCGACCGCGAGCAGATCCACGGCCTGATCAACGCGATGGATGACATCCTCGACCTGCTGCAGGACACCTCGGAGACGATGTCGCTCTACGACGTGCGCCACATGACCGAGGACGTGCTGCGCCTGAGCGAGCTGTCGGCCAAGTGCTGCGTGCGGGTGGCGCACGCGGTGACGCTGCTGTCCAAGCTCAGCCAGAGCAGCGTGGCCGAGGCCACCATCAAGACCTGCGAGGAAATCGACCGGCTGGAGTCCGATGCCGACCGGGTCATGCGCTCGGCGATGTCGCGCCTGTTCCGCGAAGAGCAGGACATCCGCGAGCTGATCAAGCTCAAGGCGATCTACGAACTGCTGGAGTCGATTTCCGACAAGTGCGAGGACGTGGCCAACCTGATCGAGGGCATCGTCCTCGAAAACTCCTGAGCCGCGGAGTCCGGACAACATGGACGGCGTACAGGTCGGTTTCTGGGTGATCGCGCTGCTGGTGGTGCTGGCGATCGGCTTCGATTTCATGAACGGTTTCCACGACGCGGCGAACTCCATCGCCACGGTCGTGTCCACGGGCGTGCTCAAGCCGCAGCAGGCGGTGCTGTTCGCGGCGTTCTTCAACGTGATCGCGATCTCGATCTTCCAGCTCAAGGTGGCCGCCACGGTCGGCAAGGGCATCGTCGAGCCGGGCATCGTGGACCACCACGTCGTGTTCGGCGCGCTGATCGGGGCGATCACCTGGAACGTGGTGACGTGGCTCTACGGCATTCCGTCCAGCTCGTCGCATGCGCTGATCGGCGGCATTGTCGGCTCGGTCACCGCCAAGGCCGGTGTCACCGCATTGATTGGTGCGGGTGTGTGGAAAACGGTGGCGTTCATTCTGGTGTCGCCGATGCTGGGATTTCTGCTGGGTTCGCTGCTGATGGTGCTGGTGGCGTGGATCTGCCGGCGCACGCCGCCGTTGCGGGTGGATAAATGGTTCCGGCGGCTGCAACTCGTCTCGGCGGGGCTGTACAGCCTGGGGCATGGCGGCAACGATGCGCAGAAGACCATCGGCATCATCTGGATGCTGCTGATCGCCACCGGCTACGCGCAGGCTGGCGACAAGATGCCGCCGAGCTGGGTGATCTGGTGCTGCTACATCGCCATCGGCCTGGGCACGATGTTCGGTGGCTGGCGCATCGTCAAGACCATGGGCCAGAAGATCACCAAGCTCAAGCCCGTGGGCGGCTTCTGTGCCGAGACGGGCGGGGCGATCACGCTGTTCCTGGCGACGGCGCTGGGCGTGCCGGTTTCGACCACGCACACGATCACCGGGGCCATCGTCGGCGTTGGCTCGGTGCAGCGCGCGTCGGGCGTACGCTGGGGCGTGGCGGGCAGCATCGTGTGGGCGTGGATCTTCACGATCCCTGCGTCGGCCACGGTGGCCGCGATCGCCTACTACGCGGGTACCCGCCTGTTCTGATGCCTCAGCGGCTGATCTGGTGCGCGGCCTCGACCTGGGCCTCGAAGTAGCGTTGCAGCGTGAAGGTGATCGATGACAGCAGGATCGTCGCGCCGATCAGCAGTGCAGCGATCACGCCGAGGACTGCGCCCCAGCCACCCGCGGGTGATCCCTTGCCTGCGGGCAGGTCCGGGTTGTGGCGCGCGTCCCAGCGTTCATCCGTGCTCAGGCCACAGAGGATCGCCGCGAGCATGCCGGCGACGATCGACAGCCCGCCCAGCGGCAACAGCCACGGGGCAGCGGTGTCGTCCAGACCGAAGGCGGCCATGCGCTGCATTCCGGCCATGCCGAGCAACGTCAGCGGCACATGCACCCAGCCCCACACATCGCGCAGGCCGTGCAGATAGAACCGGTGCAGCCCGAAGCCGCCCCCTACCACGGCGAGCCAGGTCGCCAACGTTTTCGATTTCACGGCGCTCATGTCGAGGCTCCAGCGTGTCCAGGGAAGGCGATGGTGGGGGCAAGCGCATCGCCCGCACCCAGCATGCGTTGCATCATCACAACATCGAGCCAGCGGTCGAATTTCCAGCCCACCGAGCGCATCACGCCCAGCGTCTCGAATCCGCAGGCGCGGTGGACGCCGATGGAGCCGAGGTTGTCCGAGTCGCCGATCACCGCGAGCAACTGCCGAGCGCCGAGCGCCGTGCAGCGCGCCACCAGCTCCGCCAGCAGCAGCCGACCCAGGCCCAGGCGGTGGGCGCGCGGCGACAGGTAGATCGAATCCTCCAGTGCGTAGCGCCAGGCGGGGCGGGCGCGGAAGTGGTTGGCGTAGGCGTAGCCCAGTACCTCGGGGCCACGGCCGATGTCGTGTTCGACGACGGTCCAGGGCAGGCCCTTGCCGAGCACATCCGCACGGCGGCGGGCCATCTCGGCGAGGTCTGGCGCGTCGATCTCGAAGGTGCCGGTACCGTGTTCGACATTGGCGGCGTAGACCGCGGTGATGGCCGGCAGGTCAGCATCCTGGCTGGGGCGAATCGTGGGAGCGTTCATGGGGGTCTGGGAAAGTTTATAATCCGCGGTTTTCCGACGACGGCTGAACGGCAGCATGCCACGCAGCGCGATCTAACGGGGTCGGGAAGAATGTGGTTGTCGCTTGCAGGGCTCAGGAAATCTTCCGGTCTTGCGCACGGCATTGTCTGATCTGCTGGCCTGAGTGTCTCCTGGTCGCGTGGGTCTCTGGTTTTGCCTTCTATACCTTTGATCAAGGAAACATCATGGTCGTGATTCGTCTTTCCCGTGGCGGCGCCAAGAAGCGCCCGTTCTACAACCTGGTCGTGGCCCACAGCCAGAACCGCCGTGACGGCCGCTTCATCGAGCGCGTCGGCTTCTACAACCCGGTGGCTTCCGGCCAGGCCGAAGCCCTGCGCGTCTCCTTCGACCGCGTGGACTACTGGACCAGCGTCGGCGCACAGCTCTCGCCCACCGTCGAGCGCCTGATCAAGCAAGCCAAGTCCACGGTCGCTGCGCCTGTCGTCTCCGCTGCCTGATTGCCATTGCCCTGACCGCCCCGAGCACCCCCACCATGACCGTGACCACCACCGATGACGCCGTGGCCTGGCCCGATGACGCCATCGAGGTCGCGCGGGTGGCCGATGCCTGGGGCATCAAGGGCTGGCTGCGGATCCAGCCCTATGCGGCGGATCCGCAGGTCGTGCTCAAGGCACGGCACTGGTTCCTGCAGCCACCCGTCGGCAAGCCGCGCGCCAAGGATGCGCCCGCCCTGCCCAAGGTGCTGAACGTCACGCTGGCCAAGGAGCACAGTGACGGCATGATCGCCTCCGTGCGCGAAGTCGCCGACCGCAACGGCGCCGAAGCGCTGCGCGGGGCCCGCATCTTCGTGTCGCGTTCGATCTTCCCGAAGACGGACGACGGCGAGTACTACTGGATCGACCTGATCGGCCTGAACGTCGTCAACCGCGACGGCGCAGGGCTGGGCACGGTCGCCGAAATGCTCGACACCGGCGCCCACAGCGTGATGCGCCTGACCGCCGAGAGCGTCGATGAAGCGGGTGTGCCCCGTGCCGTCGAGCGCCTGATTCCCTTTGTCGCGGCCTACATCGACGACGTCAGCCTGACCGAGCGGCGGATCATCGCCGACTGGGGTCTGGACTACTGATCCCGCTGCGCCTGCTGTGCGCTTCGACGTCGTCACCCTGTTTCCCGAACTCTTCGACCCTTTCCTGAAGGTCGGCGTGACGCGCCGCGCCTACTCGACCGGGCAGGTGGACGTGCGCCTGTGGCCGCTGCGCGACCACGCCGACAACACCTACCGCCGCATCGATGACCGTGCCTATGGTGGCGGTCCCGGCATGGTGATGCTGGTCGAGCCGCTGGAGCGTGCGCTGGCAGCCATCCGCCAGGACCGCGCCGAGGCGGCGCCCGCGGCACCCGTCATCCTGTTCAGTCCCGCCGGCACCACGCTGACGCAGTCGCGGGTGCAGGCGCTGGCCGCCAGCCACGGCGCGATCCTGGTTTGTGGCCGCTACGAGGGGCTGGACCAGCGCTTCATCGACCGCCATGTGGACGAGGAACTCAGCCTGGGCGACTTCGTGTTGTCCGGCGGCGAGCTGCCCGCGCTGACGCTGCTGGATGCCGTCACGCGGCTGCAACCCGGCGTCCTCAACGCCGCGGCCTCGCACGAACAGGACAGCTTCTCCGACGGCCTGCTCGACTGCCCGCACTACAGCCGCCCCGAGACGCTCGGTGACGACGCTGTGCCGCCCGTGCTGCTGTCGGGCCACCACGCGCACATCGCCGTCTGGCGCCGCGAGCGGCAACTGGAGCTGACCGCGCGCCGCCGACCCGACCTGATCACCGCCGCCCGCCAGGCCGGCCGCCTCAGCCGGGCCGATGAGCTGTATCTGTCAAAAATCCGGCTATAATCTCGGGTTTTGATCCTCTGCCTGAAGGTAGTCGAGTGTTCGACATGAACATGCGCCCTTGCAAGCACGATCGCCTGGAGCTCCCATGAACCTGATCCAAGAACTTGAGCAAGAAGAAATTGCTCGCCTGAACAAGACCATCCCCGTCTTCGCCCCCGGCGACACCGTGATCGTCAGCGTCAACGTCGTTGAAGGCACCCGCAAGCGCGTGCAGGCTTACGAAGGCGTCGTGATTGCCCGCCGCAACCGTGGCCTGAACAGCAACTTCATCGTCCGCAAGATCTCCAGCGGCGAAGGCGTGGAACGCACGTTCCAGCTCTACAGCCCGCTGATCGCCAACATCGAAGTCAAGCGCCGCGGTGACGTCCGCCGTGCCAAGCTGTACTACCTGCGCCAGCGCAGCGGCAAGTCGGCACGCATCAAGGAAAAGCTGGCCTGATCGCTGGCTCACCCGCCGACCCAGGCATCCTGCACGCGGGATGCCTCGATCACCAAGCCGCCTCTGGGCGGCTTGGTCGTTTTCGGCCTATCCTGAAACCCATGTCCCGACGCCCCTCCCTCATCCGCGATCCACGCGCTGTGCCGGTGGCCCGTGCCGACCACCACCTGCCCGCGCTGACCAGCGATCGCCTCACCCCGGCACAGCTCAAGGCCCGCTTTGCCGCGCCACCCGACTGGCTGCCGGAGTTTCGTGGCGACGGTGGTGGCCCGCTGGCCGAGCGGGCGCCCGCCGCTGCGGCGGTGCTGGTGGCGCTGGTGGCACGTGAGGACGGTCTGCGTGTCCTGCTGACGCGCCGCACCGACCACCTGCGCGACCACGCCGGGCAGATCAGCTTTCCCGGTGGACGGGTTGATCCCGGTGAGGTCGATCCTGTGGTGACGGCATTGCGCGAAGCCCGCGAGGAGATCGGTCTGGCCGCCCGGCACATCGAGGTGATCGGCGCGCTGCCGACCTACACCACCGTCACGTCCTACGTCGTGACACCGGTCGTGGCGCTGGTGCATCCACCGTTTGCGCTGGAGATCGACGGCGGCGAGGTGGCCGAGGCGTTCGAGGTGCCGCTGGCCTTCCTGATGGCGCCCGCCCACCACCAGGTCCACGTCTTCGACACATCCGACGAGCGCCGCCAGTTCCTGTCGATGCCCTGGCGCGGCCCGTCGGCCGATGGGGATGAGCGCGACTACTTCATCTGGGGTGCCACGGCGGCGATGCTGCGCAACCTCTACCACTTTCTGGCAGCCTGATGGCGGACCCGGGTGAAGGCTGATGCCGTGTCGTTGTTCACGCCGTTATCATTGACGGCATGAGTTTCCTCGCCGTCCTGCTGGCTTTGATCGTCGAACAACTGCGGCCCCTGCCGCAGGGCAATCCCGTCCATGAAGCCCTGATCGACTGGGCACGCTGGACCGCGCGCAACTTCGATGCCGGGCGCGAGCACCACGCCTGGGTGGTCTGGGCCGTCACGGTCTTCACGCCGGCCTTGCTGGCCTGGGGTGCCTTCGCGCTGCTGCACCAGCAAAGCCTGCTGCTGGCACTCGGCTTCAACCTGTTGATCCTCTACCTGACGCTGGGCTTCCGCCAGTTCAGCCATTACTTCACCGACATCCGCGACGCACTGGAGCAGGGCGACGAGGACCGCGCCCGCCGCGTGCTGCAGGAGTGGCGCCACCTCGACGCCAGCGAGTTGCCCCGCACCGAGTTGCTGCGCCACGTCATCGAGCACGCACTGCTGGCCGCCCACCGCCATGTCTTCGGTGTGTTCTTCTGGTTCGTGCTGGGGTCGGCGCTGGGGCTGGGACCGGTGGGTGCCGTGGTGTACCGGATGTCCGAGTTCTGCGCCCGCTATTGGGCATTCAAGATCCGCGCGGAAACGGCACCTGTCAACGGGGCGCTGATGCAGCGCTCGCAAGCGGCGTTCGCGGTGCTCGACCATGTGCCGGCGAGGCTGACAGCGGCCGGCTTCGCCGTGGTTGGCAATTTCGAGGAGGCTGTGGACTGCTGGCGGCAGTGCGCGGGCCTGTGGAAGCAGTCGAACGACGGCATCCTGCTGTCGGCGGCGGCCGGTGCCTGCGGTGTTTCGCTGGGTGGTGCCGATGCACCGACGCTGGGTGCCGGTGCGGCTGGCTACGCCGTGGCCTTGCCTGGCGAATTGCCCGTGGACGGTCAGGGCAGCACCCCCGGCGCGCCGCCGGCCCTGTCCCACCTGCGTACGGTCGTCGGGCTGGTGTGGCGCTCGATGGTGCTGTGGATGATGCTGCTGGCGCTGCTGTCGCTGGCGAACCGGTTGGGTTGATCAGCCCTTCAGGGTCTGCAAGGTCAGGCCACCCGCCAGCCCGATCATCATCATCGCCACTGTGGCGTCGAACACGCGCCAGGTGTGTGGCCGGCGGAACAGTGGCGCCAGCCGGCCCGCTGTCCACGCCAGCAGCGTGAACCACAGCAGGCTCGCCGTCATCGCTCCCGCCGCGAAGACCCAGCGGTCGTCACCTTGCGCATTGGCCAGCGAGCCGAGCAGCACGGTGGTGTCGAGCCACGCATGGGGATTGAGCCAACTGAATGCCGCTGCCTGGACCAGCGCGGCCGACAACGCCAGCGGCGCCCCCCCTTGCGGGTCGAGTCCTTGCCCCGCAGGGCGCCACGCACGCCGCGCCGCTTGCATGCCGTAGACCGACAGGAACAGGATGCCCGCGACCGTCAACAGCGGAATCGCCAGCGGAAAGCGCGTGGACGCCGCGCCGATGCCTGCGGTGCCGAGCGCGATCAGCGCTGCGTCCGACACGGCACACACGGCGACCACCGCCGCCACATGCTCGCGCCGGATACCTTGGCGCAGGACAAACGCGTTCTGAGCGCCGATGGCCATGATCAGACCGGCGCTGGCGGCCATGCCGAGGAAGTAGGTGGAGGTGTTCATGCCGTGCAGCGTAGGGGGCGCCCGGTGTGCAGTACAGCTAAACTTCCTAACCATGATTAAGTTGTACTTCATCGAATGATCGACCTCGTCGCGCTGCGTGCGCTGTCCTGCGTGCTGCGGCTGGGCAGCTTCGAGCGGGCGGCGCGGGAGCTGCACGTCACGCCGTCCGCAGTGTCGCAGCGGGTCAAGGCGCTGGAGGAGCGGCTGGGCTGCGTGCTGCTGATCCGCTCGGCGCCCGTCACGGCCACGCCAGAAGGGGCCCGTCTGTACCGCCATTACCTGCAGATCGAGATGCTGGAGGCCGACCTGCAGCACGACCTGCAACCGCTGGCCGAGGCGGGCAGCGCCGCCGCTCGCCCGCGCAGCATTCCCGTGGCCGTCAACGCCGACAGCCTGGCGACCTGGGTCGTGCCGGCGATGGTCGATTTCCACGCCCGCAGCGGCGACACGCTGGCGCTGCACGTCGATGACCAGGACCACACCCGCGAGTGGCTGAAGAACGGCACGGTGTTTGGCGCCGTGACGGCGGCCGCCGAGCCGGTGGGTGGCTGCCGGGTGGATCCGCTCGGTTCGATGCCTTATCTCGCGGCGGGCAGCCCGGCGTTTGCACAGCGGTATTTCTCTGGCGTGACGCTTGCGGAAGGGTTTCGGCGTGCGCCGATGCTGGTCTACAACCAGAAGGACCAGATGCAGCACCGCTTCCTGTCACAGGTGATCGGCGAGGACTGCACCCCGCCGCAGTGGTGGGTGCCGTCGGCGCAGGGGTTTCTCGATGCAGCCGTGGCCGGGCTGGGCTGGGGGCTGCAGCCGATGCCGCTGGCTGCGGCTGCGCTGGCGTCGGGCGCGCTGGTGGACCTCTGCCCGGGGCACAGCGTGTCGGTGGCGCTGTACTGGCAGAGCTGGCGGCTCGATTCGGCCAGCGTACGCACGCTGCGGGAGTGTGTCTGGCGGGCCGCATCCGCCGTGCTCGATCAGTAGTGCGTGCGCCCCAGCTCGTCGCGCACTTCGAGGTAGATCCGGTGCCGCGACGGCGCGATGTCCCCGCGTTCCAGCGCTGCCAGCACCGCGCAGCCCGGCTCGTGGTCATGGCTGCAATTGGCGAAGCGGCACTGGCCCAGGTACGGTGACAGGTCCGGCATCCATGCCGCGAGGTCTTCCACCGGGATGTGGCGCAGGCCGAATTCCTGGAAGCCCGGCGAGTCGATCAGCGCGCCTTTGTGCGCGTCGTCGAGCCAGTACCAGCGGGTGTGCGTTGTCGTGTGGCGGCCGGAATTCAGCGCCACCGAGATTTCGCGCACCGGCGCCGCAGCGTCCAGCCCGAGCAGGTTGACCAGCGTGCTCTTGCCGGTGCCGGACGGGCCGAGCACCAGCGTCGAGCCGGTGGCGAGCAGGTCGGTCAGGCGGGCGCGGGTCTCGTCCGGCTGGGCCTTGATCGCCACCTCGATCACGTCGTAGCCCATCTTCACGTAAGGGGCCAGCCGGGCGCGGGCGAGCTGCGCCGATTCGATCAGGTCGATCTTGTTCAGGAGAATGCTGACCTTGATGCGCGCCTGTTCGGCCGCGATCAGCGCACGGGCGAGCTGGCTTTCACTGAACACCGGCTCGGCGGCGACCAGGATCAGCAGCCGGTCCAGATTCGCGGCGAAGGACTTGGTTTTCCACTCGTCCTGGCGGTAGAGCAGGTTGGTGCGTGGCTCCAGCGCCTCGATCACGCCCTCGTTGCCCAGCGTGTCGGTGGGCTGCCAGCGCACGCGGTCGCCGACGACGAGCTGGCTTTTCTTGCCCCGCGGGCTGCATTTGATCTCGCGGCCCTCCGGTGTCTCGACGGTGTAGTGGCGGCCGTGGCCGGCGATGACGAGGCCGATGTCGAGTTCAGGAGTGGGCATGGAGGGCGGCAAGGCGTTCGGACGCGGGTGGGTGGGAATAGTGGAAGCGCACGTACAGCGGATCGGGGGTCAGCGTGTTGGCGTTGTCCTCGAACAGCTTGAGCAGGGCAGATTTCAGGTCGGTCGCTTGCGCCTGCTGGCTGGCGTAGGCGTCCGCCTCGAACTCGTGGCGGCGGGACACGGCGGCCGTGATCGGCGTGATGAAAAAACCGAACACCGGCCCTGCGAGCGTCAGCAGCAGCAGCGCGAGGCCGTGGTTCGGCGCCATCAGGTTGGGCTGCACACCCAAGCCCGTGTAGAACGCTGGCTGGTTCATCAGCCAGCCCAGCAGCGCCAGGCTCGCCAGCCACACGCCCATCACCGTGACCAGCCGCTTGGGCACATGGCGGTGGTGGAAGTGGCCGAGTTCGTGGGCCAGCACCGCCTCAATCTCCTCGGGGGACAGGCGGGCCAGCAGCGTGTCGAAGAAGACCACGCGCTTGCTGCTGCCGAAGCCGGTGAAGTAGGCGTTGGCGTGGGCCGAGCGCCTGGATCCGTCCATCACGTACAGGCCCTGTGCCTTGAAGCCGCAGCGTTGCATCAGCGCCTGCACGCGGCCCTTGAGCGCCTCGTCGGCCAGTGGGTGGAACTTGTTGAACAGCGGCGCGATGACCGTCGGGTAGAGCACCTGCATCAGCAGCGTGAATCCGGCCAGTACCGCGAACGCCCACAACCACCACAGCGCCCCCGCCGCCGCCATCAGCCACAGCACCAGCGCCAGCAGCGGCACGCCGACCGCGACACCCACGACGGTGCCGACCAGCGCGTCCTTGAGCCACAGCGCCCAGGTCATGCGGTTGAAGCCGAACTGCTGCTCGATGCGGAAGGTGCGCCACAGGTCGAAGGGCAGATCGATCACGCTGCCGATGGCGCTCACGGCCATCAACAGCGCGATCTGGTAGCCGAGTGCGCCCCAGCGCGGCAGCGCCCAGTCCAGCACAACGGCATTGACCGCGTCCAGCCCGCCCAGCAAGGTCCAGCCCAGCAGCATCGCACCACCCCAAGCGGTCGTCAGCAGCTCGAAGCGCTGGCGGGCGATGGTGTAGTCGGCGGCTTTCTGGTGGGCCTCCAGCGACACCACGTCGGCGAAGGCGGCGGGCACGGCACCGCGGTGCTGCGCCACGTGGCGGATCTGGCGGCTGATCAGCCACAGGCGGGTGCCGAGCATCGCCACGAGGGCGGCGGCAAAGGCGAACGTCACGGCGAGCGAATTCATCCGCGGATTCTCGCCGATGGCGCGTGGGAAAATCGCCGCTTCTCCTGGAGCCCCTGATGACCGAGCCGATTGCCGCTGAAGCCCCCGTCCCGACCCTGACCCGCAACGACCAGAACCTCGTCTGGATCGACATGGAAATGACCGGGCTCGACCCGGCGACCGACCGCATCATCGAGATTGCCGTCGTCGTCACCGATGCGCAACTCACCGTGCGCGTCGAAGGCCCGGTGATCGCCATCCACCAGTCCGACGCCGTGCTGAACGGCATGGACGCCTGGAACAAGGGCACCCACGGCAAGAGCGGCCTGATCGACCGCGTGAAGGCCTCGACCGTCACCGAAGACGACGCGGGTCAGCAGGTGATCGCCTTCCTGAAGCAGTACGTCAGCGCCAAGGTCTCGCCGATGTGCGGCAACAGCATCTGCCAGGACCGCCGCTTCATGGCCAACTACATGAAGAAGCTCGAAGCCTTCTTCCACTACCGCAACGTCGATGTCTCCACGCTGAAGGAGCTGGCGCGCCGCTGGCAACCGGGGCTGGTCGAAGGCTTCAAGAAGCACCAGAAGCACACGGCGCTGGCCGACATCCACGAGTCGATCGACGAGCTGCTGTACTACCGGGCGCACATCCTCAAGGTGTGAGCCAGTTTTCCGTCAACAACCCCTCGACCCGATCGAACTCGCGCAGGTTGTTGCTCACCAGCGTGAGACCCTCGCTGCGTGCATGGGCGGCGATGTGCAGGTCATTGACGCCGATCGGCAGCCCGCGCCGCTCCAGCGCGGCACGGATGCTGCCGTAGTGCTGTGCGGACTTCAGTCCGTAGGGCAGCACGTCGAGCCTGCTGCAGAAGTCCTCGACCACCCGCAGGTTGCGGGGTACATCGGCGCTTTTCTCTGCACCGTGCAGCAGCTCCGCCAGCGTCACGGCCGAGATCGCCATGCGTCCGTGGTGGTGGTTGAATACTTCGCGCACCTCGGGCGGGCGGTGCTTGATGACGTAGATGACGATGTTGGTGTCGAGCAGGTACTTCAACATGGTCGTTGGGCGTCGGTCCTCAGAAGCTGTCCCGAGGCGACTGTCCCTGCGAGGCCCGCTCTGCCATGAAGTCATCGGTCGCCTGCGGGCCGTCCAGGAAGAAGCTGTCCCACGCGGCGTTCAGCGGGGCAATGATGCGTTCCTTGCCCACGACGCGAACGTTCACCAAGCGGGTCTCCGCCGGAAAACGCACGTCAGCGGGCAGGCGCACGGCCTGGGTGCGGTTGTTCGTGAAGACGGTGCTGGCGGTCATGGGTCACCTCGGCGGCAGACTGCATTGCGTGCGGTACACGTTGACTATATACCGCGCGTTTGCCCCTTGGCCGCTCTACCGTCTCATTTCCTGGCCAGATAGACGCCCGCCATCGCGATCGCCATCCCCACCATCGCCAGCGGACTGAGCGCCTCGCCGAACAGCGCCCACGCCACCACCGCCGTGCAGGGCGGCACCATGTAGAACAGGCTGGCGACGTTCACCGCGCTGCCCGAGCGGATCAGCAGGTTCAGCAGCCCGACCGCGCCCAGCGAGAGCACCAGCACCAGCCACCCCAGCGCGAAGACGAAGGCATCCGAGGACCAGTCGATCGCGCGGTCCTCGGTCCACCAGGCCAGCGCGCCGGTGACGAGCAGGCAGGGAACAAACTGCGCCACTGCCCCGGTGCGGAAATCGAAGCGCGGGCAGAAGCGCTTCTGGTAGAGCGTGCCCGCCGTGATGCCCAGCAGCGCGAACAGTACCGCCGGCAGGCCGGGCAGGTGGACGAGGTGGCGGAACGTCTGCAGATCGAACCCTGCGCCCGCCAGCCGCGACGACAGCACCAGCACCACGCCCACCAGCCCGAGCACGAGGCCGAGCCACTGTTTCGGCCGCACCGCCTCGCCCAGCACCCAGCCGGCGCCCACCGCGGTCAGCAGCGGTTGCAGCCCGACGACCAGGCTGGACACGCCTGCCGGCAGTCCTTGCGAGATGCCGGTGAACACGCCGCCCAGGTAGACCGCATGGACCAGCAACCCGGCCACCGCCAGATGTCCCCATGCGCGCGCACCTTGCGGCCACGGCGCCCGCACCCACAGCGCCGCCAGCGCCATCAGCGCGACGACCAAGGCATAGCGTGCCGCCAGGAATCCCAGCGGCGGTGCGTGCGGCAGGCCCAGCTTGGCGCCGATGAAGCCGGTGCTCCACAGCAGCACGAACAGCAGCGGTGCGTGGCGCACCCAGCCCGTTGCGGGCACGGCGGTGCTGGTCATGCCGGGCGGTGCCGAGCGATCTTGTCGAGCAGCTCAATCAGCAGTGCCCGTTCGGCGCGGCTCAAGCAGCCGTCGAGGTCGGCCTCCATCGGCGGGGTCAGCGCCCGGGCCTGCTCTGCCAAGGCACGACCAGCGTCGGTGAGCATCACATGCTGCGAGCGCCGATCGACCTCGCTGCGCACCCGCTGGAGCGCACCGCGGACCTGCATCCGGTCGAGCAGGATGGTGAGGTTCGGCGCGGACAGGGCCAGCGATTGCGCGAGCTGCTTGGGCGTGAGCTGGGCATTGGCCAGCAGCAGCATCAGCAAGGAGTACTCGACCGGGCGCAAGTCGAGCGGCTGGCCGATGTGCTGAATGAACGTGACATGGGTCGTTACCCGCGCGCAGGCCAGGTGGTGACCGACGACGTTGTCCAGCACGCCTTGCGCCGGACCCTGCTTCTTGGTACTGCTGCTCATCACCGCATGATGCCCGCCCGCGCGCGATGTGCCCATCACGCGGGGAGCCAGCCCAGCGCCAGTGTCGCGTCCGCCACACGCTGCCAGCGCCAGCGCGCCGCGGGCAGCAGCCAGGTGCGGCCGTGCTCGGTGACGGTGTGGAGCCAGTCGCGGCGGGTGGTGTCGGTGTCGTTCAGGGCGGCCCGTGCCAGCCGCGCCCAGCTCCACGCCAGCAGGCTGTGGCCGAGCGCGTGCAGGTAGTCGTCGGCGACGAGGAAGGGCCGGTCCGGCGCTGCAGCCCGGCCGGCCTGCAGCGCAGCGGTGGCGGCGACGATGGTCTCGACCTCGTCGGTGAGCGTGGCGGCCCAGGTGCGCAGCGTGCCGGCCGCGTCGTCCGGTGCGGCCCGCAGCATGTCGATCTCGACGCGGAATGCGTCCAGCAACAGATCCAGCCGCTGCGGCCGGTCCAGCACCTTGCGCAGCAGCAGGTCGATCGCCTGGATCTCGTTGGTGCCCTCGTAGATCATCGCGATGCGGCTGTCGCGCACGTGCTGCTCGATGCCCCAGTCGTGCACGTAGCCGTGGCCGCCGAGCACACCCAGCGCCTCGTTGGTGCCGTGGTGACCAAGGTGGGTCAGGAAGGCCTTGAGGATCGGGGTGAGCAGGGCGACAAGTTCGTGCCGCTCCTTGCGCACCGCGGTGTCGGGGTGGTGTTCCGATTCGTCGAGCAGGATCGCGGTCCAGTACGCCATGACGCGGGCGCCTTCGCACTGCGCGTGCAGGTCGAGCAGCGTGCGGCGCATGGCGGGGTGCCAGGCGATCGGGTCCGGGCCTTTGTGCGCCGCGTCGGCGTCGGCCGGGCGGGCCGGGGCGCGCAGTTGCAGCCGTTCGCGGGCGTAGCCGGTGGCGATCTGGCAGGCGGCCTCCAGATGGCCGAGGCCCTGCATCCCGACGTGCAGCCGCGCCGAGTTCATCATCAGGAACATCGCCGCCAGCCCGGCGTTCGGCTCGCCCAGGATCCAGCCCTCGGCGCGGTCGAAGCGCATCTGGGCGGTGGCGCTGCCCTTGATGCCCATCTTCTTCTCGATGCCGTCGCACCACGCGCCGTTGCGGCGGCCATCCGGCATCCACTTGGGCACGAGCACCAGCGTCAGGCCCTTCGTCCCCGCGGGGGCACCGGGCAGGCGGGCGAGCACGAGGTGGACGATGTTGTCCGTCATGTCCTGGTCGCCGCCGGAGATGAAGATCTTGTTGCCCGTGACGGTGACCGCGGCGCCATTGACGACCGGCGCGTCCGGATCGACCGGCTCGCAGCGGGTGCGCGTCAGGCCCAGGTCGCTGCCGGCCTGCGGCTCGGTCAGGTTCATCGTCGAGAGCCATTCGCCGCTGACGACCTTCGGCAAATAACGCGCACGCAGCTCGGGCACGGCGTGGTGGCGGATCGCTTCATACGCGCCGTGCAGCAGGCCGGGGTACATCGTCCAGGCGTGGTTGGCCGAGACGAGCATCTCGTAGAGCGCCGCGTTGAGCAGGCTCGGCAAGCCCTGGCCGCCGTCCTCGGGCGCGCAGGGCAGCGAGGGCCAGCCGCCTTCGACAAACGCTTTCCAGGCGGCGGGATAGCCGGCGGGTGTCGTCACGGCGTTGGCCTGCCAGCGGCAACCCTCGGTGTCCCCGGAACCGTTCAGCGGCGCGATGACCTCGTGCGCAAAGCGGCCCGCCTGCTCCAGCACCTCGCGGGCGGTGTCGGCGTCGAGGTCGGCGAAGTCGGGCTGCTGCTGCCACGAGGTGGGCGCGTCCAGCACCTGCTCGATGACGAACTGCATGCGCTGCAGGGGCGGGGTCCAGGTGCTCATGGAGAAGGGTCAGGAAATGGTTTCGATGGATTACTTCTTCTGCGCGCCGAGGTAGGTCTCGATCACGCGGGCATCCCCGGCGAGCTGGCGGGCCGGCCCTTCCAGCGCGATGGCGCCGGTCTCCAGCACATAGCCGTAGTCGGCGACTTCGAGCGCGGCGCGGGCGTTCTGCTCGATCAGCAGGATGCTCACGCCCGTCTCGCGCAGCTTGGTGATGGTGCGGAAGATGTCGCGCACGATCAGCGGCGCGAGGCCCAGGCTCGGCTCGTCGAGCATCAGCACCTTGGGCTGGCTCATCAGCGCCCGCCCGACGGCCAGCATCTGCCGCTCGCCGCCGGACATCGTGCCAGCGTGCTGGTCGCGGCGCTCCTTCAGGCGCGGGAACAGCGTGTAGACGACATCGAGCTGGTCGCGCCAGGTGCCGTTGCCGCCGCGCATCTGGCGCCAGCCGCCGAGCACGAGGTTGTCCTCGACTGTCATCGTGGAGAACAGCTCGCGCTTCTCCGGCACCAGCGCGAGGCCGGCCATCACGCGGTCTTCGAGCGTGACGTTGGCGAGGTCCTGGCCGTCGAAGAGCACCTTGCCCGTCGAGGGCAGCACGCCCATCAGCGCGTTCAGCGTGGTGGACTTGCCGGCGCCGTTCGGGCCGATCACGGTGACGACACTGCCGCGGGGCAGCGTCAGGTTCAGGCCCGAGAGCACCTCGGCCTTGCCGTAGCCGGCGTGCAGGCCGGTGACGGACAGCAGGGGAGTGGGGGCGTTCGTGGAGTGCGTCGTCATGGTGTCAGTGCTCCGTGCCGAGGTAGGCGGCGCGCACGACCGGGCTGGCCTGCACTTCGGCGGGGGTGCCCTCGATCAGCTTGGTGCCGAACTCCATCACCACGATGCGGTCGGTCAGGTTCATCACGAAGTCCATGTCGTGCTCGACCAGCAGCAGGCTCATCCCTTCGGCCTTCAACTGGCGCAGCACGTCGGCCAGCGCCTGCTTTTCCTTGTGGCGCAGGCCGGCGGCGGGTTCGTCCAGCAGCAGCAGCGCCGGGTCGGTACACAGCGCACGGGCGATTTCCATCATCCGCGCCGGGCCGAGGGCGAGGTTGCCGGCGAGTTCGTGCATCTGGTCCTGCATGCCGATGCGCACCAGTTGCCGCTCGGCTTCGCGGAAGAGCTGGCGCTCCTCGGCGCGGTCGAGCCGCAGCATCGCCGTGACCGTGCCGGACGAGCTGCGCAGGTAGCCGCCCAGCGCCACGTTCTCCAGCACCGTCATGTCCGGCAGCATCTTGACGTGCTGGAAGGTGCGCGACAGGCCGCGCTCGGCGATCTCGCGCGAGGACAGCCCCGAGACATCCTGGCCGCGGAACTGCACCCGCCCGGAGGTCTTGCTCAGCACGCCCGAAACGAGGTTGAAGGTCGTGGACTTGCCGGCGCCGTTCGGCCCGATCAGCCCGACGATGTCGCCGGTGCGGATCTGGAAGCTCACGTCGTTCACCGCCACCAGCCCGCCGAACTGCTTGCGCACCTTGTCCACGTCGAGCAGCAGCTCGCCCGCGGCCGGCTTGCTGCGCTCGGGCAGCGGCGCGGCGTCGGCCCAGTCGCGCACCCGCTGGCGCGAGGGCAGGAAGCGGGCGAACAGCTTCTCCAGGTGTGGCCAGAGTCCTTCGGGCGCGTACTTGAGCACGACCACCAGCACCACGCCGAAGATGATGCTTTCGTAGTTGCCGCTGGAGCCGATCAGGCGCGGCAGCCAGGTCTGCAACTGCTCCTCGATGACCTTGACCAGCGCCGCACCCGCGAAGGCGCCCCAGACATTGCCCACGCCGCCGAGCACGGCCATGAACAGGTACTCGATGCCCTTGCCAAGGGCGAACGGCGACGGGTTCACCGTGCGCTGGAAGTGCGCGAACAGCCAGCCCGAGATGGACGCCAGCATCGCCGCGAGCACGAAGGCCAGCACCTTGTAGCGGTAGGTCGAGATGCCCATGGCCTCGGCCATCGTCACGCCGCCCTTGAGCGCGCGGATGGCACGACCCGTGCGCGAGTCCAGCAGGTGGACCACGCCGACGGCCGCCAGCAGCGCGACGATCCAGATCACGTAGAAATAGCTGCGCCCCGACGCCAGGCTGGTGCCGAACAGCGTCATCGCCGGCACGCCCAGGATGCCGTCGTACTTGCCCAGCCACTCCATGTTCGACATGGTGTAGTAGAGCGACAGCGCCCAGGCGATGGTCGCCAGCGGCAGGTAGTGGCCCGACATCTTCAGCGTCACGGCGGCCAGGACGAGCGCCACGACCACCGTGATGGCCAGACCGATGAACACGGTCAGCCACGGCGACAGGCCATGGTTGACCGACAGATAGGCTGCCGTGTAGGCGCCGACGCCGACAAACGCCGCCTGACCGAAGGAGGTCAGGCCGGCCACTCCGGTGAGCAGCACGAGGCCGAGCGAGACGGTGGCGTACAGGCCGATGTAGTTGAGCTGGGTGATCCAGAACTCCGGCACCGGCAGCACTGGCAGCAGGGCCAGCAGCGCGGCGAAGAACAGGAACCAGCGAGTGCGTGCCGCCACGGGTCAATCCTCCTCAGTATGCGGGTCACGCAGCGAACGCCACAGGAGCACCGGCAGGATGGAGGTGAACACGATCACCTCCTTGAACGAACTGGCCCAGAACGAGCCGAACGATTCCAGCAACCCGACCCCGACCGCGCCGACCAGCGCCAGCGGGTAACTCGACAGTCCGCCGAACACGGCAGCGACGAAGCCCTTGAGGCCGATCAGGAACCCGGAGTCGTAGAACACGGTGGTGGTCGGGCCGATCAGCAGCCCCGACAGCGCGCCGATGAAGGCCGCCATCGTGAAGCTGAGCCGGCCGGCCTGCACCGTCGAGATGCCCATCAGCCGGGCGCCGAGGCGGTTCACGGCGGTGGCGCGCAGCGCCTTGCCGTAGAGCGAGCGCTCGAAGAACAGCCACAGCAGCACGATCAGCGCCGCCGAGGCCAGGAAGATGATGATGGTCTGGCCCGTCAGCATCAGCGGGCCGGCGTTGAAGCGCTCGTCCCAGAAGCTCGGGTTGCGGTAGCCCTCGGCGCCGAAGAACAGCAGCCCCACCCCCGTGAGCGCGAAATGCACCCCCACCGACACGATCAGCAGCACCAGCACCGTCGCGTCCGCCAGTGACTCGTAGGCGAGCCGGTAGGTCAGCCCGCCCAGCGGCGTGACGATGGCCAGCGTCAGCAGTGCCTGCACCACCAGCGGCAGGTGCATCGGCGCGGCCACCATCGCGACCGTGGCGATGGCCAGCGGTGCGGCCAGCGTCAGCACCGCCGATTTGGCCACCAGCCCGACCGGCCGGCGCTGGCGCCATCCGTGGACCGCCTCGACCACGGCCGCCACCGCCGCCATGATCAGCAGCAGCCAGACCGTGCCCGGCACCTTGCCGGTCTGCAGCACGGCCAGCGTCAGCGCCCCGTAGGCGACGAATTCGCCCTGCGGGATGAAGATCACCCGCGTGACGGCAAAGAGCAGCACCGTCGCGGTGGCCAGCAGCGCGTACACCGCGCCGTTGGTCACCCCGTCCAGTGCGAGGATGCTTGCAATCGAGAAGTCCATGGAGGGTCTCTGTACTCGGCCTGCCCGTGCTGACCGGTCTTGCTCCCCCTCTCCCGCAAGGCGGGAGAGGGGGCTGGAGGGTGAGGGTCTTACTCGACCTTCCAGTCGCCATTCACCACCTTCAGGATCACGCCGGTCTCGGTCGTGAAGCCCCAGTGGTTGTCCTTCGAGTAGGTCAGCACGCCGTGCGAGACCACCGTGCGGCCCATGGTCTCGGTGGCTTCCTTCAGCGCGGCGCGGAACTCGGGCGTGCCGGGCTTGCCCTTCTTCAGCGCCACCGGAATGATCTTTTCCAGCACCAGCGCGGCGTCATAGGCGTGGCCGGCGAACTGGTTGCGCGAGCCAGCGCCGTTGGCCTTCTCGTACTTCTGCACGAAGTCGATGGCGACCTTCTTCGACGGATGGTCATCCGACAACTGCTCGGCGATCACGCAGGGGCCGGAGACGACGTAGGCGCCCTCGACATCCTTGCCGCCGATGCGCATCAGGTCGCGGGTGGCGGCGGCGTGGGTCTGGTAGACCTTGCCCTTGAAACCGCGCTCGATGATGGCCTTGTGCGGCATGGCGGCGCCCGAACCGGAGGCGACGATCAGCATCGCGTCCGGGTTGGCGGCCGTCAGCTTCAGGGCCTGGGCGGTGACGTTGGTGTCGGCGCGGGCGAAACGCTCGGTGGCGATGATCTTGATCGGCAGGCCCATGGCGGTGGCCTCGGCCTGGAAGTCCTTGAGCCAGCTTTCGCCGTAGGCGTCGGTGTAGCCGAGGAAGCCGACCGTCTTCACGCCCAGCTTGCTCATGTGCTTGAGCATGGCGTGCGACATCACCGCGTTGGACTGCGGCAGGCGGAAGGCCCAGTTGTCCTTGCCGGCTTGCAGCACGGCGGGGGAGAACATGAAGTGCGGTGTCGTGGCCTCGGCGACCGTGTCCGACATGGCGATGGCGACCGGTGTGGCAGCCGAGCCCATGATGATGTCGGCCTTGTCCTGGGTGACGAAGCGCTTGGCGTTCTGCACACCCTTGGTCGGGTCGGATCCGTCGTCGAGCACGATGACGTTGAGCTTCTCGCCCGCGATGCTGGCGGGCCAGAGCTTGATGCCGTTCTGCATCGGGATGCCCAGGCCGTTGGCCGGGCCGGTCAGCGGTAGGCTGACGCCGATGGTGATGTCGGCCTGTGCGGCACCCGCGGCCCACAGGGCGGCGCAGGCGATGAGGGTCTTGTTCAGCTTCATGGGGTCTGTCTCCGTGGGGTGTAGATCAACGTTCAAGGATCAAGGAACGAAAGACGCAAGTGTGTGAGCGTGGCAGATCGGTCAGCGCGGCGCCATCCGCAATGCCCCGTCCAGCCGGATCACCTCGCCGTTGAGGTGGCCGTTCTGGACGATGTGGGCGGCCAGCGCGGCGAACTCGTCGGGCTGGCCCAGGCGCTTCGGGAAGGGGATCGATGCCGCGAGCGATTGCTGCACCGCTTCGGGCAGCTCGTTCATCAGCGGCGTGGCGAACAGGCCCGGCGCGATGGTGCAGACGCGGATGCCGAACTGCGCCAGGTCACGCGCCAGCGGCAGCGTCATGCCGACCACGCCGCCCTTGGACGCCGAATACGCTTCCTGCCCGACTTGCCCGTCGAAGGCGGCGACCGAGGCGGTGTTGACGACCACGCCACGCTCGCCCGACGTGCCTTCCAGCGGCTCGGCCTTGGCCAGACGGGCGGCGGCGAGCCGCACCACGTTGTAGGTGCCGATCAGGTTCACGCGCACGACCCGCTCGAAATCCTCCAGCGGCGCGGGCGAGCCGTCGCGCTGGATCACGCGCTTGGCGCTGCCGATGCCGGCGATGTTCATGACGATGCGCGCCGTGCCGTGGGCGGCTTCGGCGGCGTCGAGCGCGGCGGTGACGCTGGCGCTGTCGGTGATGTCGCAGCGCAGCGCGAGGCCGCCGATGTTGGCCGCCACGCGCTCGGCGCTGGCCTGGTTCACATCGAGCACCGCAACCTTGGCGCCCAGCCGGGCGAGTTCGCGGGCGACGGCCTCGCCGAGGCCCGAGCCGCCGCCGGTGACGATCGCGGCGTGTCCTTGGATCTGCATGGTGTTGTCCTTCGTGCGTTCAGGCTTTGCGCGGCAGGACCACGAACGGGTCGCCCTCGCGGCTGTCGTGGAGCTGCTCGACCAGGGCGGCGCGGTGCAGCAGCACGGCGCGCTGGTTGATCGAGCCCTTGTCGGTGACCTCGCCCTTGTCGATCGACGGCGGCTCGGTCATGACGTGCAGCCGGGCCGGGCGGTTGGCGCTGCCAGTGCCGGCGCGCCAGAGGCAGTCGGCCAGCGTCTGGAAAAACGCCTGCACGGCCTCCGGGCCCTCGCGCTCGGCGAGCTTCCTGCACTCGTCCGGCCGGGCAAAGACCAGCAGGCCGATCTCGTCGCGGTTCAACCCGGTGACGACCACGTCCTGCACGCAGGGATCGCCCGCCAGGATGACCTTGGCGCGCAGCGGGCCGACGCTGACGAACGTGCCGGTCGAGAGCTTGAAGTCCTCGGCGGTGCGGCCATCGAACAGCAGGCCGCGGGTCGGCTGTGCGGGGTCGATGAACTTCACGGCGTCGCCCGTGCAGTAGAAACCGTCCTCGTCGAAGGCGTCGGCGGTCTGCCCGGGGGCGCGCCAGTAGCCGGGCATGACGTTCGGGCCGCGGAAGCGGATCTCGGTCTTGGCCGTGTCGCCTTCGCCATCCGGCACCAGTTTGACCTCGACGCCCGGCACCGGCAGCCCGATGTGGCCCGAGCGCACGTCGGTGCCGACCGCGAAGGTGCAGGACGGCGCGGTTTCGGTCATGCCCAGGCCCGTGATGATGCGCACGCGCTCGCCGGTCTCGGCCTCGCCATGCGCGTCGAGCTTGTCCCACACCGCCTGCGACAAGCCGGCCCCAGCGAACATGAACGCCTGCGCACGGGCGAACAGCGAGCGGCGCAGCACCGGGTCGCGGTCCATCGCGAAGGCGATTTCCTCGAAGCCCTTGGGCACGTTGAAGTAGATCGTCGGCGAAATCTCGCGCAGGTTGCGCAGCGTCTCGGCCATGCCTTTCGGCGTCGGCTTGCCTTCGTCGATGTAGAGCGTGCCGCCGTTGTAGAGCACGAGGCCGACGTTGTGGTTGCCGCCGAAGGTGTGGTTCCACGGCAGCCAGTCCACCAGCACCGGCGGCTCTTCGGCGAGGAAGGCCAGGCACTGCCGCAGCATCTGCTGGTTGGCGCACAGCATGCGCTGCGTGTTGATGACCGCCTTGGGCAGCTTGGTCGAGCCGGAGGTGAAGAGGAACTTGACGATGGTGTCGGGGCCGACCTGCGCGTGGGCGGCATCACCCGAGGCGCTGGGTTCGGTGGCTAGCAGCGTGGCGAAAGGCGTGATGGAGTGGCCGTCGATGGCGCCCTCGGTCAGCACCACTTCCACGTCCGTGCCGAACACGGCCGTGATGGCCTTGCCATACGCGGGTGAGGCGGCGAAGACCAGTCCCGGCGTGACGGTCTCGGCGATGTGGCGCAGCTTGCCGTAGTCCTGCGAAATCAGCGAATACGCCGACGACACCGGCGTCACCGGCACGCCTGCCCACATCGCGCCGAGCACCAGCGTGAGGTGTTCGAGGTCGTTGTCCGACAGGATGGCGATCGGGCGGTCGGCGGACAGGCCGCGGTCGGTCAGCGCCTGGCCCACGGCGCGGGCGCGCTGCAGCATCTCGGCATAGGAGATGCGCCGCCAGTCGCCGCCTTGGCCCGCAGGCAGGCGCTTGGCGACGAAGGTGCGGTCTGGCGCCTCGGCGGCCCAGCGTTCGAGGGCGTCGGTCAGCCGCAGCGGGTAGTCGCCCAGCGGCTCGGTCGAGCGCAGCACCTGCAGGCCATCGGCGCGGGTGTCGAGGACGGCGTCGGTGCAGCCGCCGACGCGGATGTCGCGGTAACGGGGTTGGGGGGCGCTGCTCATGACTGCTTGACCACCTTGCCGGCCCGCCCTTCCAGGAAGGCGCGCAGGCGGTCTTGTGCTTCCGGGGTGTTGCTGGCCGCAGCAGCCATCAGCGACTCGGTGAACAGCCCTTCCGACGGCGACATCTCGACGATGCGCGGCAGCGCGTGCATCACGGCGAAGGCGGTCATCGGCGCGTTGCCGGCGATCTTGCGCGCCAGCTCGATGCCCTTGGCCAGCCCGGCGCCATCCGCGGTGCGGTAGTTGACGACGCCGTATCGCTCGCCCTGGTCGGCGTCGAAGACGCGGCCGGTCAGCATCATGTCGGTCATGCGCGCCATGCCCATCAGGCGGGGAATGCGCACCGAGCCGCCGCCGCCGACGAAGATGCCGCGCTGGCCTTCAGGCAGTCCGAAGTACGCGGAATCCTCGGCCACACGGATCTGGCACGACGCCGCCAGCTCCAGCCCGCCGCCGACCACCGCGCCATGCAGCACCGCGATCACCGGAACCTTGCCGAACTGAACCGCATCAAACGCGGCATGCCAGCCACGCGAATGCAGGATGGCGCCGTGGATGTCGCGCTCGACCAGTTCCGACAGGTCCAGCCCGGCGCAGAAGTGGTTGCCCGCGCCGCTGACCACGACCGCGCGTGTGTCCGCCGGCAGGTTGACGAAGGCGGTGTGGAGCTGGGTCACCAGCGTGTCGTTGATGGCGTTGCGCTTGGCGGGCCGGTTCAAGCAGATGTGGACGACCGGGCCGGATTGCTCGATCTGCAACAGGTCCAGTCCGGCCAGCAGGCCCGTGGCGGGTGCGAAGGTGGGGTCGGAGGCGGGAGTGGTCATGGCGTGAAGGGCAGCAGGAGCAACCGACGGAAATTTGATTCATAAATATAAGTATTAAGACCCTGCGGTGACCCCCATGAAAACCCTTTGTTGCGCTGCAACACGGCTTAAATCACTTCAATTTTGCGGGTAAACCCTAAACTGTGATGCTTGAATTGATTACAAAATTTAAGCAACTCATCCTGGTACTCACCATGAACACCAACGATCTCATCGCCATCGACATCCACACCCATGCCGAGGTGTCCTGCCGCAATCCCTTCGACAACTACGGCGAAGAGTACGACCGCGCTGCGGACAAGTTTTTCGGCTCCGACCGCCGTCCCACCATTGCCGAGACCGTCGCCTATTACCGGGAGCGCAAGATCGGGCTGGTGATGTTCACGGTGGACAGCGAGTCCCAGCTCGGCCGTCGCCGCATCCCCAACGAGGAGATCTGCGACGCGGCCCGCGAGAACAGCGACATGATGGTGGCCTTCGCCTCGATCGACCCCCACAAGGGCAAGATGGGCGCCCGCGAGGCGCGCCGGCTGATCGAGGAGCACGGCGTCAAGGGCTTCAAGTTCCACCCGACGGTGCAGGGCTTCCTGCCGTATGACCGGATGGCGTGGCCGCTGTACGAGGTGATCGCCGAGTACAAGCTGCCGGCGATCTTCCACAGCGGGCACTCGGGCATCGGCTCGGGCATGCGCTGTGGCGGCGGCCTGCGTCTGCAGAACTCGAATCCGATGCTGCTGGAGGACGTGGCGATCGATTTCCCCGACATCCAGATCGTCATCGCGCACCCGAGCTGGCCGTGGCAGGACGAGGCGCTGTCGCTGGCGCTGCACAAGCCGAATGTCTGGATCGACCTGTCCGGCTGGAGCCCGAAGTACTTCCCGGCGCAGCTGGTCCAGTACGCCAACACGTTGCTGAAGGACCGGATGCTGTTCGGCTCCGACTACCCGCTGATCACGCCCGAACGCTGGATGAAGGACTTCGACGAGGCCGGCTTCAAGGACAAGGTCAAGCCGCTGATCCTGAAGGAAAACGCCAAGCGGCTGCTGGGCTTCGTCTGAGCGGTGGCGCTCCAGGGCACAGCGGCGGGTGTCCCTGCCTTGCACAGTCGCCCGTCCCGGTTGTCCCAGGGTGGACGAAGATGCTGCGGGTTAACACGGGTCCGCGGCGCTGGCGCGCCGAGCGTTGACAGGAGGGCACGGCGTTTGCAACGGAGCGGCGCCCCCACCACCCCATACACCACCGAGGAGACCCCATGAAAGCTCTGCTGCCCGTTCTGGCTGCTGCCACTCTGACCCTGTCCGCCGGCCTGTCCCAAGCGGCCGACGGCAAGGATGTTTACAACCAGGCATGTGCCATGTGCCATGTGCCGGGGCTGGCCAATGCGCCCAAGTTCGGCGACAAGGAGGCGTGGGCGCCGCGGGTGAAAACGGGTCGCGAGGCGCTGCTGAATGCGGTCTTGAAGGGCAAGGGCGCGATGCCGGCCAAGGGCGGCAACCCCAAGCTGAGCGACGAGGATGTTGGCGCGGCGCTGGACTTCATGCTGGCTGCCGCAAAATGAGGCAATCTAGGCAAAGTCCTTTTGAATCAAGGACTTGAACGGTCATTCCTCCGCTCATCCCCAGGGTTATCCACAGCGGCTGTGGACAGCCAATAAAAAAGCGCGACCCGAGAGTCGCGCTTTTTGCTGGTCGAGACGACCGGATCACTGTTCGGCGAAGGCCCGCTCGATGACGAAGTCGCCCGGCGTGGTCGTGTTGCCTTCGGCAAAACCACGCTCTTCGAGCATCCGCTTGAGGTCACGCAGCATCGCGGGGCTGCCGCAGATCATGGCGCGGTCCTCGGCCGGGTTGAATGCCGGCAGGCCGAAGTCAGTCCACATGCGGCCGTCCTCGATCAGGTCGGTGATGCGGCCCTGGCGCTCGAAGGGCTCGCGGGTCACGGTCGGGCAGTAGACCAGCTTGTCGCCGATCAGTTCGCCCAGGAACTCGTGGTTCGGCAGGCCCTTGAACAGGTCCTGGTAGGCCAGCTCGTTCACGTGGCGGCAGCCGTGGACGACGATGACCTTCTCGAAGCGCTCGTAGGTTTCGGGATCCTGGATGATCGACAGCCATGGGGCCAGACCGGTGCCGGTGCCCAGCAGGTACAGGCGCTTGCCGGGGTTCAGGTAGTCGACCAGCAGCGTGCCGGTGGGCTTGCGGCCGACGATGACCTTGTCGCCGACCTGCAGGTGCTGCAGGCGCGAGGTCAGCGGGCCGTCGGGCACCTTGATCGAGAAGAAGTGCAGGCTTTCTTCCCAGTTCGGGCTGGCGATGGAATAGGCGCGCAGCAGCGGCTTGCCGTTGACGGGCAGGCCGATCATCACGAAGTGGCCGCTCGAAAACCGGAAGGCCGGGTCGCGCGTGGTGGTGAAGCTGAACAACCGGTCGGTCCAGTGGTGCACCGAGGTGACGGTTTCTTCGTTGAAGGCTTTCATGGCAGTCGCAGGCAGAGGCACGTGGCCAGCGCGGAGGGGTCGCGCGAAAGGGTCGAGGATACCTGATGGCGGCAGCAAGTCACAGATTGCCCTGCCCGTCAATCAGGCGTTCCCCGGCGAACAGGCTGGTGATGGTTTCCCGCGCACGGATCAGCGTGACCTGTGCGCCATCGACCATGACCTCGGCAGCCCGCGGACGGCTGTTGTAGTTGCTCGCCATCGTCATGCCGTAGGCGCCCGCCGACAGCATCGCCAGCGTGTCGCCGGGCTGCACGGCCATGGCGCGGTCGCGGCCGAGCCAGTCGCCCGACTCGCACACCGGGCCGACGACATCCCAGGTCTGCGCCGCGTCGTCGCGCTGCTGGCAGGGCACGATCGCCATCCACGCCTCGTACATCGCCGGGCGCGCCATGTCGTTCATCGCGGCGTCCACGATGCAGAAGTTCTTGTGCTCGCCGGGCTTGAGGTAGAGCACCTCGGTCAGCAGCACGCCGGCGTTGCCCACCAGCGAGCGGCCGGGCTCCATCAGGATCTCGCGGTGGCCGTGGCCGCGGGCGTCGATCTTGGCCAGCATCGCGCCGATCAGATCGCCGGCACTGGGCGGTTGCTCATCGGTGTAGGTGATGCCCAGGCCGCCGCCGAGGTCAAGGTGGTGGGCCGGGATGCCAGCCGCTTCGACCGCTTCCACCAGATCGAGCACGCGGTCGAGCGCGTCGAGGTAGGGGCTGACCTCGGTGATCTGCGAGCCGATGTGGCAGTCGATGCCGTGGACCGCAATGCCGGGCAGGCGGGCGGCGTGCTGGTAGACGGCCAGCGCGTGTTCGTGCGAGATGCCGAACTTGTTGCCTTTCAGCCCGGTGGAAATGTAAGGATGTGTCTTGGCGTCGACGTCCGGATTGACGCGCAGGCTGATCGGCGCGGTCTTGCCCATCGCGGTGGCGACCTCGGAGAGCACGTCGAGTTCGGCCTCGCTTTCGACGTTGAAGCAGCGCACGCCCGCCTCCAGCGCCAGCCGCATCTCGGCGCGTGTCTTGCCGACACCCGAGAACACCACCTTGTCCGCCGTGCCTCCGGCGGCCAGCACGCGCTGCAGCTCGCCCGCGGACACGATGTCGAAGCCGCAACCGGCCTCGGCGAAGGTCTGCAGCACGGCGAGGCTGGAGTTGGCCTTCATCGCGTAGCAGACGAGGTGGGGACGGCCGGCCAGCGCCTGGTGGTAGGTGGCGGCGGCCGAGCGCATGGCGTTGCGCGAGTAGACGTACAGCGGCGTGGAAAATTCGCGTGCGAGTTCAGCCAGCGCATGGCCTTCGAGCGTGAGGGTGCCGGCGGCGTCGCGGGCGAGGAAGGGGGAGCCGGGCAGGTTCATCGTGCGGGTGTCGAAGCGGAGGCGGCCACGGCCGCAGGAGGAGGAGGGGTGGTGTCCGGAGTCGGCAGCGTCAGCGGACCCTTCTGGCCACAGGCCGACAGCAGCAGGGCGCAGGCCACGGCGGCCCGCGGCGCTAAACTCGTTTTCAGCCAGTCTTGGACTTTGAACATCGACGGATTCTAGCGACCATGCACCACACCACCGCCCCGACCCCCCCGGCTCCGACGACCCCGTCCGGCCTGACCGACGCGGAGTACACCCGCAGGGCACACGCTGCGCTGGCCACGATCGAAGCAACCATCGACCGCTGGCTGGACGACGACGTGATCGACATCGATACCCACCGCACCGGCGGCCTGCTGGAGCTGAGTTTTCCGGGAGGCAGCAAGATCATCCTCAACACCCAGCCGCCGCTGCAGGAGCTGTGGATGGCGGCCCGTGCTGGCGGTTTCCACTACCGCTGGGTGAACGGTGCGTGGCGGGACGGCCGCAGCGGCGACGAGTTCTATGCTGCGCTGTCGGCCCAGGCCAGTGCGCAGGGCGGGCAGGCGCTGGTGTTCACGGCCCAGAGCAACGCGGCCTGACAACGCCGCCGTGCCGGGGTCAGCGCGAGGCCGCGGGGGCCGTTGACGGGCTCGGTACGCCGCCCGTGTCGCGGAACAGGTCGAGGATGCCCTTGCGCTCGTCGGATTCCGGCGGGCGAGGGGCCACATCCTCCAGGCCCAGTGACTTCACGCCGCCACCCTGGCTGTTCTCGGTGTAGTACCAGTCGTTGTTGACGAAGACCACGCCGTCCGGCGCGGTGTATTCGCTCACTGGCACCGTGCGCAGCGCCTGCGCCATGTAGTCGATCCAGATCGGTAGCGCCAAACCACCGCCGGTCTCCTTGTCCCCCAGCGAGCGCGGGGTGTCGTAGCCGATCCAGACGATGGCGACCAGGCCCTTGTTGTAGCCGCTGAACCAGGCGTCCTGCGAGTCGTTGGTGGTGCCCGTCTTGCCGTAGAGGTCGGGGCGCTTGAGTACCGCCTGTGCCCGTGCGGCGGTGCCGGTGCGGGTGACTTCCTGCAGCAGGCTGCTGGTGATGAAGGCATTGCGTGCGGGGATGGCACGCAGACGCTCGTCCTGGCCGCTCTGTGGTGGTGATTGGGTGATGGGCTGACCACGGCTGTCGGTGATGCGGGTGATCAGCACCGGGTTGACGCGGATGCCGCCATTGGCCAGCACCGCGTATCCGTCAGCCATCGAGATGGGTGTGACCGCACCCGCGCCCAGCGCCATCGTCAGGTAGGGCGGGTTCTTCTCGGCCTCGAAGCCGAACTTCGTTACCCACTGCTGCGCGTAGCTGGGGCCGATGGCCTTCAGCAGCCGAATCGAAATCATGTTCTTGGACTTGGCCAGACCACGCCGGATCGACATTGGACCGTCGAACTGGCCGTCGTAGTTCTTCGGCTCCCAGGGCTGGCTGCCGGTCACACCCGCGTCGAAGAACAGCGGCGCATCGTTGACGACCGTGGCAGGCGAGAAACCCTTTTCCATCGCGGCCGAGTAGATGAATGGCTTGAAGCTCGATCCTGGCTGGCGCCAGGCCTGCGTGACGTGGTTGAACTTGCTCTTGGCGTAGTCGAAACCGCCGACCATGGCGCGGATTTCGCCGGTCTGCGGGTCCATGGAGACGAGTGCACCTTCGACTTCGGGCAGATTGACGATGCTCCAGTCACCTTTGCTGCCCTTCATCACGCGCACCACGGCGCCGCGGCGGATCTGCATCTTCGGGGCGACATCGGCCATCAGCGAGGCGCGCACCTGGCGCAGACCGTCGCCGGTCACGGAGATCGCCTCACCGTTTTGCAGGACGGCCCCCACCTTCTTCGCCTCGGCCAAGGTGACCACGGCGGCGCGCAGGTCATCGAGGTCGGGATGGTCTTCCAGCGCCTCGGCCACGCGGGCGTCGAGCTTGGCCTCGTCCTTGGGCAGATCGACGAAGGCGCTCGGGCCGCGGTAGGGCTTGCGGGCCTCGAAGGTGAGCAGACCGCGCCGCAGCGTGCGGTAAGCGTGCATCTGGTCGGCCGAGCGCAGCGAGAGTTCGACGTTCAGGCCGCGTGTGTAGGCCGCCTCGCCGTACTGGGCAAAGACCATCTGGCGGGCGGTTTCGGCAGCGTACTCGGCGTGGATGCCGGAACTGCGTGGGCTGCGGTAGCTCAGTGTCTCGGCCAGGGCCTCGTCGTGCTGCACCTCGGTGATGAAGCCGTTTTCGAGCATCCGGCCGATGATGTAGCGCTGGCGCAGTTCGGCCCGCTTGCGGTTGACGATCGGGTTGTAGGCCGAGGGCGCCTTGGGCAGGCCGGCGAGCATGGCGGCTTCGGCGACCGAGATGTCCTTGAGCGGCTTGCCGAAATAAACCTCGCTGGCCGCTGCGAAGCCGTAGGCCCGCTGACCCAGGAAGATCTGGTTCATGTAGACCTCCAGGATCTTCTCCTTGCTGAGCTGGCTCTCGATCTTCAGCGACAGCAGGATCTCGTAGACCTTGCGCGTGAGCGTCTTTTCGGTGGAGAGGTAGAAGTTGCGCGCCACCTGCATCGTGATGGTGGAGGCACCCTGGCTGCGTGCATCATGCAGGTTCTCGATGGCGGCCCGCAGGATGCCCTTGTAGTCGATGCCGCCGTGCTGGTAGAAGCGCGCGTCCTCGATGGCGAGCACGGCCTCCTGCATCACCTTGGGAATGGCCTGGATCGGGAGATAATTTCGCCGCTCCTCGCCAAACTCGCCCAGCACCACCCCGTCGGCTGAGACCACCCGCATCGGCAGCTTTGGCCGGTAGTCCACCAAGCCGCTGATCTCGGGCAGGTTCGGGTAGGCCACGGCCAGAGCCAACCCCAGCAGCAGCACGAAGATCAAGGCCAGAGCCAGTGGCAGCCCGACCAGCCACGCCAGCAGGCGCAGCCCAGGATGCGGGCGCGTGGGCGACCGGGACTGGCTGTCGTTCGAAGAAGGTCGAGAGGTGTCGCTCATGTACAGATGGGCAGGGAGGGCCTGGATCGTCCGGCGGATTATAGGAACTGGTCACAAACGCCGAGATACGTTTGTAACGCAGCCGGATCTCGCCTTGTCCGGGGCGTCGTATTGTGCTTGGATGGAGGACTGCGCTCGTCTTGGCGGGCACAACGCGGCGACAATGCAAAATTCGGGAAAATCTTTGTGCCTCAATGGCTTTGTTGCTAGCATTGAAGTGGTTTATTAACAGTCCGACACGGCCATGAACGTGACTTTGGGGATTCTGCGTGAGCTTTCTTGACATCCTTCTGGGCCGCAAACATGCGTCTCTGATCGGACTCGATATCAGCTCTTCCGGTGTCAAGCTGGTCGAGCTGAGCCAGAGCGCGTCGGGTGAGTACATCGTCGAGCGCTTTGCCAGTGAGATCTTCGAAAAGGGCTGGATCTCGGAAGGCCAGATCGAGAAGTTCGATGAGGTGGCTGACGCCGTCAAGCGCGTGGTCGTCAAGAGCGGCTCGCGCACCAAGAGCGTGGCGATGGCCATGCCGCAGTCGGCCGTGATCACCAAGAAGATCGTGTTGCCCGGTGGCTTGCGCGAGGAAGAGCTGGAGATGCAGGTCGAGGCCGAGGCCCACCAGTACATTCCGTTTTCGCTCGATGAGGTGAGCCTGGATTTCTGTGTGATCGGACCCAGTTCGGACCAGGTCGGGGACGTGGAAGTGCTGATCGCTGCCTCGCGCAAGGACCGGGTGCAGGACCGCCAGGGCCTGGCCGAGGCGGCCGGGCTGAAGCCGGTCATCCTCGACATCGAGTCCAACGCCTCCCGGCTCGCGATGAGCCGTGTCATCGACAACCTGCCCAACCAGGGCCGCGACGCGCTGGTGGCGCTGTTCGAGATCGGCGCCGACTCCACCAGTCTGAAGGTGCTGCGCGACGAGGACATCCTCTACGACCGGGATCAGGCGTTCGGGGGCGCGCAGCTCACGCAGCTCATCGCACGCCAGTACGGCTTGTCCTTCGAGGAGGCCGAGAACCGCAAGACAGCCGGCGATCTGCCCGAGGACTACGAATCGACCTTGCTGGTGCCCTTTGTCGACAGCCTGTCGCAGGAAATCGGCCGCGCGCTCCAGTATTTCTTCACGAGCACGCCGCATCACAAGGTCCATTACGTGATGCTCTCCGGCGGCTCGGCCACACTGCCGGGTCTGAAGGAGCGGGTGACCGAGTTCACCGGCTTCGCGTCCCAGGTGGTCAACCCCTTTGAAGGCATGAAAATCGGCTCCGCGGTCCGGGAAAGCAAGTTGCGCCGCGAGGCGCCGTCCTACCTCACGGCCTGCGGCCTGGCGATGCGGAGATTCCTGCAATGATCCTGATCAACCTCCTCCCGCACCGGGAAGAGAAGCGCAGGCGCCGCAAGCAGGCCTTTTTCCTGGGCATCGGCCTGGCGATCCTGGCCGGTGCGCTCATCGCGGGTGCCTGGTACCTGGTGCTGGGTGAAATGCGGCGCGAACAGCGTTCCCGCAACGAATTCCTGCAGGTGGAGATCCGCCGACTGGAAGGCCAGATCAAGGACATCGCCTCGCTGAAGTCCGAAATCGAGGCCCTGAAGGCGCGCCAGAAGGTGGTTGAGGATTTCCAGATCGACCGCAACATGCCCGTGCACCTGCTCAACGAGCTGACCGCGCAGGTGCCCGAGGGCATCTACCTGACCGCGATCCGCCAGGACGGGCAGGGCGTGGCCGTGACCGGCGTGGCGCAGACCAACGAGCGCGTGTCCGAATTCCTGCGCAATACCGCCTACCACTCACCGTGGCTGGAGCGGCCGGAGCTGGTCGAGATCAAGGCTGCTGCCGTCACCACCGCGCGTGACCAGAAGCGCCTGTTCGAATTCGCCGTGCGCCTGACGCTCAAGCGCCCGCAGGACAAGGAGCAGGCTGCGCGTCCCACCGCGCCCGGCGCCTCGGGTGTGCCGTCCGCCGCTGCGTCGGCCCCGCCGGCCGCGTCCGGTCCGGCTTCGTGAAGGAGGCGTGATGGCCAACACGACACGTCCCCCGATGAACATCGAATTCGACACGCTGATCGACAACGTCCAGTCGCAGTTCCGGAACCTCAACCCGCAGCAGCCCGGCCAGTGGCCGCTGCTGCCCAAGCTGGCCACCTGGCTGGTGACCACGGTGGTCGTCGTGGTGCTGGCCTGGTTCGGTGTGGTGGCCGACGAGGTGCAGGCGCTGGAAGACGAGGCCGCCAAGGAGCTGACCCTCAAGACCGAGTACCGCACCAAGCTCGCGCAGGCGATCAACCTGGATGAACTGCGCAAGCAGAAGCTGCAGGTGCAGGAGTACGTGACGCAACTGGAGCGGCAGCTTCCCGGCAAGGCCGAGATGGATGCCCTGCTGTCCGACATCAACCAGGCCGGCGTGGGGCGCGGGCTGCAGTTCGAGCTGTTCCGGCCCGGCCAGGTGGTGATCAAGGACTACTACGCCGAGCTGCCGATCGCACTGCGTGTCAGCGGCAAGTACCACGACATCGGCTCGTTCGCGTCCGACGTGGCCAACTTGTCGCGCATCGTGACGCTGCACAACCTCGTCATCACGATGCCGGGTCTGGCGCAGGGCCAGTCGGTGCCCAGCGGCACCGGCCTGCTGGCGATGGAGGCCACGGCGCGGACCTACCGCTACCTGGACCCGACCGAAGTCGAGGAACGCCGCCAGGCCCAGGCCAAGGCGGCCAAGGAGGCCAAGGCCGCCGGAGGTGGCAAATGAGTGCCGATTCCCGCACCTTGAGGGCCATGGCCGCCGTCGCGCTGGTCTGGACTGCCGCGTTGACGCTGACGGCCTGTTCCGATCCGCACGAGGAATTGCAGGCGTGGATGGACGAGCAGCGCCGCGACGCCAAGCCGCGTGTGTCGCCGCTGGTGCCACCGCGCAAGTTCGATCCGCAGCCCTATCTGGCCAGTACGGCGGTCGAGCCGTTCAGCATCCAGAAACTGCAGGTGGCGATCAAGCAGGAGAGCCGCCAGCCGAACTCGCTGCTGTCGCCCGAGATGAACCGCCGGCGCGAGCCGCTGGAAGCCTATCCGCTCGACTCGCTGAACATGGTGGGCAGTCTGGTGCGCAGCGGCAGAACCTATGCGTTGCTGCGGGCGGATAACCTGCTGTACCAAGTCAAGGTGGGTGACTACATGGGCCAGAACTATGGCCGTGTCACCCGCATCACGGAAACCGAAATTGCCTTGCGCGAAATCGTGCAGGACGCGATTGGAGAGTGGATCGAGCGCACCAGCACGCTTGCCCTCCAGGAGCGGGCCCAGGAGAAGCGATGAAGACCACCGAGAAGATTGCGTCCACGGACCGCTGGAGTGTTCGCCTGGCCGCGCTGGCCGTGCTGGCGGCGGCGCCGGTGATCGGCTTCGCGCAGAACGCCATCCAGTCCATCAGCAACGGGCTGCAAGGGGGCAGCGAGGTCATTCGCCTGGAGTTCAGCGAACCGCTGACTGCCGTGCCGAAGGGCTTTGCGCTCCAGTCACCCGCCCGCGTGGCGCTGGATCTGCCGGGCGTGCGCAACGCCACGGGCCACGCCACCCAGGAGATCAACCAGGGCAACCTGCGTTCGCTGGCGCTGGCCCAGGGCAGTGACCGCACCCGGCTGGTGCTGAACCTGAAGCAGTCCACCCGCTACCGCGCCGAGATCGACGGCAAGACGCTGGTCATCACGCTGGACCCTGTGTCGGTCGGTGGGGTTGCCGCGACACCCAACGCCGTGGCGGGATCGGCCGCCGCCGAGTCGGTGCACTTCGCCGACCCGCAGAACACCCAGCCCGAGCGCCTGCGCGACATCGATTTCCGCCGCGGCAAGGACGGCGCCGGCCGTGTGGTCGTCGATCTGCCGAGCAACCAGGTCGGGGTGGACATCCGCCAGCAAGGGCAGAACCTGATTGTCGAGTTCCTGCGCTCGTCCGCCTCGGAAGGCCTGCGTCGCCGGCTGGACGTGACCGACTTCGGCACGCCCGTGCAGGCGGTCACCACCACGCAGGTCGGCGACCGGGTGCGCATGGTCATCGAGCCGCGCGGCCACTGGGAGCACAGCGCCTACCAGACCGACAACCAGTTCGTGCTGGAGGTGCGCCCCGTCAAGGTCGATCCGCAGAAGCTCACCCAGGGCGTGAGCTACGCGGGCGACAAGCTCTCGCTGAACTTCCAGAGCATCGAGGTGCGTGCGCTGCTGCAGGTCATCGCCGACTTCACCAACTTCAACATCGTCACCAGCGACACCGTCACCGGCAACGTGACGTTGCGCCTGAAGGACGTGCCCTGGGACCAGGCGCTCGACATCATCATGCAGGCCAAGGGGCTGGGCGTGAAGAAGTCGGGCAACGTGCTGTGGGTGGCGCCCAAGGAAGAACTGTCCGCCAAGGACAAGGCCGAGCTGGAGTCGAAGGCCCAGGTGGCTGCACTGGAGCCGCTGCGCACGCAGTCCTTCCAGCTCAACTACACCAAGGCCGAGGACGTCGCCAAGGGCCTCGTCGGCCAGCAGGGCACCGGCGGCAGTGGCACCACGACCAACGCCACGCGGCTGCTGTCCAACCGGGGCAGCGTCATCTCGGAGATGCGCACCAACCAGCTCTTCGTGACCGACATCCCGGGCAAGCTCGAAGAGATCGGCCAGATGATCACCAAGATCGACATCCCGGTGCGCCAGGTGATGATCGAGGCGCGCATCGTCGAGGCCGAGGACACCTTCGGGCGTTCGCTGGGCGTGAAGCTCGGCGCGAACGACTTGCGCGGCGTGCGGGGTGGTGTGCCGGGTGTGAACCTCGGGCTGGGCAATGTCACGGTGGGTGGCACCTACGGCGGCATCGGCTACCAGACCTCGCAGTCGGCCAATGGCGACTATGCCAACACGCAGTTCGTCAACCTGCCGGCCAACACCAGCACGCTGGGCGGCGCGAGCGCGGCGACCTTCGCGCTGTCGCTGTTCGGCGCCGCGTCGAACCGGTTCCTGAACCTCGAACTCTCGGCGCTCGAAGCCGAGGGCCGCGGCAAGCTGGTGTCCAGCCCGCGCGTCATCACGGCGGACCAGGTCAAGGCGCTGATCGAGCAGGGCACCGAGCTGCCCTACCAGACCGCCACCTCCAGCGGCGCGACGGCGATCCAGTTCCGCAAGGCCAACCTCAAGCTCGAAGTGATCCCGCAGATCACGCCCGAGGGCAGCATCATCCTCGACGTCGATGTCAACAAGGACAGCGTCGGCCAGCAGACCGCCGCGGGCTACGCCATCAACACCAAGCACGTGAAGACGCAGGTGCTGGTCGAGAACGGCGGCACGGTGGTGATCGGCGGCATCTTCGAGATCAGCGAGACCGAATCGGTGAACAAGGTGCCCCTCCTGGGCGATATCCCGTATCTGGGTGCGCTGTTCCGGAACAAGACTCGGGCCTCGCACAAGACCGAGTTGCTGGTGTTCCTGACCCCCAAGGTGATCACGGACCGCAACGCAGCGGCCCGCTGAACCTGGACCCAACCGAAGTGATGGCAATGAACAAGATGATCTGGCGTGTCGGGGGACTGGCACTGGCTGCGGCCTTGAGCGCGTGTGGCGGCGGTGGCAGCGATGCGGGGTGCAGTGTCTTTGCCACGAGTTGCACCAGCACGACCACCACTGGAACCACGGCAACCACCTCGACCACCGGCGCGGTGTCGACCAATTCAGCCGGCACGGTGGTGCTGTCACTGTCGAGTACCACGATCAGCGCCTCCACTCCAGGCACCGTGACGGCGCTGGTCAAGGATGCGAATGGCGCGCCGGTGAGCAACACACTGGTGACCTTCACGGTGGCCAACGGAGCGGCCACCGTGTCACCCGTCCGGGTCAGCACCGATGCGCAGGGCAATGCATCGGCCACGCTGCAGCCAGTGGTGGGCGCGCTCGGTGCAGATTACATCTCGGCCGCCGCCGATGTTTCCACCACCTCCACGCTGACCACGCGCTCGACCTTCACCGTGTCGGCGGTGAACGTGGCCTTGACTGCAGCGACAGCCAGCCCCGCCAGCGTCAGTGCCTACGGTTCGTCTGTAGTCACGGTCAACGTGACGGGTGCGTCGTCGTCCTCGCCCGTGACGGTCAACTTCTCGTCCACCTGTGTCAGCGCGGGCAAGGCCATTCTGTCTCCGGCGTCGATCACCGTGACCGGCCCCACCGCTTCGACCACCTACCAGGACAACGCCTGCGCTGGCACGGACCGTGTCAGTGCCGCCATCACTGGCACCAGTGAGCGCAAGCAGGTCGATCTGGCCGTGACCGCTCCCGTCATCCAGGCGCTGGAATTCCTCGCTGCCAGCCCGACCAAGATCTGCCTGGCAGGCAGCGGCTGTGTGCAGACGGCGGAGATCCAGTTCATCCTGAAGGACCAGTCCGACAAGCCGATTGCCAACCGGGACGTCTACTTTTCGCTCGACAACGCCAACGTCGCCAGTCTGTCGGCTGTGTCGAACAAGACGCTGGCCACGGGCATTGCGCGTGTGTCGGTGTCGGCGAAGGCGATCCCGTCGCCGGTGCGGGTCCGGGCCTCGGTGACGCTCGACGATGGCACCACCCTCAGCACCTACTCGAACGTTCTGGCGATCAGCGCCGGCCCGCCCACCAGCAACAGCATCAGTTTCTCCGCTGCCGCCTACAACCCGGACGGCTGGGCACGGGATGGCACCGAGAGCGACATTCGGGTCCAGTTGAACGATCGCTACGGGAACCCCGTTCCAGACGGCACGGCGGTCAATTTCGTGGCCGAGGGCGCCAGCGTGATCCCCGCCATTTGCACGACGGTCTCGGCGGTCTGCAATGTCAAGTTCGTCACCAGCAATTTCCGGCCGGCCAACGGGCGCGTCACGGTCGTGGCCTATGCCCGCGGCGAGGAGAACTTCGTCGATGCGAACGGGGACAACCAGTACACGGAAGGGGAAACCTTCACCGATGCTGGGCCGATCTTCGTGGACAAGGACGAGGACGGCCTGATGGCGGCCCAGGGGGAGTACCTCACGGGCAAGGCGCCCAATGGCAAGTGGGATGCTGACATTTATGTCAGCGTTTCGCGGCTGTTCACCTTGTCTGACAGTTCGCGTGCGCCGCGCCTGTTCTCCGTCAACAGCGACGGCACGTGCAGCAACACGGCATTGCCGGTCCAGACCCTGTCGCTCACCGGCAGCGGTGCCTGCCGCCTGTCCACGCGCTTTTGCATGCGCGACGCCAACGCGGCGGCCGATGCGCTTGGCGGCAACCCGGTGCCTGCGAACACTGCGCTGACCTTGTCGACCAAGGCCAAAGGCGGCACGGTCGAGGTGGACCTGTCGCCCGTGACCGGCATCTTCACCGGCCCCACGTTCCACCGCATCCAGGCCAATCTGGACGACTGCACCAAGCCGCTCGAAGCTGGCGGCCCCATCGACCTGACGGTGAAGATGCCCAACGGCCAGTCCTACAAGTTCGACATCGGCGTCCTGCAGTAAGCGCCCGCCCGCACACGCAAGGTAGACTGATCGACCGTCCCGCCCCGGCAGCTTCGGCGCGGGCGATCGATCACCGACTTCTCCCCAAGAGCGTGGCCCTTTCCCTTTCCATTTCCCCGGACGACGGGGCCGGTGCTCAGCGACCCGCGACACCCACCATCAGCCTCGTCGCCATGCCCGGCGCCGGCAAGTCCACGGCCGGGCGGCACCTGGCCAGCGCACTCGGCATGCCCTTCTTCGATGCGGACATCGAGATCGAACGCCGCATCGGCATGTCGATTCGTGCCTTCTTCGAGCGTGAAGGCGAAGCCGCTTTCCGCGACATCGAACAAGAGGTGCTGGCCGATCTGGCGCACCGCGGGGGATTGGTGCTGGCCACCGGCGGCGGCGCCGTGCTGCGTGAAGCCAACCGCCAGGTGCTGCGCGATCTGACGACCGTGGTCTACCTGCGTGCCTCGCCCGAAGAGCTGTTCCGCCGCTTGCGCCACGACACCCAGCGCCCGCTGCTGCAGGTGGCCGATCCGCTGCGCAAGTTGCGCGACCTTTACCAGACCCGCGATCCGCTCTACCGCGAGACGGCGCAGTTCATCATCGAGACGGGCCGCCCGTCCGTGCCGACGCTGGTCAACATGATCCTGATGCAGCTCGAACTGGCGGGCGTGGTGTCCGCGTTCCGTCCGCCCAAGGCCGCCACACCCGGCGCGGCCCAACGAAGCAGCCCACGATGACGACGACCACGACCCCCGCCGCGACCCAGACCGTGCCAGTGGCCCTCGGTGACCGCAGCTACGACATCCGCATCGGCACGGGCCTGCTCGACGCCGACGAAAGCTGGACCGGCCTGCCCAAGGCCGCCACCGCGGTGATCGTCACCAACACGACCGTCGGCCCGCTCTACGCCACCCGCCTGCGGGCCGCACTGGCCAAGCACTATCCGCGTGTGCTGCTGATCGAGTTGCCCGACGGTGAGGCGTTCAAGGACTCGGCGACGCTGAATCTGGTCTATGACGGTCTGCTCGGCGCTGCGTGTGACCGCAAGACGGTGCTGTTCGCGCTGGGCGGTGGCGTCATCGGCGACATGACGGGCTTCGCCGCGTCCTGCTACATGCGCGGCGTGCCCTTCGTGCAGGTGCCGACGACGCTGCTGTCCCAGGTCGATTCCTCGGTCGGTGGCAAGACCGCCATCAACCACCCGCTCGGCAAGAACATGATCGGCGCGTTCTACCAGCCGGTGCGCGTGATCTGCGATCTGGATACGCTCGACACGCTGCCGCCGCGCGAGCTGTCCGCCGGGCTGGCCGAGGTCATCAAGTACGGCCCGATCGCCGATGCCGACTTCCTCGACTGGATCGAGGCGAACCTGCCCGCGCTGATGGCGCGCGACAAGGTGGCCCTGGCCTACGCCGTGCAGCGCTCGTGCGAGATCAAGGCCGCCGTGGTCGGCAGCGACGAGCGCGAGAGCGGCCTGCGGGCGATCCTGAACTTTGGCCACACCTTCGGCCACGCGATCGAGTCCGGACTGGGCTATGGCGCGTGGCTGCACGGCGAGGCGGTCGGCTGCGGCATGGTGATGGCGGCGGACCTGTCGGCGCGGCTCGGGCTGGTGCCGGCCGAGTTCGTCGCCCGCGTGAAGACGGTCTGCAAGCGCGCCGGCCTGCCCGTGGTCGGCCCGGCGCTCGGCGCGGACCGCTATCTGGCCTTGATGCAGGTCGACAAGAAGACCGAGGCGGGCGAGATCCGCTTCGTCGTCATCGACCGGCTCGGCAGCGCCCGCATGCAGGGGGCGCCCGAAGCGCTGGTGCGCGCCGTGCTGGCCGCGCATTGCCCGCCGGCCTGAGCGCCGCTGCGTACGGCAGTCGATCTCGATGCGCCTCGACCTCGCGCCCTTCGCCAGTCACCCGGCGCAGGGCCGCGGACGCCGCCACGCCGAAGCCCCGGCGCCCACCCGCAACGACTACCAGCGTGACCGCGACCGCATCGTCCACAGCACTGCGTTCCGCCGCCTCGTCTACAAGACGCAGGTCTTTCTCAACCATGAAGGCGACCTGTTCCGCACCCGGCTGACCCACACGCTGGAGGTGGCGCAGCTCGGCCGCTCCATCGCCCGTTCGCTGCGGCTGCATGAAGATCTGGTCGAGGCCATCGCGCTGGCGCATGACCTCGGCCATACCCCTTTCGGCCACGCCGGGCAGGACGCGCTGCACGCCTGCATGCAGGGCCACGGCGGTTTCGAGCACAACCTGCAGAGCCTGCGCGTGATCGACGTGCTCGAAGAGCGCTACCCCGCCTTCGATGGGCTGAACCTGACCTTCGAGACCCGCGAGGGCGTGCTCAAGCACTGCGCGAAGCGGGTGGCGCGCTGGATCGACGCGCACGAACCCGGTGGGGTGGGGCGGCGCTTCCTGGACGGCACGCAGCCGTCACTGGAAGCGCAACTCGCCAACCTTGCCGACGAGATCGCCTACAACGCGCACGACGTCGACGACGGCGTGCGCTCCGGGCTGATCGACTTCGAGCAGGTGTGTGCGCTGCCGCTGGTGGCGCGCTTCCGCGACGAGGCGCTGGCCGAGTACCCCGAACTGGCGCAGATGAAGAAGCGCCGTCTCCTGTCCGAGACCTTGCGGCGCATGCTGTCGGCGCAGGTCTATGACGTGATCGACACGACGCGGGCGGCGCTGGCCAGGCATGCGCCGGACAGCGCCGATGCCGTGCGCCAGCTGCCGCCGCTGGTGGCGTTCAGCCCTGCGATGCGCGAGGCGAGCACGGCGCTCAAGCGCTTCCTGCTGCAGCAGCTCTACCGCCATCCGCAGGTGATGGACACCACCGACCGGGCGCAGCAGGTCGTGCGCGAGCTGTTTGCCCTCTACATCGACCGGCCGCAGGAGATGCCGGCCGACTATGCCGCGTCCCCCTTGCCGCACCGGGCGGTGTCCGACTACATCGCCGGCATGACCGACCGCTTCGCCATCCGCGAGCACGAGCGGCTCACGGGGCGGCGGCTGTTCGATCAGCCTTCGGTGGGCAGGAAGCCCTCGATCGACAGGTAACGCTCGCCGGTGTCGTAGTTGAAGCCGAGCACGCGGGCGCCGGCGGGCAGTTCCGGCAGCTTCTGGGCAATCGCGGCCAGCGTCGCACCACTGGAAATGCCCACCAGCAGGCCCTCCTCGCGGGCGCTGCGGCGCGCCATCTCGCGGGCGGCTTCGGCGTCCACCAGGACCACCCCGTCGAGCAAATCGGTGTGCAGGTTCTTCGGAATGAAGCCGGCGCCGATGCCCTGGATCGGATGCGGTGCAGGCGAGCCGCCGCTGATGACCGGGGAGGCGGTCGGCTCGACGGCGTAGACCTTCAGGTTCGGCCAGCGGGCCTTCAGCACCTGCGCGCAGCCGGTCAGGTGGCCGCCGGTGCCCACGCCGGTGATCAGCGCGTCCAGCCCGTCGGGAAAGTCGGCGAAGATTTCCTCGGCTGTCGTGCGCACGTGGACTGCGATGTTGGCCGGATTCTCGAACTGCTGCGGCATCCAGGCGCCCGGCGTCGCGGCGACCAGTTCCTCCGCCTTCGCGATCGCGCCCTTCATGCCCTTCTCGCGCGGCGTCAGCACGAACTTGGCGCCATACGCCAGCATCAGGCGGCGGCGCTCGATGCTCATGCTCTCGGGCATCACCAGCACCAGCGGATAGCCCTTGACGGCCGCCACCATGGCCAGCCCGACACCGGTGTTGCCGGAGGTCGGCTCGACGATGGTGCCGCCGGGCTGCAGGGCGCCGCTGGCCTCTGCGTCCTCGATCATCGCCAGCGCGATGCGGTCCTTGATCGAGCCACCGGGGTTGCTGCGCTCGGACTTGATCCAGACCTCGGCGCCCGGGCCGAACAGGCGGTTGATGCGGATGTGCGGGGTGTTGCCGATCGTGGCGAGAACGTTGGCGGCTTTCATGGGCAGTGGACTCCGGGTGGTACCAAAACGAACAAGTCGAAGGAGAATGTGCATTCTGAACCATCGACAGCGCAGCCGTCCGGCGCTGACAATGCCCCCCGCGCCCCTGCACCGCTTCTGCCCTGTTCGCCCATGGCCCGACTGCCCCGCCTTGCCATTGCCGGCCTTGTCCACCACGTGATCCAGCGCGGCCACAACCGCCAGGCGGTCTTCCTCGATGACCATGACCGCAGCACCTACCTGACGGCGCTCCGCGAGGCGGCGGCGCTGCAGCGTGTGGCCGTGCATGCCTATGTGCTGATGGACGACCACGTCCACCTGCTCGTCACGCCCCCGACGGCCGAAGCGCTCAGCAAGATGCTGCAGGCCATCGGCCGGCGCTATGTCAGTGCGTTCAACCGCCGCCATGGCCGGGTCGGCACGCTCTGGGATGGCCGCTTCCGCGCCACGGTGCTGGAGAGCGGGCCGCATGTGCTGACCTGCATGCGCTACATCGAGCAGAACCCGCAGCGCCTCATCCCGCCCACCGCCGCGACCGACTACCCGTGGTCGAGCGCGCCGCACCACCTCGGCAAGCGCCGCGACCCCCTGCTCACGGACCACGCCCTCTACTGGGCCACCGGCAATACGCCGTTCGAGCGCGAGATGGCATGGCGGCGCCTGCTCGACGAGCCGCTCTCCGGTGACGAGATCCAGGCCCACACCGACAGCGCGCTCAAGGGCTGGGCACTGGGGTCTGGTGCGTTTCTTGCGAGCCTTGGCGCCGCCACCGAGCGCCCCATGGCGCCACGCCCGCGGGGCCGTCCAGCACGCGCACCACGTCAGGGCGTGTCGGCCGACGTTTGACGGCGTGGGCCTGGGGAACTGTTTGTTGTGTCCCCATTTAAATGTCGCGGATTTGCCGATCTGCATTTAAGCGAGTCTGACCCCTTTTAGTTTTACTTGAGGGGTTCGCTGCAGTGCAGTAAATTTGCACGGTTTTCCATCGCCATACGCAGGAGTGCGCCATGAACCAGGCTGCCTCGGGACATCCGTCCCCCGAAGAGATCCAAGCCCTCGCCGCTGGCGGGTTGTACGACCCGGCCAATGAGCACGATGCGTGCGGCGTCGGCTTTGTCGCGCACATCAAGGGCCAGAAGGCGCACTCCATCGTCGAGCAGGGTCTGAAGATCCTCGAAAACCTCGACCACCGTGGCGCTGTCGGCGCCGACGCGCTGATGGGCGACGGCGCGGGCATCCTGATCCAGATCCCGGACGAGTTCTTCCGCGCCGAGATGGCCGCGCAGGGCGTCAAGCTGCCCCCGCCGGGCGAATACGGCGTGGGCATGATCTTCCTGCCGAAGGAACACGCCTCGCGTCTGGCCTGCGAGCAGGAGGTCGAGCGCGCGATCAAGGCCGAAGGCCAGGTGCTGCTGGGCTGGCGCGACGTGCCGGTGGACGCGGCCATGCCGATGTCGCCGACCGTCCGCAAGACCGAGCCGATCATCCGCCAGGTCTTCATCGGCCGCGGCGCCGACGTGATCGTGCCGGACGCGCTGGAGCGCAAGCTGTACGTGATCCGCAAGACCGCCTCGGCCGCGATCCAGCGCCTGAAGCTCACGCACAGCCGCGAGTACTACGTGCCCAGCATGTCGTGCCGCACCATCATCTACAAGGGCCTGCTGCTGGCCGACCAGGTGGGCAAGTACTACCTCGACCTGCAGAACCCCGCCTGCACCTCGGCGCTCGCGCTGGTGCATCAACGCTTCTCGACCAACACCTTCCCCGAGTGGCCGCTGGCGCACCCGTACCGGATGGTCGCGCACAACGGCGAGATCAACACCGTCAAGGGCAACTTCAACTGGATGCGCGCCCGCGAAGGCGTCATGAAGTCGCCGGTGCTGGGCGATGACCTGAAGAAGCTCTACCCGATCAGCTTCGAAGGCCAGTCGGATACGGCCACCTTCGACAACGCGCTCGAACTGCTGACGATGTCGGGCTACTCGCTCGCCCACGCCGCGATGATGATGATCCCGGAAGCCTGGGAGCAGCACACGACGATGGACGAGCGCCGTCGGGCCTTCTACGAGTACCACGCCGCGATGATCGAGCCGTGGGACGGCCCGGCCGCGATGGTCTTCACCGACGGCAAGCAGATTGGCGCCACGCTCGACCGCAACGGCCTGCGCCCGGCGCGCTACATCGTCACCGACGACGACCTCGTCGTGATGGCCTCGGAAGCCGGCGTGCTGCCGATGATCCCCGAGAACAAGGTCATCAAGAAGTGGCGCCTGCAGCCGGGCAAGATGTTCCTGATCGACTTCGAGCAGGGCCGCATCGTCGATGACGAGGAGCTGAAGAACCAGTTCGCTTCGGCCAAGCCGTACCGCCAGTGGATCGAGAACGTGCGCATCAAGCTCGACTCGATCCCGGCTGACGCTGCGCCGGTCGCTGCGGCCACCGAGTCGCTGCTGGACCGCCAGCAGGCGTTTGGCTACACCCAGGAAGACATCAAGTTCCTGATGGCCCCGATGGCCGCCAACGGTGAAGAAGGCATCGGCTCGATGGGGAACGACAGCCCGCTGGCCGTGCTGAGCGACAAGAACAAGCCGCTCTACAACTACTTCAAGCAGCTTTTCGCCCAGGTCACGAATCCGCCGATCGACCCGATCCGCGAAGCCATCGTGATGTCGCTGAACTCGTTCATCGGCCCGAAGCCCAACCTGCTCGACATCAACGCGGTCAACCCGCCGATGCGGCTCGAAGTGGCGCAGCCGGTGCTGGACTTCGCCGACATGGCGCGCCTGCGTGGCATCGAGAAGCACACGGGGGGCAAGTTCAAGAGCTATGCGCTCGACATCACCTACCCGCTGGCGTGGGGCCATGAAGGCGTCGAGGCCAAGCTGGCGTCGCTGTGCGCGGAAGCCGTGGATGCGATCAAGGGTGGCTCGAACATCCTGATCATCACCGACCGGGCGATGGATGCCACGCACGTCGCGATCCCGGCGCTGCTGGCGCTGTCGGCCATCCACCACCATCTGGTGCGTGAAGGCCTGCGCACGACCGCCGGTCTGGTGGTCGAGACCGCCTCGGCGCGCGAAGTCCACCACTTCGCCGTGCTGGCTGGTTATGGCGCCGAAGCGGTGCATCCGTACCTGGCGATGGAAACGCTGGTCGATCTGCACAAGACGCTGCCGGGCAGCCTGTCGGCCGACAAGGCGGTCTACAACTACGTCAAGGCCATCGGCAAGGGTCTGTCGAAGATCATGTCGAAGATGGGCGTGTCCACCTACATGTCCTACTGCGGCTCGCAGTTGTTCGAGGCGATCGGTCTGAACCGCGACCTGATCGCCAAGTACTTCCGTGGCACGCCCACGCAGGTCGAAGGCATCGGCGTGTTCCAGGTCGCCGAAGAAGCGATCCGCAACCACGTCGCCGCCTTCGGGGATGACCCCGTGCTGGCGTCGATGCTGGATGCCGGCGGCGAGTACGCCTGGCGCGCCCGCGGCGAAGAGCACATGTGGACGCCGGATGCCATCGCCAAGCTGCAGCACAGCACGCGCTCGGGCAAGTTCGACACCTACAAGGAATACGCCCAGATCATCAACAACCAGAACAAGCGCCACCTGACGCTGCGCGGCCTGTTCGAGTTCAAGTGTGATCCGACCAAGGCGATCCCGGTGGAGGAGGTCGAGCCGGCTGCCGAGATCGTCAAGCGGTTCGCCACGGGCGCGATGTCGCTGGGTTCGATCTCGACTGAAGCGCACAGCACGCTGGCGCTGGCGATGAACCGCATCGGCGGCAAGTCCAACACGGGCGAAGGCGGCGAAGACCCGGCGCGTTACCGCAACGAGCTGAAGGGCATCCAGATCGTCGATGGCACCAAGGTGTCGGACGTGATCGGCGCCAAGGTCATCGAGTCCGACTACGCCATGAAGGCCGGCGACAGCCTGCGCTCGAAGATCAAGCAGGTCGCCTCGGGCCGCTTCGGTGTCACGACCGAGTACCTCGTGTCCGCCGATCAGATCCAGATCAAGATGGCGCAAGGCGCCAAGCCGGGCGAGGGCGGTCAGCTCCCGGGCGGCAAGGTGTCCGAGTACATCGGCAAGCTGCGGCATTCGGTCCCCGGCGTGGGCCTGATCTCGCCGCCGCCGCACCACGACATCTACTCGATCGAGGATCTGGCGCAGCTCATCCACGACCTGAAGAACGTCAATCCGGTCGCCTCGGTCAGCGTCAAGCTGGTCTCGGAAGTCGGTGTCGGCACCATCGCTGCCGGTGTCACCAAGTGCAAGGCCGACCACATCGTGATCGCGGGCCATGACGGCGGCACGGGCGCCTCGCCCTGGTCGTCGATCAAGCACGCCGGCACGCCGTGGGAACTCGGTCTGGCCGAAACGCAGCAGACGCTGGTGCTCAACCGCCTGCGCGGCCGTGTCCGCGTGCAGGCCGATGGCCAGATGAAGACCGGCCGCGATGTCGTGATCGGCGCGCTGCTGGGCGCTGACGAGTTTGGCTTCGCGACCGCGCCGCTGGTGGTCGAGGGCTGCATCATGATGCGCAAGTGCCACCTGAACACCTGCCCGGTGGGCGTGGCGACGCAGGATCCGGTGCTGCGCAAGAAGTTCACCGGCAAGCCCGAGCACGTCGTCAACTTCTTCTTCTTCATCGCCGAGGAAGCGCGTCAGCTCATGGCGCAGCTCGGCATCCGCAAGTTCGACGACCTGATCGGCCGCTCGGACCTGCTCGACACGAAGAAGGCCGTCAGCCACTGGAAGGCCAAGGGGCTGGACTTCAGCAAGGTGTTCTTCCAGCCCGCGGTGCCGGCCGACGTGCCGCGCCTGCATGTGTCCACGCAGGACCACGGTCTGGAAAAGGCGCTCGACCACAAGCTGATCGCCAAGGCGAAGGCTGCGATCGAGAAGGGCGAGAAAGTCCAGTTCATGGAGGACGTGCGCAACGTCAACCGCTCGGTCGGCGCGATGCTGTCGGGCGAGCTGATCAAGCACCACCCGGACGGTCTGGCCGACGAGTCGATCTTCGTGCAGATGGAGGGTACGGGCGGCCAGAGCTTCGGCGCCTTCCTGGCCAGCGGCATCACCTTCTACCTGATCGGCGAAGCCAACGACTACACCGGCAAGGGGATGTCGGGCGGGCGCATCGTGGTGCGGCCGTCGATCGAGTTCCGCGGCGATGCGTCGAAGAACATCATCATCGGCAACACGGCGCTGTTCGGCGCCACCAGCGGGGAAGCCTTCTTCCGCGGTGTGGCGGGTGAGCGATTCGCGGTGCGTTTGTCGGGCGCGACGACCGTCGTCGAAGGCACGGGCGACCACGGCTGCGAATACATGACCGGCGGTACTGCGGTCGTGCTCGGTCAGACGGGGCGCAACTTCGCGGCCGGCATGTCCGGCGGCATGGCCTATGTCTACGACGTGGATGGCAGCTTCGCCTCGCGCTGCAACACGGCCCAGGTCGCACTCGACAAGGTGCTGCCGGCCGCAGAGCAGGAAAAGACGATGGACCTGGCGATCTGGCACCACGGGCAGACCGACGAGGCGCTGCTCAAGAAGCTGATCGACGACCACCACCGCTGGACCGGCTCGCTGCGTGCCCGCGACATCCTCGACAACTGGAGCGAAGCCCGCACCAAGTTCGTCAAGGTGTTCCCGCACGAGTACAAGCGCGCCCTCGGCGAGATCAACGCCACCAAGGCGGCCGACGCGACCATCGCGAAGGCCAAGGGCGAGACCAAGGGTGACGGCAAGACGGCGCACGCCGTTCCGGCCAAGTAAGCCTCAGCCCCGTCATCCGACGAACCGAACATTTGCGAGAGTCAACGCACCATGGGTAAGGTCACTGGTTTTCTGGAATTCGAGCGCCTCGAAGAGGGCTACGAACCGGTCGAAAAACGCCTGAAGAACTACAAGGAATTCGTCATCGGTCTGAAGGCCGACGAGTCCAAGGTCCAGGCTGCCCGCTGCATGGACTGCGGCACGCCGTTCTGCACCAACGGCTGCCCGGTCAACAACATCATCCCGGACTTCAACGACCTGGTCTTCCAGGGCGACTGGAAGAACGCGGTCACGGTCCTGCACTCGACCAACAACTTCCCCGAGTTCACCGGCCGGATCTGCCCGGCGCCGTGCGAGGCCGCCTGCGTGGTCAACGTCAACGGCGACGCCGTGGGCATCAAGTCGATCGAGCACGCGATCATCGACCGCGCCTGGGACGAAGGCTGGGTCGTGCCGCAACTGCCCAAGGTGAAGACAGGCAGGAAGGTCGCGGTCGTCGGCTCCGGCCCGGCCGGCATGGCCGCAGCGCAGCAACTGGCCCGCGCCGGCCACGACGTGACGCTGTTCGAGAAGAACGACCGTCCGGGCGGCCTGCTGCGCTACGGCATCCCCGACTTCAAGATGGAGAAGACGCACATCGACCGCCGCGTCCAGCAGATGGAGGCCGAGGGGGTGGTCTTCCGCAACAACGTGATGGTCGGCGAGCTGCCCAAGGGCTCCAGGATCACCAACTGGGCCAAGGAAACCATCAGCCCGGCGCAGCTCAAGGCCGACTTCGACGCGGTGCTGCTGACCGGCGGCTCCGAGCAGTCGCGTGACCTGCCGGTGCCGGGGCGCGAGTTGTCGGGGGTCCATTTCGCGATGGAACTCCTGCCGCAGCAGAACAAGGTCAACCACGGTGGCAAGGTGAAAGACCCGATCCGCGCCGACGGCAAGCACGTCATCGTCATCGGTGGCGGCGACACCGGCAGCGACTGCGTGGGCACCAGCAACCGCCATGGCGCCGCCAGCGTCACGCAGTTCGAGGTGATGCCGCAGCCGCCCGAGCAGGAAAACAAGCCGCTGGTCTGGCCGTACTGGCCGATGAAGCTGCGCACCTCGTCGAGCCACGAGGAAGGCTGCGTGCGCGAGTTCGCGATCTCGACCAAGGAATTCATCGGCAAGGACGGCAAGGTCGTCGGGCTGAAGACCGTCCACATCGAGTTCAAGGACGGCAAGATGGTCGAGATTCCCGGCACCGAGAAGGAATACAAGGCCGACCTCGTGCTGCTGGCGATGGGCTTCGTGAACCCGGTGGCGACGGTGCTGGACGCATTTGGCGTGGGCAAGGATGCCCGTGGCAATGCCAAGGCGACGACCGAGGAAGACGGGGGTTACAAGACCAACGTGGCCAAGGTGTTCGCAGCGGGGGACATGCGCCGCGGCCAGTCGCTGGTGGTCTGGGCGATCCGCGAAGGTCGGCAGGCAGCGCGGGCGGTGGATGAGTTCCTGATGGGGGCGACGACGCTGCCGCGTTGATTCCCTTGCTCGCCTCGGATGTTGAAAACCGCCTTCGGGCGGTTTTTCTTTGGCGTGTTGAAGCGCGCTCACACGTACTGCCGCAAATCCTTCACCAGCACGAACAGATGCATCGCATCGGTCGGTGAATCCATGAAATCGAATCGCTGGTAGAACGACCGCGCTGCTTCATCCTTCGCGTGGACCGCCAGCGCACGAATACCGGCAATGTCGGCCGCCTGCACGGTGCGGCGCATCGCATCCTTGAGCAATCCGGCGCCGATGCCTTGGCCCTGCCAATCCCGGTGGACGCCCAATCGTGCCAGCAGCATCAGCGGCAGCGGGTGTCGTGCCAAGCCTTTGCTCAGCCGATCCGGGGCGTCTTCGTATCGCACTTCACTGACGACCAGCGTATGGAAGCCGATCACCCGATCATCCGCGAGGCCGACATAAGTCTGGGCGGCATTTGCCGCTTGGTTGGCTGCTGCGAAACGGCTCAGGTACCGGTTGAGCGCAGGTTCTCCACAGTCGAACGCTTCCACGGCATGTCGGCGCGACAGTTTCTCGATGCGCAGGTGCGTCACGCTGCGGAACCCGTGTCGTTGTCGGGGGCCTCGAAAACACTGGGCTGGCTGAACAAGTCCGCCACGGCCGGCAATGCACGCGGTGCAGCGTCCAGGGCGACCAGGAACTCCTCCCACTGTTGAGCGGAAAGTCCGAAGTGACGCCGCTGGGCCAGCATGTCATCGGCCCGCGCCAGCGCACTGTCCAGCACGAATTCGCTGACCGAACGGCGGTCCGCGGCGGCGGCGGCGGCGAGGGTCTGCTTGGCGGCGGGTGTCAGCCGGAGATCGAGTTTTTCGGTGCGGTTGGCGGGTGAACGTGCAGGGGTGGTTTGCATGGCAATGCTCCAAGTCGAGTGCCCACTATAGTCACGATGCCAGACATTGTCATGACATCAGTGTCGCGGTTTCGATTTGGTGGCTTTGCCTACTCAAGCCGGATAACACGCCCCCAGCACCCGCAACCCAGCCGCCCCCGTCACTGCCGGCTCGTTCGCCGCCCACCGATGCACATGCCGGTGCGCCAGCCACGCGAATGCCGCAGCTTCGACCTGCAGTGCCGGCAGGCCCTGGGTGTCCGTGGAATGGATCACCAGACCAGGCAGACGGGCCTTCAGACGCCCGATCAGCGCGTCGTTGAAGGCACCCCCGCCACAAACCAGCAGATCGGCGGCATCGGCCGCATGCCGCTGCACGTCGTCGGCGATCGTCGCCGCGGTGAACTCGCACAGCGTGGCCTGTACATCGGCGGGAATCGGCTTGGCCACGGCAGCGAGGGCATCCAGTCGCTCCTGCAGCCACGCGGGGTGGAACAGATCGCGCCCGGTGCTCTTGGGCGGCTGCAGAGCGAAATAGGGCTGGGCGAGCAGGTCGGCGAGCAGGACGGGCAACACCGTGCCGCTGGCGGCCCAGGCGCCGCGGTCGTCGTAGTCGTGGCCTTGGTGGTGGTGGATCCAGTGGTCCATCAGCGCATTGCCGGGGCCGCAATCGAAACCCCGTGCGGGCTCACTCGGTCGCAGGATGGTCAGGTTGCTGATGCCGCCGATGTTGACCACGGCGCGTGTGGCATCGGGGCGGCCGAAGACGTGCTGGTGGAAACACGGCACCAGCGGCGCACCCTGGCCGCCAGCCGCAACATCGCGGCTGCGCAGATCGGCGATGACATCGATGCCCGTCCGCTCGGCGAGCAGGGCGCCGTTGCCGAGTTGCAGCGTGTAGCCCACCCCGTCGTGCAGACCGGGCTGGTGGCGCACGGTCTGACCGTGGGCACCGATGGCGCGCACGGCGTGTGCGGGGGTGCCGGTGCGGGCGAGCAGGGTGTGGACGACCTCGGCGTAGCGTTCGGCGATGGCGTTGCCGGCCAGGGCTGCGCGGTGCAACTCGTCCGGGCCGCTCGCCTGCAGCGCCATCAGTGACTGGCGCAGGGCATCGGGGAAGGGTTGGTGGGCATGGGCCAGCACGCCGAGCCAGCGCCCATCGGCACCGAGCCGGCACAGCACGCCATCGACACCGTCCAGCGACGTGCCCGACATCAGGCCGATGAAGAGCGCGTCGTGGTGCGGCTCGCTCATTCCACGCGGGCCAGCTTTCCGACCGGGCGGATGGAGTCGAGCAACTGCGCGTGCAATTGCCGGGACTGCTGGTCAAAGCGGGCGCGGGCGGCACCGGACAGCTCGGACGCTTCGGAGGCGCGGGCGATCTGCGTCGGATCGACTTGTGCGCCCTTGACCTTGAACTCGAAGTGCAGATGCGGGCCAGTGGCCCAGCCGGTGGCACCGACGGCGCCAATGAGGGCACCTTGCGCGACCGTGGTGCCCTTGTTCACGTCGATGCGACTCAGGTGGGCATACACGGTTTCACGGCCGCCGCTGTGGGTGACGACAACGACGTTGCCATAGCCATTCTGGACACCCGAGAAGCTCACCACTCCATTGCCGACGGTGTGTACCGGCGTGCCCATGGGGGCGCCAAGGTCGACGCCAAGGTGGGCGCGCCATGTCTGCAGGATCGGGTGGAAGCGCATCGCGAACCCGGAGGTCACGCGCGAGAAAGCCAGCGGCGACGCCATGAAAGCCTTCTGCTTGCCCTGGCCCTTGAGGCTGTAGTACTCGCCCTTCTTGCCGGGTTCCTGGAACCAGACGGCTTCGTGGGTTTCCTTGCCATGGATGAAACGCCCGGCCAGCACGCGCCCGGCCGCTCCAGTCCAGGTGACCGGCTCGCCGTCCGCGGTCATGGTCTCGTAGACCACTGCGAAGCTGTCACCCGGCCGGATGTCCTTGCGGAAATCGACATCGTTCTCGAACATGCCCGCCATCTGGCCCGTGATGTTGTCGGGCATGCGGGCTTCGTCGGTCGCGGCGAACAGCGTGGACGTGACCGTGGCCGCGCCGCCGCGGGTCTCGATCTTCATCGGCACCTGCTCGCTGAGCGCGGTCAGGCCCTGCTCGGTGCGGCGCACGGTGATGCGGGTGAAGTGGGAGCCGACGCGGGCCGCATCGCTGGCCGGGCTGCGCACGATCAGCTCCTGCAACTCGCCGCCGCCGGGGGTCGACTCGGTGACCGCCCGCAGCATCTTGCCCGGCCTGCCCGAAAGGATGGTGCGGGCCACGGAGTCCTTGCGCAAGAATGCGGAGGCTTCCGGATCGGAAACACCCAGACGGCGCAGCAGCGAGTCGGCGGTGTCGGTGGAGCGGGTCAGGTCGCTGCGGTGCAGCAGCATCTCGTAGTCGGCCAGCGCCTCGGCTTGTTCGGCCAGACCTTCCGGGGACACGGATTCGGTGACCAGCTGGATGTTCCTGGGTGTCGAGTCGACCATGCTCAGTGGTGCGACACCGAAGGCCGTGACACCACTGAGGGTCAGCACGGCGGTGACGATGGCACTGAACGTCTTCGGATGCCGACGAACGGTGAGGTCTGCGTGCGCCAGATGCAGGCGCGCTTTTTCGCCCAGATTGTTCACGAGTCTGTTCTTTGTTCGTGACGGGCGCGGGACACGCCTGTCCGGTGGATCTCTCGGCACCGTCCTCCCCCTGGGTGTGCCGGGTCTGTTCTACTCTGGAACAAACACCGAACACTCTAGAATCCGGGCCAACTCGAATTCGGCGCAGTATACCGAGGTGTGCCAAAGTTACGAACTAATAACCCCCCGTTTCGTCATGCTCCCTGATTTAATCGAAATCGAAGAATCCGTGCGTTCCGCACTGGATGTCACGCTGCGGGGTTGCGAAGAGCTGCTGCCGCGTGCGGAATGGGTGGCCAAGCTGACCCGCTCGCACCGCACCGGTGTGCCGCTGCGCATCAAGCTGGGGCTGGACCCGACCGCGCCGGACATCCACCTCGGCCACACGGTGGTGCTCAACAAGTTGCGCCAGCTGCAGGATCTCGGCCACACGGTGATCTTCCTGATCGGAGATTTCACCTCGATGATCGGTGACCCTTCTGGCAGAAACACGACCCGCCCGCCGTTGACGGCCGAGCAGATCCAGGCTAATGCGGAGACCTACTACCGCCAGGCCAGCCTCGTCCTGGACCCGGCCCGTACCGAGATTCGTTACAACTCTGAATGGTCTGACCCGCTGGGTGCGCGGGGCATGATCGCGCTGGCCTCGCGCTACACCGTGGCCCGGATGATGGAGCGCGACGATTTCACCAACCGTTTCAAGGCCGGCACGCCGATCTCGGTCCACGAGTTTCTCTACCCCCTGATGCAGGGGTATGACTCTGTGGCGCTGAAGTCGGATCTGGAACTCGGTGGCACGGACCAGAAGTTCAACCTGTTGATGGGGCGCCACCTGCAGCAGGAATATGGACAGGAGCCGCAGTGCATCCTGACCATGCCGCTGCTGGTCGGGCTGGACGGCGTCGAGAAGATGTCCAAGTCCAAAGGCAACTACATCGGCATCAGCGAGCCGGCGAACGCGATGTACGCCAAGCTGCTCTCGATCAGCGACACGCTGATGTGGACCTACTTCACGCTGCTGAGCTTCCGCAGCGAGGCCGACATCGCGGCACTGAAGGCCGAGGTCGATGCCGGGCGCAACCCGAAAGATGCCAAGGTACAACTCGCCAAGGAGATCACCACGCGCTTCCATGGCGCCGCGGCGGCCGATGCCGCGGAACAGGACTTCCAGAACCGCGCCCGCGGTGGTGTGCCGGATGTCCTGCCCGAGGTGTCACTGACGGGTGCGCCGCTGGGCATCGCTGCGCTGCTGCGGCAGGCCGGGCTGGTGGCCTCGGGTGGCGAGGGCCAGCGCCTGGTCGAGCAGGGCGGCGTGCGCATCGACGGCAGCACCATCAGCGACAAGGCGCTGCGTCTGGACGTCGGCACCTATGTGGTGCAGGTCGGCAAGCGCAAGTTCGCCCGCGTCACGCTCGTGGCTTGAACCACAGGCAAGCCCGCCAGCCGCGCCCGTCCGACACGGGTGAAGTCAGCAGCAGCTCCGCCCCCGATTGACGCGCGATGGTCTGCACCAGCGAGAGCCCCAGCCCACTGCCGCGGGCCAGGGTGCTGCCGCGCTCGAAGGGGCGGGTCAGCGCGGCCAGGTCTGTGCCCGGCGCACCGGGGCCATCGTCGGTGACGGTGATCTCGTCGGGCAGCACCCGCACGACCACGCTGGCCTCGGGGCCCGCGTGTTTCAGCGCGTTGTCGATCAGGTTGCGCACAGCGATGCCGAGCGCGTCGATGTCGCCCATCACCGGTGCAGGCGAGGTGTCGGTGATCAGGCGCAGCTGGTGGGTCTGGTCGCGTGATTGAGGGAATTCGTCGACCACCATCTGGGCAAGCTGCCGCAGATCGATGGACTGGCGTTGCAGTGCGACGCCGGAATCCACCCGGGCGATCTGCAGCAGTCGGGTGGCGAGGTGGGTCAGGCGGTCGAGCTGACGCACCAGCGTCTGCGAGCGTTCACGTGTGCGCTCATCGTCGGTTTCCTGCGCGAGCCGCTGGGCCTGGGCGCGGGCGGCGGCCAGTGGCGTGCGCAGCTCATGCGCCATCTTGGCGGAAAAGCTTCGCTCGGCCGCCAGCAGCGCCTGCACGCGCGCCATGAGGCCGTTGACGGTCTCCATCAGCGGGTGCAGCTCGGTGGGGGTGTCTTGCAGCGAGATGGGCTGCAGGTCGTGGGCGGAGCGCCGGGCGAGTTCTTCCTGCACGGGCTGCAACTGCCGGAACGTCTTGCGCACGACCTGGTGCAGCACCATCGCGGCCAGCGGCAGCAGCAGCAACAGTGGAATGAGCAGGGTGACGGAGGCCTTTTCCAGCGTGGACGTGCGGTGCCAGACCGCCTCGGCGAACTGCGCTCGGCGGCCCTGGTGCGTCACGGTGGCCACGCGCCAGTCGCCGTGCAGGCTCATGCCCTCGCGCGCACCGGGGGCGAGCGGCGTGGCGGGTGCATGGGCCGAGCGCAGCAGGATGCGGTTGTCCAGGTCGAGCACCTGGTAGACGACGATCGGCTCGGAACTGTCCCGCCGCAGGCCGATGCTGTCGATGCGGGCGCGGTCCGCGTCGAGCGGGTCTGCAGCGGTGTGCAGTGGCAGCAGGGTGAGCAGGCGCTCGGCGTTCTCGGCCAGCGCCAGGTCGAGCACCTCGTTGGTCTCCTTGCGGACCTCGTAGATCGCCGCCGCTGCTGCCACCAGCCACAGCATGCCCAGCACCAGCAGCAGCCGCACATGCAGCCGGGACTCCAGGCTGTGCCTTGGCCTTGGAATCACGCCGGTCGGTGAGGTGGTGTCAGGATTCAAGGCGGTAGCCCAGCCCGCGGTGGGTGGTGATCAGCCCAGCGCCAAGCTTCTTGCGCAGGCGGCTGATGATGACCTCCAGCGTGTTGCTTTCGCCAGCGAGCAGGCCTTCGGACACCAGGGTCGACTCGATGTCCGTGCGGCTGTAGATGCGGCCGATGTGACCGGACAGCACCCGCAGCACCGTCCACTCCATCGCGGTCAGGTCCACCCCGGCGCCGTGCCGCCAGGCGCGCAAGTGAGCCAGATCGAACTCGCAGTCCTGCACCTTGATGTGCGGGCTGGGTGTCGAGCGGCGCTGGATGGCAGACATGCGGGCCAGCATCTCGTCGAGATCGAAGGGCTTGACGAGGTAGTCGTCTGCCCCGGCTTCGAGCCCCTGGATGCGGTCGCTGATCTGGTCACGGGCGGTCATGACCAGCACGGGCAGGCGCAATCCGGCCGCACGCCACTGGCGCAACAGCGTCAGTGCATCGCCGTCCGGCAGTTGCAGGTCGAGCATCGCGAAATCCGCGGGTCCGGGGTCGCGGGCCTGGGAGATCAGCTTGCACCAGTACACCTGGTGGCCGGCGGCCTCCAGGTGGTCGGTGACCGCCTGTCCCAGGTCGATGTCGTCTTCGAGCAGTAGCACTTGCATGGTTGGGATGATGGCGGATGTCGGGCCGCCATGCAAAAAAGGCCGCCCGAATGGGCGGCCCGTGACCAGTGGCAGGTCGGAGATCCGCTTCAGTCGGCGTACTGGCCGGCGGCCTTGATGACCGGGCCCCACTTGGCGAGTTCGGCCTCGACGAACTTCTTGTGCTCGGCCGGGTTGACGCGGGCATCGCTGATGATGTCGGCGCCGAGGGCTTCTTCGTGCTTGACGAACTCGGTGTCCTTCAGCGCGACCTTCAATGCGGCATTGACCTTGTCGAGCACCGCCTTGGGGGTGTTCTTCGGCGCGTAGAGGCCGTGCCAGATCGTGACGTTGAAGCCCTTCAGACCCGCCTCGTTGAGCGTGGGCAGGGACTTCAGCCCATCGGTGGTCAGGCGCTTGTTGGTCGTGACCGCGTAGGCCTTGACCTTGCCGGAGGTGATCTGGCCGGTGGTGTTGGTGGACTGGTCGCACATCAGGTCCACCTGCCCGCCGATCAGGTCGGTCATGGCCGGGCCGGTGCCCTTGTACGGCACGGTGGTCATGTCGATCTTGATGCTCTGCTGGAACAGCAGGCCGCACAGGTGCGAGGCCGATCCCAGACCGGCGTTGGCCAGGTTGATCTTGCCCTTGTTGGCGTCGAGCCACTTGGTCAGTTCGGCGTAGTTGTTCGCCGGCAGGCTCGGGCGGCCGATCAGCGTCATCGGCACTTCATTGATCATGCCGAGGTATTCGAAGTCGGTCAGCGCGTCGTACTGCATCTTGCGGTAGAGCGCCGGCGCGGTGGCCATGGCCACGTGGGCCAGCAGCAGGGTGTAGCCGTCCGGGCTGGCCTTGGCGACCTTGGTGTGGCCGAGCGTGCCGCCAGCGCCGGCGACGTTCTCGATGATCACCTGTCCACCCAGGGGTTTGCGCAGGGCTTCGGCCAGATCGCGCGCCACCTTGTCCGTCGGACCTCCAGCCGCGAACGGGACGATGATCGTGACGGGCTTGTCGCCCGGATAGGTCTGTGCCGAGGCGCCCAGGGACAGGGCAGCCAGTGTGGCGGCGGTGATCAGATGCTTCATGGGGTCTCCAGTGGCGCGCAATGCCGAGTGTTTCGTTCAATGAGTGCGCCGGATCCTAGCGGCAGTCCGCATGGGGCGCATCTCGGAAACTACGTAACGCGCAGAGGTTCGTGCAGGCTGACCGCTGGATCAGGCGTAGCTGCGCCGGTCTTCGATCACCTTGCCGTCGTTGGGCAGGCTGCCGGCCGACACGGCCACGATGTCCGCGCGCAGCTTGGTGATGTCGCGCACCGAGTCGGCGACACGGCTGGCCAGTCCCTCTGGCACGGTGCCGAGTTCGACGTGCAGGCTCATCCGGTCGTTGGCCATCTCGCCCTCCACCACCAGCCGGGCGCGGGCGATCTCCGGATGGCGGCGCACGACCTCGGCCACCTGCGACGGGTGAACGAACATGCCGCGTACCTTGGTCGTCTGGTCGGCCCGGCCCATCCAGCCCTTGATGCGCCGCGCGGTGCGGCCGGTGGGGCAGTCGCCGAGCAGAACGGCCGACAGGTCGCCGGTCCCGAAGCGGATCAGCGGGTAGTCGGGGTTGAGCGTGGTGACCACCAGCTCGCCGACTTCACCATCGGGAACCGGGTCGCCCGTGCCGGGGCGGACGATCTCGACGATCACGCCCTCGTCGATCACCAGCCCCTGGCGGGCCGGTGTCTCGTAGGCGATCAGGCCGAGGTCGGCGGTGGCGTAGCACTGGTAGCCGGCGATGCCGCGCTCGCCCAGCCAGTCGCGCAAGCTCGGCGGGAAGGCTTCCCCGCTGACCAGCGCCTTGGTGATCGAGGTGATGTCGGCGCCGGTCTCGGACGCCTTCTCGACCAGTATCTTGAGGAAACTGGGCGTGCCGATGTAGCCCTGCGGCCGGAGTTCGGACACGGCCTGCAACTGCAGCTCGGTGTTGCCCACGCCCCCCGCGAAGACGCTGCAGCCCAGCGCGTGGGCGCCGGTCTCCATCATCGAGCCAGCGGGCGTCAGGTGGTAGCTGAAGCTGTTGTGGATCAGGTCGCCGGCGCGGAAGCCGGCGGCGTGGATCGCGCGCGCCATGCGCCAGTAGTCGTCGCTGACGCCTTCGGGCTCGTAGATCGGGCCAGGCGACTGGAACACGCGGCGTGCACCCGTGGCCGCAGGCTGTCCGGTCCAGCCGATGGCCGAGAAGCCGCCGAAGGCCTCGCGGGCCCGCAGCGCTTTCTGGCGTTCAAGCAGTTCGCTCTTGCGGGTCACTGGTAGCCGGGCGAGCGCCTCGCGGCTGGTGACCCGGGCGGCATCGACCCCCGCAAGGATCTCGGCGAATGCCGGGGTGCGGCCGGCCGCATGCGCGACCTGGCCCGGCAGGGCCGCGAGTTGCACAGCCTCGCGCAGGGCATGGGCGCGGGTTTCCAGGGCGTCGTAGAACTCGCTCACGGCGCGAACCTTTCTAGAGGGGAAGGACGGGGTGTACCGACAGCTCAGGCCAGCCAGCGCTTGCGGCGCTTGTAGCTCTTGTTGTCCTTGAAACTCTTGCGGTCGCCGCCGCCCATGCCGAGGTAGAACTCTTTCACGTCCTCGTTCTCGCGCAGATCCTGGGCGGCGCCGTCCATGACGATGCGGCCGTTCTCCAGGATGTAGCCGTAGTCGGC
>NZ_JANPAB010000010.1:0-53333 GCF_031429695.1 Sphaerotilus sp.
GCGACCCCCTGGCTCTCAGCGCCTTCGTGTAGGGCGACCAGTTCTTCGTCGTGTACTTCTTCTTCGCCGGCTTGCTCATCCCGTCAGCCTACCTCACCGCTCGACCACCGGCCGGCTGGGTGGGTTGTGCAACAAAGCCGGTTTTCCTCTTCCACATGCAACAACGCCAAGTGCTTGATTTCAAAGGCACTTGGCGTTTTTCATTGGTCCCATGGCAAGCATGGTTCCCACTGTCACTCCCCATTTGTCCTGGGGACTGGGGGACGGTATCAACCCTGAGGTGCAACACCTCTGATCGGGCCACGCTGCCGAGACGCGTCACCCATGAGCGGTGAGATCAGGCGCAGCGCCCGTTCCTGCCCCGGCCATTAAGCCCCACGAATAGCAGACAGGGTTTCGCGTCGACGGCGCCAGGCCAGCAGACCGCCGCCGGCGGTCAGCAGCAAGGCCGAAGCGGGCTCCGGCACAGGTGCAGCGGCGACCTCGAAAGCGATGCTATCGAAGTAGGCGCGTGTGGCCGTGCCCGAGTAGGTACCAAACAGGGGTGCGGTGCTCGGGCTGGCCGCCCAGACATCGCTCACGATGGCGCCTTCGGCCGACGGCAACAAGCCGCTGACCACGCTGAAGACTTCGCTGTTGTCGACATACCAGCGCAGCGAACTAGCGCTCCAATCAAAGGCGTAGGTGTGCAAGCCTGCCGAAGCATTGAACCCCAGACTGACTGTGTGGTACTGAGCACCGGTCCCGGACAGAAAATAGCTGACCTGCATCCGCGTCGGATCCTGGCCCTGAATGTGCATGCCGACCAATTCGGTCGGGACGCCCACGACGGCACCGGTGTATTTCATGAAATCCGTGACCACGCCTTGCCCCGCGGCCGCCTTCAGCACGGCGGTGTAACGACCAAAGCCATAGGTATCGTTGCTGCGGAGTTGGCCAGAGGCCGAGGGGCGACTGGCGCACTGCTCCGGCGCCGTCGCACACGGCTGGGTATTCAGGCGCAATTCCATCTGCCCTGCAGAGAAGGCAATGTGGTCAGCCCGCCAGCCGTTGTTCACCGGCTCGCCCGGGAAAACGTCATTCGTCCGGGCCCAGCGGGCAGTGTCTTCGCTGGACAGGCTATCGACGAAAGACGCGCCGCCAGCGTGAACCAGTCCGGACACTGGCAACAAGGCCAGGACAAGCAACTTGAACGAGCGGTTAGAAGTGGACATGAGTGAGAGCGATCTGGGTTAATTCGACCGATCTGAAAAAATCAGACCGTGTTCATACCCCCGAGACTAGGCATTGCTCACCCGCTCCACACCCCCCCGAACAGGGACTTCCACACACTTTTCGGTCAGCAAGATCGCTTGATGTGAAAAATTCACATCATCGATCGTTTCCTTGTCTGGAGATCACCCCAGCCCCGGGACCAATCCGGGATCAAGCAAGGTCAGCGCCGCGCGCCACCATGCGACGGCGCAGGGCCGCGGCGCTCGATGTGGCGGAAGGTGATCCGGCCCTTGGTCATGTCGTAGGGCGACAACTCCAGCGACACGGCATCCCCGGCGAGGATGCGGATGTGGTGCTTGCGCATCTTGCCGGAGGTGTAGGCAATCAGTTGATGGCCGTTCTCCAGCGTCACGCGAAAACGCGAGTCAGGGAGCACTTCGGTGACGCTGCCATTCATGGCGATCAGTTCTTCTTTGGCCAAACGGGGCCTCCTGTGAAATGGATGGAATTCAAGAGCAAAACACGGGTCCGCCAAGCGAACCCGCCGCCGAAGCGATTCGGCGGTAATGCAGCAATCGGCCGCTGTACGCATCTTCCGTCGCCGACAAGAGCCGGCGGATCGGTGTCTCGTGCAGCGCATAACCCATCGCCGCCATGCGGCGGTGAAACGGCGATCGGTTGCCACGGTTGGGATCAATGATCATCACCTCGCACACGGGAGCCCCGTGGCGACCAATGAAGGACGACAGCACCCCTGCGTCATCCCGCTCATAGAGCACGTCGCTGCCGATGATCAGGTCGAACAGTCCATTGACCTTCGGCCCGAAATCCGTCGACGCCTCCTGCCCACCCCAATGCCCGTGGCAATACGGCATCGGCGGCAGTTCGTTCAACCTCAGATTCTCGCGCAGAAAACCGCCAGCCAGTGGATGGCAGTCGCTTGCCGTGACATCACCGCCGCGCCGGTGCACCACCAGACTGGCCAGACCGAGGCCACAGCCGATTTCCAGGATGCGCTCGGCGACCACCAACGGCCGGATGGCCATCGCCGCCGCCAGATGCAGCCCGGACGGCCAGACCAGACCGAACAGTGGCCAAGCAGCCGATGAGATACCCAGCCCCTGCGCAGCGCCTGTCGGGTCGGCAAATTGCTGGCGGTCCAGCAACGAGCGGATGTTGAGCGCCGCTGCACCGATCACCTTGATGATCTCGTGCTTGAGCAAATATCCCGGCATGCGGGGCGTGTCCTCTTGGGCCGCCGAGACCCGACAGAAAGGGACACGGCCAGTGAATGGGCGCTAGTGCGATGCAAAAACAAAACCGCTGCAAAGTCGAAACGACTTTGCAGCGCCTTGGCACAGTTTACTCTGGCATTGCCATCTTGACAAATTGACAGACCCGATGGTCATTTTGCCCGGGTGGCCAATTGCGCACAGACATTGCGGCCCGTGACGGTGAGCCGCAGGCTGCCGCCATGCCACTCCATCCAGTTCAGCGCCACGTAGTCCTCGATGAGGGCGGTGTCGATCAGGTCGGCGCGCCGCCGGCTCAGGAACTCGACCGTCGGCAGCAACGCAGACCGCAGTACATCCAGGTGCAATCGTTGCCCATCCATTCCGGTCTGAGCGGTCGGATGCCGTGAACCGGTCATGGTGCTCTCCAGTCGTTGCGAAACGATAGCACCATTCATGCCTGACCCGCCTCGGCACGGTCCCTAAGGAGCGTCCAGGTAACGTTCGATCAGGCTGAAGAAGCGGTCGTAGAACACGCCGGCCGGAATGGTCTCGCTGGCCACCTTGACCAGCGAGTCGTCGCTGGAGGACACCGGCAGAGACAGGGAGCCGATCGCACTGACACCCAGGCTGGCAGAGTTGGGGTTCTTCTTGAGCGAGTAGCGGTCCTGCACCGCGTTGACGAAGGCGATCGTGGACGGCGGATCGCTCGCGGCGGCCGACGCAGCGGTCACCTCGGGCACACAGACGATGTGGAATTCGATCTGCACATGCACTTCCGCCTCGGGCTGGAAGCTCTTGCGGCCATTCACTGCATCAGCGTGCGCGGCTGAGGTGATGACGTAGCCCTGGCTGAGCAAGGCGCGCCGGGCCGCTTCGCAGGTGGCGGAAACGCCCGACGTGAACACGCGCGAGTAGGTCTCGGTCGAGGCGAAGGCTTCGTTCAGGTAAACCCGGCTCGCGGTCTTGTTCGATGTACCGGGCGAGCCAGCACAACCGCCCAGCAGCGCCGCCACCAGCAGCGCCGCGACCGGGCCGGAGCGGGCAAGCGCCTGCATGCAGCGTTCCGGTCAGCGCGCCGGGCGGCGTCCGGCAGGTTTGGTCTTGGCGACCGGCTTGTCCGCCACGGCAGACTCCGGGGCTGCGGTGAACAGCTTGGCGGCCCGGCTCTTGATTTCGAGCAACTCGGTCGGCGTGACCGAGTAGCGCGCCGCCATCACGTCGACCGTGACGCTGAACTCGACGTCCTTCTTGCCATTGGTCAGCAACCCCGACGTGAACTCGTAGTCCTCGTCATGGGCCGGGAAGCCATCTGCCTCCAGGTCGTGGTCCTCGTAGCGAACGTTGCCGATTTCGCCGCTGGCCATGTCCAGCAGTCCAGTGGACTTGATGAGGCTGTCGGACAGTTCGTCGATGATGGCGATGGGCAGTTTCAGGTCCATGTGTTCAGGGGTTCCGATTGAGGGCGCCGGATGATGCCACAGCGTCGATGGCCGCTCCGCGACCGATCACGGGCCGGCGAAGGTCGCGGTGACCGACTTGGCGCCGTCGATCGCCAGCCGGCAGGCGCTGGCGCCGGTACATGCACCACCCCAGCCGACGAAGCGCTGGCCGCGTACCGGAACAGGCGACAGCTGGAGCACGCTGCCAGCATCGCGCGCAAAGCGGCAACCGCTCAGGCAGGACACGCCGTACGGCAACCCGGCAATGCGCCCGGTACTGCCCGCCTGCCGCACCGTCACCACGTGGACCTTGGGCTGGAACTCGGCCCGGACCGCGCGGGCCGCCCCCATCGCCACGGTGCAGGTGGGCGCTGTGCCACTGCAGTGCCCGGACCAGCCTGTGAACTCCGACGACACGGAAGCCGAGGCGGTCAGCGTGACCGAAGTGCCAGTCGTGTAACGCGCGACGCAGGCCTTGCCGCAATCGAGTCCGGTGCCTGCACGCACGGCACCGAGGCCACGGCCGGTCCGGGCTACCGCCAGCACGAAGCTCGGCAGGTCGAACGTGGCCGTCACCGTGGCTGCCGCACGCGGGCTGATCACGCAGACCGTCCGCGTGCCGCTGCAGGCGCCGCTCCAGCCGGTGAAGACCGAGCCAGTGGCTGGCTTCGCGGACAGCGTCACCTTGGTGCCGGCGCCCACGCTGGCGGTGCAGAGGCTGCCGCATTGGAGATCAGCGGGCGCACCGGTCACCACGCCACTGCCTTGGCCCTGGCGGACCACCCGGACCACCACAGGCGCCGAGACCGAAAAGGTCGCGGCGATCGTTGCACCCGCGGTGCCGATGCCGTTCATCGCGGCGCCCGTGGTGCTGCCGTCATGGCGCCGCGAGTTCGGCACCGTGTCCGGGCCGAACAGGTGCGAGGCCGTGTACAGATCGCCTGTGTCGGCGCCCCGGCCCTGCGCGATCTGGTTCAGGCCGTCGGCCTCGACCAGCGCCAGCAACTTGTGCGCGGTGTAGGAGTTGTTGTACTGGTAGTTGCTGCCTGCTGCGTCCAGGCGCGCGTCGACATGCCACAGCGAGATGCCGTCGGCGGGGAAACCGGCGTCATTGCCGGCCGTTCGTTGCCGGTACTCGGCAAGGAAATACTCGCCAAAGGGATAGGCGCCGGAAATGCCGGGCATGAACATCACCGCATCGGGGCTGCTGCCCGCAGGCCGCAGCGTCACGCTGGCGCTGTCGGACGCCACGATGCGCGGGGTCAGCCAGCCCAGCACGAACTTCGAGAACGCGTTGTGGTCGCCCAGGTTGCTGTCCATCATGTCGTAGCCACCCGTTCCCCCCTTGGGGCCGACCGCAGCGTCGTAGTCGTAGTAGTCCGGCAAACCGAGTGCATGGCCGGTCTCGTGGATGTCGACCCGCGGCTCGTAGAGCGGATCTGCGTTGTAGCGTCCGCCCGCCCAGGACCAGACCACCTTGCGCAGGCGCTTGCCATCGTAGGTGCGCGTGCCGCTGTAGCCGGTCTGCTTCGCCCACCAGAACGAGGCCCAGGCGCCGGCCGGTCCGGCCCACTTGACGAACAGGGTGTCGATGGCGCCATCACCGTCGTTGTCGTACTGGGCCAGCGGATGGCCGCTGGCCTGCAGCGCGCCCAGCGCCTCGTCGATGACCGCGGTGACGCCCGCCCCGCCGCCCAGCCCCTGGTAGTGCGACCGGCTGTAACGCGCCCGGTACCACGGTGTCACATGGCCGCGCAGGTCCAGCTGGCCATAGGAGGAGCGCAGATAGAACGCGCGCAGGCTCTCATAGGGATAGCCGGACACCGACGGGCCACCCGCGCCGAACATGCGCTCGGCGATCAGCTCGGGTGTGTTGGCCGCCACGTGGGGCTGGTCGGCAAAATCCACCAGCAGCACCAGCACCTTCGGATTGCCCGTCGTCGGCAGCCCGCCACGCCAGGCCGGCGGCGGGGTATCGATCGAGACGGTGCCGTCCGAGCGGCCCATGCGGTAGGCGAGCGCGGCGACCGAGGCCGGATCGAGCAGGTGGTTGCCCAGCGCCCGGGCCTCCTGGGCCTGGGTGGCCAGCTCACCGCTGGCCTGCAACTGCGCGCGCTCCGCGTCGCTGGGCGGCGCCAGCGCCCAGGCCGGAAGAGCGCCGGCAATGAGCAGGATCAGCACGCGCACGAGCGGCTGCACGAGGCGCCAAAGCGGCGCAAGGACGGTTTTAGGGTGGTTCACGACAGCTCCCTCGATGACGGCAACGCAAGGGCCGCCCACGGAACGGAACGGCACATCCGAACCGTCCTTCGGCACATCGGACCCACGCCTTGACGCGAAACTGCCATTCCCGGCAGTCGATGCCGAGAAAAACCCCGGAAGCGACCACCATTTCTGCCCTTTGCCGGCCTTGGCTGGCACCCCGTCCGATCAGGTTCCGCTCGGCAGACCTGCCATCATCCGCATCCCTGCCAACGCCACGCTGCCGCGCCGCCCCTGCCATGTCCCGCATCGCCGTCATCGACTTCGAAACCACCGGCATCTCGCCCGCCATGGGCGACCGCGCCACCGAGGTGGCCATCGTGCTGCTGGAGGCTGGCCGGGTGGTCGATCGCTACCAGAGCCTGATGTTCACCGGCATGTACATCCCGCCCTTCATCAGCCAGCTCACGGGCATCACCAACGACATGGTGCGCAGCGCACCAACTGCCGTGCAGGTCATGACAGAGGCGGCGCGCTTCGTCGGCGACGCGCCGATGGTGGCCCACAACGCCGCGTTCGACCGCAAGTTCTGGCAGGCCGAGCTGGCCCTGGCGGGAGTCGCGGCGCCGCAGCCCTACGCCTGCACGGTGATGCTGTCGCGGCGCCTGTATCCCCACGCCCCCAACCACAAGCTCGGCACGCTGATCGACTTCCACGGCCTGCCGCGCACTGGCCAGGCGCACCGGGCCATGGCGGATGCGGAGATGGCCGCTGCGCTGCTGGCCCGCATCCAGCACGACCTGCGTGGACCGTCAGGCACCGGGCGGGCCGATCACGATTGGCTGATGCGGGTACAGGCCTGCCCGAAAGCGCAGATCGACCGTCTGCTGGGCACGGTACGGAACACCGCCTGATCCGGCACGCTTGCGCATCCCTGCATCCCTGCATCTACCGCTCTCGCTCTACCGCTGACTGACGCTCAGGACACCTCCATGGCCACCTATCCCCACCTGCTCGCCCCGCTCGACCTCGGTTTCACCACGCTGAAGAACCGCGTGCTCATGGGTTCCATGCACGTCGGACTGGAGGAGGCCAAGGACGGCTTCGCCCGCATGGCCGCGTTCTACGCCGAGCGTGCCCGAGGCGGGGTCAGCCTGATCGTCACGGGCGGCATCGCACCCAACGATGCGGGCCGCCCCATGCCCGGGGGCGCCTGCATGACCACGCAGGCCGAGGCCGACAAGCACCGGGTCGTGACGCAGGCGGTACACGATGCGGGCGGCAAGATCGCGATGCAGATCCTGCACTTCGGCCGCTACGCCTACCACCCCGAGCTGGTCGCGCCGAGTGCCCTGAAGGCGCCGATCAGCCCCTTCCGTCCGCGGGCGCTGACAGGCGACGAGATCGAGCAGACCATTGAGGACTACGTGCGCGCCGCCGCCCTCGCACAGAGCGCCGGCTACGACGGCGTGGAGATCATGGGTTCCGAGGGCTACCTGATCAACGAGTTCATCGCCGCGCAGACCAACCAGCGCGACGACGACTGGGGCGGTGCGTACGAAAACCGCATCCGTTTCGCGCTGGAGATCGTGCGGCGGACGCGGGCACGGGTTGGGGCGAACTTCATCCTGATCTTCCGGCTGTCGATGCTGGACCTGATCGAGGGTGGCTCGACGCAGGCCGAGGTCGTGCAGCTCGCGCAGGCGCTGGAGGCCGCGGGCGTCACCCTCCTGAACACCGGCATCGGCTGGCACGAAGCGCGCATCCCGACCATCGCCACCAAGGTGCCACGGGCCGCCTTCGCCTGGGTGACGCAGGGCCTCAAGGGCAAGGTCGGCATCCCGCTGATCACCACCAACCGCATCAACACGCCCGAGGTCGCCGAGCAGATCCTGGCGGATGACATGGCCGACATGGTGTCGATGGCGCGGCCCTTCCTCGCCGACGCCGACTTCGTGCGCAAGGCCGCCGAGGGCCGTGCCGACGAGATCAACACCTGCATCGGCTGCAACCAGGCCTGCCTGGACCACACCTTCGGCGGCAAGATCACCTCGTGCCTGGTGAACCCGCGGGCCTGCCACGAGACGCTCCTGATCGAGCGTCCTGCCACCACGAAAGCGCGGGTCGCCGTGGTCGGCGCCGGGCCGGCGGGGCTGGCGTTCGCGACGACGGCGGCGCGGCGCGGGTTCGACGTGACGCTGTTCGATGCGGGCCGCGAGATCGGCGGGCAGTTCAACATCGCCAAGCAGGTGCCGGGCAAGGAGGAGTTCTTTGAAACGCTGCGTTACTTCGGCAAGCAGATCGAACTCACCGGCGTGACGCTGAAGCTGAACCACCGCGTCGCCGCGCAGGAGTTGCTGGACGCCGGTTTCCGCCACGTCGTGCTCGCCACCGGGGTCACGCCGCGCACGCCGGACATCCCCGGCATCGACCATCCCAAGGTGGTCGGCTACCTCGACGTGCTGCGCGACAAGTGCGCCGTGGGGCACAAGGTGGCGCTGATCGGCGCGGGCGGCATCGGCTTCGACGTGGCCGAATACCTGCTGCACGAAGGCACCAGCCCGAGCCTCGACAAGGCCAAGTTCTTCGCCGAGTGGGGCGTGGACACGGCCTATGCCCACCGAGGCGGACTGACCCCTGCACACATCGAACCCAGCCCGCGCAAGGTGACGCTGCTCCAGCGCAAGGCCAGCAAGGTCGGCGATGGCCTGGGCAAGACCACCGGCTGGATCCACCGCACCTCGCTGAAGAACCGGCAGGTCGAGATGGTGCCCGGCGTGACGTACCGCCGCATCGACGACGAGGGGCTGCACATCACGGTCGGGGAGCGCGACCTCACGCTGGCGGTGGACACCGTGGTGCTGTGCGCGGGACAGGATCCGCAGCGCGAATTACAGGCCGCACTGCAGGCGGCGGGCTGTGCCGTCCACCTGATCGGCGGCGCCGATGTGGCCGTCGAGCTGGACGCCAAGCGCGCCATCAAGCAGGGCACCGAGCTGGCGCTGGCCTTCGATCCGGCCGCTGCCGAAGCAGCGCCTTCGGTCGCGCCTGCCGCCACGCTGACCGAGCGCCTGCCCGCCCCCGTCGCGCAGAGTCTCGCGCACTGGCACCGCATGGTGGCGCAGGGCGACCTGAGCGAACTCGGCGCGATCCTGCACCGCAAGGCCGTCTTCCGCTCGCCGATGGCGCACACGCCCTATCCCAGCGCGCAGGTCGTCCAGTTGATCCTGAGCACCGTGAGCAAGGTCTTCGAAGGCTTCACCTACCACCGCGAGATGGCCAGCGCGGACGGGCAGAGCGTGATGCTGGAGTTCAGCGCCAGCGTCAGCGGCAAGTCGCTCAAGGGCGTGGACCTGATCCAGTTCGATGCCGAGGGCAAGATCACCGAGTTCGAGGTGATGGTGCGCCCGCTGAGCGGCCTGCAGGCCCTCGGCGACGAGATGGGCCAGCGGCTGGCGCCGTATCTGGCCGCGTACAAAGCGGCCAGGCCAGGCGCCTGAAACCGAGAATCTGCGGTTAAACTTCATGCCGCCAGGAGAGAGCCGCGCCCAGAGCCGGCCGCCGAAGGCGCAGAGGCCCCCGTGAAACGGGGTTTCGAACGCTCAGGCAAAAGGACTGGCAAACGTCGCCCGCAGGGTGGCGTCACCTCACTGGAGAGAGACCGCGCGGTGCTTCGACCAACAGGTCAGCAGCGATCGCGGTCCACCGAAGGGGCAAGCGCGACACCGGCCACACCGGGGTCGCGTCAATCTCTCAGGTAAAGCGGACAGCGAGGGCACCACCACCGACACCGGTGGACCGATCCGTTCAAGATCCGTTGCCTTCGAGAAACCTGCCCATGTCCGCAGACGCCACGCCCACCGCATTGCTGCAAACGCCGCTGCACAACCTGCACCTCGAACTCGGTGCCCGCATGGTGCCCTTCGCCGGCTACGCGATGCCGGTGCAGTACCCTGCCGGGATCATGGCCGAGCACCGCCAGTGCCGCGAGTCGGCCGCGCTGTTCGATGTCTCGCACATGGGGCAGCTTCGCCTTGTTGGCGCGGACGCCGCTGCTGCGCTGGAGTCGCTGGTGCCGCAGGACATCCAGGATCTGCCGGTCGGCAAGCAGCGTTATGCCTTCTTCACGAACGAGGCGGGCGGTCTGCTCGACGACCTGATGGTGACGCGCCGGGCAGACGACCTCTTCCTCATCGTCAATGCGGGCTGCAAGGACGCGGACACGCGCCACCTCGTCGAGCGCATCGGCGGGCGCTGCCAGGTCATCCCGATGCCGGACCACGCGCTGCTGGCTCTGCAGGGTCCGAAGGCGGCCGAGGCACTGGCGCGGCTGGACGCGGGCGTCGCTGCGCTGACCTTCATGTCCGGCGGCACGTTCACGCTGGCCGGCGCCGAGTGCTTCATCACCCGCTCGGGCTACACGGGCGAGGACGGTTTCGAGATTTCCGTGCCGGCAGCGCAGGCCGAAACGCTGGCCCGCGCCCTGCTCGCGCTTCCCGAAGTCGCCCCTGCGGGTCTCGGCGCCCGCGACACGCTGCGCCTCGAAGCGGGCCTGTGCCTCTACGGCCACGACATCGACACCACGACCACCCCGGTGGAAGCCGGCCTGATCTGGGCGATCCAGAAGGTGCGCCGCCCCGGCGGTGCGCGGGCGGGCGGCTATCCCGGCGATGCCACCATCGGCGCACAGCTCACCCAGGGCGCCACCACCAAACGCATCGGCCTGACCGGGCTGGAGCGCACGCCCGTCCGCGAAGGCGCCCCCCTCGTCGATGCGCAGGGCCAGCCCGTCGGCCACGTCACCAGTGGCACCGTCGGCCCGTCCGTCGGCCAGCCGGTCGCCATGGGTTACGTCGCCGCGACGCACGCCGCCGCCGGGAGTGAACTCTTCGCCGAGGTGCGTGGCCGACGGGTGCCGATGCGCGTCACGGCGATGCCCTTCGCACTTCACCGATACTTCCGCGGCTGACCTCTCAGCGTTGTTTTTCATTTTTGTTTTTCATTTCATCCTGGAGTCTTTCATGATCAAGTTCACCGTCGAAAACGAATGGATCAACGCCGCCGACACCGACGTTGCGGTCGTCGGCATCACCCACTACGCGCAGCAACAGCTCGGTGAAGTGGTCTTCGTCGAGTTGCCCAAAATCGGCACCGTCTTCGCACAAGGTGATGAAACCGGCGTGATCGAGTCGGTCAAGGCCGCCGCCAGCATCTATACCCCGGTGTCGGGTGAAATCGTCGCCGTCAATGCGGACGTGGTCGATAACCCCGCGTTGGTGAACGACGATCCAGAAGGTGAAGGCTGGCTCTTCAAGATCAAGCTGTCCGACCCGTCACAACTCGACGCGCTCATGGACGCCGACGCCTACATGGCCCTCCTCGTGTAAGGCGAGTGATCCATGTCATACCCCGCCCCGCCGCCCCGGCCGCCAAGCCTCGCCGATCTCGAGAACGCCAGCGAATTCACCGCCCGCCACATCGGCCCGGGCGCGGCCGACGAGGCGCGCATGCTGGCGGCCATCGGCCCGGCCAGCCGCCGCGCGCTGATCGACGCGATCATCCCGCGCGCGATCGCCCGTCCCGCGCCGATGGAGCTGCCCGCCCCGCTGACCGAGGCGCAGGCGCTGGCCGAACTCAAGGCGCTGGCATCGCAGAACCGCGTGCTGACCAGCCACCTCGGCTGCGGCTACTTCGGCACGTTGACACCCGGCGTCATCCTGCGCAACGTGCTGGAAAACCCCGCCTGGTACACCGCCTACACGCCCTACCAGGCCGAGATCAGCCAAGGCCGCATGGAGGCGCTGGTCAACTTCCAGACCATGGTCACCGACTTGACCGGCATGGCGATCGCCAACGCCTCGATGCTCGACGAGGCCACCGCCGCCGCCGAGGCGATGACGCTGGCCGCCCGCGTGGGCAAGTCGAAGGCCACGCGCTTCGTCGTCGCGCACGACGTGCTGCCGCAGTCGCTCGAAGTCATCCGCACCCGCGCCAAGCCGCTGGGCATCACGGTCGATCAAGTGCATGCCACCGAGATCGCCGCCTCGCTGGCCGCGGCGCCCGCGTTCGCCGTGCTGCTGCAATACCCCGGCGTCAACGGGCAGCTCCGTGACCTGAAGCCGATCATCGACGCCGCGCACGCCGCAGGCGCCATGGCGATCGTCGGCGCGGACCTGCTGGCGCTGACGCTGCTGGTCTCGCCCGGCGAACTCGGCGCCGACATCGCCTTCGGCACCACGCAGCGCTTCGGGATGCCGATGGGCGCCGGCGGCCCGCACGCAGCCTATCTGGCCACGCAGGACGCCTTCAAGCGCTCGCTGCCCGGCCGTCTGGTGGGCGTGAGCATCGACAGCCACGGCGCGCCCGCCTACCGCCTGTCGCTGCAGACCCGCGAGCAGCACATCCGCCGCGAGAAAGCCACCTCGAACATCTGCACCGCGCAGGTGCTGCCCGCCGTCGTCGCCAGCCTGTACGCGGTCTACCACGGCCCGGTCGGCCTGAAGCGCATCGCGCAGCGCGTGGCCGTGCTGACCGCGATCCTCGCCGAAGGGCTGAAGGCGATGGGCTGGCGCCTGCTGCACGACACGGCCTTCGACACGCTGCACGTCGAAGCGGGCGACCGGCGCGACGCGCTGATGGCCGCCGCCGTCGCGTCGGGCCGCAACCTGCGCGCCGCCAGCCACGACACGCTCGGCATCAGCCTGGACGAGACGAGCACCCGCGCCGATGTCGAGGCGCTGTGGGCCGTGTTCGCCCAAGGCGCCACCACGCCGACCGTCGCCCAATACGCCGACGAGGTGGTGCCGATGATCCCGTCGGCGCTGCAGCGCACGTCCACCTACCTGACGCACCCGGTCTTCAACACGCACCACAGCGAGACGGAGATGCTGCGCTACCTCCGCATGCTGTCGGACAAGGATCTGGCGCTCGATCGCAGCATGATCCCGCTGGGTTCCTGCACGATGAAGCTCAATGCGACCTCGGAGATGATCCCGATCACCTGGCCCGAGTTCGCCCACATCCACCCCTTCGCGCCTGCCGAACAGCTCGCCGGCTACGCCGCACTGAACGCGCAGCTCACCGCCTGGCTCGCCCAGGCCACGGGTTACGCCGGCATCAGCCTGCAGCCCAACGCCGGCTCGCAGGGCGAATACGCCGGCCTGCTCGCCATCATGGGTTGGCACGCCTCGCGCGGCGACGCCCACCGCAAGGTCTGCCTGATCCCCGAGAGTGCCCACGGCACCAACCCGGCCTCGGCGCAGATGGCCGGGATGCAGGTGGTGGTCGTCAAGTGCGACGCGGACGGCAACGTCGATCTGGACGACCTGCGCGCCAAGTGCGCGAAGCACGCGGCCGACCTCGCCGCGATCATGATCACCTACCCGTCCACCTACGGCGTGTTCGAGCCGCGGGTGCGCGAGCTGTGCGCGATGGTCCATGCCCACGGCGGCCGGGTCTACGTGGACGGCGCCAACATGAATGCGCTGGTCGGGCTGGCCGCGCCGGGCGAGTTCGGCGGCGACGTGTCGCACCTGAACCTGCACAAGACCTTCTGCATCCCGCACGGTGGTGGCGGGCCGGGTGTCGGGCCGGTGTGTGTCGTGGAAGACCTCGTGCCCTTCCTGCCGGGCCATGCGACGGCGGGCGAACACCGGGCTGGCGGCGTCGGGGCGGTGTCGGCGGCGCCGCTGGGCAACGCGGCGGTGCTGCCGATCTCGTGGATGTACATCCGCATGATGGGCGCGGACGGCCTGAAGTCGGCGACCGAAATCGCCATCCTCAGCGCCAACTACATCGCCGCCCGGCTGGCCGACCACTACGACATCCACTTCAGCGGCGGCATCGATGGCGTGAAGGGCGGCGGCGTGGCGCACGAGTGCATCCTCGACCTGCGCCCGCTCAAGGATTCGTCCGGCATCAGCGCCGAGGACGTCGCCAAGCGCCTGATCGACTACGGTTTCCACGCGCCGACGCTGAGCTTCCCGGTCGCTGGCACGCTGATGGTGGAGCCGACCGAGAGCGAGCCGCTGGTCGAGCTGGACCGCTTCTGCGACGCGATGGTCGCCATCCGCGGCGAGATCGCGCAGGTCGAGTCCGGCGCCTGGCCGCGCGAGGACAACCCGCTGAAACACGCCCCGCACACGGCGGCCAGCCTGCTCGCCAGCGACTGGGCCCACGCCTACGCCCGTGAAACCGCCGCCTACCCGGTGGCGAGCCTGCGGCGTGGCAAGTACTGGTCGCCGGTCGGCCGCGTGGACAACGTCTACGGCGACCGCAACCTGTTCTGCTCCTGCTTGCCCGTGGGCGAATACGCGGGCGACTGAGACTGCGCCGGGGCGGTGAGCTGGTGGTAGACCACCTCGGCCACCGCCTGCAGCTGCGGGCGGTCCACACGGCCGGACAGCGCGTAGCCGAAGCCGTCCTCGACCCAGTAGAACACCTCGACATCGCCTTCCCGGGCGACCTGGAAGGCGGTCAGCGTGTCCGCGGGTCTGGCCCCGGCCGGCGCGGCGCGGCGCACGTAGAGCGTGAGCCGCACACCCGCCGCGTCCTGGTACATGAACTGCGCGACTGGCCCTTCACCCGCCGCCAGCAGGCGCCCGCCCAGCAGCTCGAAGCCGAGCGGTGCGAGCTGCGGCGCGTGGAGCGGCGTGCCGAGCCGCTTCGACAGCCAGGCGACGAGGTGATCCGCCTGCCGGGCATCGACCTCGACAGGGTGGCGCTGCTCCGGCACGTACACGGCATGGGCCAAGGCAGCGTCATGCACGAATCGACCGGACACCCCCGCGGAAACCAAGGCTGTCTGCCGGCCCTGCCCCAGCTGGTAGCCCAGACCACCGCCCACCACCAGCCCGAACAGCAGCGCCGCCGTCGCCCAGCCCGGTCCGGGGCGCGACCCCAGCCGCCAGCGCGCCTGCACGGCAGCGGCCAGCACCGGCGGCGCAGCATCGCCCTGTGCGGCCCGGACCAGCCGCAGCGGCAGCGGCTCGTTGAGCACATCGTCAAACCCGAGGTGCAGCGCCTGGTTCAGCGATTGCCACTGCTGCACCTGCGCGGCCTCGTCCGGATGCGCTGCCAGCCACGCCTGCACGGCCAGCCGACGCTCGGGCGGCAGGCGACCGTCGGCGTAGGCGTGGAGTTCGTCGGCTTGTACGTCAGTGCCCATGTCGGTTCACTTCACCACTTTCCAGCCGGCCGCAGCACCCGGCCGCACCACCACCGGATGCGACAGCGCCACCCGCATCGCCGCCCGCGCACGCGACAGCCGCGACATCACGGTGCCCACCGGCACATCGAGCACCGCCGCAGCCTCGGCGTAGCTGAACTCCTCCAGACCGACCAGCAGCAGCACCTCGCGCTGCGGCACGGGCAGATTCGCCAGCGCGGCGTGGATGTCCCGCAGCGCCAGCGTCTCCAGCTGCCCACCGCTGACGGACGGCGCGGACGGATCGTCCTGCACATCGTCGAGCGGATCGGTGGGCAGCCGGGGCTGGCGCACCTGGTTCAGGTACAGGTTGTGCATCAGCGTGAACAACCACGCCCGCAGCCGCTCGGCCGGATCCGTCGGGTCACCCTCGGCCGGTGCCTGCCACTGGTGCAGCCGCGCCCAGGCCCGCTCCAGCGTGTCCTGGACCAGATCGTCCGCACTGGCAGCGTTCCCGCCGGTCAGGGCTCGCGCGTACCGCCGCAGGCGCGGCAGATGCACGATCAGGTCCGGCGGATCGGACATGCAGCCTGGGCGCTCAGGAACGGCGGTTCACGGGCGGGCGGTGTGCCAGACGCCGTTGACGCCGTCGCCGGTGGTGTCGCCCGCCTTCATGTCCTTGACCCAGGTGTAGAGCGGCTGGCCCTTGTAGGCCCACTGGCGCGTGCCATCGTCGCGGGTGACGACGCTGTAGTCACCGCGGGCCTTGGCGTCGGCGGGAGCCATCAGCGGCGGCCAGTTCTTCGCGCAGGGACCGTTGCAGGCGCTGCGGCCGGCGGCATCCCTGTCGAAGGTGTAGAGCGTCATGCCGGCCGCGTCGGTCAGCATGCCACCGGCAGTCATGGCCGGCGGCGGCGGCGCCATCATCGCGCAGGCACCGAGCACCAGCGTGGCCGAGACGGTGAGCGCGAGGCTGACACGGCGGATCGAGGAAGAAATCGAGGTCATGGCGTTATCTCCTGGCTGGAGGGATGGCAGGGATGCCAGCCCACAACCCGGTGAACACAGGATGCACCCGCTTCATTCCCGCCATCGCCAAATAAATAAACAGCGCGACAATCTCCGCCCATGAGTTCCCTGCACCCTGCCCCCGCCGCCGTGGCCACACCCACCCGCCAGCATTTCGCCAGCGACAACTACGCCGGCATGTGCCCGAACGCCGCGCGCTGGTTCATGGAGGCCCAGACCAGCGGCCACGAACCCGCCTACGGCGACGACCGCTGGACGCAGCAGGTCTCGGAAGCCCTGCGCGAGCTGTTCCAGACCGACTGCGATGTCTACTTCGTCTTCAACGGCACGGCGGCCAACTCGCTGGCGCTGGCCTCGCTGTGCCAGAGCTACCACTCAGTGATCTGCACCCCGGTCGCGCACATCGAGACGGATGAATGCGGCGGGCCGGAGTTCTTCTCCAACGGCTCGAAGCTGCTGACCGCCGAGGGAGAAAGTGCTTCCGCCCGGCTCGGCAAGCTCACGCCCGACGCGGTGGAGGCGCTGGTCACCAAGCGCAACGACCTGCATTACCCCAAGCCCAAGGTGGTCAGCCTCACCCAGGCCACCGAACTCGGCACCGTCTACAGCGTCGAGGAAGTCCGCGCCATCGCGGCCATCGCCAAGCGCCGCCACCTCAAGGTCCACATGGACGGCGCGCGCTTCGCCAACGCGGTGGCCACGCTGGGCTGCCACCCGAGCGACATCACCTGGCGTGCCGGGGTCGACGTGCTGTGTTTCGGCGGCACCAAGAACGGGCTGCCGATCGGCGAGGCCGTGGTGTTCTTCGACCGGGCGCTGTCGGAGGACTTCGCCTACCGCGTCAAGCAGGCGGGGCAGCTCGCGTCCAAGATGCGCTTCATCTCGGCGCCGTGGCTCGGGCTGCTGGAAAACGACACCTGGCTGGCCAACGCGCGCCACGCCAATGCCATGGCGCTGCGCCTGTACCGGGCACTGGATGGCGTGGCGGGTGTCGAGCGCCTGCACGCACCGCAGGCCAACGCGGTGTTCGCCCGTCTGTCGCCGACGGCCATCGCCCGGGTCCAGGCCCAGGGCTGGCGCTTCTACCAATTCATCGCGGGCGGGGGCTGCCGGTTCATGTGTTCGTGGGACACCACGCCCGAGTCGGTCGATGCCTTCGCTGCCGACATCGCGCGCGCCTGCGCCTGACCTTCCGCACTGTCCCTTCCGCATCGCCCGCTTCTCCAAGTTCCAAGGATTGCCATGACTGCCCGACTGCTGCAGAGCCTGCCCGACGCTGGCCCACCCGCCCAACTCTTCATCCTGCTGCACGGCGTGGGCGCTTCGGCCGATGACCTGGTGCCACTGGCCAAGGTGCTGCGGGCGTCGTTCCCGCAGGCCGCGCTGCTGCTGCCGGACGGCTTCGACGCCTTTGACGCCGCGCCCACTGCGCAGGGTCGGCAGTGGTTTTCGATTGCCGGCGTGACCGAGGAGAACCGAGCGGAGCGTGTGCAGGCCGTCGTCCCCACGCTGATCGACTGGGTGCGCGGCCACCAGCAGCACCTCGGCGTGGGGGCCGCGGCGACGGCGCTGGTCGGGTTTTCGCAAGGCAGCATCGTGTCGCTCGAAGCGGCCGTCGCGGCGCCGGATCTGGTCGGGCGGGTGCTGGCGTTCTCGGGCCGCTTTGCGCAACTGCCCGAAGCCGCGCCGCCGCTGACCACCTTCCACTTTTTCCATGGCGGCCAGGACGCCGTCATCCCTGCGCTGCACGCCACCGCGGCCTTCGAGCACGTGGCAGCCCTCGACGGCGGCGACGCGACCCTCGACATCGCCGACGAAGTGGGCCACGAGCTGCACCCTGCGCTGCTGGAGCGGGCCGTCTTTCGCCTCACGCACCATGTGCCGCCGCGGCTGTGGCGCGAAGCGATGAGCCTGGCGGGCGCGCCGACCGGATCCGCGTGAACACGGCGATCCGGGACGAACTGCCCTTCGATCGGCGCTGAATTTCGGGGATCAGGCAAGCAGGACAAACGCGACAGTGCGGGCTCTGCCCTCCACTTTGCCTGCCATCCCCATGCCGCTGCATCCCCGGTCCGACTGCGATTGCGCTCCATCGCCAGGCAACGCCCTCCTCGCCGAGGGACCACGCATGATGGTGGCCGAGGTGGTGCCGGTATGGCAACGCCATGTCGAGGCCTCGCGGTTGGCCGTGGAAAGTGGCATCGGCGACCTGCTTGAATCCTTCTCGCGGCTGTGCGACGGCGTGATGGCCGCCAGCCAGCGCCCACCCGGCGCGGCATCCGACGACACCCTGCCCGCCGGGCTGTCGGTGACGAGCGAGCGCCAGGACCACGTGCTGACCCAGCTGCTCGACGCCGTCGACATCACCCACCAGCGCCGCGAGCAACTCCTGGCGCAGCTCGCCGAGTCGCTGGTGCAGCTCGATGCCATCGAGGCCGATCTGCGCGGCGCGCTGCCTGAGGACGCTCGCCCGCTGCAACGTCTGGACGACACGCGCTCGGCGCTGGCGCTGCTGTCGCAGCAGGTGGCCGCGGACACCCGCAGCGACCACGCGCGCCAGGACCGGGCCCTCGCACAAGCCCGACAGTCGCTGGTCGAACTGGCCGTGGAACGCGCCGCGCCCGAGATCGCGGCCTGCGCGCTGCAGTCCCTGAGCGCGCGCATCGAGAAAGACCTGGAGCGCGTGCTGCTGGGCATGCAGTTCCAGGACCGGCTGAATCAGACCCTGACCAACGTCGCCCACGACATGCAGCGATTCACCGAGTGGATGCGCCGCAATGAACATGCGAGCCACGCCGACGCCATGCGCTGGCTGGCCGAGCTGGAGCGCTCCTACACGACGCAGGAGCAGCGTGCGCGCCACAACGGCCTGCCCGACGCGCCGTCTCAGGGCGGAAGTGTCGAGTTTTTCTGACCTGGACCGAGGCCTTTCCCATGCACACGCCCCTCCTCCTGTCGACCGGCAAGACCATCCTGGTGATCGACGATTCGAGCAGTTTCCGCACCGTCGCCAAGCTTGCGCTGCAGAAGGCCGGCTACACGGTGGTGGAAGCCGTGGACGGGGAGGACGCCGTGGCCCGGCTCGACACCCATCCCCCGGCGCTCATCGTCTGCGACGTCAACATGCCGCGCATGGACGGGCTGAGCTTCGCGCGCCACGTCAAGACGATGGCCGACCACCGGTTCACGCCCATCATCATGCTGACCACCGAGTCGCAGGAAGCGAAGAAAACCGAGGGTCGCGCAGCGGGTGTGCGGGCCTGGATCACCAAGCCGTTCCAGCCTTCGCAGCTCGTGGACGCGGTTGCACGGCTGTGCCCGTGATCGACGGAGACCTGACCATCCGCCACGCGGCCCGGCGCCGCACGCAGTTGCTCGACTGGCTGGCCGAGGCCGGGCCGGACGATGCGCTGGACCTGGCGCAGGTGTCGGCCTGCGACACGGCGGGGCTGCAACTGCTGCTGGCGCTGCGCCGCAGCCGCGCGGAGCAAAACCGCGGTCTGCGCCTGTGCAACGCCACACCCGGGCTGTCGGACGTGCTGCAGCGCAGCGGTCTGGGCAATCTGCTGCCCGACACCGGACGCCGGGGCTGAGGGGCATGGGCCAGTACCTGCGCTTCGCACTGGGCCAGGGCCGCTACGCCTTAGGGCTGGACCGGGTGAAGGAAATCCTCGAAGTCGGCGCGCTGACGCCCGTCCCGCTGATGCCGGACTGCGTGCGCGGGGTGATGAACCTGCGCGGTGCGGTGGTACCGGTGATCGACCTTGGTCGCCGGCTCGGGCTGGGCGCGGTCCGGATCGGGCGACGAACCTGCATCGTGATGGTGGAGCTGGGCGGTGCCGCGGGGGACGAATCACCGCCCATGGGCATGCTGGTCGATGCCGTGGATGAGGTGTTCACGGCCAGCGATGCCGAGCACGAGGCGGTCCCGCCACTGGGCACCGCCGTGGAGCCGCGCTACCTGCGCAGCCTCGTGCGCGTGCGGGGCGAGGCGATGCCGGAGCTGGACCTGCCTGCTGTGCTTGATCCCGCAGCGCTGGCCCGCACCTAGGATCACGGCGGCACTCAATCCGCCACGGACACGGCACCCGACAGCGGCCCGATGGGCAGCACCACATCACCGCACTGTGCGCGGTGCCGAAGCACATGGTCCATCACCACCAGCGCCAACATCGCTTCGGCGATCGGCGTGGCACGGATGCCGACGCAGGGATCGTGCCGGCCGAAGGTTTCCACCGTCGTCGGCTCGCCAGCGCGGTTGACCGAATCGCGGGGCGTGCGAATCGAGCTGGTCGGCTTGATGGCGATCGACACCACCAGATCCTGTCCGGTCGATATCCCGCCGAGGACACCGCCCGCGTTGTTGCTGCGAAAACCCGCCGGGGTCATCTCGTCGCCGTGCTCGGTGCCGCGCTGGGCCACCGACGCGAAGCCGGCGCCGATCTCCACGCCCTTGACCGCGTTGATGCCCATCATCGCGTAGGCCACATCGGCGTCGAGCTTGTCGAACAGCGGATCGCCCAGGCCGACCGGCATGCCACGGGCCACCACCTGAATGCGCGCGCCGCAGGAGTCCCCTGCCCGGCGCAGATCGTCCATGTAGGTCTCAAGCGCCTCGATCTTCGAGCGACCCGGCGCGAAGAATGGATTCAAGGGAATCTGCGCCTCGTCCTCGAATGGAATCTCGATCGGACCGAGCTGGCTCATCCAGCCGAGGAACGTGGTGCCGTGCTGCGCCTTCAGCCATTGCTTGGCTACGGCACCCGCCGCCACCATCGGCGCCGTCAGCCGCGCCGACGATCGCCCGCCACCACGCGGATCGCGCAGGCCGTACTTGCGCCAGTAGGTGTAGTCGGCATGGCCCGGGCGGAAGGTGTCGAGGATGTTGCCGTAGTCCTTGCTGCGCTGGTCGGTGTTGCGGATCAGCAGGCAGATCGGTGTGCCGGTGGTCAGGCCCTCGTAGACGCCAGAGAGGATCTCGACCTGGTCCGGCTCGTTGCGCTGGGTGACATGGCGGCTCGTGCCGGGGCGACGGCGGTCGAGGTCAGGCTGAATGTCGGACTCGGACAGCGCCATCCCGGGCGGGCAGCCGTCGATGACGCAGCCAATGGCCGGACCATGGCTTTCGCCAAAATTGGTGACTCGAAACAGGAGACCGAAGGTGCTGCCGGACATGGTGCGGATGGGTGACTGCTTGCGCGGGTAGGGTCGGGAGGAATCGGCTGATTGTAGGCGGCCGCCGCGCGGCGAACTGAGCCCCCTATGCCCTGCTGCTCCAGCCATTGCCGCTGCCGCCGCCCGTGAGAATTCAACCGAATCGCACATCAAGGATCAAGATGAGCACGGCCCTCAAACACCAGACATCCCCCCGGTCAATGACCAGCGGCGGCAGTTCCTCCACCCAGCGCCACGGCGAGGCCGGCAGCAAAGCCGGCGACACCAGCCACCTGCGGGGCGAGTACCTGACCTTCCGCCTCGGCCAGGAGGAATACGGCATCGACATCCTCAAGGTGCAGGAAATCCGCTCCTATGAAGCGCCGACGCGCATCGCCAATGCGGCGTCCTGCTTCAAGGGCGTCGTGAACCTGCGCGGCGTGATCGTGCCGATCGTGGATCTGCGCATCAAGTTCGGCTGCGAGAGCGCCGAGTACAACGGCTTCACGGTGGTGATCGTGCTGAACATCCGCGGGCGGGTGGTCGGCGCGGTGGTGGATTCGGTGTCAGACGTGCTGGAACTGCCTGGCGAGGCCGTGCGCCCCGCCCCGGACATGGACACCAGCCAAGACACCAGCTTCATCACCGGCATCGCCAGCCTGCAGGACCGCATGCTGATCCTGCTCGACATCGAACGCCTCATGGGCAGCGCCGATCTCGGCCTCAGTTCTGCGACATCCGACATGTGAACTTTCCCCGTTGATTCCAGCCGCGAGTCCGCCAGTGACTCGTTTCAGGCACGTTACCTTAAGGGTAGCGTGCCTTTTTTGTGGCATGGTGCACATAAATACATTTTGTTACGACTGCATCACCTGTCGGTGCAGCGCGGCAGAAAGAGGGAATGTGCTGTGGTCCATCACTTTCAACACCTGTCCATCCGGGCGCGTCTGGCGTTCGGCACCCTGGTTCCACTCGGACTGGCAGCCGCCTCGCAGGTGCTGGCTTGGTCGTCGATCGCCGAGGGTTCGGCTCCTGCAATCGGAATGGCGTTGCTTTCGGGTGCGCTGTTGTTCGCGGCGATCAGCAGCGGCCTGGTGCTGCTGCAGATCAATGCGCGGACGATTGTTCGCCCATTGGAAAGCGCGCAACGGGTGACCCAGGCGCTGGTGCTGGGCAACTACGGGGTGCGCGTTCGGGTGGATCGGCTGGACGAGGTCGGCCGTCTGCTGGTCGCGCTGGAGGCGTTGGGCGACTATCTGGCCGTCGTGCTGCCGGAAGAGAAGGACGACACACCGCGCAGCCAGCGACTGTCCGTACCGACGGGCTCGCTGGAACGGATCGCCGAGCGCCTGCACCAGGGCGGGGAAACGCCCATCCTGTCGACCAGCGCGCCAGTCGACCGGCCAGCGCCAGTACCGGCCCGGTCCACAGCGCGCCTGCGTCTGGTCGCCCGTCAGGCCTGACCGCTGGCCGAATCGGTCGTGGTCGGCTCGGTGGCCTCGACCGGCCAGTCGCGGATGTAGGCCTTGAGCATGCGGTTCTCGAAGTCCTGGCTGTCCACCACGGCCTTGGCGACGTCATAGAACGAGATCACACCCATCAGCATGCGCGCGCTCATCACGGGCATGTAGCGCGCATGGCGCTCCAGCATCATGCGGCGGACCTCGTCGATCTCGGTCTCGGGCGTGCAGGTCAGCGGGTGGTCGTCCATCACGCCGCGCACCAGCAACTTGCCCACCACGCCCCCATTGCGGACGATCGCCTGGATCACTTCCCGGAAAGTGAGCATGCCGGCCAGGTCGCCGTGCTCCATCACCACCAGGGAGCCGATGTCATTCTCGGCCATGGCGTTGATGGCGTCGGCCAGCGGGTGGTCCGGGGTGACGGTGAAGAGCGTGTTTCCCTTCACACGCAGGATGTCGCTGACTTTCATGGGGGCCTCTCGAATGCTGGAACGGATGCGGAAACTACAGGAGCTGTTGCGCCAATATAGCCCACAATGCGCGCAAAAATCACCCTGAGGAGCCCCCGATGGCCGGATACGCCGCCCCCGGATTCGACACCCTCGCGCTGCACGCCGGCAGTGCGCCCGACCCGGTCACCGGGGCCCGCGCTGTCCCGCTGCACCTGAGCACCTCCTTCGTCTTCGAGTCCGCGGAACACGCCGCCTCGCTGTTCAACCTGGAGCGTCCGGGCCACGTCTACAGCCGGCTGTCCAACCCGACCACCGCCGTGCTGGAAGAGCGCATCGCCGCGCTGGAAGGCGGCGTCGGCGGTCTGGCCACCGCCAGCGGACAGGCGGGTCTGGTGCTGGCCATCACGACGCTGGCCGGCGCCGGTGACCACATCGTCGCCAGCAGCTCGCTCTACGGTGGCTCGCACAACCTGCTGCACTACACGCTGCCGCGCCTGGGCATCCACACCACCTTCGTGCGGCCCGGCGACCACGACGGCTGGCGCGCGGCCATCCGGCCCGAAACGAAGCTGCTGTTCGGCGAGACGCTGGGCAACCCGGGGCTGGACGTGCTCGACATCCCCGCGCTGGCGCAGCTCGGCCGCGACCAAGGCCTGCCGCTGCTGGTGGACGCCACGCTGACGACGCCCTGGCTGCAGCGCCCGCTGGACCTCGGCGCATCGCTGGTCCTGCATTCGGCGACCAAGTTCCTCTGCGGCCACGGCACGGTCGTGGGCGGGCTGCTGGTCGATGGGGGCAACTTCGACTGGGAAGCCGCCCACGCGGTGCACGGCCGTGGTGCGACGCTCTGCACGCCCTACGACGGCTTCCACGGCATGGTGTTCACCGAGGAAAGCTCCGTCGGCGCCTTCGGCCTGCGGGCGCGGCGCGAGGGCCTGCGCGACCTCGGCGCCTGCATGAGCCCGCACACCGCCTGGCTGATCCTGCAGGGCGTCGAGACGCTGCCGCTGCGCATGGCACGCCATGTCGAGAACACACAGCGCATCGTCGAGTTCCTCGCCACGCAGCCACTGGTTGGCACCATCCGCCACCCCTCGCGGTCCGACCACCCGGACCATGCCCTGGCACAGCGGCTGCTGCCCAAGGGCTGCGGCGCCGTGTTCAGTTTCGACCTGCAGGGCTCTCGTCGGCAAGGACAGGCCTTCATCGAGGCGCTGGAGCTGTTCTCGCACCTGGCCAATGTGGGCGATGCGCGCTCGCTGGTGATCCACCCGGCCTCGACCACCCATTTCCGCATGGACGACGCGGCGCTGGCCGCTGCCGGCATCGGCCCCGGCACGGTTCGGCTGTCGGTGGGGCTCGAAGACTCCGCCGACCTCATCGACGATCTCCAGCGCGCCCTCAAGGTGGCGCAGAAAGCCGCGTGATGTCCATGCCCACCTCTGCGCCCCTCTACGCCTACACCGGCGGCCGCCCCTTCGATGCCGCCCTGCCCTGTGTCGTGTTCCTCCACGGTGCGCTCCACGACCACAGCGTCTGGACGCTGGCGGCGCGCTGGTTCGCGCACCACGGCCACAGCGTGCTGGCGGTCGATCTGCCGGGACATGGCCGCAGCGCCGGGCCAGCGCTGCCGGACATCGAGGCGATGGCCGACGCCGTGCTCGCACTGCTGGCCGAGCGCGGCGTGCGCCGGGCGGCGCTGGTCGGGCACAGCATGGGGTCGCTGATCGCGCTGGAGGCGGCCAGCCGCGCAGCGCCGGGCACGGTCAGCCACCTCGTTCTGGTCGGCACCGCCTACCCGATGCGGGTGTCACCGGCCCTGCTGGACACGGCGGCGCGGCAGCCGCTGGTGGCCATCGACCAGGTGGTGACGTTCTCGCACGCGTCGATGGCAGCCAAGCCTTCGTACCCTGGACCGGGTGCGTGGCTGCACGGCGTCAGCCGGGCCCTGATGCGCCAGGTGCTCGCACGCAGCGAAGGCGTGGCCGGGGTGGAACACAACCTCTTCCACCACGACTTCTCTGCCTGCGACCGCTACGCCCATGGACTGGACGCCGCCGCGCAACTGCAGGGTGTCCGCTGCAGCCTCATCGTCGGTGCCCGGGACCGCATGACCGTGCCGAAGCAAGCCACCGCGATGGCAAAGGCCCTGGGCGCCGAGGTACACACGCTGCCGACCGCCGGCCACGTGCTGATGATGGAAGACCCGGACGGACTGCTCGCCGCGCTGCGCACAGCGCTGGCGTGAACAGCCCGCCGTGGCCGGACCCGTGCGTCAGCGCGAAAGTGCGGCGCGGCGGGCAGGCACCACCGACTTCATCTGGCGCCGCAGTGCAACGGCCGAGGTAGCAGCGGGCCGCTCGTGCTGCTCCAGACGGAAGATGCGCACCGCCTCGGCCACCATCTCCGCCTGGGTGCCGACCGATCCGGCCGCGCCGGTCAGCTCCTGCACCAGCGTGGCGTTCTGCTGGGTCAGCGTTTCCATGTTGGCCACGGCCTCGTTGATCTGCGAGATGCCGACCAGTTGCTCGGCCGCCCCATCGCCAATGCCGCCGACCAGCTTGCTCATCTGACGCACGGCGGCGAGGGCTTCGTCCATGGTGGTGCAGGCCAGATCGGTCTGGACCGTGCCGGTTTCCACCTTGCTGGCAGCGTCCAGGATCAGCTCCTTGATCTCCTGGGCCGCCACTGAGGTGCGCTTGGCGAGCTGGCGCACCTCGCCGGCCACCACGGCAAATCCACGGCCCTGCTCCCCGGCACGGGCCGCTTCGACGGCCGCGTTCAGCGCCAGCAGATTGGTCTGCAGTGCAATGCCGTCAATGACCTGCACGATTTCCTGGATGCGCCGCGAGGCCTGGCTGATGGTCTGCATCGTCTCGGTGACGCGGTGCACAGCCGCCGTGCTGCGCGAGGTGATCTCGGCCGCCTGCAGCGCCATGCCGGCCACGCCGTGGGCGCTCTCGGCGCTCTGGCGGACCGTGGCGGTGATCTGGGTCATCGACGCCGAGGTCTCGACGAGGCTGGACGCCTGGGACTCGGTGCGTTCGGACAGGTCCAGATTGCCCCGGGCCAGCTCGCCCGCCGTGCCGCGCAGCGAATCCACGCCGGCACGGGTGTCACCGACGATGGCCAGCAGATTGACCGCAAGCTGGTTGAGCGCACGCTCCAGCCGGCCTGCGAGCCCCGCCTGGTCGGCCGGCAACCGGCGGCTCAGATCGCCCGCCGCCATGCGGTTGGCAAACTGCAGCAGCCGCTGCATGGGCTGGACAGTCGTGGCGCCAATGCGCCACGCGGCGATGGCCGCAGAACCGGCCAGCAAGACAGCGCCGGCCAGCCCGCCGACCACGCTCAGGCCCTCGGCCATGGCGCCCAGTTGCCCGGCGGCCACCCCAGACGCCCCGCAGCCCAGGCAGATCAGGAACAGGCGTGTACTGGCGCTGACCGCCAGCCGCCGCCGGCTGCGTGCCCACCAGGTGTCCAGCTCGACCCGGCCACTCTGGAGGTGAAGCCGGGGCGGACCGCCCGAGGCCGAACCCTCGCGCATCGATGCATAGAGTTGCTCGGCCGCCTCGATCTGCTGCCGGCTGGCTTCGGTGCGCACCGACATGTAGCCGGCTGGCCGGTCACCGTCCAGCAGCGGCGTGACGTTGGCCAGCACCCAGTAGTGGTCGCCGTTCTTGCGGCGGTTCTTCACCATCCCGGACCATGGCTCGCCGCCGGCGATCGTGGCCCACATGTCGCGGAAGGCCTCCTCGGGCATGTCGGGGTGCCGGATCAGGTTGTGCGGCTGTCCGAGCAGTTCCTCGCGAACGAAGCCGCTGACCTCGATGAACGCCGGATTGCAATAGAGGATGCGGCCCTGCAGGTCGGTGGTCGACACCAGTGCCCGTCCTGCCGGAAAAGGATATTCAGCCTGGGTGACTGGCAAGTTGCTGCGCATTCGATACCCCCCGGTAACACGCTTGGCTCAATTCCGTCGGTTGACGGTCTGGCGAGAGGTTAGAGAGTCCGGGCCAACACGAACTGCGCAAAACAGCCGACTAAATGCAGTTGTTCGGCATCGACACTGGGGGTTTCAAGGAATCGCTGGCGCAGCCGACCCAAGTGCGTCCGCGAGACGCATGTCTGCGAGGCCCGCGTGCTGCCAGAACGGCTCGTCCTGCCAGCGCGCGGCCAGCAACAGCGCCTGCACCAGCGGCGCCACCGGCGTGCAGGCCGGATCGACCAGCAGCACATGCCGCGCCAGCCCTGGCTCCGCCAGCGCGCCGACCCAGTCGAGGCGCTGCAGTTGCTCGACCACAGGCTCGACCTGCAAGGGATCAAGGCGCAGGCGTTCGCACAACTCGACCAATGCAATGCCACGCGACGGGCTCTGCTGCGCCTGTGCCAGCTCGCGCAGGACGGTCAGCGCCAGCATGAAGCGCCAGCCCGGCGTGACCGCATGGCGCACCACGCGCATCTGCAGGCTCGGTGCGTAGGCGGCGACCACGGCGCCCAGCAGCACGATCACCCAGCCGAGGTAGATCCAGCTCAGCAGGATCGGCAGCGCGGCGAAGGCGCCGTAAATCGTGGTGTAGGTGGGTGCGAGGCCGAGGTACCAGGCCAGACCGCGCTTGGCCAGCTCGAACCCGATGGCCACGAACACACCGCCGAGCGCCGCGTGGCTCCAGCGCACCTGCGTGTTGGGCACGAACTTGAACAGTGCCGACATGCCCGCCGCCATCAAGCCCAGTTCGACCAGCCCGAGCAGGAAGGACACCCCGCCCGGCAAGGTCTGGACCAGGCCGCTGGAGGCCGACACGGCGTACGAGGTCATCGACAGGCTGACCCCGAGCACCAACGGCGCCAGCGTGGCCGTCGCCCAGTACACCAGCACCCGCTGCGCGAGTGGCCGCGTCTGACGCACGCGCCAGATGGCGTTGAGCGAGCGGTCAATGGTCAGCAGCAGCGCAATGGCCGTCAACACCAGCACCACCAGACCCACCGCCCCGACCTGGCTGGCCTTGCTGGCAAACAGCGTCAGTTGCTTGAGCACCGGGCGGGCGATGGCGTCCGGCACCAGGTTCTGCAGGAAATACACCTCCAGCGCCTTGCGGAAGCTCGCGAACATCGGAAACGCCGTGAACAGCGCGAAGGTCACCGTGGCCAGTGGCACCAGCGAAATCATGGTGGTGAAGGTCAGGCTGCCAGCGGTGATGCCGAGGCGGTCTTCGCGGAAACGCTGGCGCAAGGTGCGCAGGGTGTCGAGCCAGGGCCAGCGCTGAAAGGCGGCCCAGCGACTGCTGAGTGGATTCATGTGGCTATCATGCCAAAGCTGAACCGAACCCCTCACGATGACCGAACCTTCTGCCCAAGTCCCCACCTCCGCCGTGCAGCGCAGCCGCTGGCTCTCTTTCGGCACGTGCCTGGCGCTGCTCGTGCTGGGCCTGCTCTGGGAGCTGTCGCTGGCACGCACGGGCGCCGGCACGCTCGCCATCAAGGTCGTTCCGTTGGTGTTCGCCCTGCCCGGCCTGTGGCGCATGAAGCTCTACACCTACCGCTGGCTGAGTCTGGCGGTCTGGCTCTACGCGGCCGAAGGGGCTGTGCGTATCAACAGCGCACCCGGCCGGGAAGTGCTGCTGGCGGGCGCCGAGATCGTGCTGTCGGTGCTGCTGTTCACGGCCTGCGCCTGGCATGTGCGGGCGCGACTCGCGGCCGGTCGCCAAGCACCGGCGGCAGCCGCTGCGGCCTGAAAACGGAGCGTGTCCACCATGCCATTCAATGCGTCCACCCTGCCCACGCTGCTGGCCGATCTGCGCGCCGCCGTTGGCGAAGCCCATGTGCTGCAAGGCGGTGACCTGAGCGCCTACGAACGGGACTGGCGCAAACGCTGGCACGGCCGCGCGTTCGCGGTGGTGCGACCCGGCAGCACGGCCGAAGTGGCTGCGGTCCTGCGCGCCTGTGCAGGCCACGGCGTAGCGGTGGTGCCACAAGGCGGCAACACCGGGCTGGTCGGCGGTTCGGTGCCGGACGACACGGGCACGCAGGTGCTGCTGAACCTGGGACGGATGAACCGGGTCCGCGCCATCGACGTGGCCAATCTGACGATGACGGTCGAAGCCGGATGCGTGCTGCAGGCGGCGCAGGAGGCGGCCGAAGCGGCTGGCCTGCTGCTGCCGCTGAGTCTGGCAGCGGAAGGCAGTTGCACCATCGGCGGCAACCTCTCGACCAACGCAGGCGGCACGCAGGTGCTGCGCTACGGCAACGCACGCGAACTCTGCCTCGGGCTGGAGGTAGTGACGCCGCACGGCGAGGTCTGGGAAGGTCTGAGCGGCCTGCGCAAGGACAACACCGGCTACGACCTGCGTCACCTCTACATCGGCAGCGAAGGCACGCTCGGCGTGATCACCGCAGCGGTGATGCGCCTGCATCCGCAACCGGCCGCGTCGATGACGGCGCTGGCAGTCTGCGAGTCGGTGGACCAGTGCGTGGCGCTGCTGCAACTGGCACAGGCCCGTGCCGCGGCCTCGCTGACCGGGTTCGAGGTGATGAGCGACTTCGCGCTGTCGCTGGTCCGCAAGCATTTTCCGCAGATCCCGCAGCCGCTGCCGCCTTCGCCGTGGACCGTATTGCTGGAAATCTCGGATGCCGAAAGCGCCGACCACGCCCGGACGATCTTCGAGGGTCTGCTGGAAGCGGCGCTGGAGGCCGGTGTCATCACGGACGCAGCGGTGGCCTCGTCTGTCGCGCAGTCGCGCTCGATGTGGCACCTGCGCGAATCGATCTCGATGGCGCAGGCCGAGGAAGGTCTCAACATCAAGCACGACATCGCCCTGCCCGTCTCGCGCATCCCCACATTCGTCGCCAGCACGGATGCGGCGCTGGAGCAGGCGTTTCCGGGCGCGCGGCTCGTCAACTTCGGACACCTGGGCGACGGCAACCTGCACTACAACGTGCAGGTGCCGGTCGGTGGATCTGCGGCGAATTTTCTGGCGCAGCATGAACACGCGGTCAATGCGCTGGTCTATGACGCGGTACAGGCACACGGCGGATCGATTTCGGCCGAGCACGGCATCGGCGCACTGAAGCGGGAGGAACTGGCACGGCGCAAGTCACCGGTTGCGCTGTCGCTAATGCGGGCGATCAAGCGGGCGCTGGATCCCGGTCTGCGGATGAACCCCGGCCGGATGCTGGACCCCGGCGACCCTACTGCAACGGTCCCTTGAGTCCGTCGGGGATCGGCAGGTGGAAGATTTCGATCCCCTCGTCGCGCAAGGCCCGTGCTTCGGTGGGCGTGGTTTCCCCACGGATGTTGCGGTGATCGATCTCGCCGTGGTGGATGCGGCGGACTTCCTGGGCGAAGTGCGGCCCGACGTCTTCGGTGTTGGCCAGCACATGGCGCATGGCCTGCAACAGCACGGCCTCGGCCTGCGCGCGCTCGGGCGTCAGTGACACGGTGGGCCGAGGAGTCTCCGGTTTTGCTGGCACGGGCGCAACCAATGCCGGCGCCTTGGCACCGGACAAATTCAGACGGGGTGCCGACGGCAGCCGCACGACATCGACATGCCCGCAGACCGGACAGGTCAACAGTCCGCGGGACTGCTGCGACTGGTAGTCGTCTTCCGAGCCGAACCAGCCCTCGAAGGGATGGCCCGCCGCACACTGCAGGTTGAGTACTTTCATGACCGAACGATTATCGGTCGCAGCCCCAGGCGTCCGCAGGTTTCCAGGTCAAAGCCCAACGGCCGGCACGCCATTGCTGCAGCCAGAGCAAGGCGATCATGGTCTTGGCGTCGGTGACGGAACCATCGGCCACCCAGTTCGACAGTTCTTCTTCGGACGCAACGAACACGTCGAGGAACTCCCCGGCATCCAGTTGCCGCTCTCCGGCGACCAGCCCGCGCGCAAACCAGACCTCGATCCGCTCGCTGGAGTAGGCAATCGCGTTGTGCAGTTCGCCCGCATACGCCCACTCGGCAGCACGGAATCCGGTTTCCTCGAAAAGCTCGCGCACACCGCAGACAATGCCCGGCTCGCCAGCTTCGAGCTTGCCGGCGGGGAACTCCAGGTAGGCACGGTGCGTGGGATAGCGGTATTGCCGCTCCATCACCAGACGCCCATCGTCCAGAACCGGCACGACCATCACCGCGCCGGGGTGAACGATGTACTCGCGGTACGAGGTGCTACCGTCGGGCAGAGACACGTCGTCCTGGCGCACCTGCAGGAAACGCCCGCAGTAGACCTCGCGCGACTGCACGCAGACCTCGCGCAGATGGGCGTCGTCCGCGGGCAGATTGTTCAGTTCCGGCAAGACCATGGGCATAGGCATGCGTCGTTCAGTGCTGCCGGCGCAGATGCCGCCACACGAATCCCGGGAAAGCGAGCGTCAGCATCACGCAGGACAGCACCGCATAGAACTGCCAGCCCTGCTCGGCCATCTGGCTGTTGCGGCCTTCCAGCCAGCGCCCCAGTCCGATCGTCAACGCGGTGTAGAGCATCAACTCCACCAGGCGCAACGCGATGCCCTTGTGCACCTTGCGGGGTCCGAAGGCAAAAAGCCGTTCGTTGAAGAACGGCAGATTGGCCAGTACGGCTGCGAGCAGCAACACCAGCCAGACCGACGCCGCCGCCGACATCAGGTCGCCAGCGCCTTGACGATGGCTTGGGCGCACATCGCCATCAGGCCACCCGGCAGGATGCCAAGGATCAGGACGGCCGCGCCGTTCAGCGACAGCACCGTGCGCGCACCGGTGGGTGTGACGATCGGGGACGTGTCGGTCGGCTCGTCGAAGTACATGACCTTGACGATGCGCAGGTAGTAGAAGGCACCGATCAGCGACATCACCACCGCGAAGATGGCCAGTTGCAGGTGCATGCCGTCATTGGTCGAGATCAGCGACTGCAGCACGGCCAACTTGGCGTAGAAGCCGACCATCGGCGGCACGCCCGCCAGCGAGAACATGAAGATGCCCATCACGGCCGCCAGCATGGGGCTGCGGCGGTGCAGACCCGCCAAGTCGGCAATTTCTTCCGCTTCGAAGCCGGCACGGGCCATCAGCATGATCAGGCCGAAGGTGCCCAGCGTCGTCACCACGTAGGTGATGATGTAGAACATGGCCGAGCTGTAGGCGTTGGCGGCCGACAGCGTGTTGCCGTTGACCACACCCGCCAGCAGACCCAGCAGCAGAAAGCCCATCTGCGCAATGGTCGAGTAGGCCAGCATCCGCTTGAGGTTGGTCTGCGCGATGGCGGCCAGGTTGCCCACCAGCAGCGAGCACACGGCCAGCACGACAAACATCTGCTGCCAGTCCACCGCGAGGCCCAGCATGCCGTCCACCAGCAGGCGGATCGTCATGCCGAAGGCAGCAATCTTTGGCGCACCGGCGATCAGCAGCGTCGCAGCGGTCGGCGCGCCTTGGTACACGTCTGGCAGCCACATATGGAACGGCACAGCACCCAGCTTGAACGCGAGACCGGAAACGATGAACACCAGCCCGAACACCAGCACCTGGCGGTTCACTTCGCCCTTGCCGATGGCGTCGAAGATCTTGCCCAGATCGAGCGAGCCGGTGGCGCCGTACATCATCGACATGCCGTAGAGCAGGAAGCCCGACGCCAGCGCACCGAGCACGAAGTACTTCATCGCCGCTTCGGTGGACTGCGCATGGTCACGGCGCAGCGCGACCAGCGAGTACAGCGACAGGCTCATCACTTCGAGGCCGAGGTACAGCGTCAGCAAATTGTTGCCCGACACCATGATCGAGATGCCCAGCAGCGAGAACAGGCTGAGCGAGTACAGCTCGCCCTTGAGCATCTCGCGGCTCTCGGCGTAGGGCCGTGCGTAGACCAGCGTCACAGCAACCGCGATCGTTGCGAACAGGGCCAGCAGGTGACCCATCGGGTCGGTGACCACCATGCGGTTCATCGCGTAGTAGGTCTGCCCCTCGTTGAACGACACCCAGTGCATGGCACCCAGGCAGACCAGAGTCAGCAGGGACAGCACATGGGTCGGCGTGCGCTTGGGGTCGGTGACGAACAGGTCGGCCAGCGCGACCACGCAGGCCATCACCAGCAGGAAGATCTCGGGATACACCGCGAGCCAATTCATTGCAGTCATGGGGTGCAGCGCTCCAGGATCACAGTTTCGACACGCCAACATGGCGGATCAGCTCGGTCACCGACACGTGCATCACGTCGGTGAACGGCTTGGGGTACAGGCCCATCGCGAGGGTACAGACCGCCAGCACGGCCAGCAGCAGGTACTCGCGGGCGTTGATGTCGGTGAGTTCGCGCACGTGGTCGTTGGCAATCTCGCCGAAGTAGACCCGCTTGACCATCCACAGCGTGTAAGCCGCACCAAAGATCAGTGCCGACGCCGCCAGCATGCCAATCCAGAAGTTGAATTGCACAGCACCCAGGATCACCATCCACTCACCGATGAACCCCGCCGTGCCCGGCAAGCCCGCATTGGCCATGCCGAAGAACACCGCGAAGGCAGCAAACTTGGGCATCGTGTTGGCCACGCCGCCGTAAGAGGCAATTTCACGCGAATGCATGCGGTCGTACAGGACACCGATCGACAGGAACATCGCGCCGGAGACGAAGCCGTGCGAGATCATCTGCACCAGTCCGCCGGAAATGCCCAGCTCGCTGAAGATGAAGAAGCCGAGGGTGACGAAACCCATGTGCGCAATCGACGAATACGCGACCAGCTTCTTCATGTCGGTCTGCACCATCGCGACCAGCCCGACGTAGACCACCGCGATCAGCGACAGCGTGACGAGCAGGCCGGACCATTCGTGCGCGGCGTCCGGAGCGATCGGCAGCGAGAAACGCAGGAAACCGTAGGCGCCGAGCTTCAGCATGATGGCCGCCAGCACGATGGAGCCGCCGGTAGGTGCTTCGACGTGGGCATCCGGCAACCAGGTATGCACCGGCCACATCGGCACCTTCACCGCAAACGCCGCCAGGAATGCGAAGAACAGCATCGTCTGCGCATCGGCCGGGAGCGGGAGCTTGTGCCAGGTCAGGATGTCGAAGCTGCCCCCCGACTTGTAGTACAGGAAGATCAGCGCGAGCAGCAGCAGCAGCGAGCCGGCCAGCGTGTACAGGAAGAACTTGATCGCGGCGTAGACACGGCGCTGTCCGCCCCAGATGCCGATGATGATGTACATCGGGATCAGGGTCGCTTCGAAGAACACGTAGAACAGCATGCCGTCGGCGGCCGAGAACACGCCGACCGTCAGGCCCGACATGATCAGGAAGGCCCCGATGTACTGGTGCGCGCGGTCGGTGATGACTTCCCAGCCCGCCAGCACGACAATGATCGAGATGAAGGCCGTCAGCAGCACGAACCACACCGAGATGCCATCGACACCCAGGTGGTAGCGGATGTTGAAGCGCGGAATCCAGGCGATGTTTTCCTGGAACTGCAGGGCAGCCGTGGTGCTGTCGAAACCGCCGATCAGCGGCAGCGTCACTGCGAAGCCAATCAGCGCGCCGATCAGGCCGATCCAGCGGGCCGCCTGGGGTTGGTCGTCACGTCCGATCGCCAGCAGCAGCACGCCGAAGGCGATGGGGATCCAGATTGCAAGAGAGAGGTATGCCATGGGGTGTTACCTCCGCTCAGCGATGCAGCCACACGAACCACGTCACCAGCGCGAAGACGCCGACAAGCATGACCAGTGCGTAGTGGTAGATGTAGCCGGTCTGGAACAGCCGCACGAGCGAGCCGATCCAGCCCACCAGGCGCGCCGAGCCATTGACGGCCAGTCCGTCGATGATCGCCACGTCGCCGATCTTCCACAGGCCGCGTCCCAGCATCCGGGCGCCTGCAGCGAGGATGTTCTCGTTGATCCAGTCCATGTAGTACTTGTTTTCCATCACCGTCACCAGCGGTGCCAGCACCCGGGCGAAGAACGCCGGAACCGCCGGAACCAGCATGTAGAACACGTAAGCCGTCACGACGCCACCCAGAGCCAGCAGGAAGGGCAGCGTGCTGAACGCATGCATCGCCATCGCCGCCGCACCGTGGAATTCATGCGCCAGCTCCTCCATCGCCGGATGCGCGTGCAGATTCACGGAGATCGCGTCCTTGAGGAAGTCTCCATACAGCATGGGCTGGATGGTGAGGTAGCCGATCACGACCGACGGAATCGCCAGCAACAGCAGCGGCACGGTCACGACCCAGGGCGATTCGTGCGGCGTGTGGGCATGGGCGTCGTGCCCATGGCCGTGACCATCTTCTTCGTGGTGATCGTGTTCGCCAGGGAAAGGCTTGTGGTGGAAATGCTCCTTGCCATGGAAGACCAGGAAGTACATCCGGAACGAATAGAACGCTGTCACGAAGACACCGATGACCGCAGCCGCATACGCCCACGGTGCAGCCGGCAGGTGGCTGGCGTGCAGCGCCTCGATGATCGAATCCTTCGAGTAGAAGCCCGAGAAGAACGGCGTGCCGATCAGCGCGAGCGAACCCAGCAGCGACGTGATCCAGGTAAGGGGCATGTACTTGCGCAGCCCGCCCATGTTGCGGATGTCCTGGTCATGGTGCATGCCGATGATCACCGAGCCGGCACCCAGGAACAGCAACGCCTTGAAGAACGCATGCGTCATCAGGTGGAACACGGCGACCGAGTAGGCCGAGGCACCCAGCGCCATCGTCATGTAGCCGAGCTGCGACAGCGTCGAGTAGGCGACCACGCGCTTGATGTCGTTCTGGATGATGCCCAGAAAACCCATGAACAGCGCCGTGATCGAACCGATGACCAGGATGAAGTTCAGTGCGGTGTCCGACAACTCGAACAACGGCGACATGCGCGCCACCATGAAGATGCCGGCCGTCACCATGGTCGCTGCGTGGATCAACGCGGAGATCGGGGTCGGGCCTTCCATGGAGTCGGGCAGCCAGACGTGCAGCGGGAACTGCGCCGACTTGCCCATCGCGCCGATGAACAGGCAGATGCAGATCACCGTGATCAGCATCCAGTCGCCACCCCAGGTGTCATACGGGAAGACGATCTTCGACAGTTCGCCCGCCTTGGCAAAGGTCTCGGTGTAGCTCAGCGTGCCCGCGTAGGCCGCGATCAGGCCGATGCCCAGGATGAAACCGAAGTCGCCGACCCGATTGACCAGGAACGCCTTCATGTTGGCAAACACCGCGGTCGGCTTCTTGAACCAGAAACCGATCAGCAGGTAGGACACCAGGCCCACCGCCTCCCAGCCGAAGAACAGTTGCAGGAAGTTGTTGCTCATGACGAGCATCAACATCGAGAACGTGAACAGCGAGATGTAGGAAAAGAAGCGCTGGTAGCCCGGATCCTCTTCCATGTAGCCGATGGTGTAGATGTGCACCATCAGCGACACGAAGGTCACCACGCACATCATCATCGCCGTCAGACCGTCGATCAGGAAACCGACCTCCATCTTCATGCCACCCAGCACCATCCATTCATAGACGGTCTGGTTGTAGCGCGCGCCTTCGAGGGCGACGGCCTTGAGCGTGATGGCCGACAGGATGAAGGCGATCAGCACGCCCAGGATGGTGGCGACGTGCGAACCCGTCCGGCCGATGGACTTGCCGAAGAAGCCTGCCAGCACGGCACCCGCGAGGGGCGCGAGCGGCACGGCCAACAGCATCGATTGCGAGAGCTGAGACATTTTCTGTTGTTCCCCTTGGCGTCAGCCCTTCAGCGAGTCCAGCTCATCGACATTGATCGTGGCGCGGTTGCGGAACAGCACGACCAGAATGGCCAGACCGATCGCAGACTCGGCCGCGGCCACCGTCAGGATGAAGAACACGAACACCTGGCCGGCCATGTCACCCAGGTAATGGGAGAAGGCCACGAAATTCAGATTGACCGCCAGCAGCATCAGCTCGATGGCCATCAGCAGCACGATCAGGTTCTTGCGGTTCAGGAAGATGCCGACCACGGAGATCGCGAACAGGATCGCGCCGAGCGTCAGGTAGTGTCCGAGCGAGATCATGCGGTTCCTTTCGGGGCGGCGTCGCTGGCGGGTGCGACAGCGGGCACGGAGGCCAACTCGCGCACCGGCTCCATCTTCACGATGCGCAGGCGATCGGCCTTCTTCGCCTTGACCTGCTCCGACGGGTTCTGCCCGCGCACATCCTTGCGGCGGCGCAGCGTCAGCGCGATGGCCGCAATGATCGCCACCAGCAGCAGCACCGCAGCGATTTCCAGCGGATAGAGGTAATCGGTGTACAGCTCGATACCCAGCAGCTTGGTGTTGGGCATGCCGACAGTGCCTTCCATCGGCTTGACCACGGAGGTATTGAAGCCCCGCTGCAGCACCCAGGCCATCTCCAGTGCAATCACGACACCAACGAGTGCGGCCAGGGGAAAGTGTTTCCAGAATCCCTGCTTCAGCAGTTCGATGTTGATGTCGAGCATCATCACGACGAACAGGAACAGCACCATGACGGCGCCGACATACACCAGCACCAGTGAAATCGCCAGGAACTCGGCGTGCAGCATCATCCAGATGCACGAGGCGCTGAAGAAGGACAGCACCAGGAACAGCGCGGAATGCACTGGGCTGTTGGCCGTGATGACTCGGAAAGCCGAGAGCAGCAGCACGGCGGAAAAGACGTAAAAAAGCGCGGAGGTGGTGTCCATGTCGTGGTCGGGTACGCGGTGGACCGGCAGATTGGCCGGCATCAGCGGTACTTGGCGTCCGCCTCCTTGTTGGCTGCAATCTCTTTTTCGTAGCGGTCACCGACGGCCAGCAACATGTCCTTCGTGAAGTACAGGTCACCGCGTTTTTCGCCGTGGTATTCGAAAATGTGGGTCTCGACGATCGAATCGACCGGGCAGCTCTCTTCGCAGAAACCGCAGAAGATGCACTTGGTCAGATCGATGTCGTAGCGCGTCGTGCGACGGCTGCCATCGGCACGGACGTCCGACTCGATGGTGATCGCCATCGCAGGACAGACGGCCTCGCACAACTTGCAGGCGATGCAGCGCTCTTCACCGTTGTCGTAACGACGCAGGGCATGCAGACCGCGGAAACGCGGTGAAAGCGGCGTCTTTTCTTCCGGGAACTGCACAGTCACACTGCGCTGGAAGAAGTGACGCCCGGTCAGTTTCATGCCCTTGAGCAACTCAAGCAGCATGAAACTGGAGACAAAATCCTTGACACTGGCCACGGCGGACATGGTTGTTTTCCTCGCTCGCTCGGGTTATTTCCAGATGTTCCAGGGCGACTGGATCCACAGACCCACCACCACCAGCCACACCAGCGTGATCGGAATGAAGATCTTCCAGCCCAACCGCATGATCTGGTCATAGCGGTAGCGCGGGAAGGTCGCGCGCACCCACAGAAACATGGTCGCGACGCAGAAGGTCTTGATGCCCAACCAGATCCAGCCCGGCAGGAAGGACAGCGCACCGATCGGCGCATCCCAGCCGCCGAGGAACAGCAGCACGGCCAGCATCGACACCAGAATCATGTTGGCGTATTCGGCCAGGAAGAACATGGCGAACGACATGCCCGAGTACTCGATCATGTGACCGGCCACGATTTCCGCTTCGCCTTCCACCACGTCGAAGGGGTGGCGGTTGGTCTCAGCCAAGCCAGAGATGAAGTAGACGATGAAGATCGGGAACAGCGGCAACCAGTTCCAGGACAGGAAGTTCAAGCCCATGTCGGCGAACTGGCCCTTGGTCTGGCTGACCACGATGTCGGTCATGTTCAGGCTGCCTGCGACCATCAGCACGACAACAAAGCAGAAGCCCATCGCGATTTCATAGCTGACCATCTGGGCCGACGCACGCATGGCACCCAGGAAGGCGTACTTCGAGTTGGACGCCCAGCCGGCGATGATCACGCCGTAGACTTCCATCGAGGTGATCGCCATCAGGAACAGCAAGCCGGCGTTGACGTTGGCCAGCGCGACTTCCGGCCCGAATGGCACAACCGCCCACGCGGCCAGCGCCGGCATGATCGTCATGACGGGGCCGAGGAAGAACAGGCCCTTGTTCGCGGCGGTCGGAGCGATGATCTCCTTGAAGATCAGCTTCACGGCGTCGGCGATGGGCGTCAGCAGGCCCCACGGACCCACGCGGTTCGGGCCGGGACGGATCTGGGTCCAACCGATGGCTTTGCGTTCCCAGAGCGTCAGGTAGGCCACGCAACCGAGCAGCGGCAGCAGCACGGCCACGATCTTGAGCAGCGTCCAGACTACGGCCCAGGCAGTGACGCCCAGCGTGGAGGCGCCAATGGTTTGCAGGGTGTCCAGCATCATTCGGTCCTTCTGCGGCTCAGGCGCGTTCGATGCTCAGGCTGCCGAAGACGGCGCCCAGCGCAGCGGTGGAGGGATGCCCGGCGCTCACTCGGACGGTGTTGGCCGCCAGCGTGGTATCCAGTGAAGCCGGCAGCACGGCACTGCCTTCGCCCTGCTGGACCCGCACCTTGGCACCGTCCTGCAAACCCAGTTGCGCCCAGAGTGCAGCGTTGAGCGCGACCAGCGGCGCATTGGCATCTGCCGTCTGTTGCAACGACGGAGCGCGGCGCACGGTCGAGTCCGTGGCGTAGACCGGCACGTTGGCGATGCGTTGCAGACCATCCGGTGCCGCCACGATCTGGGGAGTGGCATTGCTGGTGTTGGACAGCCGTGCAGCGATTTGGCCAGCGTCGTTCAGACCGGCGGCCGCGCGAACGTCCTCGACCGACTCCTGCGCGAAGCCGTCCAAACCCAGCAGGTTACCCAGCACACGCAGCACTTTCCAGCCTGGGCGGGTGTCGCCCAGCGGACGCACGACACCGTGGAAACTCTGCACGTGGCCATCAGCATTGACGAAGCTGCCACCGGTTTCGGTGAACGGTGCGATCGGCAGCATCACGTCGGCAAACTCGACATTCGCCTGGAACGGGCTGAACGCGACAACCATTTCTGCGGTCTGAAGCGACTTGGCGGCCTGCGTGGCGTTGGCAGCGTCCAGCACCGGCTCGGTGTTGAACAGCAGATACGCCTTGAGCGACTTGGTCAGCATCTGACCCGCGTCCAGACCACCCTGCCCCGGCTGCGCGCCGACCAGTTGCGCGCCGACGCCGTTGCCCGAATCGCCCAGGTAGCCGCAACGGGCGCCCGCCTGCTCGGCGATCCAGTTAGCGATGGCCAGCAGTTCGGCCGCCTGCGGGTGCGCGGCGGCGGCGTTGCCCAGCAGCACGGCCTTGCGCTCACCCGACAACAGTGCGTTGGCGATGGCTTGTGCCTGCTCGCCCGGCGTCACCGACAGCGGTGCGGTCACACCCTTGGCGGTAGCCACAGCAGCGGCCACTTCAATCAGCACCGACAGCCAGTCCGACGGCGCCGCGATGATCTCGCCTGCAACGTTCATGGCCCAATCGTCCGACATCGCACCGATGCGCATGACGCGGCCACCGCGGCGGGTCGCCTGGCGCAGGCGCTGTGCAAACAGCGGGTGGTCCTTGCGCAGGAAGGAACCGATCACCAGCGCACGGTCCAGCGTGGACAGCTCCGCGATCGGCAGACCCAGCCAGCGCACGGCACCAGCTTCCGTGCGGAAGTCGGCATGACGCAGGCGGTGGTCGATGTTCTGGCTGCCCAGGCCACGCATGAACTCACCCAGCAGGAACAGCTCTTCGCTGGTGCTGGTGGCGGAGACCAGCGCACCGATCGAGGCAGCACCGTGTTGCGTCTTGATCTGCTTCAGACCGTTGGCGACGTATTCGAGCGCCGTGGTCCAGTCCACCGGCTTCCACTGGCCGCCCTGCTTGAGCATCGGCTGCGTCAGGCGGGCGTCGCTGTTGAGCGCCTCGTAGCTGAAGCGGTCGCGGTCAGCGATCCAGCACTCGTTGACGGCGTCGTTTTCCAGCGGCACCACGCGCAGCACCTTGTGGTTCTTGACCTGCACGACCAGGTTCGCACCCGTCGAGTCGTGCGGGCTGACGCTCTTGCGGCGCGACAGCTCCCAGGTGCGGGCGCTGTAGCGGAAAGGCTTGCTCGTCAGCGCGCCGACCGGGCAGATGTCGATCATGTTGCCAGACAGCTCGGAGTCGATCGTCTGACCGACAAAGGTCGTGATCTCGGCATGTTCGCCACGCTGGAGCATGCCCAGCTCCATTTGGCCAGCGATCTCCTGGCCGAAGCGGACGCAGCGCGTGCAGTGGATGCAACGGCTCATCTCTTCCATCGAGATCAGCGGACCGACCTCCTTGTGGAAGACGACGCGCTTTTCTTCTTCATAGCGCGAGGCGGACTTGCCGTAGCCCACGGCCAGATCCTGCAACTGGCACTCGCCGCCCTGGTCGCAGATCGGGCAGTCCAGCGGGTGGTTGATGAGGAGAAACTCCATCACCGACTGCTGGGCTTTCAGCGCTTTCTCGCTCTTGGTGCGCACGATCATGCCCTGCGTCACCGGCGTGGCGCAGGCCGGCATGGGCTTGGGCGCCTTCTCGACATCCACGAGGCACATGCGGCAGTTCGCGGCGATCGAAAGCTTCTTGTGGTAGCAGAAGTGCGGAATGTAGGTGCCAGCGGCTTCGGCGGCATGCATCACCATGCTGCCTTCGAGCACCGAAACCTTCTTGCCGTCGAGTTCGATTTCAACCATGTTCGTTCGTCCCGGCGATGCAGGTCTTGTGTTCGATGTGGTGGACAAATTCATCGCGGAAATGCTTGAGCATGCCGCGTACCGGCATCGCTGCCGCATCCCCCAGCGCACAGATGGTGCGGCCCATGATGTTCTCGGCCACGTTGTCGAGCAGGGCCAGATCGTCCGGACGGCCGCGGCCGGTCTCGATGCGATCGACCATCTTCGACAGCCAGCCGGTGCCTTCGCGGCACGGCGTGCACTGACCGCACGACTCGTGCGCGTAGAAATACGACAGACGCTGCAAGCTCTTGACCATGCAGCGGGTCTCGTCCATCACGATGACGGCGCCTGAACCCAGCATGGAACCAGCCTTGCTGATGGAGTCATAGTCCATCGTGCAGTTCATCATCACATCCGCCGGCAGCACCGGCGATGACGAGCCACCAGGGATCACCGCCTTGAGCTTCTTTCCACCCTTGACACCGCCAGCAAGTTCCAGCAGCTTCGAGAACGGCGTACCCATCGGGATCTCGTAGTTGCCGGGACGCTCGACGTCGCCGACCATCGAGTAGATCTTGGTACCGCCGTTGTTCGGCTTGCCGCATTCCAGGTAAGCCTGACCACCGTTGCGGATGATCCAGGGCACGGCCGCGAAGGTCTCGGTGTTGTTGATCGTTGTCGGACGACCGTACAGACCGAAGCTCGCGGGGAACGGCGGCTTGAAGCGGGGCTGGCCTTTCTTGCCTTCAAGCGACTCCAGGAGCGCGGTTTCTTCGCCGCAAATGTAAGCGCCGAAACCGTGGAAGGCGTGGAGCTGGAAGCTGTGTTTGCTGCCCAGAATGCTGGCACCCAGATAACCAGCGGCACGTGCCTCTTCCAGTGCGTCCTCGAAGCGGTCGTAGGCGTCGAAGATTTCACCGTGGATGTAGTTGTAGCCCACCGAGATGCCCATCGCGTAGGCCGCGATGATCATGCCCTCGATGACGATGTGCGGATTGAAGCGCAGGATGTCGCGGTCCTTGCACGTACCCGGCTCACCTTCGTCGGAGTTGCAGACCAGATACTTTTGCACCGGCAGCGCGCGCGGCATGAAGCTCCACTTCAGGCCGGTCGGGAATCCCGCACCACCTCGACCACGCAGGCCCGAGGCCTTCACATCCGCGACCACCTGGTCCGGCGTCATGCCCTCGCCTTCACCCTGGGACAGGATCTTGCGCAGCGCCTGGTAGCCACCACGCGCCTCGTAGTCCTTGAGACGCCAGTTGCTGCCGTTCAGGCCGGCAAGGATCTGCGGATCGATGTGCCGATCATGGAAACAGGTTTCGAAGCCCGTTGCCTGGAATTTGGAGAGATCAAGAGTCATGTGCTTGTCCGCCCCTGGGTTCAGTTGGCCGCAGCCCTGGACTGGGCCTTGAGCGTGGCGACCAGATCGTCGAGTCGGTCGTTGCTCATGTAGCTGATCATCTGGCGGTCATTGACGAGCATCACCGGCGCATCGGCGCAAGCGCCCAGGCATTCGCACTTCTGGACGGTGAACAGGCCATCGGCGGTGGTGCCACCGTCTTCGACACCCAGCTTCTCGCACAGGTAGTCCATTGCCTGCTGCCCGTTGCGCAACTGGCACGGCAGGTTGGTGCAGACGTTCAGCTTGAACTGTCCGACCGGACGCTGGTTGTACATGTTGTAGAAGGTCGTGACCTCGCGCACTGCGACAGGTGCCATGCCGAGCACACCGGCAATGGCCTTTTCAGCCTCGGGCGAAATCCAGCCCAGCTCCTGCTGGGCAATCGACAGACAAGCCATCACAGCCGACTGCTTCTGGTCGGCGGGATATTTGGCAACTTCGCGCGCAAAGCGCGCCAGGGTGGCTTCACTGAACATGGATGTGGTCGCTTCCGGGTAGCCGCAGTGGTTCAGCGGTCGATCTCGCCAAACACGATGTCCATCGTGCCGATGATGGCCACCGCATCCGCGATCATGTGACCACGCGACATTTCGTCGAGCGCCGCCAGATGCACGTAGCCAGGCGGGCGAATCTTCATGCGGTAGGGCTTGTTGGCACCGTCGCTGATCAGGTAGATGCCGAACTCGCCCTTCGGGTGCTCGACGGCGGCATACGCCTCGCCTTCGGGCACGTGGAAACCTTCGGTGAAGAGCTTGAAGTGGTGGATCAGCTCTTCCATCGAGGTCTTCATCTCGACGCGGGACGGCGGTGCGACCTTGTGGTTGCTGGTGATGACCGGGCCGGGGTTCTTGCGCAGCCAATCGACGCACTGCTTGATGATGCGGTTGGACTGGCGCATTTCCTCGACACGCACCAGATAGCGGTCGTAGGTATCGCCGTTGACACCCAGCGGGATGTCGAAGTCCATGCGGTCATAGACTTCGTAGGGCTGGTTCTTGCGCAAGTCCCAGGCGATGCCAGAACCACGCAGCATCGGACCGGTGAAGCCCAGATTCAATGCCCGCTCCGGCGACACGACACCGATGCCGACCGTGCGCTGCTTCCATATGCGGTTGTCGGTGAGCAGCGTCTCGTACTCGTCGATCAGCGTCGGGAAGCGGGTGGTGAAGTCTTCGATGAAGTCGAGCAACGAACCCTGGCGATTCTCGTTCAGACGCGCCATCGCCTTGGCGTTGCGGATCTTGCTGTACTTGTACTGCGGCATCGTGTCCGGCAGGTCACGGTAGACACCGCCCGGACGGAAGTAGGCCGCGTGCATGCGTGCGCCGGACACGGCCTCGTACATATCGAACAGATCTTCCCGCTCGCGGAAGCAGTAGATCAGCAAGTTCATGGCGCCGCAGTCCATGCCGTGGCAACCCAGCCATAGCAGGTGGTTCAGCAGACGGGTGATCTCGCTGAACAGCACGCGGATGTACTGCGCCCGAATGGGCACATCCACACCCAGCAGCTTCTCGATCGCCAAGCAGTAGGCATGTTCGTTGGACATCATCGACACGTAGTCGAGACGGTCCATGTAGGGCAGCGACTGGATGAACGTCTTGCTCTCGGCCAGCTTTTCAGTGGCGCGGTGCAGCAGACCGATGTGGGGATCGGCACGCTGGATGACTTCGCCGTCCAGCTCCAGCACCAGCCGCAGGACGCCGTGCGCAGCCGGGTGCTGCGGACCGAAGTTCAGGGTGTAGTTCTTGATTTCAGCCATGGATCAACCTCAGGTTCGGCGCTGCGCCAGCTCAGTGCAGGCCGCCATAGTTGTCTTCGCGGATGATGCGCGGCGTGATCTCGCGCGGCTCGATGGTGACCGGCTGGTAGATGACACGTTTCTGCTCGGGGTCGTAGCGCATCTCGACGTGACCCGTGACAGGGAAATCCTTGCGCATCGGATGTCCAATGAAACCGTAGTCGGTCAGGATGCGGCGCAGGTCGTCGTGCCCGTCGAACACGATGCCATACATGTCGAATGCCTCGCGCTCGAACCAGTTGGCCGAGGACCACAGCGGGGTAAACGCCGGCACGACGGGGAAGTCATCGTCGGCCGCGAACACCTTGAGGCGCAGGCGCCAGTTCAGACGCACCGACAGCAGATGGGTCACCACTGCATAGCGCAGACCTTCGTACGGAGCGTCCCGGTAGCCGCTGTAATCGACACCACAGAGATCGATCAGCTGCTCGAACCCGAGATCCGGGTGATCGCGCAGCGTCTTGGCAATGGACAAGGAGTCAGCCGCCTTGACGGTGACCGTGATTTCGCCACGCGCGCGCACCAAGCTCACAAGGCGATCGGCGAACACACGCTCCAGCGCGGCCTGCAGGGTATCGAGTTTCTGCGTCATGTCGGATGCACCTGCTCAGCGGGCGATGGTGTTTTCGCGGCGAATCTTGGCCTGCAACTGCAGGATGCCGTACAGCAGTGCCTCGGCCGTGGGCGGACAGCCCGGCACATAGACGTCGACTGGCACAACCCGGTCACAACCCCGCACCACCGAGTAGCTGTAGTGATAGTAGCCGCCCCCATTGGCACAGGAACCCATGCTCAACACCCAGCGCGGCTCGGCCATCTGGTCGTAGACCTTGCGCAAGGCTGGCGCCATCTTGTTGCACAGCGTGCCGGCCACGATCATCAGATCGGATTGGCGCGGACTGGGTCGGAACAGCATGCCGAAGCGGTCGATGTCGTAGCGGGAGGCACCCGCATGCATCATCTCGACAGCACAGCAGGCCAGACCGAAGGTCATCGGCCAGAGTGATCCGGTCTTGGACCAGTTGATCAGGGTATCGACACTGGTCGTGACGAAACCTTCCTTGAGTACGCCTTCAATGCCCATGGTGTGCTTTCAGTGGCTCTCGTGGTCTGGACCGAATCATTCCCAATCGAGGGCGCCTTTTTTCCATTCGTACACGAATCCGACCACCAGAATGCCCAGAAAGATCATCATCGCCCAGAAACCTGTCGCCCCGATTTCACGCAGCGACACCGCCCACGGAAACAGGAACGCGATTTCAAGATCGAACAGAATGAAGAGAATCGCCACCAGGTAGTAGCGCACATCAAACTTCATGCGCGCATCCTCGAACGCTTCAAAGCCGCACTCGTAGGGGGAGTTCTTGGCCGCGTAGGGCCGATGCGGCCCCAGCAGCGCGCCCAGCAACTGAGGCGCAACGCCGACGCCGACGCCAACAAGAATGAACAGAATGACGGGGAGGTATTGTTCCAGATTCATGTCAATCGACTTGTCAGCCCCTCATGCGGCAAAAATAAAGCGCGCCGCCCGGGAAACCACTTTCGTGCTTAACCGCGTGCTTAGCGCGCCCACCTGCTTCCTGCGCCTAATATTGCCAGGGCGCCGAATCAAACCCCCAAGGAGAATTTGATCCACATGTCATTTTGTATGGTGCCGACGGCGAGACTCGAACTCGCACAGCTTTCGCCACTACCCCCTCAAGATAGCGTGTCTACCAATTTCACCACGTCGGCACGTGCAAACCATCATTCTACAACCAGCATTCACACCACATCTCTGCAGCTGGACCTGATTAAGACCCTGTTTATGCTGATCTACCGCAGGAAAGCCCTTGCAGCACAGCCTTGAATTCTAATGCCAATGAGGGTTTGCCTCAAGTACCCAGCCTGATTTTTCGCGCAATTCAGCGCGAGGCAGGCGCCGAAGCGGCGATGGCCGACGCTGCAGGCGCCGCCACCAACCCCGGAATCTGGGCTGCAGCGGGACCGCTGGCCACCGCGACAGGCGCAGCCGCTCGGTCCAGGATGCTGCCACCGGAGCCCCCGGCGCTGCGCAGGTTGCCGAAGTAGGCCAACGCCAGTGTGCAGACAAAAAACAACGTTGCAGCAACGGCCGTCGAGCGTGACAGGAAGTTGGCACTACCAGTCGCGCCAAACAAGCTGCCAGACGAGCCTCCACCGAAGGCTGCACCCATGTCAGCACCCTTGCCGTGCTGCATCAGGACCAGCCCGATCATCACAATGGCCGTCACCAGCTGCAACAGCAGCACCAGATTCATCATCACTTGCATTGGAAAAACTCCGTAGGAACTCGACTGGACCGACCTGACGCGGATCAGCTCGCCGCGCGGACCACAGCGACGAAATCCGCCACCTTGAGTGCCGCGCCACCGATCAAGCCACCGTCGATGTCGGTCTGAGAAAAGAGAATTGCGGCGTTGTCAGGTTTGACGCTGCCCCCGTACAACAGCTTCATGTCACCGGCGCGTGGTGTTGCCGCCGCCAATTGCGCACGCAGTACGGCATGAACCGCCTGCGCCTGCTCTGGTGAAGCGGTTCGGCCAGTGCCGATCGCCCACACCGGCTCATAGGCCACGACCACTTCACCAATGCACTGCCCGAGCGTGTGGATGACAGCCGACAACTGCCGCTTCACGACCGCCTCGGTTTCGCCAGCCTCGCGCTGCGCCAGCGTTTCGCCGACACAGACGATCGGCGTGATCCCCTTGGCGAGTGCGGCCTTGGCCTTGTCGGCCACGAGCTGATCAGACTCGCCATGCAAGGCGCGGCGCTCGGAGTGTCCGACGATCGCATAGCGACAACCGAATTCAGCCAGCATCGCCGCCGACACCTCACCGGTGTAAGCACCCTGCGCGTGAGCGGAACAATCCTGCGAACCCCAGGCCACGCTGCCGTTGGACAGCGTCACCGCGACTTCGGACAGGTAGGGAAACGGCACGCACACCGCCACTTCGGCCACGAAGGGCCGGGCCGCCAGGATGCCCTGCAGCAACTCGGCATTCGCCGCGTGGCTGCCGTGCATCTTCCAGTTACCCACCACCAGCTTGTGACGTGTCGTCATGATGATTGCTCTTCGATCAAGTTAGGTCATCTCACCAAGTCACCAAGTCAGCACGATCTTGCCGACGTGCTGATTGGACTCCATCAGGGCATGCGCCTGCACCGCCTCGGCGGCAGGCAACACGCTGTGCAGCACCGGCCGGATGCGCCCCGATCCGATCAGTGGCCACACCCGCTCGCGCAGCGCGGTCGCCACGGCCCCCTTGAACGCCACCGGGCGCGGCCGCAGCGTCGAGCCCGTGACCGTCAGGCGTCGACGCAGCACGAGCCCGGCGTCGAACTGCGCCTTCACGCCACCCTGCACCGCGATGATGACCAGCCGACCGTCTTCGGCCAGCGCCATCACTTCACGGGCAACATAGTCACCGGCCACCATGTCGAGGATCACGTCCACGCCCCACCCGCCCGTGAGCCGGCGCGACTCTTCAGCGAAATCGGCCGTGCGGTAGTTGATCGCGTGGTCAGCGCCGAGGTCGAGGCACGCCTGGCACTTGGCATCACTGCCCGCCGTGGCGATCACCGTGGCGCCGAACGCTTTGGCCATCTGGATGGCGGTGACACCGATGCCGCTGGTGCCACCCTGGATCAGCAGCGTCTCGCCCGGCTGCAGCGCCGCGCGCATGAACACGTTCGACCACACGGTGAAGCAGGTCTCGGGCAGGCTGGCCGCCTCGGTATCACTCAGACCGTCCGGCACAGGCAGACACTGGACCGCGGGGGTCACGCACAACTCGGCGTAGCCACCACCCGGCGTCAACGCACAGACGCGCTGCCCGATGGACAACCCAGCCGACGCCATCGCCGCGGCATCACCCGCGACGACGACCCCCGCCACCTCCAGCCCCGGCAGATCCGAAGCACCCGGCGGCGGCGGGTACGCACCCATGCGCTGCAGCACGTCGGGGCGGTTCACCCCGCTGGCCGCCACGCGAATCAGCACCTCGCCTGCCCCCGGCACCGGGTCCGCACGATCGACCAGCATCAGCACGTCTGGTGGACCCGGGCGAGAGATTTCAATGGCTTTCATGTGCGGAATCCTCTGAGCGGTTCAGCGACGGATCAAGACTGCGACGGCTCCGAACCAGCGTCCGGCGCGGCGGCAACCGGCGCAGCCGCATCGGCGGCCGACTGCTCGCTGCGCGGTGCGCGTTCGCGACGCGGACCACGGTCGCCACGGTCATTGCGATCACCGAATTCACGGCGCGGCGCACGTTCGAAACGCTCTTCTTCCATGCCTTCCGGACGCTCCAGCAGCGCCTTCATCGACAGCTTGATGCGGCCCTTCTCGTCCGTCTCCAGGACCTTGACCTTGACGATCTGGCCTTCGGTCAGGAAGTCGGTGACCTTCTCGACACGCTGGTGGGCGATCTGGCTGATGTGCAGCAGGCCATCCTTGCCCGGCAGCACGTTGACCAGGGCGCCGAAGTCCAGGATCTTGACAACCGGGCCTTCGTAGACCTTGCCGATCTCGGCTTCGGCGGTGATGTCGGCGATGCGCTTCTTGGCGACATCGGCCTTGGCGCTGTCGGTGGATGCGATCGTGATGGTGCCGTTTTCGTCGATGTTGATCTGGCAGCCGGTCTCTTCGGTCAGGGCGCGGATGACGGAGCCACCCTTGCCGATGACGTCACGGATCTTTTCCGGGTTGATCTTCATCGTATACAGGCGCGGCGCGAAGTCCGACACCTCGGTGCTGGCACCCGCGACCGCTTCGGTCATCTTGCCCAGGATGTGCAGACGCGCTTCCTTGGCCTGCGCCAGCGCGACCTGCATGATTTCCTTGGTGATGCCCTGGATCTTGATGTCCATCTGCAGGGCGGTCACACCGACGGTCGTGCCTGCCACCTTGAAGTCCATGTCGCCGAGGTGGTCCTCGTCACCCAGGATGTCGGTCAGCACGGCGAAGCGGTTGCCGTCCTTGATCAGGCCCATGGCGATGCCGGCGACGTGCGCCTTCATCGGCACACCGGCGTCCATCAGCGCCAGGCAGCCGCCGCAGACGGAGGCCATCGACGACGAGCCGTTGGACTCGGTGATCTCGGAGACGACGCGGATCGTGTAGGCAAAGTCTTCGCGGTTCGGCAGCAGCGGCACCAGGGCGCGCTTGGCCAGACGGCCGTGGCCGGTTTCGCGGCGCTTCGGCGTGCCCATGCGGCCGGCTTCGCCGGTGGCGAAGGGGGGCATGTTGTAGTGGAACAGGAAGGTGTCGCGGAAATCGCCGGCCAGCGCGTCGATGCGCTGCGAGTCCTGGTCGGTGCCGAGCGTGGCGACGACGAGGGCTTGCGTTTCGCCACGGGTGAACAGCGCCGAGCCGTGGGTGCGCGGCAGCACGCCAGTGCGGATCTCGATCGGGCGCACGGTGCGGGTGTCGCGGCCGTCGATGCGCGGCTCGCCGGCCAGGATCTGGCCGCGAACGGTCTTGGCCTCGATCTCGAACAGCAGGTTATCGACCTCAACGCCGTCGAACTCGACGCCATCGGCCTTCAGTGCGGCCTTGACTTCAGCGAAGGCCGTGCGGCAGGCGTCGGTGCGGGCTTGCTTCGAACGGATCTGGTAAGCCGCTTCGATCTTGGCCTGACCGAACTCGGCGATCTTGGCGATCAGCGGTTCGTTCTTGGCGGGGGCCTGCCAGGTCCATTCCGGCTTGCCGGCGTCACGCACCAGCTCGTTGATCGCGGCGATGGCGACCTTGGCCTGCTCGTGGCCGTACACGATGCCACCCAGCATGACTTCTTCGGTGAGCTGCTGCGCTTCGGACTCGACCATCAGCACGGCGGCTTCGGTACCCGCGACGACCAGATCCAGCGACGACTGCTTGAGCTGCGTCGGGCCCGGGTTCAGGACGTATTCGCCGTTGATGTAGCCCACGCGGGCGGCACCGACCGGGCCGTTGAACGGGATGCCGGAGATGGCCAGCGCGGCGGACGAACCGATCAGCGCGGCGATGTCAGCCGAGGCTTCCGGGTTCAGCGACAGGACGTGGATGACGACCTGAACTTCGTTGTAGAAGCCTTCCGGGAACAGCGGGCGCAGCGGGCGGTCGATCAGGCGGCTGGTCAGCACTTCCAGCTCGCTCGGCTTGGCTTCACGCTTGAAGAAGCTGCCGGGGATCTTGCCGGCGGCGTAGGTCTTCTCGATGTAGTCCACCGTCAGGGGGAAGAAGTCCTGGCCCTGCTTGGCTTCCTTGCGGGCGACGACGGTGGCGAGCACCACGGTGTCGTCCATGTTGACGATCACGGCACCGCTGGCCTGGCGGGCGATTTCACCGGTTTCGAGCGTGACGGTGTGCTGACCCCATTGAAAGGTCTTGGTAACTTTGTTGAACAGGCTCATGGAAATCTCCGTCTGGGGTTATCGGTCACCGCGGCGGGATGCCATTCCATCAAGACCCGGTCTGTCGGATCTTGATGGAATGACACAGCAGCGCCCACGCGTGGCCGGGGAAAAACAGGGTGGTGAGCACGGTGGCTCAAAAACAAAGAGCCTGTGCTGGAGGGTCCAGACAGGCTCTTTGCATGCTTGCCGGTGTTACTTGCGCAGGCCCAGCTTCTGGATCAGGGACAGGTAACGGCTGGCGTCACGGTCCTTCAGGTAGTCCAGCAGCTTGCGGCGGCGGCTGACCATGCGCAGCAGACCGCGGCGACCGTGGTGGTCCTTCTTGTGGGTCTTGAAGTGCGGGGTCAGGTGGTTGATGCGGGCGGTCAGCAGGGCGACCTGGACTTCCGGCGATCCGGTGTCGGCGACGCCGCGGGCGTTGGCGGCAACGACTTCTGCCTTGTTGATTTCGGACATGTCAAATTTCCTTGGGTTTCGAGGTTCACTTGCGGCCGTGGGGGAAACCGCCCCGCGCCGTGTACGCGCCGATGCGCGTGTCATCGCCACCAGAACCAGCAGCGAAGCCGGCGATTATAGCGCCAAGGCGCGCGCCAGCCGATCCACTCCCTGAAGCAGCCGCTGCGGCTGGCGGGACGCGAAACACCAGCGCAGCCAGCCCTCGGCCTCGTCACCGAAGGCAGTGCCCGGCGCCAGCCCCAGCCCATGGTCGGACACCAGCCGCTTGGCCAGCGACAGTGCGTCGCGCTCGCCGTCGATGCGCAGGAAGGCATACATCGCCCCCGGCGGCGTGGCCACCTCGACCCGCGGCAGCGTCTGCAGCGCGCCGATCAGCGTGTCCCGGCACACCCGCAGCCGCGCCTGCAAGGCCGGCACCGACACCGGCGCATCCGCCAGTGCCGCCAGACCGGCCCGCTGCACGAACACCGGCGTGCACGAGGTGTTGAACTCGATGAGCTTGCCGAGCTGCTCGATGAGCGACGCCGGCGCCACCAGATTACCCAGCCGCCAGCCCGTCATCAGGAAGGACTTCGAGAAACTGTGGACGACCACCAGCCGGTCATCGGGATCGGCCAGATCGAGAAAGCTCGGCGCGCAGACGACCTGCCCCGGCAAGGGCGCAGCGTCCGGGTAGTACAGCCGTTCGTACACCTCGTCCGACAGGATCCAGGTCCCCGTGCGGCGGCAGTGGTCCAGGATCACCTGCTGCTCGGCGCGGGTCAGCGTCCAGCCGGTCGGGTTGTTCGGTGCATTGAGCACCAGCACCCGCGTGGCCGGCGTCACCGCTGCGAGCAGCTCGTCCAGGTCGAGCCGCCACGCACCGGCTTCAGCCCGCAGGCTGACCCGCCGCACCCGCGCACCCAGGATCGCCGGCTGCGCAGTCAGGTTCGGCCACACCGGCACGACCACCACCACCTCGTCGCCCGCGTCCACCAGCGCCTGCTGCGCCAGCATCAGCGCGCTGACACCCGACGAGGTGACAGCGATGCGTTCGACACCCACCGGTCGGTGCAGCGCGGAGATGTAGCCCGACAGCGCCTCGCGCAGCGCCGGCAACCCGAGGTTGTGGGCGTAGAACGTCTCGCCCGCCTCGATCGAGGTCACGGCGGCATCGCGCACGCCCATCGGCGTGATCTCGTCGCTCTCGCCGAACCAGAAGGCCAGCACATCGCTGCGGCCCAGGCCCGCATTGGCCACTTCACGGATGCGAGATGCCGACAGATCGGCAATCACTTGACGCATGGAAATCCCCACTCCAGCAGATCCGAAAGGATCAGAGGGGAGCCATCTTGCACGAATGTGGCTGCACCGTCTGCTCGGC
>NZ_JANPAB010000011.1:0-62353 GCF_031429695.1 Sphaerotilus sp.
TGATTCGATGCTGCGCCGTCTGGCCGAGCAGTTCATGAACAAACTGCAGGCGTCCAGTGAGTTCGTGAAGACGTATTTCGAGCATACGCATACCCGGTATGCGACTGGGAACTGTGGTGTTTAGTTAGACTGTTAATAACAAGCATCATGAGTCAGCCCCGAGCAACCGACGAAAAAATTGTATTAAATTTTGACAATAAAACCATAAATGTCGGGAAGGCCGAAAATTCAAATATCATCGGTGGCAATGTAACGGACAGCATTGTCAGCTCAATTTAAAAAGGAAATATCATGGTAACAATAAATGTAGGTCACGCCGCCAACTCAATTATTGTTGGGCATGCAACATCGTCCACCCTAGTAACAGGTGGACCCACATCATCTGGAATTGATGCAGCCCTTCAACGCCTCAAAAACGAATGCGAAGCACAAGCAAAAAATCTCCCTCAAAATGAGCTAGATGAGCTTCGTGAAGACTTAACCAAGGTTGAAAACGAAGCACGCCAGAGCAAACCAGACCCAAAAAAAGTCAAGGACACTATGGCAAAAGTGGTGGATCGCATCAATAAAGTCACCGACTTTGCGACCCCAATTGTCAAAATTGCAAAAGATATATTAGAAATAGTTTCGAAACTATCTAACAGCACGACATAAATACAGCGCATGTGACCCGGATAAAAATAGCAAAACTACCGAAGCAATGATCATAACCTCCACCATGAACCCCCGCACTCACACCGAATTGCAAAGCTTCCTGGAAAAGGTGCATCAACTCTTCTCAGAAATTGAATCCTGGTGCGCCAGCGAAAACCTGTCATCCCAGAGAACACCCATCACCATTTCGGAAGAAGAATATGGCCACTACCAGACAGACCAGCTAAAAATAACCACAAAAGACGGCACCCACATTGCTGATGTCACCCCCATCGGCGCATCCATCCTCGGCGCCAACGGTCGCATCGACATCAAAGGCCCGCACGACAAAATCATCCTCGTGGACCTCGACGCCGGCGGCCCGACCACCACAAGAACCACCACCACCGAAGACGGCCCCAGCACCCGGACACGCCACTTCTACAAAGGCATCGACACGCCGGGTTGGTACTGGATCGACAACCGAGCCAGCAGCCGAGGCCACAAGATTGACCGCGATCTCTTCCTGAATTTGCTGGCAGAAGTATCCGATCATGAGCGAAATCAAGTGCTTGACGCGATCTGAACATCCCGCACAGCGACAGACGCCAGACTTGTGAATGCAATCACTTTTCGCTAGCATCACACGGTGAACACCAGACACCGAAAAACGCTCCGCGCCCTCTTCGCCAAACCGACTTCGGCCACGATCGTCTTTGCCGACATCGAGGCGCTGCTGGTGGCCCTCGGCGGTGAAGTGCATGAGCGTGAAGGCTCGCGGGTCAAGGGTCAAGATCATCATCGCCAACGAACAGTGGCGCTGCCACCGCCCACACCCCGGCAAAGAGGCCAAGCGGTATCAGGTCGAGGAGATTCGCGAACTGCTGGAACGAATTGGAGTGCGCCCATGAACACCATGCAACACAAAGGCTATACCGCCCGCATCGACTACGACGAGCGGGACAACATCCTCGTCGGCCGGGTGCTCGGTATCCGCGCCATCATCAGTTTCCACGGGGAAACCGTCTCGGAAGTACGTCGCGAATTCGAGGCAGCCATTGAGGACTTCCTGAACGACTGTCAGGCACAGGGCATCAAACCAGAAAAACCGGCCTCCGGGAAACTCATGCTGCGTGTGCCGCCGCAGGTCCACGGTGCCGCACTCGTGGCAGCGGAAGCAGCAGGGAAAAGCCTCAACCAGTGGGCAACGGAAGTCATCCAGTCGGCTGCTCAACCGCATTGAAGCCAATCGAGCGGCAAGACATTGCACTGGCACTGGAACTCGCTCGAAATCTCCAGGAGTAACGGCCATGCCCAAGTCCACCCACAACGCCGCCACGGTCACTCGAACGGTTGACTACGATGTCGCAGAACAACTGCGTACCCCCGAGGAGATGGCCGCCTATCTCGACGCCTGGCTGACCGAAGCGCCCGACGACATCGCCGGCATTGCCCGTGCGCTCGGCGACATCGCCCGCGCCAAGGGCATGTCACAAGTCGCCAAGGACGCGGGACTGAGCCGCGAAAGCCTCTACAAGGCGCTCAGCGAAAACGGCAATCCCAGCTTTGCCACCATCATGAAAGTCACCCAAGCCTTGGGGATTGGATTGCACGCAGGAACAACAGTCCGGGCGTGAACTGGAGTTCCGCCATGAAAACCCAGTTCTACACCGCCTCCAGCCTCGACGGCTTCATCGCCACCGAAGACGACTCCCTCGACTGGCTGTTCCCGCTGGGTGACATCAACGAAACGGGCTACCCGGCCTTCATCGCCGAGGTCGGCGCCCTGGCGATGGGGTCCAGCACCTACGAATGGATGCTGCGCCACGCCCAGACGGTCACCGCTGAAACCGGCTCGGCATGGCCGTACACCCAACCCACCTGGGTATTCTCGACCCGCACGCTGCCCGCCATCCCCGGCGCCGACCTGCGTTTCGTCCAAGGCGACGTGCGGCCCGTCCACGCCGCCATGCGCAGCGCCGCCGGAGACGACAAGAATCTCTGGATCGTCGGCGGTGGCGATCTGGCAGGGCAGTTCTTCGATGCCGGACTGCTGGACGAAATCATCGCGCAAGTCGGCTCCGTCACGCTCGGCAAGGGCAAGCCGATCTTTCCACGCCGGATCACCCAGCCGCCGCTGACGCTGGCGTCCGTCCGGCAGATGGGGACGGGGTTTGCGGAGTTGCGCTATCAGGTGCCCAAGCGACCCGAGAGCAGTGATCACCGATAAAAGGCAACGCCATGCAGACCCAGCCGATCCAAAGCGAAGCCGATCTTCAAGACGCCTTCAAGCGACTGGAAGCCATCTTCCAGGCAGAAGAAGGAACACCGGAATTTGCTGAAATGCAGGCGCTGGCCACGCGGATCGAGGTCTACGAGCGCACGCACCATCCCATCAGCACGGCAAGCGCGAGTGACGCCATCAGATTCCGAATAGAGCAGCGAACAGCGGCTTTGGACCGTCAGGCCGAATACCTCACGGCCGCCCTGCGAGATGCCGATCCCAGCGTATTTCTGGCCGCCGTCCGAGACGTGGCACGCGCTCGCGGCATGGCGCAAGTTGCCAAGGACGCCGGGTTGAGCCGGTACGCCCTCTACCGGGCTTTGCGTGAGACGAGCAATCCCAGCTTCGCCACCGTTCTGAAAATCGTCACGGCCCTGGGGATCAGGTTGCACGCAGGCACGGCATGAACACATGCCCCGCAACTTGAAGCCGTCCCGCGGCCGATAGCTCCACAGAGCCACCCATCCACACTCGCAGCCCCCGGTAGCTACCGGCGTGGCTCCTCGCCTTCGCGAGGATGACGGCGGTGGCGGCAGCGCGGTCGTGGGTGTGACCTGCGGCCGACCCTTACGGGATTCCCCGTTAACCACACGTCATCATTCATCATACGATAACGCCACTTTTCCTCACCATGACCGACGCCAGGAGACAGGCACATGCAATTCAAGACATGGATGACCGGCACCCTCGCCGCCGCCGCGCTGGTCGCGATGGCGCCAGCACAAGCGGATGAAACCCTCACCGTCTGGTGGGGCAAGGGCTACTACAAGTCCGAGGACGACGCGCTGTTCAACGCGATCAAGAAGTTCGAGGCCAAGAACAAGGGCGTCAAGATCGAGCTGTCGCTCTACGCGCCCCAGGAAATGATCCCGAAGTCGGTCGCCGCGCTCGACGCCGGCAACCCGCCCGACGTGGCCTATGGCGACGTGTACGACTTCCAGGTCACGGCCAAGTGGGCCTATGACGGCAAGCTCGAAGATGTCTCGTCCATCATCGACCCGCTGCGCAACAAGTTCGAGGCGCAGGCGCTGTCCACCACCTTCCTGCTGAACAACGCCGAAGGCGGCAAGCGCGCGTACTACGCCTTCCCGATCAAGCAGCAGACCATGCACATCCAGTACTGGAAGGACATGCTGGCCGACGCGGGCTACAAGGAGAGCGACATCCCGACCGGCTGGAAGGACTACTGGAACTTCTGGTGCGAGAAGGTCCAGACCGGCTACCGCCAGAAGACCGGCAAGCGCGCCTTCGGCACCGGCTTCCCGATGGGCGTGGATTCGAGCGACTCGTTCTTCTCGTTCCTGACCTTCATGGACGCGCACAACGTCAAGCTGGTCAACGACTCCGGCAAGCTGCTGGTCGATGACCCGGCCGTTCGCCAGGGCCTGAACAACGCCGACACCGACTACACCTCGGTCTACACCAAGGGCTGCACGCCGCCGTCGTCCACCAACTGGAAAGACCCGGACAACAACGTCGCCTTCCACAACAAGACCATCGCGCTGACCCACAACGCGACGATCTCCATCGTCGCCAAGTGGCTCGACGACTCGACCAACGCCACGCTGACCGATGCGCAGCGCGCCGAGGCCAAGAAGAACTACACCGAGCTGATCGCCACCTCGGCCTTCCCGACCAAGCCGGACGGCACGAAGATGCAGTACCGCGCCGCCGTCAAGACGGGCGTGATCTTCAAGGACGCCAAGAACAAGGCCATGGCCAAGAAGTTCGTGGCCTTCCTGCTCGACGAGGCCAACCTGACGCCGTACGTGGAAGGCTCGCTGGGCCGCTGGTTCCCCGTCACCAAGGCGGCGCAGGAAAGCGCGTTCTGGAAGACCGATCCGCACCGCGTGACCGTCTACAACCAGTTCAAGGCCGGCACGGTGCCGTTCGAGTTCACCAAGAACTACAAGTTCACGGTGCTGAACAACGAGAACGTCTGGGCCAAGGCCATGAACCGCGTGCTCAACGAGAAGGTGCCAGTGGACAAGGCCGTGGACGAGATGATCGCCCGCATCAAGGCCGTCGCCGGTAGCTGAGAGACCTCGCCGTGACTGCTGCCATCGCTTCTGCCGCCGCGTCCCCCCGGACGCGACCGGGTCTCAGCACCTGGACCTTGTGGGGCCGCGCCCTGCTGGTGCCCTACGTGCTGGTGTTCCTGGTGTTCGTGCTCTATCCGGTCGGCTACGGGCTCTGGCTTGCCCGCCACCCGGACAGCTACGTGCGCCTGCTGGACGACCCGATCTTCTACCGCACCGCCCTCAACACGCTCATCTTCGTGGTGGTGGCGGTCAACGTGAAGATGGTGGTGGCGATGGGGCTGTCCGGCTTCTTCGTGCAGACACGCTGGTGGATCAAGATCGTCTCGATGGTCTTCATCCTGCCGTGGGCCGTGCCGTCGATCCCGACCATCCTGTCGGTGCGTTTCATGCTCAACCCCGAGTGGGGCGTGATCAACAGCACCATCTTCCGCCTGACCGGGCTGGACGGGCCGAACTGGCTCAACGATCCGACGCTCGGGCTGAGTTTCGCGATGCTGATGCACATCTGGAAATCGCTGCCGTTCTGGACGCTGATCCTGGTGGCGGGGCGGCTGGCGATTCCCGGTGAGCAGTACGAGGCGGCGAGCGTGGACGGCGCCACCCGCGGCCAGAAATTCCGCTTCATCACCTGGCCGGCGATGAAGGATCTGTACCTGACCTGCACCATCCTGTCGATGATCTGGACGCTGGGCGACTTCAACAGCGTCTACCTGCTGACCGGCGGCGGGCCTGCCGACCTGACGCACGTGCTGGCGACGCTGGGCATCCGCTACCTGCGGCTGGACCAGATCGATCTGGCGATGGCCTCGCTGGTGGTGGCGCTGCCGCTGGTGCTGCCGCTGGTGTGGGTGATGATGAAACGACTGTCCAAGTGAGCCATCCATGAGCCGCGCCCGCTTCACCCTGAAGTCCATCAGCCGCGAGGCGCAGTTGCTGCTGGTCGGCATCCCCGTGCTGCTGTGGACGCTGATCCCCATCTACCACCTGGTGCTGTTCGCGATCTCGCCGCGCGACAAGGCCACCTCCGGTCGTTTGTGGCCACAAGACCCGACGCTGTCCAACTTCGACGTGGTCTTCAACCAGAAGCATTTCTACCTGCACCACTTCTGGCAGCAGCTCGGCAACTCGCTGTTCATCTCCGTCTCGGTGGGCGCACTCACGCTGTTCGTGGCGACCTGCGCGGCGTTCTCGATCAGCCGGCTGAAGGTGCGCGGCGGGCGCACGGTGATGAACCTGGCGCTGATGACCTACTTCATCCCCGCGGCCTTCCTCGCCGTGCCGATGTACAAGACGATGGCCACCTACGGCCTGCTGAACAACCGCTGGTCGCTGATCCTGGCGATGGTGACGATCGCCTCGCCCTACTGCATCTGGGTGCTCAAGCAGGCATCCGACAAGCTGCCGTGGGAGCTGGACGAGGCGGCGCGCATTGATGGCGCATCCCCGATGCAGTTGTTCCGGCTCGTCTACCTGCCGCTGATGGTGCCGTCGCTGGTGGCCGTCGGGACTTACGCGCTGCTGCTGGCGTGGAACGAGTACCTCTACGGCTTCCTGCTGCTGTCCAACGAGGCTGACCTGACACTGTCCGTGGCCCTCGGCAACTTCCTGGCGGCGGACGACTCGCCCTGGGAGCTGCTGATGGCCACCGGGCTGGTCTACGCGCTGCCGCCGGCCGCGATCTATTACGCCTTCAAGCGGTACATGGTGTCCGGCCTGACGGCTGGCGCAGTGAAAAGCTGAACCGAGAACACACCGATGGCATCCGTCTCCTTTCGCAACGTCCAGAAAACCTACGGCAACAAGGTCAAGGTCATCCACGGCCTGAGCTTCGACATCACCGACGGCGAGTTCGTCGTGCTCGTCGGCCCCTCGGGCTGCGGCAAATCGACCCTGCTGCGGATGCTCGCCGGACTGGAAGAGATCACCGATGGCGAGGTGCTGATCGACAGCACGGTCGTCAACGAGCTGGAGTCCAAGGACCGCGACATCGCGATGGTCTTCCAGAGCTACGCGCTGTACCCGCACATGACGGTCGGCGAGAACATGGGCTTCAGCCTGCGCCTGCGCAATGCGCCGCAGTCCGAGATCGACCGCCGCGTCACCGACGCCGCCAAGATCCTCAACCTCGACGCCCTGCTCGACCGCCATCCCCGCGAACTCTCCGGCGGCCAGCGCCAGCGCGTGGCGATGGGTCGGGCGATCGTGCGCGATCCGAAGGTGTTCCTGTTCGACGAGCCGCTGTCCAACCTCGACGCCAAGCTGCGCGTGGCGATGCGGGCGGAGATCAAGGCGCTGCACCAGCGGCTCAAGACCACCACCGTCTACGTCACCCACGACCAGATCGAGGCGATGACGATGGCCGACCGCATCGTGGTGATGCACGACGGGCTGGTCGAGCAGATCGGCACGCCGCTGGAGCTGTTCGACCGGCCGAGCAACCTGTTTGTCGCGCAGTTCATCGGCTCGCCGTCCATGAACGTCTTCAGCGGCACGGTGCGCGGGAACACGGTCGAGGCGCTGGGTGCAAGCTGGCCGCTGCCACCGGATGCCGCGCGCGCTGCCGATGGCACGGGCGTTCACTACGGCATCCGCCCGACCGACCTGTCGCTGGTGCCGCAGGGCATCGCGGCCCGTGTCATCGTGGTCGAGCCGACGGGCGCCGAGACCGAGCTGCTGGTGCAGGTGGGCGGTGCGCAGCTGGTCGTCGTCATCCACGACCGCACCGAGGTGCAGCCGGACGACACCGTCTACCTGGCGGTCGATGCCAGCAAGGCCCACGTCTTCGACAGCCGGTCGCAGCAGCGCCTGTGACCCCCGCGCCGATGACCGCTGCCCCGCTCCCGGTCGTCGTCGTGATGGGGGTGTCGGGCTGCGGCAAGTCCACGCTCGGTCAGGCACTGGCGCAGGCGCTTGGCGTGCCCTATGTCGAAGGTGACGAGCTGCACCCGCCGCGCAATGTCGCGCTGATGGCCGCCGGCACGCCGCTGACCGACGCCGACCGCGCCGGCTGGCTCGACCGGATCGGCCAGGCGCTGGCGCAAGCCCAGACCGAGGGCAGCGGCACCGTGGCGACCTGCTCGGCCTTGCGCAGGATCTACCGCGACCGGCTGCGTGCCGCGGCACCGGGGTTGCGCCTGGTCCACCTGCACGGCGATCCGGCCCTGCTCGCCGAGCGCATGGCGCGGCGCACCGGCCACTACATGCCCGCCACGCTGCTGCCGAGCCAGTTGGCCACGCTGGAGCCGCCCGACGCCGACGAGGGTGCGCTGGTGCTCGACCTCGCCCACCCACCCGAGGCGTTGCTGGCCGAGGCGCTGCGCTACGCTCGCGGCCCATGAACCCGATCAAGAACGTTTCCGGTCACACCCTCGACCTGCTGGGCGAGGCCATCGTCGCCGGCCGCTACGCCCCTGGCAGCGCGCTCCCGCCCGAGCCGCTGCTGGGCGATGAACTCGGCGTGAGCCGCACCGTGGTGCGCGAAGCCGTCAAGTCACTGGTCGCCAAGGGCTTGCTCAGCACTGGGCCGAAGGTGGGCACGCGCGTGCTGCCGGCGGATCAGTGGAACTGGTTCGACCAGTCGGTCGTCCACTGGCACACGCGGGTCGGGCTGTCGCGCGAGTTCCTGCGCGACTTGCAGGAGCTGCGCCGGGTGGTGGAACCCGCTGCGGTGCGCATCGCCGCCGAGCGCGCCACGGCGGACGATCTCGCCGAGATCGAGACTGCCTTCACCGGCATGAAACACGCCATCGAGCACGGCGGCGACTACGTGACCCACGACCTGCGCTTCCACCAGGGCCTGCTGCGCGCCTGCCACAACCGGATGCTGGTGCAGATGAGCAAGGCGCTTGGCGCACTGCTGCGCACCAGCTTCGAGCTGTCCACCGCCAAGCAGGACGGGCCGGCGCAGTCGCTGCCGCTGCACCGCGCCGTGCTCGACGCGGTGATTGCCCGCAACCCCGATGCCGCCGAACGCGCCGCACTGGTGCTGATCGACGGCGCCTACGCGGACATGCAGGAGGTGCTGGCCTCCCGGCGGGCGCTGCCGTCACTGGTCGCGCAAGCCTCGCCGCTCAAGGCACCCCGTCCGCCTCGCCGCCCCAATCCCAACACCGTCACACCGCCATGAACCTGCTCATCACCGGCGCCGCCGGCTTCCTCGGCGCCCGTCTGGCCCGCACGCTGCTGGCCCGCGGCACGCTCGCCGGTCAGACGATCCAGCGCCTCGTGCTCACCGACCTGTTCCCGCCACCGCCCGACCTGCTCGCCGACGCCCGTGTCGAGGCCCGCACTGGCCCGCTGCTGGCGCAGGTCGCCGCGCTGCGCGACGACGCCACGGCGTTCGACGGCGTGTTCCACCTCGCCTCGGCGGTGTCGGGCGAGTGCGAGCTGGATTTCGACCTCGGCATGGCGTCCAACCTCGACTCGACGCGGGCGCTGCTCGACGCGCTGCGCCACCGGGTCGTGCAGCAGGGCGATGCCCCGACGCGGCTGGTGTTCGCCAGCTCGGTGGCAGTGTTCGGCCCGGACGATGACCACCCGATGCCCGCCCTCGTCACCGACGCCACGCTGCCCACGCCGCAGACCAGCTACGGCATCCAGAAGCACCTCTGCGAGCACCTCATCGCCGACTACACGCGCAAGGGCTTCATTGACGGCCGTGCTGCCCGGCTGATGACGGTCACGGTGCGCCCCGGCCGACCCAACGGCGCGGCGTCGTCGTTCTTCAGCGGCATCGTGCGCGAGCCGCTGGCGGGGCTGGAGGCGGTCTGCCCGGTCGATCCGGACGTGTCGCACCCGCTGACCTCGCCGCGGGCGACGGTGGAGGGGCTGATCCGCGTGTTCGAGTGCAGCCGCGCCGAGTTCGGCGGACGCACGGCGCTGAACCTGCCTGCGCTCAACCTGACGGTGGCACAGATGCTCGACGCGCTGGAAGCGGTCGCGGGGCCGGCGGTGCGGGCGCGGGTGCGCTTCGAGCGGGACGAGCGCATCGCCGGGATCGTGGCGCGCTGGCCGGCCGGCTCGACCGCCGAGCGTGCCAGTCGGCTGGGGCTGCAGCCCGAAGCCTCGTTCGAGGACATCATCCGGCAGTACATCGCCGACCATGCCGACCACCCCACCGCGCTGCAAGGCATGGACCCCGCACAGGCTTGACCCGCACATGAACCAGATCGATCTGAACCGCCGCGTCGCCGTCATCACCGGCGGTGCCCAGGGCATCGGCTATGCCACCGCCGAGCGGCTGCTGCGCTCGGGCGCAACCGTCGTGCTGTGGGATGCGGACGCGGCGCGCCTGCCTGCGAGCTGTGCGGCGCTGTCGGCGCTCGGGCCATGCCATGGAATGGCGGTGGAGCTGACCGACGAAGCCGCCGTGGCCGACGCCGCAGCGCGCACGGTCGCCGACCACGGCAGCCTGGACATCCTCGTCAACAACGCCGGCATCACCGGCGGCAACGGCCCGACCTGGGAGTTGTCGCCCGAGGTGTGGCGCCGCGTGCTGGAGGTGAACTTGGTGGCGCCCTACCTGACCTGTCGCGCCGTGGTGCCGGGCATGGTGGCGCGGGGCTGGGGCCGCATCGTCAACATCGCCTCGGTCGCCGGCAAGGAGGGCAATCCCAACGCCAGCCACTACAGCGCCTCCAAGGCCGGCCTGATCGCGCTGACCAAGTCGCTCGGCAAGGAACTGGCGCAAACCGGCGTGCTGGTCAACGCGATCACGCCGGCCGTGGCCAAGACGGCGATGTTCGACCAGATGACGCAGCAGCAGATCGACTACATGCTCGGCAAGATCCCGATGGGCCGCTTCGTGCAGCCGGACGAGATCGCGGCGATGGTGGCGTGGCTGTGCAGCGAGGACTGTTCGTTCACGACCGCCGGGGTGTTCGACATCACCGGCGGGCGAGCCACCTACTGACCCGCTGACCGCAGCAGTGCGCCGGACTCAGCTCCCGGCGACCATCATCCGGTCCACCAGCACCGAGCCGATCGTCTTGCTGCCCATCGTGTACTCGTCCGCCCCAATGGCGACGATGCCCTTGAACATCTCGCCCAGGTGGCTGGCGATGGTGACTTCATCGACCGGATGCACGATGCGGCCGTTCTCGACCCAGAAGCCGGCCGCTCCCCGCGAGTAGTCGCCCGTCACGTAGTTGACGCCCTGCCCCATCAGCTCGACGACGAACAGGCCGCGGTCGAGCTTGCGCAGCATGGCCTCCAGGTCGTCACCCGCGGCGGTCAGGCGGCTGCGCAGGTGCAGGTTCTGCGAGCCGCCCGCATGGCCGGTGGTCTTCAGGCCAAGCTTGCGCGCCGAGTAGCTGGACAGGAAGTAGCCCTGCGTCACCCCGGCATCGACCACCTTGCGCGCCTGGGTCCGCACGCCTTCGTCGTCGAACGGGGCGCTGCCCTTGGCCTTCAGGATGTGCGGGTCTTCGTCGATGTCGATGTGGTCCGGGAACACCGGTTTGCCCAGGCTGTCCAGCAGGAACGTCGCCTTGCGGTAGAGCGCACCGCCGCTGGTGGCCTGCACGTAGGCACCGAGCAGCCCGGCCGCCACCGTCGATTCGAACAGCACCGGCATCGGCCCGGTCGGGATCTTGCGGCTCTTCAGGCGCGACAGCGCACGCTGTGCAGCGTAGCGGCCGACGGACTCGGGCGAGGCCAGGTCGGCGGCGTCACGCATCGAGCTGTACCACGAGTCCCGCTGCATGTCGCGCCCGCGGCCGGCGATCGGCGAGACCGAGATCGAGTGGCGCGAGCTGGCGTAGCCGCCGCAGAAACCGCGGCTGTTGGCGGTGTAGAAATGCGACTGCTGGGCCGACACGCCCGCGCCGTCGGAGTTCGTGATCATCGCGTCGGTGTCGAGGGCCGCCGCCTCGCAGCGCAGCGCGAGTTCGGCCGCCTGTTCGGCGTTGACTGTCCAGGGGTGGAACAGGTCCAGGTCGCAGTCCGCGGCCCAGCCCAGCGCCAGATCGCCTTGGTCAGGCAGACCGGCGGCGGTGTCCTCGGCGGTGAAGCGGGCGATGTCATAGGCGGCCTGCACCGTCTGGCGCAGCGCGGCGGGCGAGAAATCGGAGGTGCTGGCATTGCCGCGGCGCTGGCCGAGGTAGACCGACACGCCGATCGCCTTGTCGCGGTTGCGCTCGACGTTCTCGATCTTGCCCTTGCGCACCGAGACCGACAGGCCGGCGCCTTCGGACACCTCGACGCCCGCGTCGGTCGCGCCGAGCGACTTGGCCAGGGCCAGCGCGTCCTCGACCAGGGTGCGGAACTGGTCCCGCGTGTAGGAGAAACCGGAATCGGGACGGGTCGTGGCAGTCGTGGCAGTCATGTACGGGTCGGGCCGGTGGTGGTCGCTCGTATCATAGCGGTCGTCCTAACCCCCACCGCCCATGCACCCGAACGACCACTTTGACCACGACGCCGCCGCCCCGGCCCGCGACGACGACTTCGCCGACCGCCCGAGCAAGACCAAGCTCAAGCAGGAGATGCACGATCTGCAGGCGCTGGGCAAGGAGCTGATCGAGATGCCCGACGCGCGCCTGACCGCGATGGGCATGCCCGAGTTCCTGCTCGACGCGCTGCTGCAGCTCAAGCGCACCCGTTCGCACGAGGGCCGCCGCCGCCAGTGGCAGTACGTGGGCAAGCTCATGCGCCGCGTCGATGCCGAGCCGCTGCGCGAGGCGGTGGCATCGTTCAAGGTGCCCGGCGCGCGGGAAACCCTCGCGCTGCACACGGCAGAGCGCTGGCGCGAGCGCCTGCTGGCCGAGGACGACGCGCTCACCCAGTGGATGAGCGAACACCCCGACACCGACGCACAAGACCTGCGCACGCTGATCCGCAACGCCCGCAAGGACCAGCTCGCCGCCGCCGCCCTGCCTGCCGAGGGCACGGCCGAGCGCAAGGGCCGCGCCTACCGCGACCTGTTCCAGCGCATCAAGTCCGCGCTCGAAGCCGCCGCCAAGGCGGATGAGCTGGCCGACCAGGACACTGGCGAGGAAGACGACGATGAGTGACCCCACCACCTCGGCCGTCGCCGCCCTGCCGCCCCCCGAGCCGGTGCGCATCGGCCTCGTCTCGGTCAGCGACCGGGCCAGCAGCGGCGTCTACGAGGACAAGGGCATCCCGGCCCTGCAGGAGTGGATGGCCCGCGCCCTGCACAACCCCGTCACCTGGGTGACGCGGCTCATCCCCGACGAGCAGGACGGCATCAGCGCCGCGCTGCGGGATCTGGTCGACGTGAACCAGTGCGACCTCGTGCTGACCACGGGTGGCACCGGCCCCGCGCTGCGCGACGTGACGCCTGAGGCCACGCTGGCGGTGGCCGACAAGGTGATGCCCGGCTTCGGCGAGCAGATGCGCCAGATCAGCCTGCGCTTCGTGCCGACGGCGATCCTGTCGCGGCAGGTGGCGGTGATCCGCGGCAACGCGCTGATCCTGAACCTGCCAGGCCAGCCCAAGTCGATCGCCGAGACGCTGGAAGGCCTGCCGAACGCGGTGCCGCCGTGCCCGGGGATCTTCGCGGCCGTGCCCTACTGCATCGACCTGATCGGCGGGCCATACCTGGAAACGCGCGACGCCGTCTGCAAGGCGTTCCGGCCCAAGACGGCGCAGCGCCCGGCGCGCGGCTGAGTCAGCGGCCGCGGGTTCACTGCTCGACGGCGCCGAGGTCCGGCGCCGCGCCCTTCGACACCCGCGCCTGTGTGCGCCCGACCGCATCGAGCTGCCAGAGCACCGGCACCGCGGCGAGGCCCGCCGGTGCGGCCGTGGCGGCATCCACCAGCGCACTGCCCGGCAGCGGCACCCAGCCACCCGCCACCAGCGGCGAGCGCAGCCCCACGGTCTGCGCGGCGGCCGTCAGCAGTTGCCCCGTCAGGGTGTGCCACTGGTCGATGTCCTGCCAGCCGACTGACAGCCAGTTGCGCCCGAGGTGGACGATCCCGCCGGTGACCCAGGGTGGCTGCACCGACTGGCCCGCGCGCAGACTCTTCTCGGCCACGGTGCTGGCGAAGACGATGGCGTTGTTCCACACCTCCGCACGTTCTTCCGTGGTGGAGAGCTGGAAGACCGCTGCGCCGCTGCCGGTGACGATCACCGTGTTGTGGAAGAACTGCAGCACCCCCTTGCGGAAGATCGGCTCGCCCCAGAGTGCGCCGAGCGTGCTGCCGTAGTGGTCACCGCCGTAGTGGATGACGCTGCCGGTGTCGCCGTTCTTGCGGATCTGGTTGCCGTAGACCAGCGTCGTGCGGTAGTCGGCCCGGGACAGCGCGAGCAGAGGGAAGTCCTCGGCCTCGACCAGGTCGATGGCGTGCGCGCCCTCCTCGATGCGGTTGTAGCGCACGACCAGTCCTGCCGAGCGGTCCTTGATCGCGTTGCCACGGGCGCCAGCGCGCAGCGGGCCGTAGACGTTGTGTTCGATCACGACACCCAGGCCCTGGGTGTAGGTGTTGTGCTCCGACTCGCTGCCGGCCAGCCCGTTGCCGCGGATCACGTTGCCGACGAGGCGCAGGTTCTCGGTGACCGCGCCGCTGCCGTCGTCGGACGAACGGCTGAAGACGCCCATGACGCAGTCGCTCAGCTCGTTGTCGGCGATGGTGATGTGGTCACCGCGGTCGATCCAGAGGCAGGCGCCGAAGTCCGCATAGGTCTGTGCAACGCCGGCCGCATCGCGGAAGCGGTAGCTCGGGTGGGCCCGGGTGATCTTCAGCCCGTCGATCTGGACATGGGACGGCCGGTCGGTCCAGGCATCCGACGCCAGCGACTTGACCATGACGATGGCGCGGCTCTGGAAGATCTCGCTGCCATTGCCCGCGAAGGCGGCGACCAGCGCACTGCGGGTCGTGGCGTCCTGGCCATCGATCACCGGCCGTTCGCCGTTCGGGCCACGCACGCCGCAGATGCGCACCGGCTTGGCCGCCGTGCCGTGGGCGGCCAGCAGGAACTTGCCGTGGTACGGGGTGGCGCTGTGGTGGATGCGCACCGTGTCACCCGGTGCGAGGCGCTCCCAGGGCACCTGGTCCAGCGCCGTCAGCGCCTGCCCGGGGCCGACCGCGTAGTCGGTGCCCTGCCCGGATGGCACACAGGCCGGCCAAGCCACCAGCGGCCGCTCGTCCGGCTGGGCAAAAGCCGCCGTCATCGGCTCGATGGTGGACGCAGACAAAGCCGCCACGCCGGAGTCATCAGCCCCCGCCTCGGCCTCGGCGCCTCCGCAGCCAAGCTGCATCAGCGCAAGGACGAACAAACTGGCGCCGACTAGGAGACGCCTGCCGATCCTGGATCGACCTGAATGCATGAACTGTCCTGGTACCGTGATGTATCAGGACGTAAGTTACCGCGAAAAACGCCCGGCCACCTTGGCCGGTGCTTTAGCGTACCAGCGGAAAATTGCGCTACTTGACCAAACGGTTCAAGCGTTCGGCGTCGAACTGCTCGGTGGTGTGGGCATCCTGCGGCACGCAGGCGTCTGCGGGCAGCTCGCGCGAGCGGGTCGAGAGTTTCTCGATCGCCTGCCAGAGCAGCGCGATCTGGTGCTCGTGGCCCGAGGCGCTGTCGATCAGGCCCTTCATCGCCTGGGCGACCGGGTCTTCACCCTGCGTCACGCCATAAGCCGAGAAGCCCATGCGGGCGGCGACCGCCTCGCGCTGCGCGTCGAGCTGTGCAGCGATGATGCGCGCCGGGTTGCCCACCGCGGTGGCGCCTTCCGGCACCGGCTTGGTCACCACCGCCCCCGAGCCGACCCGCGCACCGTCTCCGACCGTGAAGCCACCGAGCACGCTCGCGTGCGCGCCGACGATCACGCCCTTGCCCAGCGTCGGGTGCCGCTTGGCGCCCTTCACCAGCGACGTGCCGCCCAGGGTCACGCCCTGGTAGATCGTGCAGTCGTCGCCGACCTCGGCCATCTCGCCGATCACCACGCCCATGCCGTGGTCGATGAAGACACGGCGGCCGAAGGTGGCGCCAGGATGGATCTCGATGCCCGTGAAAAAGCGCCCCAGGTGCGACAGGAAACGCCCGAGCCAGCGCAGCCCGCGCACCCAGCACCAGTGCGCCAGCCGCTGGATCCACAGCGCATGCAGGCCGGGGTAACAGGTCACCACCTCGAACACCGACCGGGCGGCCGGATCGCGTTCAAGGATGCAGGCGATGTCTTCTTTCAGACGACGGAACATGGCGGACTCGGCAGGACGGCAAGGAACGCCCAGTGTAGGCGCGGCGCAAAAACCGCGCCGACCCTGTGCACCGCGTCAGCGCGCCAGAACCCCCGGGCGCAACTTCGGCGCGCTGCGCATGGGGCGGCGCGCTCCAGCCGGATCGATGGCCGCGCGCAGGCGCTTCGACAGCGGCCGCTCGATCCAGCGGTTCACCAGCCACGACATCCCCACCACGCCGGCGACCACCAACAGCACGCGCAGGTGGAAATCGAGGGCCTGCCAGACCGCTAGCGGCGCAGTCAGTGCGAGGTAGCCAATGTTCTGGTGCAGCAGGTAAACCGGGTAAGTCAGCGCGCCAAACCAGTACACCAGTGGCGAGGCCCGCACCGTCCACCATCCACTGATGATGGCCAGGAACACCGCATGGAACAGCGTCAGACACAGCACCACCACCAGCGGCAGCCCCAGACCGACCACCTCGTGACCCAGTTTCGACTCCACTGCCCCGCTCCAGCCATACCAGAGCGTCAGGCTGAAGGCCCACAGCAGCAGCAGGTAGCGCCGGCCGTTCCAGCCCTTGCGGCTGATGCGGTAGAACAGCATGCCGGCGGCGAACAGCGGCGCCCAACGGGCATCAAGCCAGAACTCCAGCGGATACATGCGGCGCACCGCGTTGACGCTGGACACGAGCAGCCAGGCCGCGATCCACCACTCGACCCGGCGCATCTGGCCGAAATGCAGCAGCGCGATCACCAGCAGGTAGAACTGCAACTCCACCGCGAGCGACCAGTACGCCCCATCCACGAACTCGACCTGCACCCACTGCGGCACCATCGTCAGATTGACCAGCACCTGCACCGGCGTCACCGCAAACACCGTGCTGCCCGACCACCACGCCACAGCTGCCGTCAGCAGCACCCCCACCCAGAACGCCGGATACAACCGTGACACCCGCGAAGCGATGAAGCTCCGCACCGTTGCACCTTCGGCCGTCATCAGGATCACGAAGCCGCTGACCATGAAGAACAGGTGCACCCCCAGGTGCCCGAGCGACGCGGCCGACTGCAGCCAAGGCAGCACCGGATCGACCAGCCAGCCGCCCTGCTGTCCGCGGTGCAGGAAGTGGAATGCGACCACGCCCAGGCAGGCCATGCCGCGGAGGAAATCGATCTGGTGGAAACGGGGGACAGCGTTCATTACCGGATCATGTCGGTCCCTTTTCCTTGAACTCGATGACAGATTTTGCAATTCCGCGCAGAACGTGAATTTCTTCCGCTGTCAATTGCGCCCGATTGCACAGTTGGTTCAATCTTGGCAACAGTTTGCGCGGCACGGCCGGGTTCATGAAACCAATGCGGACCAATGCCTGCTCCCAATGCGCCAGCGCACCCTGCACCATGTCCACCGACGCGAGCCGTGGATCGCGGGTGCGCGGCGTGACCTCGAAGCCGCCCAGCGCCTGCCGCCAATCGTAGGACAGCAACTGCACCGCCTGCGCCAGATTGAGCGAGCCGTAGTCCGGATGGGTCGGGATCGACAGGCAGACATGGCAGCGGTAGACGTCCTCATTGGACAGGCCATAGCGCTCGCTGCCGAAGACGAAGGCGACACTGGCCGCGCTGGCGGCGAGTTCCTCGAAGTACGGCCGCGGTGCCACGGTCGGCGGGCCGAAGTCGCGTGGGGTCATTGCCGTGGCGCAGGCGACCTGCACGCCGTCGAGGGCCTCCTCCAGCGTCGCCACGATGCGTGCCCGCACGAGAATGTCCGCTGCACCGCTGGCCATCGCCACCGTTTCCTCCTGGCTGAGCACGTTCCCGAAGCGTGGCGCGACCAGCACCAGTTCGGAAAACCCCATGACCTTCATGGCCCGGGCCGTGGCACCGACATTGCCGGGGTGGCTGGTGTTGACGAGGACGAAGCGGGTGGAATCGGGTGGCAAGGGTGTCGTGTCTGGCATGAAGGGGTCAAAGCACCGTAAAATGGACGGTTATCTTAGGTCCGCAGACGCTCAGCGCATTTGCGAACCACCGCTCTTTCTCTTCGCCAGCCCCTTGCCACGTCGCCACGCGCACCGCGTCGCGGCCATCCGCCGTTCGAGTCCCCCGGAGTCCCCCCGCCATGTCGCAAACCACTTTGCATCCCATGCTCAACATCGCCATCAAGGCCGCGCGTGCGGCCGGAGCGATCATCAACCGGGCCAGTCTCGACGTCGACCGCCTGACCGTCACCAGCAAGGGGCCGAACGACTTCGTCACCGAAGTCGATCAGGCGGCCGAGCGCACCATCATCGAGACCCTGCTGACCGCCTACCCGGACCACGCCATCCTCGCCGAGGAATCTGGCCGTTCGATGGGCTCGCAGACCAGCGATTACGTCTGGATCATCGATCCGCTCGACGGCACCACCAACTTCATCCACGGCTTCCCGCAGTACGCGGTGTCGATCGCGCTGGCGTTCAAGGGCAAGGTCGAGCAGGCCGTCGTCTATGACCCGGCCCGCAACGACCTGTTCTATGCCACCAAGGGCCGCGGCGCCTTCATGAACGACAAGCGCCTGCGCGTGTCCAAGCGCATCCGGCTGGCCGACGCGCTGATCGGCACCGGTTTCCCCTTCCGCAAGGGCGACAACTTCAAGCGGTACATGAAGATCATGGAAGAGCTGATGCCGCTGTGCGCCGGCCTGCGCCGACCGGGGGCTGCGGCTCTGGACCTGTGCTACGTGGCGGCGGGCTGGTACGACGCCTTCTTCGAGACCGGGCTGCACCCCTGGGACGTGGCGGCCGGCTCGCTGATCGTCACCGAGGCGGGTGGTCTGGTCGGCAACTTCACGGGCGAGGCGGATTTTCTGTACCAACGTGAAATCCTGGCCGGCTCGCCCAAGGTGTACGCGCAACTGGTGCCCATCCTGGCGCAGTACACCCGCGTGATCACCGAGGACGACACGGCCCCGGTGGTCACGTCGTCGGCCCCGGTCACGCCCAAGACCCGTGCCACCAAGGTCCGCGCCAAGACCACCGCGACCGGCGCAGCCACACTGACACCGCTGGACGTGTTCATCGCCGAGACGCAACCCGAGCTGGTGGCAGAACTCGCCGCCGAGGAAGCCGCGGAGCAGGCCGCCGAGAAGCCGGTGTTCGACATCCCGCTGTCGCCCGCCGCCGCGCTGGCCGCTGCGTTCGAGCCGATGCCCGATGCCGACGCCGCACCGGCCCCGGTCGTGACGATCCGCAAGCCAACGCGCATCAAGAAGGAAGACATGCCGCCGAAGGAAGAGCCGGCACCGGAGCGCAAGCGCAGCCGCCGCGACGACGCACCGTTCTGAGCGACGGAAGGTTCTGACGTGGCCAGCACCGACCAGCACACGCCGATGATGCAGCAGTACCGGGGCCTGAAAGCCGATTTCCCCGACACCCTCCTGTTCTACCGGATGGGGGATTTCTACGAAGTCTTCTTCGACGACGCCCGCAAGGCGCACCGCCTGCTCGACATCACGCTCACCACCCGCGGCCAGAGCGCGGGCGAGCCGGTGGTGATGGCGGGCGTGCCGGTGCAGGCGCTGGAGAGCTACCTCGCCAAGCTGATCCGGCTGGGCGAATCGGTGGCGATCGCGGAGCAGGTCGGCGAGGTCGGCACAAGCAAGGGGCCGGTCGAGCGCAAGGTGGTGCGCGTGGTCACACCGGGCACGATCACCGACACCGAGCTGCTCAGCGAGCGCGAGGACACGCGGCTGCTGGCGCTGGCCGTGCGCGGCAGCGGGTCGGCGCAGGTGTTCGGGCTGGCATGGCTCGCGCTCGCCAGTGGGCAGCTTGGATTGACCGAGTGCAGCGAACGCGAACTCGGCGCGTGGCTGGCCCGGTTGTCGCCCGCCGAGGTGCTGGTCAGCGGCGAGCTGAACGCCGAGAAGCGACCCGCCGCGCTGCGCCAGCTCACCGTGCCGGTGATCGGCCGACCACACTGGCAGTTCGACCCGGCGCTCGGCGAGCGCAAGCTGCGCGAGCAGTTGAAGGTCGCGCACCTGGCCGGCTTCAATGCGCAGGATCTGCACGCCGCCCACGCCGCCGCCGCCGCGCTGCTGGGCTACGCCGAACACACGCAAGGCCGCGCGCTGTCGCACGTCAACGCGCTGACGGTGGAGCGCGCCAGCGAGCTGCTGGAGCTGCCGCCCGCCACGCACCGCAATCTGGAGCTGACGCAGACGCTGCGCGGCGAGGCGGCGCCGACCTTGCTGTCGCTCCTGGACACCTGCCGCACGGGCATGGGCAGTCGGGCGCTGCGCCAGTGGCTGACGCACCCGATGCGCGACAGGGCCGTCGCCCGCAGCCGCCACGGTGCCATCGCCGCGCTGATCGACACCCGCGCCGCCGAACCACTGCGCGATGCCTTGCGCCACGTCAGCGACGTGCAGCGCATCACCGCCCGCACGGCACTGCGGCAGGTCCGGCCGCGTGAACTCGCCGGCCTGCGCGAGACGCTGGCGACGCTGCCCGGTCTGCGCCAGCGCGTGCCGGACGACGCACCGCTGCTGAAGGCAATGCACGCCGCACTGACCCCGGACGCCGCCATCGCCGACCTGCTCACCCGTGCCATCGCCGAAGAGCCGGCCGTGCTGCTCCGCGATGGCGGCGTGATCGCCGGCGGCTTCGACCCGGCACTCGACGAACTGCGGGCCATCGCCACCAACTGCGACACCTTCCTGCTCGACCTCGAAACCCGCGAGCGGGCGCGCACCGGCATCCACAACCTGCGCGTGCAGTACAACAAGGTCCACGGCTTCTACATCGAGGTCACCACCGGCCAGGTGGACAAGGTGCCGCTCGACTACCTGCGCCGCCAGACGCTGAAAAACGCCGAGCGCTACATCACGCCGGAACTGAAGGCGTTCGAGGACAAGGCGCTGTCCGCCCAGGAACGCTCGCTCGCCCGCGAGAAATGGCTATACGAGCAGGTGCTGGACGCGCTGATCCCGCACCTGAACCCGCTGTCCGAACTCGGCCGGGCGCTGGCCAGCCTCGACGCGCTCGCCGCGCTGGCCGAGCGGGCGCAGACGCTGAACTGGTGCGCGCCCGAGTTCGTCTCGCACCCCTGCCTCGACATTGAACAAGGCCGCCATCCGGTCGTCGAAGCCCGCTTGGCCGAAACCGGCGGCGGCAACTTCATCGCCAACGACTGCCGGCTCGACTCGGCGCGGCGCATGGTCATCCTCACCGGCCCGAACATGGGCGGCAAGAGCACGTTCATGCGGCAAGTGGCGCTCACCGTGCTGCTGGCGGCGGCCGGCTCGTATGTCCCGGCCGCACGCTGCCGCCTCGGGCCGATCGACGCGATCCACACCCGCATCGGCGCAGCGGACGACCTCGCGAACGCGCAATCCACCTTCATGCTGGAGATGACCGAGGGCGCGGCCATCCTGCACAGCGCCACCGAGCACTCGCTGGTGCTGATGGACGAGATCGGCCGCGGCACCTCGACCTTCGACGGCCTGGCACTCGCCGGCGCGATCGCCACGCACCTGCACGACCGCAACCGCGCCTTCACCCTCTTTGCCACCCACTACTTCGAGCTGACCGAGTTCCCCACCCGCCACCGCCACGCCGTGAACATGCACGTCTCGGCGGCCGAGTCCGGCGACGACATCGTCTTCCTGCACGCGATCGAGCCGGGGCCGGCCAGCCGCAGCTACGGCGTGCAGGTGGCGCGGCTGGCGGGGATGCCGGCGGCCGTCCTGCGGCAGGCGCGGCAGACACTCGACACGCTCGAAGCGCAGCAGCACGCGGGCGAGGCGCAGATCGACCTGTTCGCCCCGGCGCCCGAGCCGGAACCGGCTCCGCTGGCGCCGCCTCTGGCTGTTGCGCCGGTACCGACGGACCCGCTCGCCGCCGACGTGCTGCAAGCCTTGCGCGCACTCGACCCTGATACGCTCACCCCACGTTCCGCGCTCGACGCGCTCTATCAACTCCAGGCTCTCGCCACCCGCACCCCATGACGTACTGTGTCGGCATCCGGTTGAACGCCGGTCTCGTGTTCCTCTCCGATTCACGCACCAACGCGGGGCTCGACGCGATCAGCACCTTCCGCAAGATGATGGTCTACGAGAAGGCCGGCGACCGTTCCATGGTGCTGCTGTCGGCCGGCAACCTGAGCATCTCGCAGTGCGTGCGCGAGATCCTGCAGACCGAGAAGATCCCTGCGGCCGACGGCAGCGAACCCATCACCATCTGGAACGCCAGAAGCATGTTCGACGCGACCCGCGTGCTCGGCTCGGCGGTGCGGCGCGTCTACGAAACCGACGGCAAGGCGCTCCAGAACGCTGGCATCGACTTCAACTGCTCGATGATCTTCGGCGGCCAGATCGGCGACGAGGCGATGCGGCTGTTCCTGGTCTATTCGGCCGGCAACTTCATCGAGGCCACCCGCGAAACGTGCTTCTTCCAGGTCGGCGAGTCCAAGTACGGCAAGCCCATCCTCGACCGCGTGCTCACGCCCGACACCCCGCTCGACGAGGCCGCCAAATGCGCGCTGGTGTCGATGGACTCGACGCTGAAGTCGAACCTGTCGGTCGGCCTGCCGCTGGATCTGCTGGTCTACCGCAACGGCGAGCTGAAGGCCGACCGCATTGTCTGCATCGACGACAAGAACCCCTACTTCAAGATGATCCACGACACCTGGGGCCAGCGCCTGCGCGAGGTGTTCGAGGGCATCGACGACCCGGCGTGGAACGGCGATGCCGCCGAGTTCCCGCTGATGCAGGAGTCCGACCGCTACGAATCCATGCGCAAGATCACCCACCCGGGCGAGCGCATCGTCTGACCCAGCCAGGAGCCACCACCATGCAGCCCGGCGTCATTGTCTTCAGCCACGGCAACAGCTTTCCTGCGGGAACGTACGCCCGGCTGTTCGCGCACTGGCGTGCGGCGGGCTGGCAGGTCGAGGCGGTCGAGAAATTCGGCCATGACCCGCATTACCCGGTGACTAGCAACTGGCCGCGATTGCGCGACCAGCTGATCGACTTCGTGGACGGACTGGCGCTGGACGCGCCGGTGGTCTTTGTCGGGCACTCCCTGGGCGGCTTCCTGAGCCTGAAGGCGGCGCTGAAGCGGCCGGACCTGGCGCGGGCCGTGGTGCTGCTGGACTCACCGGTGCTGGCCGGCTGGAAAGCACACAGCGTGCGCGTCGCCAAGGCGACGCGGCTCATCCAGCGTGTCTCACCGGGCAAGACCGCGGCGCGTCGGCGCCACCACTGGGATTCGGTGGACGAGGCCCGGGCACATTTCGCAGCCAAGCACGTCTTCGCCCGCTGGGATCCGCTCGCGCTGGAGGACTACCTGCACGCCGGGCTCGAATCCACACCGCAAGGCGGCGTGCAGCTCGCCTTCGACCGCCAGATCGAAGCGCGCATCTACAACACGCTGGCGCACAACCTGGCGGACGTGCTGCGCCGCCATCCGCCGCGCTTTCCGGTGGCCTTCATCGGTGGCACGCAGTCACGCGAGGTGCGTCAAGTCGGGCTGGCGGCAACGCGGGCGCTGGTGCGCGAGCGTTTCGAGTGGATCGAAGGCACGCATCTGTTCGCGCTGGAACACCCCACCGAGACGGCAGAGCGCGTGCTGGCGCTGATCGGCACGTTCTAGGCGCAGCCGGCGGCACCGTTCAGCCCACGCGCCGCCAGACCACGCACCGGTTGTTCGCCGGCATCGCCCGATCCTCGACCAGTTCCAGCCCTGCCGCACGGGCCAGCGCATCGACCAGCTCGAATTCGCGCACGCCCCGCTGTGGGTCCGACGCGCGCAGCGAGACGTCGAACGCGGCGTTGCTGGCGCTGGTGTGCTCGCCCAGGTACTTGAACGGGCCGTAGGCGATCACCAGCCCGCCCGGCGTCAGCACCGAGGCCACACGCTCGAAGAAGGCCTGCACCTCCGTCCAGCCCATGATGTGCAGGGTGTTGGCGGTGTAGACGGCGTCGTACTGCACCGTCGGCCAAGCACCAGCGACATCCAGACAGAGCGGCGCAGGCGTGTTCGGCAGCGCCGCGTCGGCGAGCCACAGGCAGATGCCGGGGAGGTTCGCGCGCACATCGGATGTCTGCCAGCGCAGGTGCCGGAGCGTTGCAGCAAAATGCACCGCGTGCTGCCCGGTGCCGCTGCCCACCTCCAGCACCGTGTGTCGATCGGCCAGCAAGGCCCGCAGCACCGCGAGGATGGGTTCGCGGTTGCGGTCACAGGCGGGTGCAAAGGGCTTATCGACGGTCATGGTGAGAACATCGGTCAATGGATGGAAGCTGGCACACCGGAAAGTATCACTGCTGCAGTGCAGCAAGGCTGACTAGAATGCCTCAGACCTCTGCAAAACGGGGGTCCGAACCTGAAAAATATTCGCCTGGAGACCCTGATGAGCGTTCACGCCCAGCCCGCCTCGAACTCGAACAGCCGCAAGCCTGCCACCCTGCATTCCCTGCGCGCGATGCACGCACGAGGGGAGAAGGTCACCATGCTGACCGCCTACGACGCCACCTTCGCGCGTCTGGCGGACGAGTCCGGACTCGACACGCTGCTGGTCGGTGACTCGCTGGGCATGTTGCTGCAGGGCCACAGCAGTACCATTCCGGTGACGCTGGACGAGATGGTCTACCACACGCGCTGCGTGGCCAGCGGGCTGCAGGGCGGTGGCGCGGCTTGGCTGGTGGCCGACCTGCCCTTCGGCAGCTACCAGCAGGGTGTGGCACAGGCGATGGCCTCGGCCACCGCGCTGATGCAGGCCGGCGCACAGATGGTCAAGCTCGAAGGCGGGGGCTGGACGGCCGAGGTGGTGCGCTACCTGGTCGATCGGGGCGTGCCGGTGTGTGCGCACCTGGGCCTGACGCCGCAGAGCGTGCATGCGCTGGGCGGCTACCGCGTGCAGGGCCGCGATGCCGACAGCGCAGCCCTTCTGCGGCGCCACGCGAAGGAACTTGCCGACGCGGGCGCAGCGATGATGGTGCTGGAGCTGATGCCGACTGCCGTGGCCGCTGCCGTGCAGACCGACAACCCCGCGATGATCACCATCGGCATCGGCGCCGGCCCGGACACTGCCGGTCAGGTGCTGGTGCTGCACGACATGCTGGGCGTCACCCGCGGCAAGCTGCCACGCTTCGTCCGCAACTTCATGGCCGAAGGCGGCAGCATCGAGGACGCACTGCGCCGCTACGTCGCCGCCGTGAAGGACAGCAGCTTCCCCGACCGGATCGCCCACGCCTACGCCGCCGCCTGACCCCGACGTCCCAGCCTGAACCATGACCATGCGTGTTCTCCACACCCTCGCCGAACTGCGCGCCGCACTGGCCGACAGCGCCCGCCCCGCCTTTGTGCCGACGATGGGCAACCTCCACGATGGCCACCTGAGCCTGATCCGGCAGGCGCGTTCACTGGTCGGTCCGGACGTGCTGGTGGTCGCCAGCATCTTCGTGAACCGCCTGCAGTTCGGCCCGAACGAGGACTTCGATCGCTACCCGCGCACGCTGGCACGCGACTGCGAATTGCTCGAAGGTGCCGGCTGCGACCTCGTGTTCGCGCCCGACGAGCGCGAGCTGTACCCCGCACCGCAGACGTTCAAGGTGGTGCCCGACGCGGCGCTGGCCGATCTGCTGGAAGGGCATTTCCGGCCGGGGTTCTTCACGGGCGTGTGTACCGTCGTGATGAAGCTGCTGCAGTGCGTGCAGCCGTCGGTGGCGGTGTTCGGCCGCAAGGACTACCAGCAGCTCATGGTGATCCGGCGCATGGTGGAGCAGTTCGCGATGCCGGTGCGCATCATCGCGGGCGACACGGCGCGGGCGGGGGATGGCCTGGCACTGTCGTCGCGCAACGGCTACCTGAGCGAGGTCGAGCGCGCCGAGGCGGTGCAACTGTCGATCGCGCTGCAGGCGATGCAGGTGGCGGTCCAGGCCGGCGAACAGGACGTGGCGGCGATCGAATCCCGCGCCATGGCGACGATGGCCGCCCGCGACTGGAAACCCGATTACATGACGCTGCGCCGCCGTGCCGACCTGCTGGCACCGACCGCAGACGATCTGGCGCAAGGCACGCCGCTGGTGGCGCTGGCGGCGGCCAAGCTGGGTGCGACACGGTTGATCGACAACCTGGAAATCTGAGTCCCGGAACACGCTTAGCCGGGGCAGCCGCGGCCCATGCGGGCGGCAATGGCGAAGGCGTTGGCTAGGGCGTCCACATTGGCGCGGCCGAGTCCGGCGATGTCGTAGGCGGTGCCGTGGGCCGGTGTCGTGATGACCACCGGCAGGCCGCCCTGCACCGTGACCCCCTGGCTGAAGCCCATCAGCTTGAGAGCGATCTGGCCCTGGTCGTGGTACATCGTGACGATGGCGTCCAGCTCGCCGTCACGTCCGCGCAGGAAGATGGTGTCGGGCGAAAACGGCCCCACCACTGGCATCCCCAGCCCGTTCAACTCGGCCACGGCCGGCGCGATCACCTCGATTTCCTCCCGGCCGCAGGTGCCGCCGTCGCCGTTGTGCGGGTTGAAGCCGGCCACGGCCACGCGCGGGGCGGGCACCCCATTCGCCTGCAGCGAGCGGTAGATCAGCGTGGTGGCCTCGACGATGCGCTGCTGCTCGATGTACTTCGGCACGTCCTTCAGCGGCACATGCGAGCTGATGCGCGAGGTCCACAGGCCGTTCAGGGTGTTGAACTCGCAGAAGTAGCCAGTCACGCCCAGGTACTCGGCGAAGTGGTGCAACTCGTCGTCGTGCCGCAGGCCGCCTTGTTTCATCGCGTGCTTGTTGAGCGGGGCGAAGGTGATGGCGTCGATCTGGCCGGCCCGCGCCGCGTCCATGCAGCGGTCTAGCACCCGGAGCACCGCCGCGCCACCGGCCGCCTGCGCCTGGCCGCGCTGCACCTGCCCGGGTTGCACGGTGTCCATCGCCAGGAAAGCGGGTTTCTCCGTGTCGGGCCGCCCTCGGACTTCGTCGAACGAGGCCACGGGCGCCAGTTCGACCGCCGTGCCGGCGATGCGCTGGCCCTCGTCCCACAGCCAGCGGTCGCCGACCAGCACGGTGTTGGCCTGCGCCGTGGTCTGCGGCCGGGCCAGCAGCCGAGCGATCAGTTCCGGGCCGATGCCCGCAGGGTCGCCCAGCGTCAGAGCGACGACAGGCGGCGTGGAAGCAATCATGTTCAGGTCTCTCAGTCCAGCCGGATGCCACGTTTCTTGATGACCTCGGCGTAACGCTTGTTCTCGGCCGTGTGGAAGGCGGCGAACTCGGCTTGGCTCATCGGCGCAATGTCGGAGCCGATGGCGGCCAGCCGGGTGCGTGTGTCGGGCAGGGGCAGCAGCTTGTTGACCTCTTCATGCACCCGCTGCTGCACTGTCAGAGGCGTTGCAGCCGGCATGTAGACGCCGTACCAGGCGCTCATCTCGACGCCCTTCACGCCCGCCTCGGCGAGCGTCGGCACGTCGGGCAACTGCGGGTTGCGCTGGGCGGCGGCCACGGCGAGTGCCTTGACCTTGCCGCTGCGGATGTGGCCGATCACCGAAGCCAGCGTGTCGAAGCTCATCTGCACCTGGCCGCCCATCAGGTCGATCAGGGCGGGCGCGCTGCCGCGGTAGGGGATGTGCGTGATGAAGGTGCCGGTCGCGTCCTTGAACAGTTCGGCGGCGATGTGCTGCGTGCTGCCGCTGCCGCTGGAGGCGTAGTTGAGCTTGCCAGGCTGCGCCTTCGCCAGCTTGACGAGGTCGGCCACGCTGCCCACGCCCAGCCCGGTGTTGACCACCAGCACATTGGGCACCGCCCCGACGAAGGCGACCGGCACCAGATCCCGCTCGTTGTCGTAGGCCAGCTTGAGCAGGTGCGGCGCGATCGCGTGCGCGGTGGACACGCCCATCACCATCGTGTGGCCATCGGTGGACTTGGCGACCACGTCGGCCGCCAGCGTGTTCGAGGCGCCGGGCCGGTTCTCGACGACGACGGTCTGCTTCAGCGCCGGCCCGAGCTTGTCGGCCACGGCCCGCGCCATCACGTCCGTGCCACCGCCGGGCGAGGAGCCGACCAGCAGGCGCAGCGACTTGGTCGGCCACTCCTGGGCGTGGGCACTGGGGGTCATCACCATGGTCAGCAGCAGGCTGCCGAGCAGCGTGACGGCCTGTTGGCGTCGGGACAGCATCTTCATCGGGAACCTTCCTTCATGGTCAGGGAGCCATCACGTCGCGGGTGCCGCGGTGGACGTGGTCGAGGTGTTGCTGAACCGCGGCGGCCGCGGCATCCGGGTCGCCGGCGCACAGTGCGGCAACGATGCGTTCGTGGTCCGCGACGCTGTGGGCGATGGCCCCTGGCCGCTGCAGCGCCAGGCGCCGGAATTCCAGCGCGTAGCCGTAGAAGTCAGACACCACGTCAGCCAGCAGGCCGTTGCCGCAGGCGTCGTAGAGAACGCTGTGGAACGCCTGGTCGGAAATCTGGAAGCGCACCGGGTCGTCCAGCATCGTGCGCTGTTCCCCGACCAGCGCCTGCAGGCGGGCCAGTGGCGCGGGCTCGATGCGCTGGGCGGCAAGCCGGATCACCTGCACCTCGACGGCGGCGCGGGCCTCGGCCACCTCCTCCAGCGAGCGGTGCCGGAGCCCGCCCAGCACGCCGACCGACTCGTGCAGCGGCATCGGGCCGGGGCCGAGCACGCGGGTGCGGGCGCCCTGGTTCACCTCGATCATCTGGCGCGCCTGCAGCACGCCGATGGCGGCGCGCACCGTTTCCCGCGAAACACCCAGCGTCGCCGCCAGCTCGCGCTCGGAGGGCAACTCGTCGCCGGCACGCAGCAGGCCGGAGTGGATCATGTAGGCGAGCTTGTCGCTGATCTGCTCCTTGACGGTGCGCTTGGCGATGTCTCCTTTGTCACCGGGGACGCGGGCGATGAGTTCCATGGGGCGGTGGGTTCAAACTGGTCTGCCTATCATGCCAGCAGACCAGTGGAGCGCATTCGGATCAACCCTCAGCCGATGCGGCCGATCTGGTGCGCGGCCCGGTGCAGGTGGGCGATGAAATGCCGCATCGCCGGCTTGAGCGCGGTGTCGGTGCGGGTGATCGCTCCGATCGACAGATCCAGCGTCCCGTCCACCAGCGGCGGCATGACCAGGAACGGCGCCGCCGCCGGGTGCAGCGCCAGCGGGCGTGGCATCAGGCCCACGTAGTCGCCGCTGCCGATCAGCGACAGCAGCCCTAGCGTCGAGTTCACCGTCGCGCCGACCTGTGGCGGCTGCAGGCCGTGCTGCTCGAACAGGCGGCGGGCGTAGCCGGTGACCCCTGACATGCCGGTGTAGACCCAGCGCGCCTCGCGCAATTCGCTCAGCGAACGCGCCTCGGCCAGCGGGCTGCCTCGGCGCACGACCACCACCATCGTCACCGGCATCAGCACCTCGGCGTGGAACTCGCCCGGCGGCAGGTGGTCCGGGATCGGGCCGAGCGCGATGTCCACGTCGCCCCGGCGCAGGTTGGTGAGCTGCTCGATGTACAGCTCCTCGCGGATCTGCAGATGCACGTCGCGGAACTCGCGGCTGAAGGTGCGCACCGCCTCCGGGATCAGCAGCATCACCGCCATCGGCACCGCCCCGATGCGCAGCTCGCCGACCATCTGCCCGCCCAACTGCGCGATCTCCTCGACCGCCCCCGACAGCTCGCGCACCGCCACGCAGGCCCGTTCGTAGAGCACCTTGCCCTGCGTGGTCGGCACGACGCCGGTGGTCGAGCGCGTCAGCAGCGTCGCCGACAGCTCGCGCTCCAGCTCGCGCACCATCTTGGTCAAGGCCGGCTGCGACACCCCGACGCGGCGGGCGGCGGCGCGCAGGCTGCCCTCCTCGATGGCGGCGATCAGGGCGCTGAGGGTGGTCAGTTTCATGCCCGCCATGATAACCACAGGTTATCGCGTGCCGGTCCCTTGCATCTTCTTTGGAACAGGGTGGTTTCCTAGACTTTGCGGTGCATCAAGACCACCGCAGAAATCCCCTTCCAGGAGACATCCCCATGACCGCCTCGCTCACTGCAGCCGCCCCGTTTCACCGCCGCCCGGTCCTTTGCGCCGCGCTGACCGCCGCCGCCCTGTTCGGCGGGTGGTCCGGCACCGCCTCGGCCCAGGAGGTCGTGACGCTCAAGGTCCACCACTTCCTGCCCGCCGGCTCCTACGCCCAGACGCTGTTCATCCAGCCCTGGTGCGACAAGATCGCCAAGGAGTCGGCGCAGAAGATGAAGTGCCAGATCTACCCGTCGATGCAGCTCGGCGGCACGCCCGGCCAGCTCATCGACCAGGTGCGCGACGGCGTGGTGGACGTGGTGTGGACGCTGCCGGGCTACACGCCGGGTCGCTTCCCGCGCATCGAGGTGTTCGAGCTGCCGTTCATGATGCAGAACCCCGAAGCCACCAGCAAGGCGGTCTGGGACTACGTGCAGCAGCAGGCGCCCAACGAGTTCAAGGACGTGCATGCGCTGGCCTTCCACGTCCACGGCGACGGCGTGTTCCACATGCGCGACAAGCCGATCCGCACGCTGGCCGACTTCAAGGGCCTGAAGCTGCGCGCCCCGACCCGCCAGACCAACAAGTTCCTGGCCGCGCTCGGCGCCACGCCGGTGGCGATGCCGGTGCCGGCGGTGGGCGAGGCGATCTCCAAGGGCGTGATCGACGGCGCGGTGGTGCCTTACGAGGTCGTGCCGTCGGTGAAGATCCAGGAGCTGGTCAAGTTCCACTCGGAGACCGACCCGGTCGAGCCGGCGTTCTACACCTCGGCCTTCCTCTTCGCGATGAACAAGGCGCGCTACGACGGCCTGCCCGCCGACCTGAAGAAGGTGATCGACGCCAACAGCGGCCAGGCGCTGTCCGGCCAGGTGGGCAAGACCTTCCTCGCCGCCGATGCCGAAGGCAAGAAGCTCACCGCCCGCAACACCACCAACGTGATCCCGAAGGAAGAGCTGGCCCACTGGAAGAAGGCCGGCCAGCCGGTGATCGACGCCTGGGTGTCGGACCTGAACGGCAAGGGCGCCAACGGCCAGCAACTGCTCGACGCCGCCCGCGCGCTGATCGCCCAGCACAGCCGCTGAACACCGGAGCCTCGCCATGCAAGAACCGATACCCGGCGTCACGGACGCCGGCCCGGGGGCCGAATTCGGCCCTGCGGGCAAGGCCCTGCTCGCCGTGAGCAAGGCCGCCGCCATCGCCGGCGGGCTGATCTTCGTCGCGCTGGTCGTGATGAGCATCGTCTCGATCGTGGGCCGCAAGCTCGCCTCGATGCCGGTGCCCGGCGACGTGGAGGTGCTGCAGATGTGCGCGGCCTTCGCCTGCGCCGCCTTCTTCGCCTACTGCCACCTCACGCACAGCGACGTGAAGGTGGACTTCTTCACCGCCAAGGCCAGCCCGGCCACCGTCCACCGCCTCGACGCCTTCGGCTCGCTGCTGTTCGGCACGGTCGGCGCGCTGCTGGCGTGGCGCTCGGCCGCCGGGGCGCTGGTCGTGCGGGCGTCAGAAGAGACCAGCATGATCCTCGGCTGGCCGCTCTGGGTCGCGCAGGCGCTGATGGTGCCGGGGCTGGTGCTGATGGCGCTGGCCGGTTTCTACATGGCGGTCCACCACCTGGTGCAGGCCGGCCGTGACACGGGGAGCGCAGCATGAGCGGCATCGCCATTGGAGGATGGATCTTCGCGGTGCTGATGGTGCTGCTGGTCCTGCGGGTGCCGATCGGCATCGCGATGTTCGTGTCGGGCGCGGGGGGTTACCTCTACCTGACCGGCGACAGCGCGCCGCTGCTCAACACGCTCAAGCAGACTGCCTACGCGCGGCTGTCGAACTACGACCTGGTCGTGATCCCGCTGTTCCTGCTGATGGGTCAGTTCGCCACCCACGGCGGGCTGTCCAAGGCGCTGTTCCGCTTCGTCGCGGCCTTCATGGGCCACTGGCGCGGCGGGGTGGCGATGGCGTCGATCGGCGCGTGTGCGGGCTTCGGCGCGATCTGCGGCTCGTCGCTGGCGACCGCCGCGACGATGGGCCAGGTCGCGCTGCCCGAGCTGAAGCGTTACGGCTACGCCGGCAGCCTCGCCACGGGGGCGCTGGCCGCCGGCGGCACGCTGGGCATCATGATCCCGCCGTCGGTGCCGCTGGTGATCTACGCCATCCTGACGCAGGAGTCGATCGGCAAGCTGTTCATGGCCGCCGTGCTGCCGGGCGTGATCGCGATGCTCGGCTACATGCTGGTGGTGCAGATCATGGTGCGCCTGAACCCGGCCGCTGGTCCGGCCGGCCCGGTCGTGCCATGGAACGAGCGGCTCAAGGCGCTGGCGCAGGTCACGCCGGTGCTGCTGGTGTTCCTGGTGGTGATCGTCGGCATCTACGGCGGCTGGGCCAACCCGACCGAGGCCGCCGCGATCGGTGCCGCCGCCTGCGGCGTGCTGGCCATCGTGTCTGGCGGTCTGCGCGCACGCGGTCTGCTGGCCTGCGCATTGGGCACGGCACAAGCCACCGCGATGATCTACCTCGTGCTGCTCGGCGCCGACATGCTCAACAGCGCGCTGGCCCTGTCGCAGATGCCGGTCGAACTCGCCGCCTGGGTGCAGGCGCAGCACCTGCCGTCGATGCTGGTGATGGTGGTGATCCTGCTGATCTACATCTTCCTCGGCTGCGTGATGGACTCGCTGGCGATGATCCTGCTGACCATCCCAATCTTCTACCCGGTGGTCATGGGCCTGGAGTTCCACGGCCTGAGCGCCACCGACAAGAGCATCTGGTTCGGCATCCTCGCGCTGATGGTGGTCGAGATCGGGCTGGTGCATCCGCCCGTGGGCATGAACGTCTACATCATCAACCGGCTGGCCAAGGACGTGCCGCTGACCGAGACCTTCAAGGGCGTGATTCCCTTCCTGCTGTCGGATCTGGTGCGCATCGTCGTGCTGCTGGCCTTCCCCTCGATCGCGCTGGTGCTGGTGCGCACCTTCGGCGGCTGAGCGACAGCTCGGCAGCACAGACCACAGGAGACCAGCACATGGCCCGCATCATCGGAGGCCTCGGCGCCTCGCACTCGCCCACCATCGGCTTCGCCAAGGACACCGGCAAGCAGGACGACCCGGCCTGGAAGCCGATCTTCGACGGCTTCGACGTGCTGCGCGACTGGGTACACGCGCAGCGCATCGACGTGATCTTCATGGTCTACAACGACCACGTCACGTCCTTCTTCTTCGACCACTACTCGGCCTTCGTGCTGGGCATCGACGACCAGTACGCCGCCGCCGACGAGGGTGGCGGCCCGCGCGAAGTGGCACCCGCGCGCGGCCACCTCGGGCTGTCGCAGCACATCGCGACGGCGATGGTGGCCGACGAGTTCGACCTGTCCTTCTTCCAGGGCAAGCCGGTGGACCACGGCCTGCTGTCGCCGCTGTCGATGCTGGGCGACGCCAGCGACCCCTGGCCGGGGCAGATCGTGCCGCTGCAGGTGGGCGTGCTGCAACTGCCCGTGCCCAGCGCCCGGCGCATGTGGAAGCTGGGCCAGACGCTGCGCCGCGCCGTCGAGAGCTACCCCGAGGACTTGCGGGTCGCCGTCATGGCCACCGGCGGCCTGTCGCACCAGGTGCATGGCGAGCGCGCCGGCTTCCTCAACGAGATCTGGGACGCCGAGTTCCTCGACCTGCTGGAGAAGTCGCCCGAGACGCTGGTGAACATGCGCATTGCCGAGTACGCGGCCAAGGGCGGCATGGAAGGCGCCGAGGTCACCATGTGGCTGATCATGCGCGGCGCCCTGTCCCGTGACGTGCGCCTGGTCCACAAGCAGACCTACGCGCCCTCGGTGACCAACATCGCCACGCTGGTGTTCGAGGATCTGGGCGGCGCACCCGACCCCGACGCCACCGCCGCCTACCGCCGCCACATCGGCCGCGAGCTGGAAGGCACCGACGCCCTGCCCGGCACCTACCCGTTCACCCACGCGCGCAGCCACGCCAACCTGCGGCTGAACGCCTTCCTGCACGACCTGGTGATCCCCGCGCACCGCACACGCTTCGTTGATGATTTCGAGGCCCTGGCCACCGAGCGCGGCCTGACCGAGGACGAGAAGGCGCTGGTGCGCGAGCGCCGCTGGATCGAGATGGTCCGCCGGGGCGTGAGCTTCTTCGTGCTGGAGAAACTGGCTGCCGTGCTGGGGGTGCCCAACCCTGCCGTGTACGCCGCCTTCCGGGGCGAGACCCTGGCGGAGTTCCTGGCCACGCGCAAGGTGCCGCTGACCTACTCGGTGGCCGGTGGCAGCAAGGCCAAGGCCATGGACAACCGCTGAGGCCGACCGCTGAGGTCATCCGTCCTCCCCCTTTCCTTTTCCCTTCGATTTCATCAGCAGGCCGCCAACGGCCAAGGAGACAACACCATGAACTTCCTGAACTTCCCTTCTCAACGCCGGGCCGTGGCCCTGGCGATCACGGTCCTGGTCGGCGGCGGACTCAATGTCGCCTGCGGTGGCGGCACCGACACCACGACCCCCACGACCGAGGTAGCCGGCGCCGGCGTCTACGACAGCCAGTTGGCCTTTGACAAGACCAGGTACACGACGATCACCGTCACGCTCGACGGCGTCGCCACGCCCGTGCGCTGGTACCGCGAGGTCTGCTACGTCGGCAAGCCGATGAAGCTGGCGCCGACACAGGCCAATCTGGGCGCCCCGCTGGCCGTGGACAACCAGACCTGCGGCTACCAGAACATGAACATCTTCGTTCGCGAGGTGGATGCGGCCAAGCAAGACAACGCCATCTTCCTGAACGTCAACAACGCTGGCTGGTTTGCCAGCTACCAGGGCGGCCTGAGCGGCTGGAATGGCACGGACGCCATCACTGCCACCAACTACAAGGGCGCCGACATCGTCAACGGCGGCACCTACGTCAGCAACAACGACACCGACAAGAAGGGGGCCGCACTCGCCCGTGGCTTCGTGTACGTCACCATCGCGTCGCGCAGCCGGGGTGCCAGCGCGCCAGCAGGCGTCTTCGACGACGGCCTCTACCAGGGCAAGGCCCCGGCGGCCATCGTCGATGCCAAGGCGGCCGTGCGCTACCTGCGCCTCAACGACGGCCTCATGCCGGGCAACGCCAGCCGCATCGTGGTGAACGGCACCAGCGGCGGCGGTGCGCAAAGCACCCAGCTCGGCGCCACGGGCGACCATGCGGACTACCTGCCCTACCTGAAGGCCATCGGTGCCGCCGGCGTCGATGCGAGCGGCCGGAGTTCGCTCAGCGACAGCCCCTACGCCATCGTCGCCTACTGCCCCATCCAGGACATGGGCAGCGCCGACCTGGCCTACGAATGGATGTTCAACGTGCTGAACACGCGCGCGCTGGTCTCGGCCGACCAGAAGGCGGGGCTGATCGTGGACACGACCGGCGCTGAACTGGTCCGCGCCGCGAATCCCGATCCCACCGGCAGCCGGGAACTGATGAACAAGTTCGTGGCCTACCAGGCCGGCCTGGGTCTGAAGACCGCCGATGGCACCGCGTTGACCACCGACAACATGCTGGCGGCACTGCAAAGCGAGATCCGGAGCGCGGCCAGTGCCTACGTCAAGTCGGGCAAGGCGATCGTCGCCTACAACGCCAACGGCACGGCTGCTGCCAATGGCGTGGCCGGCGGCAGCGGCACGCTCGCCTACAAGAACGATTTCATCGACGTGGATGCCAGCGGCAACGTCACGTACTTCAATCTGTCGAACTACCTCAAGTTCGTGGCCAAGCAGGCGCGGTTGAAGGCCATGTCGAGCTTCGACCAGGTCGGGCAGACGGCCATCCTGGCGACGACGGCGACGGCCGACACCACCAGCACAGGCGCTGTCATCTACGGCAACTACCACGGCGGCGAGTCCAACCTGTTCGGTACCGCGGCCCAGGTCTATTCCAACTTCACCGAATACGCCTGGAACAACAACAACGGCGGCGATGCCGTCAACGCCGCGCAGAGTGACGTGGGCTTGCGCAACACGGGTTACACCTGGGCCGGCAACCCGCAGAAGGACTTCCTGCTGAACCAGTACAAGCTGATCAACGCACTGCCCTATGTCGGCAAGACCGAGGGCATCACGACGCACTGGCGCATCCGCAATGGCGCGCGTGACCGCGACACGTCCTTCACCGTGGCCTACAACCTCAGCCGCGCACTGAAGGCGGATGCCAAGGTCAAGGATGTCGATTTCGCCCTGCACTGGGACCAGGGGCACGCCGGCAACTATGACGTGCAAAGTGCCTTCACCTGGATCGACCAGCGGCTGGCCTCCGGCAACTGAGGCCCGGCGGGTCAGGACGCGGCCGGCACACAATGAGGCCATGCACCTCTTCGACGAACCCAAGATCGACAGCCACTGCCACGTCCTCGACCCGGCCCGTTTCCCCTACGCGCAGGACGTGGCCTACCGCCCGGCCGGGCAGGAAATGGGCACGCTCGACCAGTACGTCCAGGTCATGGACGCCTACGGGATTCGCCATGCGCTGCTGGTCGGGCCGAACTCGGGCTACGGGCTGGACAACCGCTGCCTGCTCGACGCGCTGCAGCGGCACCCGGACCGCTTCCGGGGCATCGCCGTCGTGCGCAACGACACGTCGCTGGGCGAGCTGAAGCGGCTGCGCGAGGCGGGCGTGGTCGGCGTGGCCTTCAACGCGGCGCTGCTCGGCACCGCGTTCTACGCCGACACCGGCCCGCTGCTGCGCCGGCTGGCCGAGCTGGACCTGTTCGCGCAGGTGCAGGTCGAGCACGACCAGCTCGTCACGCTGCAGCCGATGCTGGTCAGCAGCGGCGCCCGCCTCCTGATCGACCACTGCGGCCGACCCGCCCCCGGTGCGGGACTCGACCAGCCTGGTTTCCAGGCACTGCTGTCGCTGGCGCGCACGCGGCGGGTGGCAGTGAAGCTCTCCGGTTTCCAGAAGTTCTCGATCCAGCCGCCGCCGCACAACGATGCGCTGGTCTACGTGCGCGCCCTGCTCGATGCGTTCACGCTGGATGCGTGCTTCTGGGCCTCGGACTGGCCGTTCCTGAAGGCGCCGCAGCGCATCGACATGGGGCCGCTGATCCAGCAGGTGGAGCGGCTGCTGCCCGATCCGGCCGAGCGGGCGCGGCTGTGGTGGGAGACGCCGCGGCGGTGGCTGGGATTCTGAGCGCCGTCAACACCCTGCCCTGCATTCACCTGCGCCCCAACGCCACATCCCACAACGCCCCACCACCCCGCCACCGATGAACCACCTCGACCTGCGCTACGCCGACACCTCGCCCCGGCATGTCCTCGACCTCTACCTGCCCGACACCTCCCCGCCGCCGGGCGGCCACCCGCTGATCGTCCACATCCACGGCGGCGCCTGGCGGGTGGGCGACAAGCGTGACCGCCAGTTGCACGCACCCCAGCAGATGCTGGCGCAGGGCTACGCGCTGGCAGCGGTCAACTACCGACTCTCGGGTGAAGCGCAGTTTCCGGCACAGATCCACGACGTGAAGGCCGCGATCCGCTGGCTGCGCGGGCATGCGGCCGAGTACAGGATCGACCCGCAGCGCGTGGCGGCCTGGGGTGGCTCGGCGGGCGGGCATCTGGCATCGCTGGTCGGCACGAGTGTCGGGGTGGCGGAACTGGACGACCTGACGCTCGGCCATCCGCACGAGCGCAGCGACGTGCAGGCAGTCGTCTCGTGGTTCGGACCGACCGATTTCCTGAAGATGGATGTCTACCTGCGCCAGACCGGCTGCGGCACGCCCGACCACGGCGCGTCGGATTCACCCGAGAGCCAGTTGCTCGGGGCACCGATCGCCGAGGTGCCGGACGCCGTACGGCGCGCCAATCCCGAGAGCTGGCTGCGGCCAGACTGCCCGCCGTTCCTGCTGCAGCACGGCACACGCGACCACCTCGTGCCCTACCAGCATTCGGTGCGGCTGGCGGATCGGATCGACGAGGTAGCGGGGGCGGGGCGGGCGCGGCTGACGCTGCTGGAGGGGGCGCGGCATGGGGGGGCGGCGTTCGAGTCGGCGGAGAATCTGGTGATCGTGGCCGGGTTCCTGCGCGAACACCTGGGCTGACCTGCCGGGTCAGGGTCGTTGTTTCATTTCAGCAGCGATGACACCAGGGAGCTGAAGCGCCATCCGCTCATCTGTTCACCTTCATGGCCCGTGCCTTGATCGACCCAGGGCAGATTGAGCACGTCGTAGACCGGCCGCCAGATGAACCGATCCCCGTCTGCCGGGCTGCCATCGGGTGCCAGCACGCGCAACTGCATCCGCGGATTGGGCAGGTAGTACCCGTTCATGATTCGCGCCCAGAGCTGGCGTGACGGCCGGTAGCTGCTGTCGATTTCGGCACGGGCCAGCACGCTGCTGACGTAATCGCGCTTGCGCCGCTGGGCCGACCACAGGTGCAGCGGCAGCCGGTCGAGCGTCAGGCGCAGGTGGTCGTTGAAGAAACCTCGGCGGTAGACATAGGCCGGCTCGGGTCGCTGCAACACCCTTGAACCGAGCGTCTTGAAGCCGGCCAGCATCACCGACAGCACCCAGTACTCGGCCTGCTGCGGCACCAGCCGGACCAGCCGCTGCGCCGTCTGCACGTCCAGCGCCGCCGGCATCAGCCGCTCGGCCAGCCCGGTCAGGGCGCGCTCGGCGAACGCGGCGTCCTCGCCCGCCCGGTTCAGCGCCAGCCACCAGGCGGTGTGGCCGTACTCGTCGCGCTGGTCCACATCGGCGCCCCGGGCCAGCAGCGCATCGACGAGTTCGAGGTTGCCCGACCGCGCCGCCATCATCAGCGGGGTGGCGCCTTCCGGGACGCGGTGGTCCACGCCGTACTGGTCGCACTGGCGCAGCACGTCCTTGAACTGGCGACCGGCCCACGGCTGCAGGTGCCGCTGGCGCACGGGGTCGGGGCCGCGCAGTGTCGGCGCAAACGTGGGCACCGCCGTGACGATCGCCTCGATCGGGCGGTGCTGGCCATGCCACTGGGCGTATTCATAGACCGCGTTGCGCTGCTTGGACGACGGGTATTTCGGATCGACCACCTTCGGCAGCAGCTCCCGCGCCCACGCCTCGGACCACGGCGTCCACGGCGGTGTCGGGCGCTTCAGGAACGCCTCGCGGATCGCTTGCGCCTGCTCCTGCTTGCCCTGGAGTTCGAGCCGGCGGGCTTCCTGTGCCCATTCCTCCTTCGACGACGTGGCCACCGCGCCCGTCATTGCCACCTCGCCCGGCTTCAGGTCCAGCAGTTGCAGCAGCGGGTGCCCCGTGTCCTGCTCGACCAGCGTCAGTGTCTCGACTGCGCGGGTGAGCGCGACGTAGAAGGCGTTGACATAGAACTTGTACAGCTCCAGCGACTTGTCGGCCTTGTCGCGGGCGCGGCGGTAGGCGAGGTCTTCCCCCTGCAGGTCGGCCGGGGTCACGCCGTCGCAGAGGTCGGCGTAGGCGGTGCGCTGGTCGGAGACGAGGCGGTAGAGGATGACGTGCGGGTACTCCAGCCCCTTGGCCTCGTGGACGCTGAAGACCAGCGGCGTGTGCAGCACCTGCCGGGCGGCGGCCTTGTCCTCGTCGCGCAGCACGATGACGGGGTGGCGGGCGGTGGCGCGGGTGGGGGTGTCGAGGTCGCGCAGCAGGCTGTCCTTCGTCGGAATCAACCGCACCGACCCTTCCTCGGTGGTCGCCGGCCGGACCAGGAAATTGCTCTCGCGGTCGATCGAGCCGAAGCGGGCGTGCTTGATCTTCAGCACCGCGTTGGCGAGCTGCGTCACGGCGCGGGTGTTGCGGAAGTTGGCCTGCAGCACCGACAAGTCCTGGCGCTGCGCGGCGGCACCGGCCAGCCCGTGCCAGAACAGCGTGCGCACGGCGGCCCACGAGAAGAAGTTCGGATGCACGATCTGGTTCGAATCGCCGCACAACAGGAACTGCCCCGGCACCTTCAGCAGCGCCAGCACCAGCGCGAGCTGCACAGGCGTCAGATCCTGCACCTCGTCGATGAGCACGAAGTCGTAGGTGGGGGTGGCCAGCGCGTGCCACTCGTGCGCGACGAGGTTGAGGTCGAACTGGCCGGTTTCGCGCAGCCAGTCGCGGTACTTGCCGAACAGGCCATGCACGGCGTCGCGGGCATCGGGGCCGAACAGCGACTGGCGCGGGCCGAGCGTGCGGTAGGCGTCGAGCGTCAGCGGCCCGCCCGCCGCGCTGCCGATGACACCACGGAATTCCTCGAACAGCGCGTGGGCATCGGCGTCGCCGAGCGTCGTGCGCAGGGCTTGGCGGTGGCGCTGCACCCACGCCGCGAAGGCCAGGTAGCTGACCTCGCGCCCGTCCGGCACACGCAGCGTTTCCAGCAGCTCGCGGTAGCTGAGGAACTCCGGCTCCTGGTGCGGGTTCTCGTAACCGTGGCTGGCGTAGAGGGCGCGGGCCGACTGGGCGAGGTAGGCCGAATGCGTCACGTACAGCACCGACCCGCTCGCCTCGCGCAGCTTGGACAGCGTCACCGCCGTCTTGCCCGATCCCGCCGAGCCGACCACCACGACCGGCACGGGCAGGCGCCGCACGGCCTCCTGCGTCTCGTCGAAGAAGATCGGCTTGTCGAGGAGTTCGAAGGTGGGGCCGGCTGCGGCCTTGGTCGTCGGCGTGGTCGCACTGGGCAGCCAGCGTAGCGGCACGACCTCGGCCGCGGGCAGCGTGGCGAGATCGGCGGGCGGCGGCTCGGCGTCCAGCTTGGCCTCATCGATCACGGTGCCGCGCAGGAAACGCGATTTTTCGTAGGCATGGTTCTCGATGACTTCAAGCGCCAGACAGACCGTCTCGTCCCCGCGCCGGGCGAACTGCAGCAGCAGGCGGTTGCTGTCGTCGAGCTTGGCGCGCCAGTACGGGGCGGGGCCGGAACCTGCCGAGAGCTTGCGGATCTGGGCGGAGCGGAAGTCGCCGGATTCGATCGCCTTGCGGAACTTGTCGAAGGCGGGGCGCACGCGGCGCAGGTTCAGGTCTTGGTAGGTGAGGACGCGCATGGGGCGGGATCGTAGCGGCAGAATTCACTCTCCACATGACCTACGCCCGCGTCTTCCAGTCCGGCAACAGCCAAGCCGTGCGCCTGCCCAAGGACTTCCGCTTCGAGGTCGATGAGGTCGAGATCCTGCGCCAGGGGGAGGATGTCGTGCTGCGGGTGCCGAGGCGGTCGGCGGCGGTGGCGTTCGATGCGCTGGCCGCGATGCCGGAAGATTTCATGGCGGAGGGACGAGACGATGCGCCGCCGCAAGAGCGGGACTCCAGCGTGCCGCCCATGCCCTCCACGTAGTGCCGCAGCCAAGTCCTCTTGCGTCTGCTCGGTGGCGGTGCGCAGATCCTTGAGCGTGGCCAGTTGCTGCGCCCGCTGCTCGATGCGCGCCCTGCGTTCTGCGGGCAGCGCGGCAATCACGTCATCGAGTTTTCTTGCCATGGCGAGGCTACTGTCGGGGGTTGGAAGTGAGGATCGAACGCGACTGCGACGCGCCAGACTTGACCTTGCCAGTCGAAGCGCATCTCTTTCATGTTGGTGTGCGCCGAACCCTTCAGTCAGCCGACGGACAGTCCGGCGCCACCGTTGCGGGCCACGTCGACGGCGACCTCGCGCACGAGCAGGGCGATCTCCCGAGCCGCGCGGTCGCCGGATTTTCGGGGGGCGTGCACCAGGCAGACGTGCCCGATCATCGCGGGCTCGACCACCCTGGCTGCGCTCAGGCGGCCAGCACGGACGTCATCAAGGATCGAGATCTCCAGCAACAGCGCGTAGCCGCCGCGCCGAGCGACGAGGGTCTTCATCAGATCCAGCGAATCCACCTCAGCGATGACGTCGAGCGTCACGGATCGCTTGCGCGCCGCCTCTGCAAGTGCCTGCCGACTTGATGCTGGGCCAGGCAGGATCAGCGGCACCTCGTGCAAGCTGGAGAACGCGACCTCGCCGGTCCGGGTAAGGCGATCGCCCGGAGCGGCGACGACGCACAGCGGAGAACTCATGACCAGCAGGTGATCGTCCGCCAGCCCGCTGTCGGTGCCATGCCGAATCACGAAGCCCAGGTCGACGCTGCCATCGGCAACCCATTGTTCGATCTGTCCGCTCATGCCTGTCACGACATGGAGGCGCACCTCGGGATAGCGCTGGCGGGCCAGCAGCAGCACGGGGGCCAGCAGGCGTGCGGCCAGGGTCGCGACGCAGCCGATGTGCACGACACCACGGCACACGCTGGAGGCACAGGCAACGCCTTCCTTGAAGCGCTCGGCCTCCTGCAGCAACGCCTTCGCATTCGGCAGGATGCGTTGGCCCAGTTCGGTGAGGGCGACACCGCGTCCGGTCCGGTGCAGCAACCTCCCGCCGCACTCGGTTTCCAACGCCGCGAGCTGCCGGCTCAGCGCCGACGGACCCACATGCATCAGCGTGGCCGCCTTCGACAGGCTGCCGCATTCAGCGACCAGGACGAAGATCTCCAGCTTTTCGAAATCCATGAGCGTAGTGGGAAGGCGGCACGAACGCCAATCCTACTGCTGGCGAGGGTGGACTTCGCGTGAGTTCAGCGCAGCGGCGAGCAGGGGATCGGCATCAGCAGAGTCTCGTCCACGCTCTCGACCGCGCGGTGCAACCTTCCGAGCAGCGACTGGACTTCAGGGTCCGACGCGGCCGCCCGATGTGCACGATCGCGTACAGCGCCGGATTCGTAGGCGGCCAGGCGCAACAGCTGGTGGCGGTTACCGGTGTCCGGAGTCGCGTAGAGGATGACGTCCGGGCTGTGACGATCGATCAGCACCGCGCCCTCGTCGGCCATGGTCTGCAGGGCCTCGTCGGCGGTGTCCGGCCAGAAGGTCCACGTGGTGAACTCGAAAAGCCTTGCGCCTGCATCGGCGGACATCTTGGGCATGTCACCCCGGAGCAGACCGCCCACTGGCGAGTAGCTGGTCGGGACCAGCAGGGCATTGCTCTGCTGGAGCAGGGCATCGCTGTCGATCTTCACGAAGTCAGCCCACGCAGGGTCGGCAATCATGCCCGCCCGGCAGCGGTCACGATGGTCCGAGTCTTCGTACATGAAGAACTGGAAGGTGCGGTTCTGGATGCCGCTTTCCGAACGAAGCACACCCAGCGTGCTTCCCAGGTGCTTGCTCGTCAATGCGAACCCGACTTCCTGGTAGCCCTTGAGGAATTTGCGGAACTTTCCAGGCAGATAGGTGTAGGTGCGAAGGTCGATGATCATGGGTATCACTGCGAGTGAAATGCAGCGCCAGTCTAGGAGTCGGCATCAGGCCGCACCGGCCACGCGCGGCAAACCAGATTTGCCGTTGCCGCACGGCACTCGCGGGGGGGCGCCCAAATAATGGCTTCATCACAAACGAGGCTGACCCCATGTCGCAGCTCTATACATGTCGGGGGCTTTCGGCGGCTCACAACGCCGCTCCCGCGCTCCCACTTCCAAACCGGCCGCTGGTGGTCGACTTCCACTGCCACATGGTCGTGCCCGCGGCCGAAGCCTTGGCCCGACCCCATCAGCCCTTGACGCCGGAGCCGGCGCACCTCTACTCCAGCGGCGAGACCCGCAAGGTCAACCTCGCGATGCTCGAGCGCATCCGCCAGCAGCTGACCAGCGTCGAGCGGCGCTTGGCGGACATGGACGCGGCCGGGGTCGACATCCAGGTGCTGTCACCTTCGCCCGGCCACTACTGCTACTGGGCCGAAGAGGACCTGGCTCTGCAGATCGCGCGGACGGTCAACGATGCATTGTGCGAAGTGGCGGCCAGCAACAGCCGTCGGATGGTGGCGCTGGGCACGCTGCCGATGCAGTCGCCGCGGCTGGCTGTGCAGGAGCTGCGCCGCTGCGTGCTGGAACTCGGCATGCGCGGCGTCGAGATCTCGACCAACGTCAATGGTGCTGAGCTGGCCGATCCGCGCTTCGAGCCCGTCCTGGCGGCCGCCGAAGAACTGGGAGCGATCGTTTTCCTGCACCCGGCCGGCTTCACGCACGGCCAGCGCCTGACCGACTTCCATCTCAACAACGTGATCGGTAACCCGCTGGAGACGACAGTCGCCCTGAGCCACCTGATCTACGGCGGCAGCCTGGACCGCATGCCGGGCCTGAAGCTGGTGCTGGCCCATGGCGGCGGCACGCTTGGCGCGTACACCGGCCGGTTCGACCATGCCCACCATGCACGAATCGATTGCGCCCACTGCAAGCACCCGCCGTCGCACTACCTGCGACAGATGCACTTCGACAGCGTGGTCTTCGACCCGGTCGAGCTGCAGCACCTGATCGGCAAGTTCGGTATCGACCGCATCCTGGCCGGCACCGACTACCCCTACGACATGGCCGAGCCCGATCTGCTCGGCTTCATCGGCCGCGCCGCCCTGTCCGCGGATGACGCGGCGGCGCTGCTCGGCCGCAACGCGGCGCGCCTGCTCGGCCTGGATCCAGAAGCAGCTCGGCTCGCGGCTCGCGGCTCGCAGGCTCTTCGCCTGATGGGCAGGTAAGTCAGATGGATCTGGAGAAACTCAAGACCTTCGTGCGCATTGTCGAGTCGGGCAGCCTGTCGGCGGCATCTCGTCACCTGGGACTCGGCCCGTCGGCGCTGAGTCGGCAGATGGCGGTGCTCGAGTCCGAGATGCGCGGTCGTCTGCTGCACCGGACCGGTCGCGGCGTCGAGATGACCGACCTCGGCGAGCGCATCCTGCCGCGTGCACGCAGACTGATCGAGGAGGCAGAAGCGCTTGAGGCGGAGGTGGCCGCGTCGTCCGGCGTATTCCGCGGCAACGTGCACGTCGCCGCCGTGCCCGCCATCGCGGGTTCCATCATGACCAAGGTGGTCTATCTGGCGCGCCAGAAGTATCCCGACGTCGTCATCCATGTCATGGTGGGGCTGACCGGTCAGGTCGAACAGTGGATACAGGAAGGCAAGGCCGATCTCGGATTCGTCCTCAAGACCGCACCAATGGACGACCAGGTGCCGCTGGCCTCTTCGCGCATGCTGCTGGTGGGAAAGCCTGGCGATCACTTTACCCAGCCGGCCGAAATCGCGTTCCGGCGACTCAATGGCGTGCCACTCATTCGGCCGGGCGGTCCCAGCGGATTCAGGCGCAAGCTCGAGGACATGGCCCTGGAGCAGGACGTGACTCTCAATTTCGTGGCCGAGATCGACTCTCACGAGTTGACCAAGCAGATGGTCTCTGCGGGTGTCGGCTACGCCTTGATGGCAGAACTGGCGGTCCAGCAGGAGATCGAGGACGGTCGCCTCAGCGCCAGCGCCATCGTGCAGCCGGGGCTGCCGGCGCTGTTCTACCTGGTGCACGGATCCCAGAAGAACACCGGCCTCGCCACCCGTGAACTCTCACGTTTCATGAGGAACGTCGCCGAGGAAATGTCGCGCCTGGGCACCTGGCGCTAGCGAGCAAGCCGACTCGCCACAGCCTCGCCGAATCGGCACGGCTGCTTTGCCGGACTGGACATTCCAAGCTTCGCGCCGGCCACTAGATTGACGCTTCACAGCCGCGGCATGGTTCCGTTTCATCTGGAATCCCGCATTTACCGCTCTGTCATCACAGGAGACAACATGTTCAACCGCAGATCCGTGCTGACCCGCATAGCCGCCCTGGCATTCGCAACCTTGCTCGCGAGTTCGGCCGCAACGGCCCAGCAGGCCACGCTGCCTTTCAAGCTCTATGACTCGCACACGCACTTCGTCTCGGGCGATCAGGTGAAGTACCCGCTGCGCAAGGACTTGCCGCCACTGCCGCACGAGCGGGAAATGCGCGAACTCCAGATCCAGAACCCGACCACCGCACAACGTGTCTTCGGGCTCTGGGACGCAAATGGCGTCGAGGCTGGTGTCGCTGTGCAGTACCGCTCCACTTACAACATGGACAACAGCTATGTCGTCGACACGTCGGTCGCCCATGCGGATCGCGTGAGTGGCATCGTGATCCTCGATCCGTCCGACGAGGCGACGCCGGTCACGCTGCGCAAGTGGGTCAAGGAGAATCGAGTCGCCGGCATCCGGACGATCGGCGGCAAGAATCCGGCCGGCGAGTACCCTGCGCTGGAATCGGCCGCGGCTCACCGCTCGTGGGCGGTAGCCAACGAACTGGGCCTCGTCGTCGTGATCATGACGACGCCGGTCTACAAGGCCGATGCGGGCGCCCTGGAACGGATCGGCGCGCTGGCGTCGCGCTATCCGAACATCCGCATCGTCCTCGATCACCTGGGCTGGCCTGACATCGAGTCAGGTGCGGCAGGTTTTGGCTTCACGCCGGCGCACTTGGCACTGCGCTCGCGTCCGAACGTCTACTTCAAGTTCACGACGCTGAATCTGCAGACGCTCGAAAAGGCGAAGGTTCCCGCGGCCGACTTCGTCCGGGCTGCCGTGGACACCTACGGTGCTGATCGCCTCATGTGGGGCTCGGACTTCGGCAATACCAAGCGCGAATACGCGGATCTGGTCAAGGCGGCCGTCGAGTCGACGGCCAAGCTGACACTGCCAGAACAGCGTCAGATGCTGCGCGAGACGGCCAGGGGCGTGCACACGCCTGGCGGCCGACCCTGATCGCGCGGCCTACATTGCCTCAGCCTGAGCGCCGTCGAGGTCTATTCGGCTTGGCCGTCCTGTAGTCCGATGTCCCATCTGAACGCTCACCCCGCATTCTTCCTGTCCATCATCCAAGGAGAAACCATGTCATTCAACATCAACATCAATCGCCACGCCCAGTCCTGCTCGCGCAAGCGCTGCCCGTCGATCCCCCGTTCCGTCGTTGCTTCGCTGGTGCTGCTGGCTGCAACCACAGCCGCGATAGCGCAGGACGCCACCTACCCCGACAAGCCGGTGCGCATTGTCGTGTCGGTGCCGCCTGGCGGCGGCATCGATTCCTTGGCTCGGGTGTTCGGCGAGAGCCTGAGCAAGCGCACCGGCAAGGCCACGTTCGTCGAGAACAAGCCCGGTGCGACTGGCGCCATCGCGATCCAGTACGTCCTGAAGCAGCCGGCCGACGGCACCACGCTGTACCTCGCCCCGGACGCGGCGCACACCTTCGTGCCGGTCATCAGGAAGATGCCCTACCGTCCGATCGAGGACTTCACCTTCGTCGCCCGCATCGCCTACACGCCCAATGTGATCGCGGTGGCCAACAAGATCCAGGCGACGACCCTCAAGGAGTTCGTGGCACTGGCCAAGAGCAACCCGGGCAAGTTCAACTACGGCACGATGCTGGGCATCCCCGCGCAAATGGACTTCGAGTTGCTCAAGCGCGGCACCGGCACCGACATCGTCTCGGTGCCCTATACCGGCGGCGCAACCATTGCCACTGGCATCCTCGACGGCTCGGTCGACGTCACGCTGTTCCCGATCACGCCGCTGTCGTCGCAGATCAAGGGCGGCAAGATGCGCGCTCTGGCGGTCACGTCGAGCAAGCGTCTGCCTTCCTTGCCTGACGTTCCGACAGTGGCCGAGGCGGGCTTCGGCAACCTGGGCCTGACCGAAGGTGGGTACTTCGGGATCGTCGCGCCGGCCGGCGTGTCCGCCCCGGTGCTGACCAAACTGCGAGCACTGGTGGCGTCGATCGTGGCCGATCCGGAGTTCAAGGAAAAGATCGCGGTCAACGACTTCGAGGTCGCCATGATGGACGGTGAGCCCTACAAGCAGACGCTGGTGCGGCAGCTGTCCGAGAACGAGAAGCACGTGAAGTCAATGAACATCAAGTTCGAATGAGAACTCGGCCAGCGTTGACGCTGGCCGTGCCTGTTCGAGTAGCCACTATAAGGAGACCGGTGTGATCCCTCAATTTTCTGCATGTGCCGAGCAGCACATGCATTCGACCCCTGCTCCCGGCTGGATGGCTCGGTCATTGACTTGCGTTTTGGCCGTGATCGCCCTGAGCGGATGCTCACTGCGGCAGTCGACGTCCGATGCTGTTGGAGCACATCCACCTCAACGTGCCTGCGTCGGTGGCGGCGATGGGCAGGCCGCTGCCGTGGCCGACAAGGCGAACGCCTTTGCCGCTTTGCTGAGCGATCGACAGCGCGCGGCATTGGTCCAGGAGTTCACCCTCCAAAACGCCATACGCTGGTCGAACCTGCCCATCTCCATCCCTCGCCTAGGTGTGAAGTTTGGTGACCTTGACGCGACCCTGGCCGCCGCCGCGCGCGACGTGGTCGCGGTGGCCATGAGCTCATGCGGGCTGAAGGTGTTCGACGAGCTTCGGCTGGCCGATTCCGTGGCCGGTCCGAAGGTTCCACAGTTCAATCTCAAGCCCGAGAACTTCTTCATCTCGTTCCTCGGAAAGCCCTCCGCCACGACGCCGTGGATGCTCAAGCTGAGCGGGCATCACCTGGCTTACAACATCACGTTCAACGGCCGCCAGGCCAGCGCTACCCCATTGTTCGACGGCGTGGAGCCCGAACGCTTCACGATCGGTGACAAGACCTACGAGCCACTGAAGTCGCAATCGGTAGCCCTGTCACGCCTGGCGCATGCCGTGTCTGCCTACCCGGATGCCAAGCTCCCGGGCACGTTCAACGATCTCGTCAAGAGCGTCGTCTTCACGCTTCGGGTGGGCGCGCCGCCACTCGGCGGCCATGACACGGGCTTCCCGCACACCTATCCGACCGGTACCGAAGATCGTGGCGTGCGCTATGGCGCACTGACGAAGGCCCAGCAGCAACTGGTTTCCGACGCGGTTGGGAGTTACCTGGAACTTCCCGGACGTGCCGTGGCCACGCCTCTTCGTACGCAGTACCTGGATCCCGCTGCACTGGCAGATACATACATCGGCATCTCTGGTTCGCCGGACCTCAAGAAGGCGGGCTCGTACGTGCGCATCGACGGGCCACGCGTCTGGATCGAGTTGGTGGTCCAGACCGGCGTTGCCTTTGTCGATGAGGTCCACTTCCATTCTGTGTGGCGTGACAAGGTGGCCGACTATGGCGGTGAGTTCACGCGCTAGCCGGAGGGCCTGGATCGTCTGCGCGAGTGTTTTCTTGGTTCTCGGACTGGGCGGTCTGGCGGTGGCCCACCCGGCTCCGAACTCGACTCTCCAGATCGACATCGGGCAGACATCGGTCGGGATAGAAGTTGCCATTCCCATCGTCGAACTGGAAGCTGCGTTGCGACCGCAACTCGGCGAGCAGGCTCGTGGCATCGTCGAATCGGACCGACCGGCGATCGGCCGCTACCTGCTGGACCACGTGGGCGCCCGCAGCCCGGATGGCCGGGCCTGGGCGGTGCAGTTGCGCTCGCTCTCAACCGGCAACCTCGGCGACCACGACGCCCTGATTGCCCGGCTGGATCTGCGCGTGCCGCCAGGCGCCGGTTCTCGGCGCTTCGACCTCCGTTTCGATGCCATCACGCACGAGGTGATGAGCCATGTCGTCGTGGTTCTGCTGCGCAGTGACTTCTACAAGGGCGAACTGCTTGTCGAGCCGCAGCTCGTCGCCGGGCTGCAGCATCCGGTCACGTCACTGCACATCGATCGGGGTCAGGCCCGCTCCTGGCTGGCCGGGCTGATCGCCGCCTTCAATCTGGGTCTGCAACACATTGCCGAAGGCACGGACCACCTGCTCTTCCTGTTGACGTTGACGCTGGTGGCGCCCGTGGCTGCCAGGGACCGTCGTTGGGAGATCTCAGTTGAGTGCCGCGCGCCTGCGCTCAAGCTGTTGTGGGCGATTGCCGCGTTCTCGGCGGGTCACTCACTGAGCGTGGTTCTTGGTGTGGGCCTGGAATGGCGGTTTCCGTCGGCGCCCGTGGAACTGCTGGTCGCAGTGTCGATACTGGTCGGCGCCATCCACGCTTGGAAGCCGATCTTTCCGAATCGTGAACCCTGGGTGGCGGGCGGCTTCGGCTTGGTGCATGGGGCCGCGATCTCCACGGCCATCGGATCCTTCGGGCTCGACGCGATGGCGAGGTCGATTGCGCTGGTCGGGTTCACAGCCGGCATCGGCGCCTTGCAAGTAGTGCTGGCGGCAGTCGCGCTGCTGACCTTGATGATGCTGCGCACGAGCTTTGCATTCAGCTTCGTTCGGCATGTGCTCATTGCGCTGAGCGCGGTCGCTGCGGTAGGGTGGATCGTCGAGCGTGCGCCGGCAGGACTGTCCATTTCCACCGCCGCTCTGTCCGAACGCGATCCGCGCGGTTCATGGGTCGCGCTGACTCAGCGGCAGAGGTTATTCGGACCCTCGGAACGATGCGATCGGACCGTGCGGCATGCAGGTCGTTCAGACCCGCATGTCGAGAGGACTCGCGTTCAGAAGTCGTGACGCAGCACCACGTCGTACGCCATCGTGGAAGTCAGCGTCGAGAGGTCCTGTTTGCCCTTGGCCAGGGTGGGCGTGATCGACGTACGCTTGCTCAGCGGGTAGGTGTACCCGACCGCCAACTTGCTGCGCAGGGCGCCTCCCGCGGCGGCGCTGGCGTTGAGGTTGCCGCTCTGGGTGTCGGGGTCGAAGGTCTGGTAGACCGCCTTGACGACGCCCGGTCCGACCGGTGCCGTGAGGGCCAGGGCGATGCTCCGGCCATGGTTGCCTGAATGGCGCGATGTCGAGTACCACGCTGCAGGTCGGATGAAGCCGAAATCGTAGGCTGCGGCGATGATCGTCACCCGGTTGAGATCGTCGGTGTGGCTCACCCCGATACCAGCGTAGGCAGGGCCCGCGGCGTATTCGATGTTGGCGCCATTCGTGTTGGGTGCCGTGCCTTCGCCCAGACTGGTGGCCAGACGGGCAGAGAATCCGCCAAAGGACGGCGTCTTGTAGCCGAGCATGTTGGGACCGCGTGAATTGAAGCCGAGCGTGTAGCCCGCCCAAGCCTGAGCCAGCAGGCTCCCCACGGATCCGTCGTAGCCGAACGGGTCCACCTTCACGCCCGGATAGAAGGCGGGGAGGTAGTCTCGGCCCAGATAGACATCACCGTATTGACCGGACAGGCCGACGATGCTCTTGCCTTCCCAGAAAGCAGTCGCGGACTGCGTGCCGTTCTGCGTCTTGAACCGGTGTTCCAGGACGAAGTAGGCCTTGAGGCCACCGCCCATGTCCTCCGTGCCGTTAAAGCCGAACCCTGAGCTCAGGCCGTTCATCGACGTGCCCAACGCCGTTGGGATGTTGGCTCCCGCCGAGGTGCCACTGTCGCGATGTGCCACCTGCATCACGACCTTGCCGAAGATGGTGACGCTCGATTGAGCGAAAGCTGCGCATGCGGTGGACGACAGCAAGGCTGCCACTGCGTATCGATAGGTTTTCAAGAGATGTCTCCTTAGTTAGGTTCGTGCGAACAATCCGGATGGACGGCTGGCAATTTTCTGAAGCCTTCCCACCGCGGGCGCTGAGCAACTGGCAAACCTGCTTTTCCTCAGGCGGGCAGTCGGAGGGCATACAGAGTGGTGGCGTGGGCACGTGCCGTAGATCGACGTCGTCCCACGCATGCCGTGCAGTGAGCGCTACTCCGGCGTGATGTTGGCCTTCTGCGCCACGTGCTTCCAGAACGCCGCTTCCTTGGCGATCAAGCGTTCCAGTTCGACAGACGTTCCCGTCATCCGTTCCAGGCCGAACTTCGTCACTTGCGCCACGGCCTCGGGTGTGCCGAGCGCAGCGCTTGCGGTATCGGCCACTGTCTGAGCCAGCGCAGGCGCGAGTCCCGCCGGACCGAACAGTGCATACCACTGCCAACCCGTCAGCATCGGCATGCCTTCTTCAGCGACGGTGGGAACGGTCGACAGGTCGCGCAGCCGCCGGTCCGAGGTGACCACCAGTGCGACCAGCTTGCCCGATCGCACCTGCTCGACCACCAGACCCGTGGCGTCGCCGACCAGCAGGTCGATCTGATCGCCAATCAGATCCTGCATCGCCTGTGGCAGCCCCTTGTAAGGCACCTTCAGCAGGGGGGCTGACAGCTGCTGTGACAGCAGTTCGGCCAGCAGGCGCGGATAAGCGCCGATGAAGCCGATGCTCAGCTTGCCGTCATTGCGCTTCAGCGCTTCGCTGATGCCGCGTAACGTCGTGATGCCCGTCCGCGGCCGGGTGACGAACACCTCGGCCGTCTGCGCAATCGCGCACAGTGGCACCAGGTCGCGTGCCGGATCGAAAGGCTGTTTCGCGATGGCCGGTGCGACGGTCATGGCGCCCTTGAGGGAAACCAGCAGCGTGTGCGCGTCGGGAGCACTGCGCATCGCCGCAGTGACCGCAAGATGGCCATCGGCGCCCGCGCGGTTCTCGACGATCACCGGCTGCGGCAGGCGCTCGGACAGTGCGTTGGCCAGAACGCGCGCCACGTTGTCCACCGACCCACCCGCTGGGTAGCCGACCAGCAGCTTCACCGGCCGACTGGGCCAGGCCGTTGCAGGGCTTGCCCCGTGCGCGAAACGGACCTGCGGCGCAAGCAAGGCAGCGCATCCGCCCGCCAGCACAGCTCGTCTGTCGAGCCGGTGCGTCATGGTGCCTGCTCGACGCGCGCCACGCACCGGCCGAAGCCGATGCGGGGCAGGCCAGGCCGCTCGCAGAAGGCGGTGATCGAGACTTCGTCGCCGTCTTCCAGGAAGCGCCGTTCTTCGCCGCTGGGCAACTGCAGCGGCTTGCTGCCGGCCCGGGTCAGTTCGAGCATGCAGCCTTCGCTGCCCACATCGGGGCCGGACAGCGTGCCGCTGCCGAGCAGGTCGCCCGGACGCAGGTTGCAGCCGTTGACCGTGTGATGCGCCACCATCTGAGCGAAGGTCCAGACACTGTCGCGGCTGAAGAGCGAGCGGGACACGACCACGGCCGGCAGGCCACGTTCACGCATGGCCTGGGTCGACAGGCGGGTCTCGAGGTGGATCTCGTAGGTCCAGTGCTCGCCGGCAGGTTGCAGGTAGGCATCCAGTGCGGGGGCCTCCGGACGACGCGGTGCGGGCTCGGTCCGGTAGGGCGCCAGCGCCTGGGTGCACACGACCCAGGGTGACAGGGTGGTGGCGAAGTTCTTGCCCAGGAACGGACCCAGGGGTTGGGTCTCCCAGGACTGGATGTCGCGCGCCGACCAGTCGTTGAGCACGCACAGCCCCACGACCTGCGCGCCGGCCTCGTCGACCGGGATGGCGTGGCCACGTCGATTGCCGGGGCCGATGAAGGCGCCCAGTTCGACTTCGAGATCGAGCCGTGCGGTCGGGCCGAACCGTGTGTCGTTGGAGCCGTGGGCCACACGCTGAACGCCACGTGGGCGGTACACCGGCTCGCCGCTGACCAGCAGCGACGAGGAGCGGCCGTGGTAGGCGATCGGGATGGTGTGAAAGTTGGGCAACACCGGATCGTTCGGCCGCAGCATCATGCCGACGTTGTAGGCATGGTGGTAGGAGCTGAGGAAGTCGGTGTAGTCGCCGACCTGCGCCGGCACGGTGTGCTCGACCTCGGCCTGGGCCAGCAGACAGCCGGCGGTCTTGTTCGTGTCAGGCGCTTGCTCGGCCAGCAGGTCCTGCAGCCGCGATCGCAGGGCGCCCACTGCGTCGGTGCCGAGCGCGAACAGCGCGTTCAGGCTCGGCTGGCTGCAGGCCTCGATCAGTGCGGCCGACAGAGGGTCGAGCAGGCCGGCCGTGACGGCCGCGCGCAGGTCCAGGATTTGCGTGCCAATGCCGGCGCCGATGCGCCAGGCCTGCACGCTGCCGGCGCGGCGGAAAACGCACAACGGAAGGTTGTCCAGCGGAAAGTCGGTGGCTTCGTCTTGGGCAGAAGCGACCCAGCTGAGACGCCGGCTCATTTGTGCGGCTCCACGCGCTGCGCCAGCGGACCATGCTGCAGGTCGATGCCCGCCATCTTCTGCGCCAGCTCGCCAGTGAAGCGGCCATCCAGCAGGATGAAGGCGATGCGCGCCACCTGGTCGGAGCGGTTCTCCCACGCATGGTCGGTGCCGCGCTGGATCACCACGTCGCCGGGGTTCAGGCAGACCTCGGCCTTGTCGTCGAGGATCATGTGGATCTGGCCCTGGATCAGGATGCCGTAATCCAGCGTCTGCGTGCGGTGCATGCCCGGGTGGCGACCGTCATCACGAGGCTGCCAGGCCTGCACGTGACCGGGGTGGATGTCGAGGATGCGGATCACCGAGCCGTTCTCGTCGGGCGGCAGGCGCAGCGGGCGTTCGTTGGGCTCGTTGGCCTCGACGTTGTCGAGCGGCACTGGCATCTGGGCGGTGTGCCAGAGCTCGTGGAAGCGCACCAGGCCTTGCTGGCGGTTGTGGTGCTGCGGGGCCGGGCCGGTCGACAGGAAGACCGACTTGCCGTTGGCGTCATGGCCCGTGACGATGCGGTTCGGCGGAGCCAGGGTGGGGGTGGTTTGCGTGGTCATCAGTACATCTCCACGAGCGCCTTGTGCGATCGCGTCATGATTTCGTTGAGGGTGGCGGCCGGCTCGTGGCGCATCTCGGCATCGCCGATGGCCACCGAGTTCTTGACCACCAGCGTGCAGCGAGGGACACGCCGTTGCGTGTGCGCGGTCAGTGCGGCGTCGAGCGTCTCGTGCGTGCTCAGCGAGTCCGCGAGCACCAGGGCATCTTCCATCGCCATGCCGGCGCCGGAGGCCAGGTGCGGCGTGGTGCCGTGGGCGGCGTCGCCCAGCAGCACCACACGGCCCTTGTGCCAGGGTGCTTCCATCAGGAAGGCCTCGAGCGGGCGGTAGTTGACGTTCGATTGCGGGCCGATGTTCTGGCGCACCTCGACCAGATCGCCGCCGAAGGGTTCGAGCAGCTCTCGCAGCAGGGCCGGTTGTGCGGCGGGGTCGACCCAGGGGTTGTCCGGCACATGCTGAAGCACCCAGACGTACATGTGGGTCGGCGAGCAAGGCACGGCACCGACCGTGACCGGGGCGCCGACGTAGAAGGTCGGCCGGTCGATGGACGCGGGCCGTTCCGCGATCAGGCGCCAGCAGCCCTGTCCGGTGAAGGCAGGCTTGACCGCCTCGGGCCACAGCGTGCGGCGGGTGCTCGACATCAGGCCGTCGGCCGCGACGACCAGATCGTGGCGCGAGCTGGAACCGTCGACGTAGCGCACTTCAACGTCGTCGGCCGACTGCAGCAGCTCGGACGCGGCCAGGCCCACGTGCGTCAAGATGCCGACCTCACGCAGGCGGTTTGCCAGGATGTCGTGCAGCACGGGTCGCAGGATGCCGCCGGCGGTCGGCAGGTCGAGGCCCGGCAGCCGGTGGCCGTCGCGCTCGACGATGACTTTGCCCTGGGCATCGAGGATGCGGCTGCCCGTCGCGAAGTTGCCGGCATCGCGCACGGCGGGCCAGACGCCCAGCTTGTGCAGCGCGCGCAGCGCCGGGCCCATCAGGGTCAGCCCCGAGCCTTGCGCACTGAGTTCGGACTGCGCTTCGCACAGATCGACGTGGTAGCCCTTGCGTGCCAAGGCGATGGCGGCACACATGCCACCGATACCCCCGCCAAGGACCAGAATTCGTTCAAGTTTGACCATGTTGTCCTCTCATTCGCGGGAATCGCGAATCACCGTTTCGGGCCGATGGCGGCGAACGGCATCGTGGTGGGTGGAGTCGTGACCCATGTACACGCCACGCTCCCATTTGCGCTTCAGCGGGTCGTGAACCTTCAGGCTCATGCGGCCGATGCCGTGGATGCAGATCTCCACGGTCTCGCCGTCCTGCAGGAAGCCCAGGCCTTCGTGGTTGGTGCCGCAGGACAGGAGATCGCCGCTGTTCAAGGTCATGACCTGGCTGGCGAACTCGACGATCTCGGGCACCGGGTGCTCCATGTCGTCGGTGCTGTAGTTGTGGCGAAGTTCACCGTCGTTCCAGAACTGCACATGCAGTTGATTCGGGTCGGGAATCTCGTCGGCGGTGACGATGCACGGGCCGATCGGTGCGAAGGTGTCGAATGACTTGCCCAGCCAGCTCATGATCGGACCAGGCCAGGTGAAGCGGCCCTCGCCACGCGCGGTGACGTCGATCATGCAGGTGTAGCCGAACACGGCGTCGCGCCACCGGTCGCGCGGCACTTCCTTGGCTGGACCCTTGATTACCACCGCCAGCTCGGCTTCGTGCATGAAGCTCGACGGCGCGGTGAAATTGGGCAGGCAGATCGTGTCACCCGGGCCCACCACGGCGTCCGGGTTCTTCATGAACATGTTCAGCGGCTTGGACTCGCGCTGCGCATGCTCCCAGTAGTTGCCGATGCACGCGAGGATCTTGCCCGGCCGCGGCAGCGGCGGACAAAGCCGCACGCTGGCCGGATCGAGCACAGGGGCGGTCTGGACATGGCGTTCCAGCGCACTCTTCAGGTCGTCGTAGCGGTCGATGATCGACACCATCGTGGCCTGCGGCGACTCGCTGCAGCCGACCACGGCACTGATGTCGACGATGCCCTTGTCGGTGAGCAGTCCGGGCAAGGTGGCCGGACTCGATGGACGGTTGAACAGGACGAACTTCATCGCTGTCCTCAGTGCTTGGCAGGAACTGCCATCGTGCACAGCCAGACCGCTGCGGTGTTGGGGCCCATCACGTCCTCGCGCGGCACCCAGTTCTCGTCGACGACGTCCATGTCTGCGTCGAACTCGAAGTTGCCGCCGAAGGGGCTCTTGAAGTACCAGAAGCAGTTGCCACCGAAGATGTGGCGGCCGGGACCCCAGGCCGGTGTCCAGCCCTTGCCCGCAAATCCCTTGCCCGCCAGCATCATCTCGGTGTGGTCGCGCACGTGGAACGCCAGGTGGTTCAGGCCGCGGTTTTCCGGGCTCTGGATGAAGAACAGCTGGTGGTGGTCCGAATGCCCCGGCGCGCGCATGAAAGCACCGGCACCGGTGAAGCGGTCGGTCACGCGGAAACCGAGACGGTCCGTGTAGTCGGCCAGGATGCGTTCGAGGTCCGGCGTGTACAGCACAAGGTGGCTGAAGGTCAGCGGCTTGATCTGTGAGACGAAGTCCTGCACCGAGTTCACTGGGCGTTGCGGTGGCAGGCCCGGGACATTGACCCGGGCTGGGGTCGCCACCAGCGCTTTACGCTGCGTTACCCTGAATGCGAGCGGGTTACCGTCGACGTCGGTTGTGCTCAGGACACCCGCAGCAAGGCGCACTTCGCGGTCACGGGACAGATCCTGCGCCAGCCATTCGAGCGCCCCTGTGTCCTGCACGCCCCAGACGATCTCGCGGATGTTGGGCCCCGCGGTGACCGGCGGTGGCAGGTCGGTGGCATCCAGTGGTGCCACCCGCAGCCCGGTGTTGTCCTGCGCCAGGAACAGCGGATAGCCACCATCCGGTGCTGCCTCGACGAGGCCGAAGTCGATCAGATAACGCCTGGCCTCGTCGACGGATTGCGCCGTCAGCGTTGCCTCATCCAAACCCACAATGCTCATGGCTGGTCTCCAGTCTGTTTCAGTTTCAGAAGCTAGAGGCCAATTTAGGCGCGTGGGCCCGTCCGGCATGCATCGCCGGACGCAAAGCAGATTTCGACGAAGCGCAGTTCCCGATGCCGTCCGGGCTTGCGCTCAGCCGGCCACGGCGCTGTTCGTCAGGTCATATTGGCACCGGGGGGGTCACTGGCACGATGCGGCCCATCAGGTCGGCGCGATCACCCAGGCTGTGCTGGAACAAGTACAACAATTCGCGCATACAGTTGGGCGAGCGCAGGTACTTGTCGCTGAGCACGACCAGCACATGGTCAGCACGGCCGATTTCCGCCATAAAGCAGGAGATTCCATCGCCCACTTGCATGTGCGTCTTGTCGCGTCGGAACTCGAATCGATCGGTGGGCAGCCGCCGACTGATTGCATTCACGAACGACTCGCTGGTTGACTCCCATGCATATGACACGTACACCACGGCCAACCCTGAGCCAAAGGTAGGCGCGTTGTTGGTATGAGCTTTTGACGCAAGTGGAATGCAGTTTCTGCATTCATGACAGGTGCGCGAGTCGGTTTTAAGATGTCACCTTCTGGTGCAGCAGGCCATGCCCGCTCGATCTCCACCGCCACCTTTCCCCGCTGCCGTGCCCTGTGTCCTGCCCAATGCCGCTCCCCCGCGCCCGATGCCTTGTCGTCGGGCACCGATTCTACGGAGGGCGACACGGCGCCGGTCCTAGGGCGTATCCGGCACCGCCACCCCCGCAAACACGTCCCCCACCGCTACCTCGCACCCCACGCTCGCCAGCACCATCGCCGCGTCATCGCTCATGTCCCGAAACAGCCACTCGCCCGTGCCCGTGTCGGTGCGCCGGAACGACTCGATCCGACGCGCTTCCGGGTCGATCAGCACGTATTCCTTCAGGCTGTCGAGTCGCCGGTACAGCGTGAATTTCAGGCCACGGTCGTAATTCCCGGTGCTCGGCGACAGCACCTCGATGATGAGCGTCGGCGCGACGAACACCCGCTCGGTCGTCAGATCACGGGGGTCACAGGTGACGAACACATCGGGATAGCAGATGTTCTGCTCGACCTGGAGTTGCATCGACTCGGCGTACACCTCACAGCGCGATCCCTCCAGCGCATTGCCCAGATGGCGCCCCAGGTTCATCACGACCCGCCCGTGCGTGCGCAGGCCGCCCACCATCGCATACGTCTCCCCCAGCACGAATTCGTGGCGCTCCTCCTGCCCATCCTCCCATTCGAGGAACTCGGCGAAGCTGAGTCTGGCAAGTGGTTGGCCCATGGTCTGTCCCCGGCTGGCAAGTGGCAACGGGAACCATTGTGGCACCCGACCACCCCCTCGGCCCCCGCCCCGCCGCCGCCCTATAATCTCGTTTTACCACCACGGCCCTCCTGAAAGTTGCTCGCCCGGCGCCTGTCGCCCGCAGCACCGTCAAGGGAGGGCCGCTCCACATGACCAAGTTCGTCTTCGTCACCGGCGGTGTCGTGTCCTCTCTGGGCAAAGGCATCGCCGCCGCTTCTCTGGCCGCCATTCTCGAATCGCGCGGCCTGAAGGTCACCCTCATCAAGCTGGATCCGTACCTCAACGTCGATCCGGGCACGATGTCGCCGTTCCAGCACGGCGAGGTCTTCGTCACCGACGATGGCGCCGAGACCGACCTCGACCTCGGCCACTACGAGCGCTTCATCACGACGCGCATGCGCAAGTCCAACAACTTCACCAGCGGCCAGATCTACACCTCGGTGCTGGAGAAGGAACGCCGCGGCGACTACCTCGGCAAGACCGTGCAGGTCATCCCGCACGTCACCAACGAGATCCAGGACTACGTGCGCCGCGGCGCCGGGGTCGGCACGCCCGAGGCGGTGGACGTGGCCATCGTCGAGATCGGCGGCACGGTCGGCGACATCGAATCGCTGCCCTTCCTCGAAGCCGTGCGCCAGATGGCCCTGAAGCTCGGCCCGACGAACTCGGCGTCCGTGCACCTGACCTACGTGCCGTGGATCGCCGCCGCGGGCGAACTGAAAACCAAGCCGACACAGCACACGGTGCAGAAGATGCGCGAGATCGGCATCCAGCCCGACGCGCTGCTGTGCCGCGCCGACCGGCCGATTCCCGACGAGGAGCGCGAGAAGATTTCGCTCTTCACCAACGTCGCGCTGCACGGCGTGATCTCGGTCTGGGACGCGGACACCATCTACAAGGTGCCGCGCATGCTCCATGAGCAGGGCCTGGACGAGCAGATCTGCATGAAGTTCCAGCTCCTGACCCGCCCGGCCAACCTGGGCCGCTGGGACCGGCTGGTCAAGGAAGTGGCCAATCCGAAGGGCGAGGTCACCATCGCGATGGTCGGCAAGTACACCGAGCTGTCGGACTCGTACAAGTCGCTCAACGAGGCGCTGCGCCATGCCGGCATCCACCACCACGTCAAGGTCAACATCGAGTACGTGGACTCCGAGATGCTGACGCCTGAATCCGCGGCACAACTGGCAAAGTACGACGCCATCCTCGTGCCCGGCGGCTTCGGCAAGCGCGGCATCGAAGGCAAGATCGTCGCGGCGCAGTACGCCCGCGAGCACGGCATTCCCTACCTGGGCATTTGCCTGGGGATGCAGGTCGCCACCATCGAGTACGCCCGCCACATGGCCGGTCTGACGGGCGCCAACTCCACCGAGTTCGACCCCGACACCGCGCACCCGGTGATCGCCCTGATCGACGAGTGGCAGGACGCCGACGGCTCGATCCAGAAGCGTGACGCCAACTCCGACATGGGCGGCACGATGCGCCTGGGCGCGCAGAGTTCGGACGTGAAACCCGGCACCCTCGCCCACACGATCTACGGCGATGTCGTCACCGAGCGCCACCGCCACCGCTACGAGGCCAACGAGAAGTACCTGCAGCGCCTGCAGGACGCCGGCCTCGTCATCTCCGCGATCACCCAGCGCGAGAAACTCACCGAGATGGTCGAGCTGCCGCAATCGGTGCATCCTTGGTATGTGGGCGTACAGTTCCATCCCGAGTTCAAGTCGACGCCCTGGGACGGCCACCCGCTGTTCATCGGCTACATCGACGCGGCCCTCAAGCACAAGGCAGGTCAGTAAATGCAGCTCTGCGGCTTCGACGTCGGCCTGGACCGACCGTTTTTCCTGATCGCCGGCACCTGTTCGATCGAAGGGCTGGAGATGTCCCTCGACGTGGCCGGCCAGCTCCAGGAAGCCTGCACCGCGCTGGGCATCCCGCTGATCTACAAGGGCTCCTTCGACAAGGCCAACCGCTCTTCCGGCTCCAGCCAGCGCGGGGTCGGGATGGATGCCGGTCTGAGGATCCTCGACGAGGTGCGCCGGCAGACGGGCCTTCCCGTGCTCACCGACGTGCATGACGCGTCGCAGATCGCCGAAGTCGCCAGCGTGGTGGACGTGCTGCAGACGCCGGCGTTCCTGTGCCGCCAGACCGATTTCATCCGCGCTGTTGCCCAATCGGGCAAACCGGTGAACATCAAGAAGGGCCAGTTCCTCGCGCCCTGGGACATGAAGAATGTCATCGACAAGGCCCGCGCCGCCGCCAAGGAAGCCGGGCTGTCGGAAGACCTGTTCCTGGCCTGCGAGCGGGGGGTCAGCTTCGGCTACAACAACCTCGTGGCCGACATGACCAGCCTGGCCGAGATGCGCAACACCGGCGCGCCGGTGGTGTTCGACGTGACCCACTCGGTGCAGAAGCCAGGCGGGCTGGGCAGCGTCAGCGGCGGCGCGCGCGAGATGGTGCCGGTGCTGGCCCGTGCGGGCGTCGGCGCCGGCGTCGCGGGGCTGTTCATGGAAACACACCCGAACCCGGCCAAGGCGTGGAGCGATGGCCCGAACGCCGTGCCGCTGAAGCACATGCGCGCCTTGCTGGAGCAACTGGTGGCGCTCGACCGCGTGGTCAAGGCGCGGCCATTGCTCGAAAACGATTTTTCATGCTGATCCACGGCTCGGATTGTTCAGCGCGGGTAACGGCCGGAAGGCACCATGCGCGCCACAGTCAGAATTCGATAGTTGAACCAGGAGTGAACAGATGAGTGCCATCGTAGACATCGTCGGCCGCGAGATCCTCGACAGCCGCGGCAACCCCACCGTCGAATGCGACGTGCTGCTGGAAAGCGGCGTGATGGGCCGTGCGGCCGTGCCGAGCGGCGCGTCCACCGGCTCGCGTGAAGCCATCGAGCTGCGCGACGGCGACAAGAGCCGCTACCTGGGCAAGGGCGTGCTGAACGCCGTCCAGAACATCAACACCGAGATCTCGGAAGCCGTGCTGGGCCTGGATGCCGCGGAACAAGCCTTCCTCGACAAGACCCTGATCGACCTCGACGGCACGGACAACAAGAGCCGCCTGGGTGCCAACGCGATGCTGGCCGTCTCGATGGCCGTGGCCCGCGCCGCTGCCGAAGAGTCCGGCCTGCCGCTGTACCGCTACTTCGGCGGCATGGGCGGTGTGCAACTGCCGGTGCCGATGATGAACGTCATCAACGGCGAAATATCAGAGGCGGTGCTTGGCCTGGACGCCAGCGAGCAGGCTTTTCTGGACCGCACGCTGATCGACCTCGACGGCACCGACAACAAATCGCGCCTGGGTGCCAATGCGACGCTCGCCGTCAGCATGGCCGTGGCACGCGCGGCGGCCGAAGAAGCCGGCCTGCCGCTGTACCGCTATTTCGGCGGCAGCGGTGCCATGCAAATGCCGGTGCCGATGATGAACGTCGTCAATGGCGGTGCGCATGCCAACAACAACCTGGACTTGCAGGAGCTGATGATCATTCCGGTCGGCGCGCCGAGCTTTCGCGAAGCGGTGCGCTACGGTGCCGAGGTGTTTCATGCGCTCAAAACCATCCTGCATGACAAGGGCATGAGCGTGGCGGTTGGCGACGAAGGCGGCTTTGCGCCCAACGTCGCCAGCCATGAAGCCGCCATCCAGATGATCCTGGAAGCCATCGACAAGGCGGGCTACAAAGCCGGCGAGCAG
>NZ_JANPAB010000012.1:0-20752 GCF_031429695.1 Sphaerotilus sp.
CGCGGTGCTGCGGGCTTTCGAGCGCAGCCGGGTGTTGTGCGCGGTGCGCGAGGGCGAGTGGGGCGTGGCCGGGCTGAATGCGGCCATCGAGCGGGCGCTGCGCATCGAGGGCTGGATCGCGCGCCACGGCGAGTGGTACGAGGGCCGGCCGGTGATGGTCACGCGCAACGACCCGGCGCTGGGGGTCTACAACGGCGATGTCGGCCTGGCGCTGCGGGGTTCCGGCCCGGGCGGGCGGGCTGCCGCGCAGGCGGGCGGCGCCTTGCGGGTCTGGTTCCTCGACGGCGAGCAACCGCGCTCGGTGCTGGCCAGCCGGCTCGCCGCGGTCGAAACGGCGTACGTGATGACGGTGCACAAGTCGCAGGGCTCGGAGTTCGCGCATGTCGCGCTGGTCCTGCCGCCGCACCTGAATCCGGTGCTGACCCGAGAGCTGGTCTACACCGGCATCACGCGCGCGAAAACCGCGTTCACGCTGGTGGCGCCTGACCCCGCGGTGTGGGCCCAGGCGCTGCAGCGGCGAACGCGGCGGGCGAGCGGCCTGCCCGGACTGTTGGTGTCCGGGCGCCGCTAGGCGGGTTGGTCCGTCAGACCGGTGTCACGAGGAAACGCTGGGTCGTCTTGCCGCTGGAGCAGCTCTGTTGCGTGGCCTTGTTGCCCAGCAGCAGGTCCGGCGTCAGTTCGAGGCACAGGTTGCTGGAGCGGTTGCGCAGCAGCGTGTAGCCGTTGCCCAGGTCTTCCAGGCGCCAGTGCTGCAGCGTCAGGCCGTTGCTGCTGCCGCTGGTCACGATCAGCCCCGGCAACTGGATCGCCGAGCCTTGCACCAGCGAGGCGTTGTGCTGCATCACCAGACGCACGCTGCCATCGGCTTCCGGCACGATCTGGAAGCGCTGGTTGCTGGCCGTCGAACACGTCTTGCCCTGCAGATCGGCCACCAGCAGTGTCAGCAGCGACGAGTTCGGCGCCAGGCAGGCGCCACCCGGTGTCTTGAGCTGGACGATCGGCTGGCCGGAGTGGTGCGTGTTCAGGAAGTTCGCCAGGGTGGCCGACTTGCTGTACCCGGACGAACCCACGGCCGGGATGGTCAGCAGGCTGTCCACTGCGCGCCCGGTGCCGTCGTTGGTCACGGCCGTGGTCGAGCCGGCGTGGCCGTTGGCGACGATGAGTGCTGGGTGGTCGAACGGCGCGGCGTGGAAACGCACGCGGTCGTCGGTCAGCGACTTCAGGAACTCGACCAGTGCGGTCTTCTCGTCGGTGCTCAGGCCCAGGTTGGTGATGTCCGCGTCCAGGTCGTTGATGTTCTGGTCGTGGAAATTGCCACCGCGGTTGTAGAACTCGACCACCTGGTGCAGCGTGGCCGCGCCGCCGTTGTGGAAATACGGCGCGGTCAGCTCGACGTTGCGCAGTCCCGGTGCCTTGAACATGCCGTTGACGGCGATGCGCTCGGTCGGCGAGACGTTCAGGTTCGGGCTGATGCCGACCAGTTCCTTGACCTTGGTGTTGCTGATCTGCGCCAGGGCCGAGATCGCCAGCGGGTTGCCGAAGGGATCCTTGCCGCCCGCGCCGAGGTCGTCCAGCGTGGGCCGCACGCCGATGTTGTAGAAGCCCTCGTCGTAGACCGCGGTGCCACCGTTGCCCATGACCATGCGGCTCATCGGCGTGTCCAGCATCTTGCGCACGCTGGCGTTGGTGAACTCCGCACCGCCGTGGCAGTTGGCGCAGTGACCCTTGCCGAAGAACACGCCCAGACCCTGCTGTGCCGATGTGGACATCGCCGAGGAGTTGCCGCCCATGAAGCGGTCGAACGGGGCGTCATCCGAGACCAGCGTGGCCTGGTAGAGCTGCAGCGCCAGTCCGAAGAACAGGCTGAAGTTGTGCTGCATCTGGGTGTACTGGCTCGCGGTGGGCGAGGCCACCAGCGGCGTCAGCACCTTGGAGCCGTCCGGGTTGACCTGGATCAGCTTGTCGCTGTTCCACCATTCCGGGCGGAAGGCCTTCTTCACCATCGCGGCGTAGTTGGCTTCGTTCAGGCCGAGTCCGGAGCTGTGCCGGCGCGCAGCCAGCACGCTGTCGGTGGTGCTGACCTGCTGGCCCTGCAGCGGGCGCAGGTACAGCATCTTCTTGCCGACATCCGGGAAGGAGCGGCCGTGGGCGCTCATCTCGAAATCGCTGCCCGGTGGGCCGGAGGCCTGCGAGGCCAGGCTGGCGTTGTCGATGCGCACCTGGGTCGGCTGCATCGACCAGGTCGAGCCGCTGAGGATGTTCTTGTAGACACGCGCATTCGGGTCGCGCAGACCGAAGGGGTTGACGCCGTTGAAGACGAACTCGGCGCGGCCGTCCCAGAAGTTGCGGAAGTTGAACACCGCGTTGATCACGGTGGGGGTATTGCGTGGCTCGACACGGCGCGTGTTGATGCCGCCGATGCGGTAGACCGGATCGGCCAGCAACTGGCGCTGCTCGGTGGTGGAGCCGTACCAGGAGGCGTAACCATCCTGGGTATAGGTGCCGTTGGTGAAGGGCAGCAGGTAGGCGCTCGGCAGCAGCGTGCCGACCACGCCGAGGAACTGCTCGTTGAACACGCCCTGCGACGAGGCCACGTCGTTGATCGAACTCAGCACCGACGAATTGCGGTTACCGGCGTCGGCGAGCTTGTGGAAGGGGAAGTCGTCGAGCTTGAACTGGTAGTTCACGCCGCCGAGCTGGAAGGTGGTGTCCGGATTCGGCGAAGTCAGCGACGCCATGCGGTTCAGGCCGGGCGAGAGCTGGTTCTTGCTGCGGCTGTCGGCGCCGGCGCTGAAGTGGCACGAGGCGCAGGCGGTCTTGCCGTCACTGCCGACCTGCATGTCCCAGAACAGCGATTTGCCCAGCGCAATGGCTTCGCTCTTGTTCAGCACGAACTCGCCGAGATTCGACGGTTCCGGCCGTGGAACGCCCTTGAGCGACTGCGGCGTGGGCGCTGGCTCGACGGTGTTCTGGGCCTGTGCGATCTCGCCGAAAGCGAGGATGCTGCCCAGTGCGGCGGCGCCGATGCCGAGCTGGAGCAGGTGGATCCTGCGGGACGGTGCGGGTAGCTGGTCGCTGCGCCGCTTCGGGTGTTTTGCGATAGTCAAAGGCTCTCTCCTTGAAGTAAACGATTCGTTACCAAGTGTAAATTAACGATACAAATGTATCGGTGAGAGTTAACCAGAGGCCGTTCCGAACGTGCTCCCGTGTTTGGATGGAACAACGGCCACCGAATGGGTGGCCGTTGCGTTGGGGGAGGGTGGTTTGGCGTCAGACGGGCTGGTCGCCGACTTCCGGATCGATGATGGGTCCGCGCCCGCTCCAGCGGTCCAGCGTCACGTAGATCACCGGGGTGATGTAGAGCGTGACGAACTGCGACACCACCAGCCCGCCGACCACCGCCAGGCCCAGCGGCTGGCGCAGCTCGGCTCCCGCGCCCAGCCCGAGCGCGATCGGCAGTGCGCCCATCAGCGCCGCCAGCGTCGTCATCACGATTGGCCGCAGCCGCAGCAGACCGGCCTGACGGATGGCTTCAGTCGGTGTCATGCCCTGGTGGCGTTGTGCGTCCAGGGCGAAGTCGATCATCATGATCGCGTTCTTCTTGACGATGCCGATCAGCATCAGCAGACCGATGGTGGCGATCACCGTCAGGTCCATGCCGAACAGCGTCAGCGTTGCCAGCGCCCCCACCGCCGCCGACGGCAGACCCGCCAGGATGGTCAGCGGGTGGATGAAGCTCTCGTACAGCACGCCCAGCAACAGGTAGATCACCAGAATCGCCAGCCCCAGGAGCACGAGCTGCCCGGACTGCGAATCCTGGAACACCGCCGCGTCACCGCCGTAGGTGCCGATGAGCGTGGCGGGCATCTGCAACTCGCGGACGTAGCCGTCTAGCTTGGCGGTGGCGGTGCCCAGCGGCACGTCGGGCGCGAGGTTGAAGCTCAGCGTCACCGCCTGCAACTGGCCCTGGTGGTTCACCGCCGTCGGGCCGATCGTGCGCTGCACGGTGGTGAACGCGCTCAGCGGCACCAGCGCGCCGGTCTTGCTGCGCAGCGAGATCTTGTTGAAGGCGTCCTCGAACTGCTTGTCCGCTTCGGATGCCTCCATCAGCACCTGGTAGGTGTTGCTGGGGGCATAGATCGTGGAGACCTGTCGCTCGCCGTAGGCGCTGTAGAGGGCACTGCGCAGATCCGCCATCGACACACCGAGCAGGGCGGCCTTGTCGCGGTCGATCTGCAGGCTGGCCTGCAGGCCGCGTTGCTGCGAGTCGCTGGTGATGTCGCGGAACAGCGGGTCGTCGCGCAGCTTGCCCTGCAGCTTGCCGGCCCACTCGTTGAGCGAATCGGCGCTGACACTTTGCAAGGTGTATTGGTAACGGCTCTTGCTCTGCCGACCGCCGAGCTGCAGGTTCTGCACCGGGCGCATGAACACCTGCACGCCGGGGATGCCGCGGGTCTTCTTGCGCAGGTTGTCGATCACCTGCGCCATGGGCGGGCGTACACCGCGCGGGTGCAGCGTGACAAACATGCGCCCGGTGTTCTGCGTCGAGCCACCGCCGCCGCCCGTGAACGAGCTGACCGCGCGGATGGCTGGGTCTTTCTGGAAGATGTCCGCCACACGCGACTGGACCTTGAGCATGGCATCGAAGGAGATGTCTTCGGATGCCTCGATCGTCACCTGCATCTGCCCGATGTCCTCCTCGGGGAAAAAGCCCTTGGGGATCTGCACGAACAGCACTGCCGTCGCCACGAAGGTGCCGAATGCGAACAGCAGCACCACCCAGCGGAACCGCAGCGCCCAGTCGAGTGTCCGGCCGTAGAAGCGCAGCACGGCGTCGAAGCCGCGCTCGAACCAGCGGCCGAGCCGCGACTCTTCCTGCGGTTCATGGTGACGCAGGAAGCGGCTGGCCAGCATCGGGACCAGCGTCAGCGACACGACCGCCGACACCAGGATCGACAGGCCGACCACCACCGCGAATTCGTGGAACAGCAGCCCGATCACCCCCGGCATGAAGAAGATCGGGATCAGCACCGCCACCAGCGAGACCGAGATCGACAGGATGGTGAAGGCCATCTCGCGCGCGCCCTTGATCGCTGCCTCGAACGGCGGCATGCCATCCTCGACGTGGCGCACGATGTTCTCCAGCATCACGATCGCGTCATCGACCACCAGGCCAACCGCCAGCGTGATGCCCAGCAGCGAGACGTTGTCCAGGCTGTAGCCGCCCGCATAGAGCAGCGACAGCGCGCCGATCAGCGACACCGGCAGGGACAGCGCCGGGATCACCGTGGCCGCAACCCGGCGCAGGAAGATGAAGATCACCAGCACCACCAGCACGACGGTCAGCCCGAGCGTCAGGTTCACGTCGTGCAGCGCCTCGCGGATCGAGACCGAACGGTCGTTGGTGGGTGTCAGGCGGATCGAGGCGGGCAACTGGGTCTCGAAGCGCGGCAGCATCGCCTTGACGCGGTCCACCACCTCGACGGTGTTCGCGTCCGGCTGGCGCTGCACGGCCAGCGTGATCGACGGCTCGCCGTTGAAGCTGGCGAAGGTCTTGGCGGTCTCGACGCTGTCCTGCACGTCGGCCACATCGCGCAGCCGGACGGGGGCGCCGTTGCGGGTGGCGACGATCAGGTTGCCAAACTCGCGGGCGCTGGCGAGCTGGCGGTTGGCGACGATGGTGAGGGTCTGGCGCGGGCCGTCCAGCGTGCCGACGGGGGAATTGGCATTTGCGCCGGCGAGCGCGGCGCGCAGCTCGTCCAGCGTCAAGCCGCGCTGCGCCAGCGTCTCGGGCTTGACGCGGATGCGCACCGCATACCGCTTCTGGCCAAAGATCGACACCTGCGCCACGCCATTGATGGTGGACAGGCTGGGCGCGATCAGGTTCTCGGCGAACTCGTTCAGCTCCGACATCGACATCGACGGGGAGGTCATCGCCAGCAGCAGCACCGGAGCGTCGGCCGGGTTGACCTTGCGGTAGGACGGCGGTGCGGTCATGTCCGCAGGCAGGGTGCGTTGCGCACGGAACAGGGCGGCCTGCACGTCCACGGCGGCGGCGTCGATGTTGCGGGTGGTCTCGAACTCCAGCGTGATCGAGGTGCGGCCGAGGGTATTGGTCGAGCTGATCATCGCCAGCCCGGCGATGGTCGAGAACTGCTTTTCCAGCGGCAGCGCGACCGAACTCGCCATGGTGTCCGGACTCGCACCCGGCAGATCGGCCGTGACCTGCACGACCGGCGTGTTGTAGCTCGGCAGGGCGGCCACCGGGATCTTGCTCAGCGCCACCAGCCCCGCGAGCACGATCGCCAGGTTCAGCAGCACCGTCATCACCGGACGGCGGATGAAGTGTTCGGTCAGTTTCATCGCGACGCCCCGCTCGCGGCGACCTCGGTGGTGCTGGCTGCAGCGGCAGCGCCGGATGCGGCCCCCGACGCTGCGCCAGCCGCACCCGCCGCGCTGGCCCCCTTGCCGCCACCCATCGGCACTTCCTTGACCGGCGTGCCGGGACGCAGGTTCTGCTTGCCCTCGACGACGATCTTCTCGCCCGCGGTCACGCCCTCGACCATGACCTGCTCGCCCAGCGGCTGGCGCAACTGCACCGGCTTCATCTGTGCCTTGCCTTCGGCATCGACCACGTAGACCGAACGTTCGTTGCCCCGCACGATCACGGCGGCCTGCGGGATGACCACCGCGTCCTTGATCGTGCGCAGCGTCAGCTTGACCGTCACATACTGGCCCGGCCAGAGCTGGCGGCCTTCATTGACCAGCTTGCCCTTGATGCGGATGGTGCCGGTGGTGGCGTCCACGCCGCTGTCGATGAAGCTCACGTTGCCGGGCAGCGCCACCGCTGGCTGGCCGCGGCGCTCGCCCGGCAGTTGCACGGTCAGCGGCACGCCTCCTTCCTTGGCGAGATCCTTGTCTGCCTTGCGCAGCGGGCCGAGCTGGTTTTCCGGCAGGGTGAAGCTGACGCCGATCGGGTCCATCTGCGTGAGCGTCACCATCGCCACGCCACCCGGCTGCACGAGGCTGCCCCTGACGACGTTGACCGCGCCGGCCCGGCCGCTCATCGGTGCCTTGAGCACGTTGTTGCCCAGGGCGATTTCACTGGACTGGATGCCTGCCTGGCTGGCGCGCACGGCGGCGAGCTGGGCGTCAAGCTGGGTCGCCAGCGAGTCCACGGCGTTGCGGGCGATGAAGTTCTGCTCGAACAGCTCCTTGGCGCGGGCGAGCTGGCGCTCGATGTCGGCTTGCGTGGCCTTGTCCTTGGCGAGCTGCGCCTTGGCCTTGTCGAGGTTGGCGCGTTCGGCGCGGTCGTCGAGCTTGAACAGCACCGCACCGCGCTTGACCGGCTGGCCCTCGGTGACGGACACCTCGGTGACGACGCCGGTGGTCAGCGGGCGCAGCTCGACGCTGTCCAGCGCCACCACGCTGCCGGCTGCCTCGATCGACACCGGCACGTCACGCTGCTGTGCGACTGCCACGCCCACGGTCTGAGGTCCACCCCGTCCACCGGCTGCTGCGGACGCGCCGCCAGGTGCTGATCCGGCGGCCATCGGGGCATCGGCTGCTGCCGCTGCCGGGGTTTTCTGGGTCCACCAGTACGTTCCACCGGCTGCACCGGCGACGATCAGGAGGGCTGCAATGGTCTTGGTCTTCATGTCTCTTCCAGCCAGGGATACGGCGCGCAGGGGGTCGGGCGCTGGGCGGTGTGCAATCTATCACTGCCACGTTAATCTTGTGTCAAGGGTTCTACTGACCATCGGATCCGGCTAAGCGCACGCCGCTGTGTGTGGTGCCCGGTGGCGGTCATTACCTGTTCACGACTGAGTAGCGCGACGAGTTTCTGAACGGCTACGAGCGTTGGTGTCTGTGGCTCGGTCAGGCCAGCCCGGCAGAACTGCGTTCTTTGCCTGAATCCCGCAAGCGCATTCAGGCGGTGCGAGATGTTTGCCTGACCCGGCGCTGATGGCGAGGCGCTGCGGCTGCTGGCGCTGGTCAAGGCGGGCACCGACCCGCGAGCAGAGAAGGCCGCGACCATCGCCAGCGAGGGGCAGGGAAGACCGTAGCCGCCCCGCTGGCCGCGCTGCTGCCACTGCACCTGTCCGAGCTGAACGCCGATGTGCTGGCCGCGTGGCTGGACCGGGAAGCCGCTGAACGTCCTACGGCTGCCGCGTCCGCCTTCCGGCTGGTGCGTGGCTTCATCCGCTGGGCGGGCGAGCATCCCGAGTACCGCGCCATGATTGCCCCGGACGCCTACCGCTCAAAGGCCGTAGCCGAGGCCGTGCCACCGTCGAAGGCGAGGGAAGGGGCTTGTCTGCAGCGGGAACAGCTCGCCCTGTGGTTCGATGCCGTGCGCAAGCTGTCGAACCCGGTCCATGCCGCCTACCTGCAGACCGCTATCCTGACCGGCGCCCGCCGCGAAGAGATTGCCGGGATGCGCTGGGAGGATGTTGATTTTCGGTGGGGAAACATCGCCATCGCCGACAAGGTGGAAAGCGCCCGCGTCATTCCGCTGACGCCCTATGTGTCCCGACTGCTGGCCGCGTTGCCCCGGCGCAGTGAATGGGTGTTCAGCAGTCCGACCGCTTGACCGCCTGAACGTGGCGACCGATGCGCCGGCCATGAACCTTCCTGGCTGGAAGCTGCACCCGTTGAAAGGCGCACTGTCGGGCCACTGGTCCGTATGGGTGTCGGGGAATTGGCGCCTGACCTTCACCTTCGTGGGCGAAGACGCCGAACTGGTCGATTACCAGGACTATCACTGACGCAAGGAGCCTCAAATGGCACGCATGTTCAACCCCCCGCACCCCGGCCTGACGCTGCGCGACGACGTGCTCCCTGCGCTGGGACTGAACGTGACCCAGGCCGCGCAGCAGCTCGGCGTGAACCGCGTCACCCTGTCTCGGGTGCTGAATGGGCGCTCGGCGATTTCGCCTGAGATGGCATTTCGCATCGAGGCATGGCTAGGCAAGGAGCGCGGCGGGGATGCCGGCCTGTGGTTGCGCGAGCAGCTTGCCTATGACACTTGGCAGGCGGAGCAGCGCCTGAAGCTCACGCCGCTGAACGTGCAGCGGGCGCCGGGTGAGCTGGTGGCCTGATGAGAAAGGAGACCGACCATGCCGACCTACGAAACCGGGCTGGACACCTTCCCCGAGGTGTGCCCGTGGGCCGTGCGCGATGAGGTGTTGTCGGAAACGTGGTGGCCCGGCGTGGCTTGAACTCCTGCCTCGCCGAAAAGGTCTTACACCACCGCTACCATGGGCCTACGCCGCCGCCCCAAAGCACAACGGGTCAGCACCTTGTGAGTGCTAACCCGTTGATTTGTTTGGTGCCGGAGAAAGGAGTCGAACCCTCGACCTTCTCATTACGAATGAGCTGCTCTACCAACTGAGCTACACCGGCGAAAGAACGATATTATAGCAGCGTTCTTTTATTCTTTGGAAGGGGGCTTGGTGGGTTCGAGGTGGTATTCCGTCACGCGCTGCACTTCGTTCTTCGAGCCGAGGATCACGCTGACCCGTTCATGCAGCTTGGTGGGCGCCAGATCCATGATGCGCTGGTGGCCGTTGGTGGCCAGACCGCCGGCTTGCTCCACCAGAAACGCCATCGGGTTGGCCTCGTACATCAGGCGCAGCTTGCCGGGCTTGGCCGGTTCGCGCTTGTCCCAAGGGTAGAGGAACACGCCGCCGCGGGTCAGGATGCGGTGCACGTCCGCGACCATCGACGCGATCCACCGCATGTTGAAGTCCTTGCCGCGGGGGCCGTCCTTGCCCTCCAGAACTTCGTCGATGTAGCGTTTCACCGGGGTGTCCCAGTGGCGCATGTTCGACATGTTGATCGCGAATTCCTTCGTGTCGGCCGGGATCTGCACGTTCTCGCTGGTCAGCACCCACGAGCCGGTCTCGCGGTCGAGCGTGAACATCGCGACGCCGTCGCCCACCGTCAGCACCAGCGTGGTCTGCGGGCCGTAGACGCAGTAGCCCGCGGCTGCCTGGAACTTGCCCGGCTGCAGGAAGTCCTCTTCGCTGACGCCGCGGTTGTGGCCGACCTTGCGCAGCACCGAGAAGATGGTGCCGATCGAGACGTTCACGTCGATGTTGCTGGAGCCGTCCAGCGGGTCGAACAGCAGCATGTACTCGCCCTGCGGGTAGCGGTTCGGCACGACGTGGATGTCGTCCATTTCTTCCGATGCCATCGCCGCGAGGTGGCCGCCCCACTCGTTGGCCTCGATCAGCACCTCGTTGGAGATGATGTCGAGCTTCTTCTGGACTTCGCCCTGCACGTTCTCGCTGCCGGCCGTGCCGAGAACTTCCCCGAGCGCGCCCTTGTTGACGGCGATGGCGATGCGCTTGCAGGCGCGGGCGACCACTTCGATCAGCAGTCGGAGCTGGCCAGGGATGTGGCCGTGCTCGCGCTGCTGCTCGACGAGGTACTGGGTGAGGCTGATGCGTTTGGTCATGGATCGGTGCGGGATCGTTCCCGGATCAGGAGTTACAAAGCGGTTTCAAGGGATTTCCCCGATCCTACCGCCTCCAGATTTCAGTCCGCCAACGCCCGTGTGACGATTTCGCGGGTGTCGGCCGACAAGTCTGTCTTGGCCGCGATGCGCTCTATCGCGGCGCGGGCGTGACCACGGTAGGGCTCGGCCAGCGCACGCCAGCGGTCCAGCGCCCGCGCCAGACGCGAGGCGAGCTGGGGGTTGAATCCGTCCACTTCCTGCACCTTGTCGGCCCAGAACGCATAGCCGGTGCCATCTGCACGGTGGAAAGCGCCCGGGTTGAGCTGCGTCAGCGTCATCAACAGGCTGCGGGCGCGGTTGGGGTTGCGCAGCGAGTAGTCGGGGTGGCTGGTCAGGGCCTGCAGGTGTGCAAACACTTGGCCGTCGTGTTCCGGGGTGGCGGCTTGCAGCGCGAACCACTTGTCGATGACCAGCGCCTCGCTGCTGAAACCGGCATGAAACTTTTCCAGCGCCGCAGCGGCCAGTGGCGAGCGGCCGTGGACCAGTGCGGCCAGTGCGCCGAGCCGGTCGGTCATGTTGCCGGCGTCCTTGAAGCGTTGCAGCGCCGTGCCCTGCCACACCGTATCGCCTTGGGCGACACCATCGCGCACGAGCATCGACAGCGCCAGATTCGCCAGCGCCCGCTTGCCGCACGACACCGGATCGGGTCGGTAGCCGCCGGTCTGGCTGTGCTGCCCCCATGCGGTGACCCAGTCAGCGTGCAGGCTGCGGGCCAGTTGTGCGCGCATCGATTCGCGTGCCGCATGGATCTTCTGCGGGTCGATCGGCTCGCCCGCTTCGGCCATGCGTTCGGCCAGATAGCCCTCGCTCGGCAGCGTCAGCACCAGTTCCTTGAACGCGGCGTCCAGCGCCGGGTCGTCCAGCACCGCGTGCATCGCCGAGGCGAAAGCCTCGTCAAGCACCAGCTCGCCGCCCTGGCGGACTGCAGCGAGCAGGCGGTGCACCGCCAGCCGCTGACCCGCCTCCCAGCGGTTGAAGGCGTCCGTGTCATGTCCGAGCAGCGTGAACAGCTCGGCTTCGCTGGCGGCCCATTCCAGGATCACGGGCGCCGAGAAACCGCGCAGCAGCGATGGCACCGGGGCGCTGGTCAAGCCGTCGAAGGTCCACGACTGTTCCGCGCTGTCGAGCACCAGCACGCGGTCGGTGCCAGCGATCGGCTGGCCGGCTGCGTCCAGCAGACCCATCGCCACCGGGATCACGAACGGCTGCTTGACCGGCTGCCCCGGCGTGGCGGGCGTGTGCTGGCGCAGCGTGAGGGTGTAGCGGCCCGCGTCGGCGTCGAAGTGGCCATCGGCTTGCAGGCGCGGCGTGCCGGCTTGGGCGTACCAGTGCTTGAAACCGTCGAGCCGCTCGGCCAGCGCGCTGCCGGGGCTGGCATCGGCGATGGCCTGCGCGAAGTCGTCGCAGGTCACGGCCTGGCCGTCGTGGCGCGCGAAGTACAGGTCCATGCCGCGGCGGAAACCAGCGCGGCCGACCAGCGTCGCCATCATCCGCACGACCTCGGCGCCCTTGTCATAGACGGTGGCGGTGTAGAAGTTGTCGATCGCCTGGTACTGGTCGGGCCGCACGGAATGCGCCATCGGGCCGGCGTCCTCGGGATACTGGCTCTGGCGCAACTGGCGCACGTCCTCGATGCGCTTGACCGCGCGCGCCGAGGCCTCGCCCGCCATGTCCTGGCTGAACTCCTGGTCGCGGTAGACGGTCAGCCCTTCCTTCAGGCTCAACTGGAACCAGTCGCGGCAGGTGATGCGGTTGCCGGTCCAGTTGTGGAAATACTCGTGGCCGACGACGCTTTCGATGTTGCCGAAGTCCACATCGGTGGCGGTGGCGGGGCTGGCGAGCACGAACTTCGTGTTGAAGATGTTCAGGCCCTTGTTCTCCATCGCGCCCATGTTGAAGTCGCTGACGGCGACGATCATGAAGCGTTCGAGATCGAGCTTCAGACCGAAGCGCGCCTCGTCCCAGGCGATCGACGCGATCAGCGAGTTCATCGCGTGTTCGGTCTTGTCGAGGTCACCGGCGCGGACGTAGACCTGCAGCGTGTGGTCCTGGCCCGAGCGGGTGCGGATCTTCTGCTCGCGGCAGACCAGATCGGCCGCCACCAGCGCGAACAGGTAGCTCGGCTTCGGGTGCGGGTCGCTCCAGACGGCGTAGTGGCGGCCCTTGGGCAACTCGCCGGACTCGACGAGGTTGCCGTTGGACAGCAGCATCGGGAACTTCTTCGCATCGGCGCGCAGCGTGACACGGAACACCGCCATCACGTCCGGCCGGTCAGCGAAGTAGGTGATGCGGCGGAAGCCCTGCGCCTCGCACTGCGTGAAGAAGCCTCCGCCCGAGGTGTACAGGCCCGAGAGCTGCGTGTTCTTCTCGGGCGCGCAGGTGTTGCGGATCTCCAGCGCGAAGGGCTCGGCCGGCAGCTTCTCCAGCACGAGCTGGCCGTCGCTGAAGTGGAACGACACGCTGGCGCCGTTGACGAGCACGCGGGTCAGCGTGATGTCCTCGCCGTCCAGACGCAGGGGCTGGCCGAGGCGCTCGGGGTTCGGCTCGACCTGCATCCGGCTGATCACCAGCGTCTTGGCAGGCTCCAGCTCGAAGGTCAGATCAACCGAGCGGATCCAGTGGCTGGGCGCCACATAGTCTTCGCGCCGTGTCAGGGTGACGGTACCTTCACGCATGGCTGGTCTCTTGTTTCTTGTTGTCAGCCCAGGCTGGGCGGCAGGGTGTAATCGGTGAAATCCGCGATCGACTGGAGCACGTTCTCGTAGCCGGCAAATGCGTCGGCCGGCAGCGTGGTGGTCAGCACGACTGCGGCCATCCCACCATTGCGGGCAGCTTCGATGCCCAGCGGCGCGTCCTCGAACACGAGGCACTGCGTGGGATCGACATCCATGCGGCGGGCGGCTTCCAGGAAGATGTCCGGGTGCGGTTTGCCGCGCAGGCCGTCGGCGGGGCTGGTGACGGTGTCCACCAGCGCACCCAGCCCGAAGCGGGCGAAGGCGATGGCGATGTTCTCCGGCGGCGCGGCGGTGCAGATCGCCACCTTCAGACCCCGGGCGCGGCCCTGCGCGATCACGTCGAGCGCGCCCGCGATCAGTGTCAGTTCGCGCTCGGCGATCTCGCGGTAGAGGGCTTCCTTGCGGGCCGCCATCGGCTGCAGCGCAGCCTCGCCATGCGCAGGGAACAGGTCGCGCAGGATTTCGAGATTGGTCCGCCCTGCGGTCGCCGCAAAGAAGCCGGCTTCGTCATAGGACAGACCCTGCTCGGCGTGCCAGAGCGCCCACGAGCGTTCATGCAGCGGCATGCTGTCGATCAAGGTGCCGTCCATGTCGAACAGCAGTGCGGCCAATGTCATCGAAATTCCCCGGGTGGGTCACAGACCCTGTTTCAGACTCGCTTCGATGAACGCATCCAGATCGCCGTCCAGCACCTTCTGCGTCGCCGAGATTTCCACGTTGGTGCGCAGGTCCTTGATGCGGCTGTTGTCCAGCACGTAAGAGCGGATCTGGTGGCCCCAACCCACGTCGGTCTTGGTGTCTTCGAGCTTCTGCTGCTCTTCCATCCGCTTGCGCATCTCGTGGTCGTACAGCCGCGAGCGCAGGCGCTTCCATGCCACGTCGCGGTTGCTGTGCTGGCTGCGGCCGTCCTGGCACTGCACGACGATGCCGGTCGGGATGTGCGTCAGGCGCACCGCCGAGTCGGTCTTGTTGATGTGCTGGCCGCCCGCGCCCGAGGCCCGGAAGGTGTCCGTGCGCACGTCCGACGGGTTGATGTCGATCTCGATCGAGTCATCGACTTCCGGATAGACGAACAGCGAGGCGAACGAGGTATGCCGGCCGCCCGACGAGTCGAACGGGCTCTTGCGCACCAGGCGATGCACGCCGGTTTCCGTGCGCAGGTGGCCGAAGGCGTAGTCGCCCTCGACCTTGAGGGTCGCGCTCTTGATGCCGGCGGTGTCGCCTTCGGTGATGTCCTCGACCGTGGCGGTGAAGCCCTTGCGCTCGGCGTACTTCAGGTATTGGCGCAGCAGCATCGAGGCCCAGTCACACGCTTCCGTGCCACCCGCACCCGCCTGGATGTCGATGAAGCAGTTGAGCGGGTCGGCCGGGTTCGAGAACATCCGGCGGAATTCGAGCTTCTCCACCGTGTCGCGCAGCGCGGCGGCTTCGGTCTCGATGGTCGCCAGCGAGTCGAAGTCTTCCTCGTCCCGCGTCATCTCGAAGAGTTCGGCGTTGTCGGAAATCTGGCCGGTGAGGTGGTCGATCGTGCCGACGACGTTCTCCAGCGTGCGCTTTTCCTTGCCCAGTTCCTGGGCGCGCTTCGGGTCAGCCCACACCGCGGGGTTTTCCAGCGCGGCGTTGACTTCTTCCAGTCTCAGGCCTTTGCGTTCGTAGTCAAAGATACCCCCTTAGCGCGTTCGTGCGCTCGTTGAGGTCTGCCAGGGTGTTGCCGATGGCGTTGATGCGTTCGATGTCCATGAGGGCGCCTGCAAAAGGGCGGATTTTGGCATGTCCGGTCGGCGCACCCGCTGTAACTCATGTGTTCCGCAGATGCCCGGCGAGCAGTCCGGCCACGGCGTCGGGCTGGTCGTGGTGCAGCATGTGGCCGCAGGGGCTGAGCAGGTTCCGCGTCAGAGAGGGCACCACCTCCAGCCGCGACTCGAAGTCTGCCCGCGGGAAGCGGTCGCCCCACCATTTCGTCACATCGGTCTCGTTGCCCTCGACCCACAGCACCGGCGCGGTGATCTTCGCCCAGCAGGCCAGCACCTCCTCCTTGCGGTACAGCATCGGGTTGACGTGCTTGTGCGCAGGGTCGCCCAGAATCTCGAAGCGGCCTGCAGCGTTGCGCTTCGACCAGTGTGGTGCCAGCCAGTCGGCGAAGTCCGGCCGCAGGCGCGGGTTGGTCTTGCGCAGGCGGCCGGCCACAGCATCCAGGCTGTCGTAGTCGCGCAGCTCGGCGGGTTCGCGCAACTGGTCCAGCCACTGGGCATAGCGGCGCGGAGCTTGTGCGGGATGGCTTTGCGGCATGCCGAAGCCTTCGAGGTTGACGAGGCGGCGGATGCGCTCCGGGCGGATGCCGGCGTACACCATCACGACGTTGCCACCCATGCTGTGGCCGACCAGATCGATTGCCGGTTCGTCCTGCAAGCCCAGCCCGGGCGAGCGCAGCAGCGCGTCGAGGTCGCCGAGGTAGTCCGGGAACCAGAACGTGTCGGTGGGGCTGCCAGCCGTGGCACTCTCGCTCAGGCCGAAGCCGCGCCAGTCCGGGGCGATGACATAGCGGGGCGGCCCGCCCGCCTTGCCGAATGCGTCCAGCGCATCGACGACGAACTGGAACGACGCCCCCACATCCATCCAGCCATGCACGAGCACCAGCGATGGTGTCTCGGGCGTGACCATCGACGGGTCGCCCCAGGCCATCACGTGGTAGCGCAGGCCGCGGATCGGCACGAACAGCGAGCGCGCGGCGCGGCGCGGGGTGTACGGGGTAGAAGGCGTGGTCATGCCCTCACTCTACGGGGCGAGGCGGATCCTGGAAGTCACCGGCGCGATAGGTCAGCACCAGCGTGTCTCGCCAGCCGCCGTTCGGGCCGTCGGGCTGGATGGGCGTACTCTCGTGGACCACGCGGGCGTCGTCGAGCAGCAGCGCGCTCCACGGCTGGTCCAGCGTGAAGCGCACGCCATGCGGGCCGTGGGCGTCGAACACCCGGGTCTCGCCGCCGTGTACGCGGGTGCGGTTGACCAGCAGCACGGCCACGAAGTCCACGCCGTCGCGGTGGGCGCCTTCGGGGGTGGGCCGGCCGACACCGCCGGTGGTGTCGATGCGGAAGGGGTGGGCCTCGATGAACCAGCGACCGTCGAACGACGCGGGCGCAGCGGCGGCGAATACGTCACCCAGGCGCTGCACCACGGCGAGGAAGGCGGGGCAGGCGGCCATTGCGGCGTCCAGCGGATCGAACCAGCGCAGCATCCCGCCGTGCAGCGCGTTGTAGGTGGTCGGCTGCCAGTGCGGGCGGTGCGGCACGGCGGCAAGCAGGCCGGCGCGGGTGTCCTGCACGAAGCTGCCGTGGCGGCGGCGGCGGTAGCGGCCGCCGTCCTTGAGGTGCTGGTCGGGCGGCAGGTCGTGCCAGAACGGGTCGAGGCCATGCAGCGCGTCGAGCGGCACGCCGGCCGTCACGGCCAGTGCGTCGGGGGCCAGGCGCACAAAGCCTTGGGCGCGCAGATGGTCGGCGGCCTGGGCGCTCTCGGGGCCGGTCAGCGCGTCGGGGTGGGGGAAGGTGGGGAGCATCCGGTCATTTTGCCTTGGCCTCGGCGGGCTGCCATTGCGCCAGCACCATGGCCGCGCAGATCAGCAGCGCCCCGAGCCAGCCGCGCAGGCCGAGCTGCTCGTTCAGCATCACCCAGCCGCCGAGCGCCGAGAACAGCCCCTCGCTGCTGTAGATCACCGCCGCGTGCGAGGCGACGGCGTCGCGCTGCGCGATGACCTGCAGCGTGTAGGCCACGCCGATCGACAGCGCGCCGCCCCAGGCGATCGCCCCCCAGGCGTGCAGCAGCCCGTCCACGGTGATCGTCTCGCGCCCGAGCGCCACGGCCAGCGACAGCACGCCCGCCATGAGGTACTGCAGCACCGACAGCCGCAGCGGGTCGTGCCGCCGCGCCAGGTAACCGACCAGCAGCATGTGCACCGCCCACATCAGCGCGCCGCCGAGTTGCAGCCAGTCGCCGGCCGCGATCGTGGCATCCGCCTTCACGCTGAGCAGGTACATGCCGATCGTCGCCACCGTGACCGCAACCCAGACCTGGCGCGACACACTCGCCCCGCCCAGCCGCATCAGCACCGGCACGAGCACGACGTACAGCCCCGTGATGAACCCGGCGTTGCTGACCGAGGTGCCCAGCAGTCCGACCTGCTGCAGATTGATCGCGATGAAGAGCACGATGCCCAGCAGCGCCCCCGCGCCCAGCACGCCCGTGCTCGGGTGCAGCGGCACCGCCGCGAACGGCCCGCCGCGCCACCACCACAGCGGCCCGACCAGCGCCGCGCCCAGCAGCATCCGGGCGGCGGTGTAGGTGAACGGCCCGACCGTGTCCATGCCCATCTGCTGCGCGACGAAGGTCGAGCCCCAGATGGCGGCGGTGAGGAGCATGAGGAGGTCGGTGCGCAGCGCGGATCGGTTCATCCCCCTAAGATAGCCGAACAATTCAGCCGCCCCCCGGAGACCACCCGCATGCAATCCGTCACCCTCGGCCGCAGCGATCTGCGCGTCACCCCGATCTGCCTCGGCACCATGACCTTCGGCGAGCAGGTCGACGAGCCGACCTCGCACGCCATCCTCGACCGCGCGCTCGAACTCGGCATCGACTTCATCGACACCGCCGAGATGTACGCCGTGCCGCCGCGGCGCGAGACCTTCAACAAGACCGAAACCATCCTCGGCAACTGGTTTGCCGCCCGGCCCGAGGCGCGTCAGAAGGTGGTGCTCGCCACCAAGGTCGCCGGCCCGTCGCGCGGCATGCCGTGGATCCGCGGCGGCAGCGCCGATCTGACACCGGACGACATCGTCGCCGCCTGCGAGGGCAGCCTGCGCCGCCTGCAGACCGACGTCATCGACCTGTACCAGATCCACTGGCCGGTGCGCGCGGTGCCAGCGTTCGGCGCGACCTACTACGACCCGACCCGCCGCGACCAGCCCGGCAGCAGCATCGAGGCCCAGCTCGAAGCGCTGCAGCGCCTGGTGCGCGATGGCAAGGTGCGCGCCATCGGCCTGTCCAACGAGACGCCGTACGGCGTGTGCGAATTCATCCACGCCGCCGAGCGCGCCGGCCTGCCGCGCGTCGCCACGGTGCAGAACGCTTACTGCCTCGTCAACCGCGTGCCCGACAACGGCCTGGACGAGGCGATGCACCGCCACGACGTGTCGCTGCTGGCCTACTCGCCGCTGGGCTTCGGGCTGCTGACGGGCAAGTACGACGCGAACGGGCTGCACGATCCGCAGCACCAGCCGGGCCGGCTGGCGATCTTCGACAGCATGAAGAAGCAGCGCTGGGCCCGTCCCGAAGCGCTTGAAGCGGCCCGCGCCTACAACGCGCTAGCCCGCGAGCATGGCCTCACGCCGACCCAGCTGGCGCTGGCCTTCTGCTACCGGCGCTGGTCGGTGGCCAGCACCATCATCGGCGTGACCAGCGTGGCGCAGCTCGAAGAGGACGTGGCAGCGTGGGACGTGCAACTCAGCCCGGAACTGCTGGCGCAGATCGACGCGCTGCGCCGCCGCTACGGCGATCCGGCGATCTGACGCCGGAAGGTCAGCCGCCCAGCGCCGCCGTGACCCGCAGCGGGTCGAAGCCGAGCTGGCGCTTGCCGCGCACCAGCAGCGTCGGCGTGCCGGAGGCGCCGAGGCGCTTGTAATCGGCCAGACAGACCGGGTCCCGCTCGATCAGGCACTCCTCGAAGGGAATGCGGTGCTCGGTCAGGTACTGGCGCGCCTTCCTGCAGAAGATGCAGGTCACCGACGAGAGCATGCGGATGTCACCCGGCTTGGCAACGGCGCGCAGAGCGTCGGCCTGACCGTCACGCACCTGGGTCTGCACGACCCGGCCGAGGCCCCACGCGACCACGCCGACGAGCAGCACGGTGACGGCGCTGCTGCGGCCCAGGCGTTGCCACAGGGTGGGGGCGTTCGGCGACGTGGTCATGTCAGCTCATGCCACGGCGGCGGTGGCGACGATCTCGATCTTCCACTCCGGGCGGGCGAGGCGGGCCTGCACGGTGGCCCGCGGCGGGGCATGGCCGGGTGCGACCCAGGCGTCCCAGACCGCGTTCATGCCCTCGAAATCGGCCAGATCGGGCAGGAAGATTTGCACCATCAGCAACCGGGACTTGTCGCTGCCGGCGCGCGCCAGCAGGCGGTCGATCATCGCCAGCACCTGCGCGGTCTGGCCGCGGATGTCCTGGCTGGCGTCATCCGGCACCTGACCGGCCAGATAGACCGTGCCGTGGTGAACGGCCATCTCGGAGAGGCGGTCGCCGACGTCGAAGCGTTGCAGGGTCGTCATGGTGGGCTCGGGAGGAAAACGGGGTCAGTGGCTCTGCTTGCGGTGTTGCCGCGCGCCACGCGTGGGCTTGCTCGCCGACTTGGCCGGGGGCGGTGCGGCGGGCGTGGCCAAGTTGGCCGCGGGAACTGCTGCAGCCTTCTGGCCGATGCGGCTTTCGGTGCCTTTCATCAGCTTGCTGATGTTGGCGCTGTGGCGCCAGACCAGCAGCAGGCACATCACCACGATCGCCAGCGTCGCGGTGGACGGGCCCCAGACGACGGTCTGGATCACGGGAGCGGCCACTGCCGCAACCAGCGCCGCGAGCGAGGAGTAGCGCGAACCGTAGGCCACCAGCCCCCACACCACCAGCGTCGCCAGCCCGAGCCAGACGTTGAACCCCAGCAGCACGCCAGCGGCGGTGGCGACACCCTTGCCACCCACGAAGCCGAAGAACACCGGCCACAGATGGCCCAGGAATGCGGCCAGTCCGACCAGCGCCGCGGTGCCTTCGCCCAGCCCGTAGGGGGTGCCGAACTGCTGGACCAGCAGCACGGGCACCAGCCCCTTGACCGCGTCGAACACCAGCGTGAGCACGGCGGCCTTCTTGTTGCCCGAGCGCAGGACGTTGGTCGCACCCGGGTTGCCCGAGCCGTAGCTGCGGGGGTCGTCCAGACCCATGGACTTGCTGATGATGACGGCGAACGAAAGCGAGCCGATGAGGTAGGCGGCCACGATGGCCGCCACGATCCAGAGCGTGGTCATGGGAGGGGCTGAGAGGCTGAGGAAGACAGTCCGCCAGTGTAAGGCCACGATCCTTCAGTACGATTCAAGCGCCTTGGCGTGGCTAGAAGCCGGCGCAAGCTGATCGTCATGGCCCACCGTCGGTACGAATGTGATCCCTTGTTCAGGGGGGGGCGGGTCGGGTGGAACGTTTCACCGGCCCATAATGCTTCAACGGCATGATTTTATGTGTGCGTCATGCTCATGCTAATACTAATGGTGATCATTAAATGAATATTCGAATTAAATCTATTTTGACTACGGCCTTCCTTGCTTGCACTGCACCGGCTTTGTTGCATAACCCAGCCGAGGCTGAGTTTCCCCTGACCCCAGACGGAGTTACGCCACAGCCCGCGTCACCGGGGTGCCCAAGTGGGTGAAGCGGTTGAGCACTGCGGCCCGCACCTGCAACTCCACCACCTGC
>NZ_JANPAB010000013.1:0-26325 GCF_031429695.1 Sphaerotilus sp.
GAAATGGTCATGCCGGGCGACAACGTGTCGATCACGGTCAAGCTGATCGCCCCGATCGCCATGGAAGAAGGTCTGCGCTTCGCCATCCGCGAAGGCGGTCGCACCGTCGGCGCCGGCGTCGTCGCCAAGATCATCGCCTGAACTTTTGTGTGACGGTGGCGGGGCGCTGCAAGGTGCCCCGCCCTTTCCTGTCCGCGGCCGACCTCGGTGGGCCGCATCGCTCTTTTTGAAAGACCAGTCATGCAAAAGCAAAAGATCCGCATCCGCCTGAAGGCGTTCGATTACAAGCTGATCGACCAGTCGGCCCAGGAAATCGTCGAAACCGCCAAGCGCACCGGCGCCATCGTCAAGGGCCCCGTGCCCCTGCCGACGCGCATGCAGCGCTTCGACATCCTGCGTTCGCCGCACGTCAACAAGACCTCGCGCGACCAGTTTGAGATCCGCACCCACCAGCGCCTGATGGACATCGTGGACCCAACCGACAAGACGGTTGACGCCCTGATGAAGCTCGACCTGCCGGCTGGCGTGGACGTCGAAATCAAGCTGCAGTGATGCACCGCACTCGGGCAGCATCCGCTCTCCGGATGACACCCGAATGAAAAAAGCGACCTTCAGGGTCGCTTTTTTTCGTCCGAACCCCCATCCCCACCCTCAACGGACGCCGGGAGAGCACCACGACTGGTAACAGAAAGGGCTATTCAGCAATACCTTTTCATCCCTCCAGGGGAGGGGCAATGTGGCTCAAGATCGCTAAAGTGAAACCATAGAAAACACTGGCACGCCACAGGACAGGGAGGCCGTCGATGGACAATATCCGGGAGCGCGTCAGCATTGCAACGCTGCAGGCCGACCTGTTCGGCAGCAGTAGCCAGCCCGCACAGATCGTGGAGTTGCAGCTCGTCGGCGAGCGGCTGGTGGTCCGTGGTCAGGGGTTTTGTCAGCAAGTGCCTGTCCGCCAGATCCGCTGGCCACACGCAGGAGATTCCAGCAGCAGCAGCAGCCTGCTGGAGCTGCCCGACGGCGCCCTGCTCCACTGCCGGCCCGATCCGTTGCTGACCCAGTGGAGCGAATCCGTGCGCGCAGGCAGACAGCCCCGGCGCGGGCAGATGCGGAACGTCGGATTGGCCCTGGCCGCCGCCCTGCTGGTCTGGGCGGGACTGCCGGTCGCCGCGGAATCGATGCTCCCGCAGGTGCCGCACCAGATCGATCGGCACATCGGCCAGCGCCTGCTGGACCGGCTTGATGCCCTGTGGCTGCAACCCAGTGACCTGCCTGCACAGACCCAGCAGAACTGGCGCCAGCGCCTCACCGACGCGGTGGCCCAGGCCTGCCCCGACGCACGCCTGCCTGCCTGGAACCTGCAGTTCCGCCACGGCCGTGGCGACGACCGCAACGCAGGCGCCATCGGTCTGCCCGGCGGCACCGTCGTGCTGCTGGACGACCAGCTTGGCAGCGGTACGCTGAACGCCGTGTGCCGCGAGCTGGGCCAGCTCCAGCAGCGCCAGGGCATGCGCACCCTGGCGCGCCAGCAGCCGGTGTCGCTGCTGATGGGGGTGGCCTTTGACGACTTCAGCTCCACGGTGGCGGTGGCCTGGCCCGTGCTCGCGCAGCACCTGCCCTTCATCGGCCCGACCAGCGCGGGCGCAGGCCCCGGTGGCCAGCGCATCGCTCGGCGTTGAACCTCCTCAATTCTGAGGACGACAGGCTGCTGCGGCTCGCTTAAATTGGAAATCCACATCCGCACCGATGTCCATTTCCATTGTTCCGATTCGCCAGGGGGCGTCTTCCATGCCTGACAAGAACGCGAGCCTCCAGCTCGCCGGCATCACCAATCTCAGCCTGATGGCCCCGATCAAGACGGGGTTCGTCGACAGCTTCGACACACTCACCCACGTCGCCCGCCTGCAGCAGGTGCTGGTCACGCTCAACGGCATCCGGCAGGCGGGGCGTGAATCGGCGGTTCCGCTGTCGCCCTTCCCGGACCCGGTGGGGCGCTTCGACATCGTCCACTTCTTCCGCTTCGCCATCGTGCCCCCGGACGCCGAGGCACTGGCCGCCGGGTCGCTGCGTCACCGCCTGTTGCTCAGCGTGACCTTCGACGGCGGCTGGGAGCCCTACATGCGCGTCATCTGGCGCGACCTGGGCACGCTGCTGGACCTGATGCTCTGCCACTGCGAGGACTACCCGCTCTCCCACAGCAACCCTTGCGAAACCTACCTGCAGTGGGTGCGCAAGAACGAGGTCAAGGGTGGATTCTTCTACGCCGAGGCAGGTACTTCGGTGCTCGACCAACGGCTGATGAAGGAACTCGTCACTCCCACCGGACCCGGGACACCGCAGAAACTCGACGCGACGGAATGGCAGCAGCGGGCCAGCCTCTTGCCGGCAGCCCAGCTCCACCGGATCGGCGCCACCGCGCTGCGCGCCATCCGCAGCTTCCACGCGCTGAAGAACTTCTTTCCCAACAACCTCTCCGGCGACGAAGGCATCCTGCTGCGTGGCATGAACGATGTGCTGCGCGAGGTCCGTGCGATCGGCCTGTCCACGCTGCTCGCACCGGACGACGGCCTGCGCAAGCTGTACGGGCCGGTGATCGAGTGGTTCGACCGCGCTGGCCCTGGGGATGGCGCAGCGCGGTCCCCAGCCGCCGCACGGATCAACCCCGGTGACGTGCAGGGCGGCATCCTGAGCAGCCCGACCGACACCACCCACGGTGCGCTGGTGCTGCTGCGGGTCACCAACGCCGCGCACGCGCTCGACGCGCTGGCGCACTGGCCCGTCTGCACCGAGGCGGACAGCGCCGAGCCGCGCCGCCTGCGCCTGAACGTGGCGCTGACCTACACCGGCCTGAAAGCGCTGAAGCTGCCCGCGGCGCGGCTGGAGCATCTGCCGCAGGAGTTCATCGACGGCATGGACGCCCGCGCCGGCGTGCTCGGCGATCTGCACGGCCACCACCCCGACCGGTGGCAACCGCCGCACGCCCTGTCACCTGCGGGCAGCCCGTCGCGCATCGCGCTGTCGGCGGTGCATGTGGTCGTGCAGTTGCGCGGGGCGTTCGGTGCGGGCGTGCGGCCGCTGCCACCGGGCATGCTCCATCCGGGCCTGCGCGCCGAAATCGATGGGCTGCAGGCGCCCGACACCGGCCTGAAGGTGCTGGCGATCGAGCCGATGCACCGCAACCTCGTCGCCCCTGGCCGTGCCGTCTCGAAGGAGAGTTTTGGTTTCCAGGATGGCTTCAGCCAACCGAGCCTCGCACCCTATGCCGGTCCGGACCGGCCGCGCTGGTCCGACACCGTCGCACCCGGCGAGCTGCTGCTGGGCTATCCGAACGACCGGGGCGATGCCCGCGTGCCATCGACGCCGGATGCGCTGCTCGACAACGGCAGTTTCCTCGTCGTGCGCAAGCTGGCGCAGCAGGTGGAGCGGCTCGACCAGCTGCTCGACGCCCAGGCCCGCGCGCTGCAAGTGCTGCATGGCCCCACCGCGCCCACCACCGCCGATCTGCGCACGCTGATGATGGGCCGCACGCCGGACGGCACTCCGCTGGCGGCAACGGCGGCACCCGTCGAACGTCCGAATGACTTCAACTACGCAGTCGCCGGCACAGACAGGCCCGTGGAAGGACTGTGCCCCTTCCAGTCGCATGTGCGGCGGGCCAATCCGCGCGACACGCACCAGGTACCAGCGCCCATCCCGCGCATTGCCCGCCGCGGCATGTCCTACGCCAGCGGCTCGGGCGAGCGCGGCCTGTTCTTCATGGCCTACAACGCCAGCATCGCCGAGCAGTTCGAGGTGATCCAGCGCTGGATCAGCGGCGGCAACAGCAGCGGGCGCCTGTCCTGGCAGAGCGACCCCTTCCTCGGTGTGCCGGTTCCCGGCGGCAAGCCGCGCAGCTTCCAGTTCACCTGGCGCGGCCAGTCCATGTCGATCGACCTCGGCACCGAGGCGCTGGTCGAGCTGCGCTGGGGGCTGTACCTCTTCGCCCCGTCCATCACCACGCTGCGCCAGATGCGGCACTGGCTGGCCGCACCGGCCCCCACGCCACCGGCACCGCCCGCCCCACCGACCGACTACGCCACCTGGAAACGCCGCATGGAGGACAGCACGCTGCGCGAGTCGGCCTGGGCGACGGTGCGTGCGCAGCCGGGCGGCGTGCTGCGCACGGAGTACGGCGTGCTCGTCGGCAGCAAGGCGGCGGTGGCGGAGGTGTTCCTCGACGCCCGCCAGCACTACTCGGTCCACGGCTACGGCGAGCGCATGCGTGCCTCGGTCGGCCTCGGCTACCTCGGGCAGGACGGTGACACGGGCCACGCCGCCACCGCGCCGGCGGTCAACGCCGTGATCGAGACCCTCCGCGAAGACCAGGCTTACGACGAAACCTACCGCATCACCACCGCCCTGCTGCGCGCCCTGCGCACGGCGCTGCCCGACGTCGAAGTGGCGGCCGGGGTGCCGGTCGATCTGCCGGAGTTGTGCGAAACCGTGCTGGGGCAGCTCTGCACGCTGTGGTTCGGCCTGCCCGACCCCGCCGGCAACTACATGACCGTCGGTCCCTGGGACACCGAGTCCCGCACCACGCCGACCTGCCCCGGGCACTTCGTCTCGGCCTCGAAGTTCATCTTCTCGCCGCGCCCCGGCGAGGTGGTGCGCCAGCACGGGCGCCACCAGGGCCGCCTGCTGCGCGACATGGTCACCGAGTACCTGCGCCTGGCGCCGCCGGCCAGCTTCGGCCCGCTGACCCGCGGCATCGTGCAGGCGCTCGGCGGCGGGCAGGTCACCGCCGCCAACGCCGACCTGCTCGGGCGCACCCTCACGGGGGTGATGCTGGGCTTCGGGCCGACCGTGCTGGGCAACCTGCGCACGGTGCTGGGCCGCTGGGTCATGGACCGCAGCCTGTGGGATCTGCAGGCCGCCCTGCGCGACGCCGACGGCCCGCCGCCCCACGCCTACATGCTCGCCAACGCCGCCCTGCGCAAGCCGCTGATGGACACGCTGATGGCGCGCCCGACCCCGGAAGTGGTCTGGCGCACGGCGCGCGAGGACCACCGGCTGATGGGCGTGGACATCCGCGAAGGCGACCGCCTCATCGTCGGCATCGCCTCGGCCACGCAGGCCGATCTGGCGGCCGGTGTGCGCGACATCTACACCGTGTTTGGCGGCAGCCGCACACCGGGCGACTGGCCGGGCGAGGCTGCACCGCTGCACGCCTGCCCGGGCTTCAGCATGGGCATCGGCGTGATGCTCGGACTGGTCAGCGCGCTGCTGGATGCCGGCACGCTGCGCGCCACCGCGTCGCCGAACACCCTGGTGCTCACCGCGTGAGCAGGCGCAGCGCGCGGGCCTGCGCCAGGTGCCAGGGCATGGCCATCAACTCGAAGGCGGCCTCGGCCGGGTCGAGCCATTGCCGGGCGCGACCGGCATTCCCGCCGATCAGGACGATGCGGGCCGCCATCCACTGTGTCACCGCCAGTTCGTGGGCCGAGTCGCGTGCATGGGCCACCCGCAGCGCCCGTGCAATGCCACGCTCCGCACGGGCCAGATCCCCGGCCTGCGCCGCAGACCAGGCCATCGCCCGCGCAGCCATCGAGCCACCCAGCAGATCGCGCCGCCGCCCGCGCTGCAACGCCCGCGCGGCGTGGGTGCGCGCCTCGGTCAGCCGGCCAGCACGGACCAGCCCGTCGGTGAGCCAGCCGTGGTTGAGCGACTCGAACAGCCCACCCTCGCGCGGCGCCAGCCAGGCCGTGGCATCCAGGACGCTCTGCAGCGCGGTGTGCGAGCCGTCCAGCATCCACTGCGCATAGCCACCGGCCGCGCGACTCATCGAAAACGAAAACAGGCTGCGTACCTGTTCGCCGATGCGGTAGGCCTCGGCCGCCGTCTGGCGAGCCTCCTCCCAGCGGCCCTGCCACAGCAGCACCGCCGCCCGCCAGCCACGGATGGATGCCCCTACCTCATGCCCGGTGTCGCGCACGACATCGAGCGCCTCGTCGAACAGCGCGCTCGCCAGCGCGAAATCCCCGCGGTCGCCCTGCACCGCCGCCAGGCAAGCCAGCGTGTAGGCCAGCCCCACAGCCGTGCCGCGGCCAGAACGGTGCTGGCGCTTGATGTCCGACGCTTCGCGCAGCAGGTGGATCGCTGGCGCGTAGTCCGCCGACGAAGCCAGCGCCTGCCCGAGCGTTGCGCAGATCTGCACTTCCAGCGGTCCGTCGCCCACCTGGCGGGCCAGCGCCAATGCCCGCTCGCCATGCCGCACGCAGGCCTGCGACTCGCCCAGGGCGTAGTGCAGATAGGCCAGCCAGTACAGCGCCTTGGCCTGGATGCTTGGGTCTTCCGTGAGATCAGCCAGCTCCACCGCACGGCGGAACAGCACCAGATCCTGCCGCGAGGCATCGAACACGCAGGCCAGCCCGAGGCGCTGCGACAGGCGGATCCAGTGCAGCAGCCGTTCACGCGACGGAGGCAGCTGGTCGAGCGCCACCAGCGCGGCGCGGTACTGCACGCGCGCCCGGTCCAGCGACGACGCGGCCAGCGCCTTGTCGCCAGCCAGCTCGGCAAAGCGGGCGGCCTGCTCAGTCTGGCCCGCCGCGCCATAGTGGTAGGCGAGCACCTCCAGGGATTCATCCGAATCACCGGGCGGGCGGTGTTGCTGGATGGCCTGGGCGATGCGCGTGTGCATGGCACGGCGCTGGTGCAAACCGACCGAATCGTAGATGACGTCCCGGGTCAGGCCGTGCTTGAAACGCAGGGTCTGGGCACGCTCGCCGGGAAAGATGAAGTCGAGTTCGGCCAGGGCCCGCACCAGCGGATGGTCGCCGCCACAGCCGGTGACCACCTCCAGCAGCCAGGTCGGCACGACATTGCCAATGACGGCCGCCGCCCGCAGCAGCTCGATCTGCGTGGCGGGCAGGCGCGACAGGCGCGACTCGATCAGGATGTCCAGCCACGCCGCACCGCCGTGGGGACGGCCGACCGGGCGTTCGCTGTCCGCCTGGGCCATCGAATGGCACAGCTCCTCGATGAACAGCGCGTTGCCACCGGCATAGCGCTGGATGGTCGCGGCCTCGAAGGGGTCGATGCCCGGCAGCAGGTGCTGCACGGTCTGCACCGCCTCGGCGTCGTTGAACGGCGGCAGTTGCAGCGGCTCGGCGCCGATCAGGTTGAGATCGGACGGCGCCAGCTCGCGGGCGGTGATCAGCACCAGGATCGGCTGGTGGTCGATCGCGCGCACGGCGGTCAGCGTCTGGCGCGAGGCCTCGTCGGCCCACTGCCAGTCGTCCAGCGCCAGCACCAGCGGCTGCTGGCGGGCCAGCGCGGCCATCAGGTCGCGGAGCGCGCCAATCAGCGCCTCGGCCACCAGCCGCCGCGGCGGCGCGCCGAACACCGCCGTCGGATCCGGTAGCGACAAGGCGCGCAGCAGCACGCCACAGTGCACGGCGAGTGCCGGGTCGATGGCCTCCAATCGGCGCGCCACCTCGGCAGCAGCCAGCGCGGGGGTCTGTCCGTGCGTCAGACCGAACAGCTCGCGCAGCATCTGCAGGAAAGGCTGGAAAGGCTCGGCGCTGAGCGGGTTCTCGCAATCGCCCCGCACCACGCAGCAGGCCAGCGGCGTCTGGCGGGACAGGAACTCCTGCACCAGCCGCGTCTTGCCCACTCCGGCAGCACCCAGCACCGCGACACACTGCAAGCTGCCAACCTGGGCCTGCCCCAGGCGCTGCGCCAGCAGGTCCAGCACCTCGCCGCGGCCGATGAACGGCAGCAGGCTGCGCCGGCGCCGCGCCTGCTGGCGGCCGGTCTCGCCAGCCCGACCGAGGATGCGGTAGGCGGACATCGGCTCGACACGGCCCTTGACGCTCACGTAGCGCAGCGGACTGGTCTCGAAGTAGCGGAACTCCGGTCCGAGCGCCTCCTCGCTGACCAGCACCTCGTCACGGCCTGCAGCCTCGCACAGCCGCGCGGCCAGATTGGGCACCGTGCCCATCAGATCGAAGCGGCCCCGCACGGCATCGCCGTCGTCCAGCAGCACCAGCCCGGAGTGGATGCCCGAGTGCAGCGCCAGCGCCAGGCGCGCGCCGCAGCCCGTGTCCGGCGCCATCGCTCGCACCACCTCGTGCAACTCCAGCGCCGCCTGCGTGGCGTGGCGGGCGTCGTCCTCGCGGGGACTCGGGTAACCGAAGATCGCCAGCGCGCCGTCACCCTGGATGCGGACCACCGTACCGCCGTGGCGGGTCAGCACCTCGGTGTAGGCCTGGCGCAGATCAGCCAGGATCACCGCATACCACTCCGACTCCATCGAACCACTCAGGCGTGTCGAGTCACACAGATCGGAAAACACGACCGTCAGGTACCGGCGATGCTGGCCCCCGGGCGGAGTCAGGGCGTCTGTGGTCTGGTCAGTCATGTTGTCCCAACGTGTGCATTGCCAAGGTTCTTGTAGCGTCTTGCGTCGATTATTTCTCCGCCCCCAGTCCCCCACCGTGTCCTCAGGACTGAGTACATGCCTTGTAGTGGTGCAATACCGTTGCATGTGAAAAAACGTAAAAATACCGGCAAGCCAAGAACGTGACTTTTTCACACATCACGGCACAGCAGTACGGCCCATGCACAAGCTCTCCGCCCACCACACCCCCACGTTGCTGGGCCTGCGTCTGCCTGATGTATTTCGGCTGTCGGACCGTCTGGACGGATTGACGGCCACTCTCTGAAACATTTTGCTTCAAATGGGGTGCGCGTTTTGTCACGCACCAGGGGGAATTCAGCCTCCTAGACTCGCTCCGTCGATGAACTGACCGGAGCCTGCACGTGACCCCGGCGACACCTGGCGGACTGGCCAACATCCTCGCCGCGACGCGGATGCTCGGTGCGTGGGATGCAACGCTGAACCAGTGGGGCAGCGCGGCACCGCCTGCGTCGAACGGAGCCGATCCCACGGCCCGCCCAAGCGCAAACGCAGGCCGGTGCCATCACCGCGCAGGCCACGCTGAGCGTGCAGATGCTCGACGGCCTGCAGATCTGGGTCGGTTCCGCGCAGGTGCTGGACCTGCCGCGCGGCAAAGCGCGCGCATTGCTGCTGTACCTGCTGCGGCACCGGCGACGGCTGACCTCGCGGGCACGTCTGTGCAGTCTGTTCTGGCCGGACGCCGACCCGGCGTCCGCCCGCAACAACCTCAACGTCATCCTGCACCGTGTGCGGCGCCAGTTGCACGACCCCGCGCTGCTGCTGCAGTTCTACAACGCCTGAACTCCGCGGCACGGCGGAGCCAGCCGCACACCGGCCCCGCCCTCGGACAGGCCGCCTCCCCTCTCGGGGTTGGCGGCCTGTCCGCATGTGTGGCCGGTAAAATCACCGCCCAACGCTCCCACCGCATCGAGTCCGACCATGCCCCTCTCCCAGTTCACGCCCCTGACCGCCCTGTCGCCGCTCGATGGCCGCTACGCCGCCAAGGTTTCTGCCCTGCGCCCGCTGCTGAGCGAGTTCGGCCTGATGCACCGCCGCGTGCAGGTCGAGATCGAGTGGTTCATCGCGCTGTCGGACGCCGGCTTCGCTGAATTTCCGGCGCTGTCCGAGGCGGGCCGCGGCCTGCTGCGCTCGCTGGTGATCCACTTCAAGGAAGCCGACGCGCAGGCCATCAAGGACATCGAGAAGACCACCAACCACGATGTGAAGGCGGTCGAGTACTGGATCAAGCGCCGCATCGCCGGCCACGCCGAACTGGAAAGCCGCGGCGAGTTCGTCCACTTCGCCTGCACCAGCGAGGACATCAACAACACCAGCCACGCGCTGATGCTGAAGAGCGCCCGTGACGAGGTGATGCTGCCGATGCTGGACAAGGTGATCGCGAAGATGACCGCGCAGGCGCAGCAGTTCGCCAGCGTGCCCATGCTCAGCCGCACCCACGGCCAGACCGCCAGCCCGACCACCGTGGGCAAGGAAATCGCCAACGTCGTGGCCCGCCTGAAAAACGCCCGCGCCCGCATTGCTGACGTGAAGCTGCTGGCCAAGATGAACGGCGCCGTCGGCAACTACAACGCCCACCTGTCGGCCTACCCCGAGCACGACTGGGAAGGCTTCAGCCGCGGGGTCATCGAAGGCCCGCTGGGTCTGACCTTCAACCCCTACACCATCCAGATCGAGCCGCACGACTACATGGCCGAGCTGTTCGACGCCTTCACCCGCGTCGACACGATCCTGATCGACTGGGCGCGCGACGTGTGGGGCTACATCTCGCTCGGGTTCTTCAAGCAGAAGACCAAGGAAGGCGAGGTCGGCTCGTCCACCATGCCGCACAAGGTCAACCCGATCGACTTCGAGAACGCCGAGGGCAACTTCGGCCTGGCCAGCGCGCTGCTGACGCACCTGGCGCAGAAGCTGCCGGTGAGCCGCTGGCAGCGGGATCTGACGGATTCGACCGTGCTGCGCAACATGGGCGTGGCGCTGGGGTACGCGCTGCTGGGCTACGACAGCCTGCTGCGCGGGCTGGACAAGCTGGAGCTGAACGCGGCGGCGCTGGCCAATGACCTCGATGACGCCTGGGAAGTGCTGGCCGAGCCGATCCAGACGGTGATGCGCCGCTACAGCCTGCCGGAGCCGTATGAGCAACTGAAGAAGTTCACGCGCGGGCAGCCGATGACGGCGGCGTTGATGCGCGGGTTCGTCACCGATCTGGCGCTGCCGCAGCACGAGAAGGACCGGCTGCTGGCGATGACGCCGGGGAGCTACACGGGGATGGCGGCGGAGTTGGCGCGGCGTATCGGCGGCTGACCGGCAGACCCCCATGACCTTCACCACCCAGCTCGCCCGCGCCACGCGCCTGCACCACTCCCTCCTGTGCGTCGGCCTCGACCCCGAACCGTCGAAGTTCCCCGGCGCCTGGGCGGGGGATGCGGAGCGGATCTACGACTTCTGCGCCGCGATCGTCGATGCCACGAAGGATCTCGTCTGCGCCTTCAAGCCGCAGATCGCCTACTTCGCCGCCCACCGCGCCGAGGACCAGCTCGAACAGTTGATGGCGCACATCAAGGCGGTGGCGCCCGACGTGCCGGTGATCCTCGACGCCAAGCGCGGCGACATCGGCTCCACCGCCGAGCAGTACGCCCGCGAGGCCTTCGTGCGCTACCAGGCGGACGCCGTGACGCTGTCACCGTTCATGGGCCGCGACACGATCGAGCCCTTCCTGGCCTACGCGGACAAGGGCGTGATCCTGCTGTGCCGCACGTCCAACCCCGGTGGCAACGACTGGCAGATGCAGCGCCTGGCCGACGTGCCGGGCCAGCCGCGGCTGTTCGAGCACCTCGCCAACCTCGCGCACAGCGAATGGAATTCGACCGGCCAGCTCGGGCTGGTCGTCGGCGCGACCTTCCCCGCCGAGATCGCGCGGGTGCGGGCGCTGGCGCCGACGCTGCCGTTGCTGATCCCCGGCGTGGGCGCGCAGGGCGGGGACGCCGAGGCGACGGTGAAGGCCGGCCTGACCGACGCCGGCACGATCGTCGTCAACAGCTCGCGCGCCGTGCTTTACGCCAGCCGCGGGGAGGACTTCGCCGAAGCGGCCCGCCGCGTGGCCCTCGCCACGCGCGACCAGCTCAACGCCGCCCGCGGCTGAACCCCCGGAGGCGCCTGTGACCCCGACGCGACGTGATCTGCTGACCGCCGCTGCGGCCGGCGCCGGCCTGATGGCCACCCCGGACTGGCTGCACGCGGCCGAGGCCGGCGCAGCAGCACCGCTCAAGGTGCTGCGCTACGCCTTCCCGGCGGCCGAAACCGGCTTCGATCCGCCGCAGGTGAGCGACCTCTACTCGCACACCATCACCGCGCACATCTTCGAGACGCTGCTGGAGTACGACCACCTGGCGCGGCCCTTCCTGATCCGGCCCTGCACGGCGGTCGCGCTGCCCGAGATCGCCGACGACCACCGCAGCTTCACGCTGAAGATCCGCCCCGGCATCCTGTTCCACGACGATCCCGCCTTCAAGGGCAAGCCCCGCGAGCTGACCGCCGAGGACTACGTCTACACCCTCAAGCGTTACTACGACCCGGCCACCAAGAGCCCCGGCCACACCTCCTTGGAGGAGCAGGGAATCATCGGGCTGCAGGCGCTGCGTGACGAAGCGATCAAGGCGAAGAAGCCCTTCGACTACAACCGGCCGGTGGAAGGCGCGCAGGCGCTGGACCGCTACACGCTGCGCTTCCGGCTGCGCGAATCGCGGCCCCGGTTCCTCTACACGCTGGCCGGCATGGAAGCGATGGCCCGCGAAGTCGTCGAGTTCCACGGCGACAAGATCGCGGAACACCCGATCGGCACCGGCCCGTTCCGCCTCGCCGAGTGGCGGCGCAGCTCGATGATCGTGATGGAGCGCTTCACCGGCTACCGCGAACGCTTCTACGACGCCACACCCAATGCCGACGACACCGAGGGCCAGGCGCTGCTCGAACGCTTCAAGGGCCGGCGCATCCCCATGCTGGACCGGGTGGAGGTGTCGATCATCGAGGAGGCCCAGCCGCGCTGGCTCGCCTTCCTGAACGGCGAACAAGACCTGCTGGAGCGCGTGCCGGCCGACTACATCCCGCAGGCGCTGGTGAAGGGCGAACTCGCGCCGCACCTCGCCAGGAAGGGCATCCGCAAATACCGCATCGCCGGCTCGGACGTGACGATGACGGTGTTCAACATGGAAGACCCGCTGATCGGCGGACTGGCGCCGCAGCAGGTCGCGCTGCGCCGCGCCATCAGTCTCGGACTCGACATCAAGCGCGAGATCCGCCTCGGCCGCCGGGGTGAAGCCGTGCCCGCGCAAGCCGGTATCCAGCCCGGCACCTACGGCCACGACCCCGCTCTGCGCACGGAGATCGGCGAGTACCAGCCGGCCCGCGCCCGCGCCCTGCTCGACACCTGGGGCTACGTGGACCGCGATGGCGACGGCTGGCGCGAGCGGCCGGACGGGTCGAAACTGACCATCGTGATCCTGACGCAAGCCGACCAGACCAGCCGCCAGCTCGACGAGATCTACAAGAAGAACATGGACACGCTGGGCCTGAAGGTCGAGCTGAAGGTCGGCCAGTGGAGCGAGAACCTCAAGTCCACCCGCGCCGGCAAGTTCATGCTGTGGCGTGTCGGCTCCAGCGCTGGCTCGCCGGACGGGCAGGGCGCACTGGAGAGCGGCTACAGCGCCTCGGTCGGCAAGGGCAACATGGCGCGTTTCCAGTTGCCGGCGTTCGATGCCGTCTATGACCGCATCACCGCACTGCCCGACGGCCCCGAGCGGCTGGCGGCCTTCCGCGAGGCCAACCGGCTGATGCTCGCCTACGCGCCCTACCGCTTCCATGTCCACCGCCTGATCACCGACCTGACCCATCCGCAGGTGATCGGCTACCGGCGGGCACCGTTCTGGCTGAACTGGTGGCCCTACCTCGACATCGAAGCGCAGAAGGCACCGACACCAAAATAGCCGACACGGGGTTGTTTCTGATAAAAAGTTGGCATCTTTCGCTGTAACAGCCGAGCACTGGATCCCGACATGGCGCCGAACGGCCCCCAGATCAACTACGCCCGCCAGGTTTTCCGCCACGCCGATGCGGCACAGGGGGCCGACATCCCTGCTCTCCTGTTCCGCAACGAGCGGCTGCACGACGCTGGACGCACGCTCACGCTGGGCTGGCCGGAGCTGCAGCGCGAAGTGGCTTCGCTGGCGGTGGCCTTGCGGGGCATGGGGGTGCAGCCGCTGGACCGTGTCGCTGCTTACCTGCCCAATGCACCGCAGACGGTGGCGGCCTTTCTCGCCTGCGCCAGCCTGGGGGCGGTCTGGTCGGTGTGTTCGCCAGACCTGGATGCGCAGGCCGTGCTCGACCGCTTCGGCCAGATCGCGCCCAAGGTGCTGATCGCCTGCGACGGCACCACCCGCGGCGGCCGTGACCACGACCGACTGCCCACCGTCCACGCACTGCTGGCCGGCCTGCCCAGCGTCACGCACCTGGTGCTGTGGCCCTGCCTCGACAGGGACGCCGAGGTGGACGAGTTCCTCCACTCTGGCCGCCATGCCTACGACCTGCGTCCGTTGCTGGCCGGTGATCCGGATTTCACGCCGCTGGCACTGCCCTCTGACCATCCGCTGTGGATTGCTTACGCCAACGACACCGGCGGCTTGCCCACGCCCAGCGTGCAGGACCACGGCAGCGCCGTGCAGGCGGCGGTCCAGCACAACGCCCAGCAGCGCCTCGGCGCCACCACCGACACCGGAGACCGCTTGCATTGGTCCTGTACGCCGGGCGGGGCGCTGTGGATGCGGCAAGTGGGCGGCCTGCTGGGTGGCACGACCCTGTGCCTCTTCGACGGCCACCCCAGCGGCAGCAGCGAAACCCCCGATGGGGCACGCCTGTGGCAGTTCGTCGCCGAGACCGGCGTGACCTGCCTGGGCGCAGACGCAGCCTTCTACGCCGACGTGGTGCAGGTGGACACCGATCTGCCCCACGTGGCCGACCTGTCCGCGCTGCGCACCCTCGTTTCGACCGGCCCGCGGCTGGCATCAGCGTGTGTCGAGTGGCTGCAGACACACCTGCCGCAGATCGATGGCCAGCCCGTCGCGATCACCCAGGACGCAGGTACTGTGTGACGATCCGGTGCAGGAGTGTTACAGCACGCATCGAAAACTCCTGAAACAAACCGGCTGAGGAATCCCCGAATCAGGTGGTCATCGTGCAAAAAATGGGTAATTTGCACGTTTTAAAGCCCCTCCAACCCAGATCCTCCCCGGAAATTTCCCAGCCCTTGCCTTGGTACGGGCCAGATCTGGTTACTTGCACTGCACGGCGACGTGCGTCAATGCATTCCATGTTGTCCTGGGACGCACCGGGCAACGGCAACGACTGCGCAGCGCACGCCCCGTGCGGCGCGCTGACGGTGGCGCTGTTGGAATCTGACGATCCCATCGCCGCGGGCTGAGGTGCAGAGAGCGCCAGAATCAGACCCCACGCGACAAGGAGCCGGATTCCAACAGCTTCCCTCCCGGCACCCCGCGCCCGGGAAGACAATGTCCCCCGTGATCACCCGCCTGTACTTTCTCCGCCACGCCACCGCGCAGGACCGGCACCTGCCGATCCCCGACGCTGAGCGCACCCTCACCGAGAAGGGCCTCGGCCAGGCGCGCGCCGTGGCCCGGTTCTGCGAGCGCCAGGGGCTGCAGCCACAGCGCCTGCTCAGCAGCCCGCTGGTGCGCGCCGTCGAAACGGCCACCCAGTTCAGCCAGCACCTGCCCGACTGCCCGCGGCCGCAAGTCGTCGACTGGCTGCGCCTGGGCACCCCGGTGGTGCAGGCCCTGCGCGAGCTGCGCGAGGCCGTCAACGCCAACAGCGGCGCCACCGCCGACGCCGACTCCCTCTGGCTGGTCGGCCACGAGCCGGATCTGTCCGACCTCATCAGCCGCCTGCTCGGCAGCAGGTACCCGATCGTGCGGGTGAAAAAGGCCTCGCTGACCTGCATCACGGTCGAGCCGCATGGCGAACAGCCAGGGCAGTTGCTCTGGTCCGTCCCCTGCGCATTGATGGGCTGAGGGACGGATGGACTGAAAAGAACACCGGAAGTCCCTCGGGACTCCTCGGATCTGGCGGGGCCGCCGGTGCAGACAATCAGACCCACCGCTCCGATGGGTCTCCCGCACATGTCCACCCGCTACCGCCTCTCCGTCAGCCCGCACGACACTGCCCGCAATCTGGCAGGCTGGTTCCTGCTCAACACCTATCTGCAGCGCAAGCTCGGGGTGGCGATGCGGTTCGAGCCGTCCGACAATTTCCAGGACGAACAGGACCAGGTGCTGGCCGGCGGATTCCATCTGGCCTACGCCCACCCCTTCAGTGCACGGAGGTACGTCCACGAACGCGGGTTCGTGCCGGTCGCCCGACCGATGGGGGTGTACGACGAAACGCTGCTGGTGAGCCGGCAGGGCGCCGGACTGCCCGCGCAGCGTCCGCTGCGCGTGGCCTCGGCCTCGGAGCAGCTGCTGGTGCATGTGCTGGGCTTGACCCTGCTCGACCAGCACGCGGTCAACCCGGACGACTGCCAGCTCCAGTTCACCGGCAACCACGTCCGGGCGGTGCAAGCCGTGCTGGACGGCCGCGCCGACGTGGGCTTCGTCTACAACGAGACGTGGCACGGGCTGAGCGCCTCGACCCGCGAGGCGCTGGAGATCGTGTCCGCCACCACGCGGCAGGTGGCCTCGCACTGCTTCTGCGTCGCCCCCGAGCTGGCCGACCGGCTTGACGAGGTGCGCGAGGTGCTCTGCAGCATGGGGGCCGATCCGGCGGGCCGGAAGATCCTCGACGACCTGCGCATCAGCGGCTTCGAGGCGATGGAGGCCGATGCACTCGACCAACTCGCCAATCTGGTGCATTGACCGGCGGCAGCGCACCAAGATCGACTCAGTGTTTTCACTGAGTCGGGGGATTTAGGCATGTTGTGCATCGACCAGCGTGGCAAGGTCAACTGACCCGGCGCCTCAGCCGGGCACTTGCCCTGGGAGATTCCAATGAACAAGCCGATCCCGAACGCACGCACCGCCCCGAAACGCACCCCCATCGCCGCCGCCGCCCTCGCCGCCCTCGTCCTGGGCGGCTGCGCCTCCAGCAGCAGCGAAGACATCAACACCCTGCCCGCCGGCCTGTCCGGCGCCATCGCCGAGAAGGTCTATGACGGCGCCACCGACGACCTGCTGACCGCCGGCCTCGGCAAGACCGGGTTGATGGGCGCCGCCCCCGCCTACGCCGTACCGGCCACGCCCACGGCGCCTGAGCTGCGCCGCAACGCCATCTACAACAACTACCGCGCCCTGGTGGACTACACCGCCGCGGGCGGCATGGGCGTGCTGTACGGCCCGAACATCGACCTGAACGGAGGCAACACGCTCGGCGAAGGCAAGATCGCCGGCCGCGAGTACATCGCCTATGCCGACGACGGCACCGGCAAGCAGAACGTCACGCTGATGGTGCAGATCCCCGACAGCTTCCAGCCCGGCCGGCCCTGCATCGTCACTGCCGCCTCCTCCGGCTCGCGGGGTGTCTACGGCGCCATCGGCACGGCGGGCGAGTGGGGCCTGAAACGCGGCTGCGCGGTCGCCTACACCGACAAGGGCAGCGGCAACGGCCTGCACGACCTCACCAGCGGCGCCGTCATGGCCCGCGACGGCACGGTGCTCAACGCCGCCACCGCCGCCGGCAAGGCGCTCTTCCAGTCCGCCGCCACCGCGTCGGACGTGACCGCCTTCAACACCGCCACGCCCAACCGCGTCGCCTACAAGCACGCCCACTCGCAGCAGAACCCCGAGAAGGACTGGGGCAAGCACACGCTCGACGCGGTGCGGCTGGCCTTCTACGTGCTCAACGAACGCTACGGCAGCCCGACCGCCGTCGATCCGAACAAGAAGATCCGCACCATCGTCCCGGCCAACACGATCGTCATCGCCTCGTCGGTGTCGAATGGCGGCGGCGCGGCATTGGCCGCGGCCGAGCAGGACACCGAGGGCCTGATCGACGGCGTGGCGGTCTCCGAACCGAACGCCCAGCCCGGCGCGAACACGGGCCTGACCATCCAGCAGGGCGCCGCCACGGTGGCAACCCACAGCAAGCCGCTGCTCGACTACTTCACCTACGCCAACGTCTACCAGCCCTGCGCCGCGCTGTCCGCGCAGGCCAGCCAGGTGCTCGCCGCCGCGTTCTGGCCGGCGGCGTTCACCACGGCCGCGCAGAACCGCTGCACCGCCCTCGCCGCCCGCGGCCTGCTGACCGGCGTCACGCTGGCCGCACAGGCCGATGCGGCGCTCGCCAAGCTCAACACCTACGGCTGGCAGGCCGAGAGCAACTTCTTCCACCAGTCGCACTACCGCTTCGCCACCAACGCGATCGCCGTCACCTACGTCAACACCTACGGCCGCTTCAGCGTCACCGACAGCGTGTGCGGCTTCAGCATGGCGAACACGACCGCGACCGGCGATGTCGCCGCGCAAGTCGCCGCCACGCAGGCCGGCCTGTTCGCCAGTGGCAACGGCATCCCGCCGACCGGCGGCGTGAACCTCGTCTACGACCGGTCGGTCGGCGGCGCGAAGCTCGACTTCCTGGCCACCTCGCCCACCAGCGGCACGGCCGACTTCGCGCTCGACGGCGCGCTGTGCCTGCGCTCGCTGGCCACCGGCAAGGACGAAGCCACGGGCGCCACGCTCACCGGCGCCCTCAAGGCGCAGTCCGACCGCGTGATCGCTGGCGTCAACGCGGTGCAACTGACCGCCAAGCTGCGCAGCAAGCCGACGATCATCGTGGCGGGCCGCAGTGACACGCTGCTGCCGATCAACCACACCGCCCGCGCCTACTTCGGCAAGAACCAGTTGAGCGACAGCGCCAGCGACGCCGCCAAGGTGCGCTACATCGAGGTGACCAACGCGCAGCACTTCGACACCTTCATCGCCTTCGGGGCGCTGCTCGGCTACGACACCAAGGCCGTGCCGCTGCACCCGTACCTGAACCAGGCGCTGAACGCGATGTGGACCCACCTGACGACCGGCGCGGCGCTGCCGGTCAGCCAAGTGGTGCGCACCACGCCGCGGGCCACCAGCGCCACCGCGCTCTCGGCGGCCAACGTGCCAGCGATCGCCACGGCGCCAGTGGCGGCTGACCAGATCGTCATGACGGGATTGACACTCAAAGTCCCGGACTGACGCACAGAGGCGCCACGTCCCTAGAATGTTCCGCTTCGCCCCGCGAGAACATTCCTGATGACCGGCCTGATCCGAATCCGTGGCGCCCGCCAGCACAACCTCAAGAACCTCGACCTCGACATCCGCACGGGTGAGCTGACGGTCGTGACCGGCCCCAGCGGGTCGGGCAAGTCATCGCTGGTCTTCGACACGCTCTACGCCGAAGGCCAGCGGCGCTACGTCGAGACCTTCTCCGCCTACGCCCGCCAGTTCCTCGACCGGATGGACCGGCCGGCGGTGGATTCGGTGGAAGGCGTGCCCCCGGCCATCGCCATCGACCAGACCAATCCGGTGCGCACCAGCCGCTCCACGGTCGGGACGATGACGGAGCTGAACGACCACCTGAAGCTGCTGTTCGCCCGCGCCGCGCAGCTCTTCGACCAGGACACCGCGCAGGCCGTGCGCGAGGACGATCCTCAGAGCATCTGGCTCGACCTGCAGGCACGCAGCGCGGCGGCGGGTGATCCGCGGCTGGTGATCACCTTTCCGGTGGAACTGCCGGCCACGGTCACGCCCGAGGAAGTCGCGCAGTGGCTGTCCGCCAGCGGCTACACCCGCGTGCAGGCCGAGCGCGTCGTCGCCACGCCGACCGGGCCGCGCAAGGTGCTCGATGTCGTCGCGGATCGGTTCCGGTTCTCGAATGCGGAAAAGGTGCGGGTGGTCGAGGCGCTGGAGGCGGCGTTGAAGAGGGGGAGCGGGCGGTGCAATGTGTATGCGGGCACCGATGACACGGCCGAAGTCTGGCGGTACAGCCAGGGCCTGCACTGCCCGGAATCCGAGCGCCGCTACAGCACGCCGCAGCCGTCGATGTTCTCGTTCAACTCGGCCTTCGGCGCCTGCGAGACGTGTCGCGGCTTCGGGCGGGTGATCGGGGTGGACTTCGGGCTGGTGATCCCGGACCACCGCAAGACGCTGCGCGGCGGTGCGGTCAAGACGCTGCAGACACCGGCGTGGCAGGAGTGCCAGGACGACCTGCTCAAGTATGCGGGCGACGCCGGCATTCCGCGCGACACGGCGTGGAGCCAGATGAGCGCGGTGCAGCAGGCGTGGGTGATCGACGGCTCGCCGAACTGGACGGGCGAGTGGAAAGCGCAGTGGTACGGCGTGCGGCGCTTCTTCGAGTACCTGGAGAGCAAGGCTTACAAGATGCACATCCGCGTGCTCTTGTCGAAGTACCGCAGCTACACGCCCTGCGGCGTCTGTGGCGGGGCGCGGCTGAAGCTGGAATCGCTGCTGTGGCGCCTCGGCGAGAAGGGGCAGGCGGATCTGGCGCTGCCGGCGGAGAAACGCTTCCTGCCGGTCGGCGTGAAGTGGTCGCGGACGCAGCTCGAAGCCCTGCCCGGCCTGAGCCTGCACGACCTGATGCTGCTGCCGATCGACCGGATGCGGCGCTTCTTCGACGGGCTGGACCTGCCCTCGCAGTTGCTCGATGACGCGCTCGAATTGCTGCTCGACGAGATCCGCACGCGGCTGAAATACCTCTGCGACGTGGGCCTGGGCTACCTGTCGCTGGACCGGCAGAGCCGCACGCTGTCGGGCGGCGAGGTGCAGCGGATCAACCTGACGACCGCGCTCGGCACGTCGCTGGTGAACACGCTGTTCGTGCTGGACGAGCCGTCGATCGGGCTGCATCCGCGCGACATGGACCGCATCAACCAGGCGATGGCGCGGCTGCGCGACGCGGGCAACACGCTGGTGGTGGTCGAACACGACCCGGCCGTGATGCTCGCCGCCGACCGCATCATCGACCTCGGCCCCGGTCCGGGGACGCAGGGCGGACGCATCGTCTTCGATGGCACGCCCGAAGACCTGAAAGGCGCCGAGACGCTGACCGGCGCCTACCTCGGCGCGCGGCGCACGATTGGCCTCGGCCTTGCGCGGCCGGTCTTGGACAGCACGCCGCGCCTCGTACTCGAAGGCGTGCGCGAACACAACCTGAAGAACGTGACGGTCGAGTTCCCGCTGCAGCGGCTGGTCTGCGTCACGGGCGTGAGCGGCTCGGGCAAGTCGTCGCTGATCCAGGACGTGCTGGCCCCGGCGCTGGCGCGGCATTTCGGGCAGGCCACCGAGTCGCCCGGCGCCCACGACCGGCTGCTCGGCGCGGACTGGCTGAGCGACGTGGTGCTCGTCGATCAGAACCCGATCGGCAAGACGGCACGCTCCAACCCCGCGAGCTACGTCGGCGCCTTCGACACGATCCGCGACCTGTTCGCCGCGCTGCCCGAGGCACAGCAGCGCAGCTACACCGCCGGCATGTTCAGCTTCAACGCGGGAGACGGCCGCTGCCCGACCTGCGGCGGCTCGGGCTTCGAGCACGTCGAGATGCAGTTCCTCAGCGACGTCTACCTGCGCTGCCCGGACTGCGACGGCACGCGCTACCGCGCCGAGCTGCGCGAGGTGAAGATCGAGCGGCTGGGCAAGCAGATGTCCATCGCCGACGTGCTGGAGCTGACCGTCGCCGACGCGGTGCGGCTGTTCGCGCAGGACCGCGAGGTGGTGCGGGCGCTGCAGCCGCTGGCAGACGTGGGGCTGGATTACGTCAAGCTCGGCCAGCCGGTGCCCACGCTCTCGGGCGGCGAGGCGCAGCGGCTGAAGCTGTCCGGCTTCCTCGCCGAGGCCGCGAAGAGCGCCAGTGCCACCAAGCAGAAGCTGGCGAAGAAGGGCACGCTGTTCCTGTTCGACGAGCCGACCACCGGCCTGCACTTCGACGACATCGCCAAGCTGATGCGGGCGTTCCGCAAGCTGCTGGAGGCCGGGCACAGCCTGCTGGTGATCGAGCACAACCTCGACGTGGTGCGCGCCAGCGACTGGATCGTCGACCTCGGGCCGGAAGGCGGCGAGGCGGGCGGCGAGCTGGTGGCGGAGGGCACGCCGGCCGATCTGCGGGCGCATCCGACGAGCCACACAGGGAAGTCGCTGCGCGAGTACGAAACAGCCCTCGGCCACGGCGGCCTGCGCGTCGAGGAAGGCGTGCCGCTGCAGACCATCGTCAAGGCGCGCCGCGAACGCGCCCGGCTCGCCCACGACGACTGCATCCAGATCGTCAACGCCCGCGAGCACAACCTCAAGGGCCTGTCCGTCAACATCCCCCGCGGCAAGTTCACCGTCATCACCGGTGTCTCCGGCTCCGGCAAATCGACGCTCGCCTTCGACATCCTCTTCAACGAAGGCCAGCGCCGCTACCTGGAGAGCCTGAACGCCTACGCGCGCAGCATCGTGCAGCCGGCCGGTCGCCCCGAGGTGGACGCCGTCTGGGGCATCCCGCCGACCGTCGCCATCGAGCAGCGCCTCTCGCGCGGCGGGCGCAAGAGCACCGTGGCGACGACGACCGAGGTCTGGCACTTCCTGCGGCTGATGTACGTCAAGCTCGGCACGCAGTACTGCCCCGCCTGCAGCGACTTCCACGCGCCGTCCGAGCACTGGGTCGCCGTGCAGCCGCAGACGCCCGAGTCGATCGCCGCGCAACTGCTGCGTGACCACCGGGGCCAGCACATCGGCCTGCTCGCGCCGCTGGTGATCGGGCGCAAGGGCGTCTACACCGACCTCGCCAAGTGGGCCAAGGGCAAGGGGTATGCGCACCTGCGGGTGGACGGCGAGTTCCTGCCGACCGACGCCTGGCCCAAGCTCGACCGCTACAAGGAGCACACGATCGAGCTGCCGGTGGCGGACCTGCTGGTCGATGTGTCGAACGAGGCGCGGCTGCGGGCGGCGCTGGCCGAGGCGCTGGAGCATGGCAAGGGCGTGCTGCACCTGCTGACGCCGCTGAAGTCGGCGCTGACGGCCAAGTCGCTGTCCTTGTCGCTGGCGGCGGGCTTCCTGTCCACCGCGTTCCGCAGCAAGGCCAAAGTGTTCTCCACCAAGCGCGCCTGCCCGACCTGCGGCACCAGCTACCCCGAGCTGGACCCGCGCATGTTCAGCTACAACAGCAAGCACGGCTGGTGCCCCGAGTGCGTCGGCACCGGCCTGACGCTGACCGGCGAGCAGCGCAAGGCGCTCGACGACAGCGTGAAGGACGACGGCGACAAGGGCCGCGAGAAGACCTTCACCGAGCCGGAGGTCGAGGGGCTGGCGGAGGACAAGACCTGCGGCACCTGCGCTGGCGCGCGGCTGAACCCGGTGTCGCGGGCGGTGCGCTTCCGCCAGGTCTCGATCGCGGAGGTGGCGGCCAAGTCGGTGGACGACGGCCGGCGCTGGATCGAGGCGCACAAGCTCGACGGCCGCGAGTCCGCGATCGCACGCGACGTGGTCACCGAGATCCGCAACCGGCTGAGCTTCCTCGGCGACGTGGGCCTGGGCTACCTGACGCTGGACCGCGCCGCGCCCACGCTCTCCGGCGGCGAGGCGCAACGCATCCGGCTCGCCGCGCAGCTCGGCAGCAACCTGCAGGGCGTGTGCTACGTGCTCGACGAGCCGACCATCGGCCTGCACCCGCGCGACAACCGCATCCTGCTCGACGCGCTGCACAAGCTCGGCAGCGCCGGCAACACGCTGGTGGTGGTCGAACACGACGAGGACACCATCCGCCGCGCCGACCACATCATCGACATCGGCCCCGGCGCCGGCAAACGCGGCGGCCAGGTCACCGCGCAAGGCACCGCCGCCGAGCTGATGGCCAACCCCGACTCGATCACCGGCCGCTTCCTCAACGCCCCGCTCCAGCACCCCACCCGCCCGCGCCGCCCGGTCGAGCCGGACGGGCCGGTGGTGACGCTGCGCGGGGCGTCGCTGCACAACCTGCAGCACGTGGACGTGGAGGTGCCGCTGGCGCGGCTGGTGGCGGTGACGGGCGTGTCGGGTTCTGGCAAATCGACGCTGGCCCGCGACGTGCTGCTGGCCAACGTGCAGGCGATCGTGGCGCACAAGCTCGCGGGGAAGAAGGCCGGCGAGCGCCCGGCGTGGGTCGGCTGCACCGGGCTGGAAGGCTGGAGCAACATCGACCGCGTGCTGGAGGTGGACCAGACCCCCATCGGCAAGACCCCGCGCTCCTGCCCCGCCACCTACATCGGCTTCTGGGACACCATCCGCAAGCTCTTCACCGAGACGCTGGAGGCCAAGGCGCGGGGCTACGCCGCCGGGCGCTTCAGCTTCAACACCGGCGACGGGCGCTGCCCCGGCTGCGAAGGCCAGGGGCTGCGCACCATCGAGATGGCCTTCCTGCCGGACGTGAAGGTGCCGTGCGACCTGTGCCACGGGGCGCGGTTCAACCCCGAGACGCTGGCCGTGACGTGGCGGGGAAAAAGCATCGGCGACGTGCTGCAGATGGAGGTGGACGAGGCCGTCGGCTTCTTCGCCAGCATGCCCAGCATCGCCCACCCGCTGCAGTTGCTCCAGGACGTCGGCCTGGGCTACCTCACCCTCGGCCAGCCCTCACCCACCCTCTCCGGCGGCGAGGCCCAGCGCATCAAGCTCGTCACCGAGCTGAGCAAGGTCCGCGACGACGTCACCCGCCGCGGGCAGCGGGCGCCGCACACGCTCTATGTGCTCGACGAGCCCACCGTCGGGCTGCACATGGCGGATGTGGAGAAGCTGATTCGGGTGCTGCATCGGCTGGTGGATGCGGGGCACAGTGTCGTGGTCATCGAGCATGACCTTGACGTGATCGCGGAAGCCGACTGGGTGATCGATCTGGGGCCGGAGGGTGGATCAGGCGGCGGACAGGTTGTGATTACCGGGACTCCTGAGGCTGTGGTGAAGAGCAAGAGTCACACGGGGGTGGCGCTCAAGCCGGTGCTCAGGCGATAAGCAGGCGCTGCATCCAAGTAAATCTACAGTTTGCAGTGCTGTTTTGTATATACAAAAATACGCTACCATGAGGTCACATGGAACGATACTTCGAGTGGGACGATCAGAAGGCGGACATCAACTTCCGCAAGCACGGCATCCGGTTCCAGGAAGCCGCAGCGGCCTTCGACGACCCGTTTGCCGTATCGGAACAAGACCGCATCGAGCACAACGAACAGCGTTGGCAGACCATCGGCATGGTCGGCGGCTGCCTGCTGCTGTTGGTGGCGCACACGGTGCGCTTTGAAGACGAGGGCATCGAGGTCGTTCGGATCATCAGTGCCCGCCGCGTGGACCGAAAGGAACGGAGGCGTTATGAGCACGGTTAGGTACAAGCAAGGCGAGCTGCCGCAGATAACCGAGGAACGCAAGGCGGAACTCAAGGCGTTGGCAGAGCGGCCGGACAGCGAGATCGACTACAGCGACATTCCGCCGCTGGATGAAACCTTCTGGGCACGGGCCGTCCCCAATCCGTTCTTCAAGCCGGTGAAGACGCATGCCTCGGTGCGGATCGATTCGGACGTGCTGCTGTGGCTCAAGAGCCAGGGCAAGGGCTACCAGACCCGCATGAATGCGATCCTGCGCGAGGCCATGATTCGCTCGCAGCAGCACAAGGCTTGAACGGGCGGGGGACGACCCTCAGGCGCTGACAGCGCGTCAGATCGCCTCGGCCTTGCGGGGCCGGCCGCCTTTGCGCCCGTTCTCCCGCGACGCCTGCGCCTTGGCCTCGGTGCGCCGGCTGCCGTTGCGCACGGCGATCACCGTCGCCGCCAGGTCCATCAGCGGCTGGCTGGCCGACACCAGCCCCGCGATCGAGACGTGCAGATCCCGCGCCTCCAGGCACAGCGCCGTGCCGCCATAGCCGATCGCCAGCCCCTCCAGCTCGGCCACGCCCAGCGCCGACAGTTCGGGGTAGTTCTTCACCGGCAGCAGCACCGCGCTCTGGTCCGCAAAACCGATCAGCAGGGACTGGTACGCCGGCAGGTACGCCACCGACAGCGCGTGCAAGCCCGGATGGCGCCGCTGGCGACCTCGGGCGGTCGCCTTCGCCAGCACCGAGGCGGTCACGGGTTCGTCGAATCGGTCCTGGGCCTTGATCACTGTCGTCATAGCTCGATCTCCACCGGGCCGGAAGCACCGGCCAGTTGCAACACGGTCTTGTACGCCTGCGCATCGAAATGGCTCGACTGGATTGCCAGCGCACCGAGCCGCCGCTCCCTGGGACTCACCACCGTCTGCGTGTTCGGATCCCAGCGCTGGTTTTCCAGGCAAAGGGTCCGGCGACTGATCCACCAGAGTTCCCTGGCTCGCCGCAGATGCGCCGGCTGCCGAATCACCTGCCGCAAGTCCTCCAGCACCGACACGTTCGGCTCATTCTCGGCCGGCGTGACATCCCACAGCCGCACGCTGTTGTGCCAGAAGCTGAACTGGAAGCGAGCATCCCACTTGGCCGTGCCGACATGGACATGGGGCGGGCAGTGCTCGTTGCGCGTCAGCACGGCAATGACCAGCTTGTGGTGTGTGCAGACCTTCATCTGTACCTAGCTGTTGGGTTTCAAGCAGTGTACATCTGCTCTGCCAGCCCCCAACGTCACTGCGGCTTGGCGCCCGGAAGGTCTTCCGCCTGGGTCCAGACCGCATCGGGCAGGGGCGGGGCGTCGCTGTAGCCGATCTGCTCATCCCAGGGCAATTGCATCACCGTATCAGTCGGTAACGGCTGCCTGCTGAGCCAGTGAAAACGTCTGCTGAGTGCGCGGCGTGATGCTACAACGGCCTCCCGAAAACGCAGCAAATCAGAGTCAGCAGGATGCAGGCGAGCAC